>JBGTLA010000154.1:0-7865 GCA_041744375.1 Acidimicrobiia bacterium | reverse complement strand
GGCCGGCATAGTCGACCACGACGACGTGCTCGAGCCCGCCGGCCAGGTCGGCGGCCGCGTCGGCCGCTTCTTTCATTTCCACCAGGCGGCCTCGACGGGTGAAGCCGTCGGCACAGATGAGTACCTTGGGCCGGGGATCGTGGAGGCGGCCGGCCACGGCTTCGGCCCCGTACCCCGAGAAGATGGGGATGAACACTGCCCCGAGTCGGGCGATGGCCAACAGGCTGACCACCGCCTCAGACGACATGGGCAGATACACGGCGACGGCATCGCCCGCCGCCACCCCCAAGGCGCGTAGTCCCCCCGCCAGGGCCGCCACCTCCGACTGGAGCTCGACGAAAGTGAGCGTGCGGCTCGATCCGTCCTCGTGCTCGGCCACCACAGCCGGCGTCTGCGGCGTCTGCCGGGCCCAGCGGTCGACGCACACCTCGGACAGGTTTAGCTCCCCGTCGATGAACCACGTCGTCCACTCGGGACCTCCCGTCGTGTCGGACACCCGTGTGAAGGGAGCCGAGAACGGGATCACCAGGTACTCGACTACCGACGCCCAGAACCAATCCGGGTCGGCTATGGAACGGTCCTCGAGCTCGTCGTAGGTGGCGATGGAGTGACGGCGCATGAACTCGGCCGTGCGGGTTCTCTGGGCACGGTCCGGGTCGGCGCGCCAGGCGATCTCATCCACTGTGCGCTCACGCTCCTGTTCCATGCTCCCCATGAGCCTAAAGGGGCGGCGACCATCGGGGGTCATCCGGTGCCGCGTGCCTGGCTGGCATAGTTGCGACCCTCTCCCGGGAGGGTCTATGCTTCTGCGTATATACCGCGGGGTTGGTTCCCGCGCGTCAATTGCACCCAAAGAAGAGGGAATACTCGATGCAAGCTATGAGAAAGAAGGCGTCATTCGTACGTCTCTTTGCACTCATTGCCGTGTTATCGCTGGTTGCCGCCGCCTGCACAGGCGACACGGCCGACCCGACGACGACCACGGCCGGTGACCCCGACGCGACCACTGCTCCGGCCCCGGACCCGGACCCGGATCCGGACACCACCGAGCCCGATGAGACGCCTCCCCCGGCTACCGGAGATCTGGACACCTACACCCTGGGCATCTTCCAGGACATGACCACCGACAACCTGTGGAGTTACTACGACACCTCGGGCAGCACCGTGTGGAACGGCTACGTATTGCAGCCGAGCGCTCGCTCCCCCTACACGGTCCAGCTCCCCGGCTTGGAGCTGGTTCCCGATCTGGCAGCAGGCGAGCTCGAGCCGACCGTACAGGACGGCGACGTGTGGGTTGGTGAGATCACCCTCCGCGACGACGTCGTCTGGTCCGACGGTGAGCCGGTGACAGCCTCGGACGTGGCGTTCACCTGGGAGACCGCGGTCGAGTTCCAGCTGGCCGCCAACTGGGCCGACTTCGTGGACGCCGACGTAGTCGACTCGGTCGAGGCGGTGGACGACACCACCGTGCGGGTCACCTTCAACACCGAGCCCGGTCTCGGTCTGTGGGGACCGGGCAACGGCGTGCCGTTGATGCCGGTCATGCCCGAGCACTTCTGGGCCGACGTGGTCGAAGAGGCCCGTGCCTCCGACGACCCGGCCACCACGCTGGTGGCCGCCTCCGGCGAGGGTGCTCCCGCCAGCGGTGCCACCATCTTCGCCGAGCGTCAGGAAGGCAGCTTCGCCGCCTCGGTGGCCAACGACACGTACTCCGACGCCGGCGTCACCCGGGAATCGGGCGGTGTCACCTGGACGGAAGGACCGTTCGCCGACAACTTCAACTTCCCGCTCTACGGGGGGCAGGAGGCGGCCGTGCTGGCGCTGGCCAACGGTGAGGTGGAGTTCCTCCTCAATCCCTTGGGCATGCAGCGTGGGTTCCAGGATCAGGTGCTCGGTAATGATGACCTGACGGCCATCGTCAACCAGGTCAACGGGTTCCGGTTCGTGGCCTTCAACCACAGCCGCGCTCCCATGTCCGACTCGGCGTTCCGTGACGCCGTGGCGGTGCTCATCAACAAGGAGTTCGTGACCGAGAGCCTCCTCCAGGACATCCCCTACCCGCTGTACGCCATCCTTCCGGAGGGCAACGCGGCGTGGTATGACGAAGTGGCGGCGGCCGAGATAGCCGAGAGCCAGCTGGCGGGAGCCGACGACGACACCCGTCGCGCCGAGGCCATCAGGATCCTCACCGAGGCCGGTTACGATTGGGCAACTCCCCCCGGATGGTCCGGTGAGGGCGTGGACTACTCCGCCACCCCGGCGGAGGGCCTGACGTTCTCGCCCGGTGAAGGCCTGATCGATCCCGACGGGAACACCGTCGAGCAGATCGACATGTTGACCCCGACGGCGTCCTACGACCCGTTCCGGGCCACGTTCGGCAACTACATCTCGGGGGTGGCCATCGAGATGGGCATCCCCATCCTTTCGCTCCCGACGGACTTCAACAAGATTGTGGCGGATGTGTTCGCCACGGACGACGACAACCAGTACACGAGCGACTTCGACATGTTCATCCTCGGGTACTCGTTGGGGAACGCGGCGTTCCCGTCGTTCCACGGAGCCTTCTTCGGCACCGGGGGCGGCTCGAACAACACCCAGTACAGCAGCGAGGAGTACGACGCTCTCGTGGCTGCCTACGACGCCACCCAGGACCTGGACGAGGCGCGGGAGATCCTGTGGGAGATGGAGCGGCTCATCGCCCGCGACAAGCCCCACATCCCGCTGTTCGACACCCCCATCCTGGAGTTCTACAACAACTCTGTCGACTTCCCGTTCACCGAGACCCTCTCGGGCCTCCAGTTCATAAATGGTGCCCAGGGCACGGTGGCCGCTCGCTGAGCGCGATCGGACGGATCGACCGATGAGAGAAGTTGGGGGGTGGCCGGGAGCCACCCCCCAACTTTCTGCTCGTACTGCTAGGTTGGCGCCCGTGCCGAGTGGTGATTCCTGCATCGACACGAGAGGATCGAGTTCAGCCCCATGATCAAGTTCCTCCTCCGTCGTTTCATCCAGATGGGGATCCTGTTCGTGATCTTCTTGAGCGTGATCTGGCTGATCCTCCAGCTCATGCCGGGCGACGTCTCCGACACGCTCATCGGTGATCCTTCCATCCCTCTCACCGCCCGGGCCGATCTGAGGGCCCGGCTGGGTCTCGACCAACCCCTCCACATCCAGTACTTCACCTACATCACCAACTTCTTTCGCGGGGATCTAGGGGTCAGCTTCAGCAGATACCCCCAGGAGGTGTCCGCCATCCTCTGGAACGCCCTTCCCCGCACGCTCTATCTCTTCCTCACCGCCACCCTGTTCGCCTTCTGGCTCGGCTTCAAGACGGGCAAGCTCATCGCCTGGGGGCGGGGCGGAAAGACCGAGCAGGGGCTCATCGTCGGCGGGGTGTTCCTCCAGACCGTTTTCTACCCCTGGTTCGCCATCGTCATGCTGTGGCTGTTCGGATTCTTCCTGGGGTGGTTTCCCATCGGCCGGTTCATCGATGCCCGCCTGTGGCAGGGCGCGCCTTTTCTCGCCAACGACGTGTTCGAGTTGATCGTCCTCACGGTCGTGATAACCGGCGTCCTCTACGGTCTGATGCGTCTGGCCATCAAGCGCTTCGCCACCAACCCAGTGGTGGAGCATCGCCTGCGGCAGGGGGCGGCCCTGGTGACGGTGGGAGGGTTGTTGCTCTACTGGTATCTGTCGCCCATGCGCACCTATGCCGCCGACATCGCCCACCACACGGTCCTGCCCGTGGTCACCCTCGGCCTGGTGGCCTTCGGGGCAACGATGCTCCTGACTCGCAGTTCCATGCTGGAGACGCTCGGTGAGGATTACATCCTCACGGCCCGGGCCAAGGGCCTCCACGACCGCGCCATCCGCGACCGGCACGCCGCCCGCAACGCCATGCTGCCCGTCACCACCTCGCTCGTGCTGGCGCTGGCGTTCGTCATCGGGGGCGGCATCATCACCGAGACGATATTTTCCTGGCCCGGCATGGGCCTGATTTTTTTGCAGGCCATCGGGGTCAACGACCTCCCGTTGGCCATCGGAGCCCTGTCGATAACGGGCGTGCTGGCGTTGGTGGGTCACCTCGTGGCCGACATCCTCTACACGGTCCTCGACCCCCGCATTCGCATCTCGTGAAAGGGCCGGCTTGAGCATCAACGAGCGCACCACCAAGCATGAGGTTTCCCGGGCCACGGGCGATGACCTGGCCCGGGAACTGGCCACCCGAGCCTTGGCGGACACTCCCATATGGCGCATCCGGCTCCGTCTGTTCCGGCGCAGCTTCGCCCGCAACTGGGCGCTGTTCCGCGACAACAAGCTGGGATTGGTGGGCCTGGCGATGATCGCCATCTTCGCCGTCATGGCCATCATCCACCCGATCCTCATGGCCACGGTGTGGGACCCGGCCATCTACGACCCAGTAGTGGGATACGACTCGGTGGCCGTTGAGGTGACGGTAGTGGAGGAGGTCACCGACCCCATCAGCGAGATGGAGTACCAGGAGGCGCGTCTGCGGTTCGGTCCCCTCACCAGCCTGGGCGACACGGTGACCGTTCGCCTTCAACCGGCGCCCCCCACCCTCGCCGGTGACTACCCCCACTTCCTGGGCACCGACCCCCAGGGGCGCGACATCTTCTCCCAGTTGTTGTACAGCACGCGGGCCGCCTTCCTGCTCGGGGCCGTGGCCGCCCTGACGACCGTCCTGTTCGCCACCACCGTCGGGGCAATAGCCGCCTATTACGGCGGGTGGATCGACGGTGGCCTGATGCGTTTCGCCGACCTCATCCTCTTGATGCCCCTGCTGCCGCTTCTCATCGTCTTGAGCGCAGCTTTCTCGATCAACATGGTCATGCTGGGATTGCTTATCGGAGTCCTCAACGGGTTCGGGGGGACCGCCATCGTCCTCAAGTCCCAGGCGCTGGCCATCAAGGTCAAGGCCTACATCGACGCCGCCCGGGTGGCCGGCGGGGGTGACTGGCACGTCATTTTCCGCCACATCGTTCCCAACGTCCTGCCCCTGACCTTCCTGTTCATGATGTTCGGGGTGACCGAGGCGATCGCCATCGAGGCCACCCTGTCGTTCTTCGGCCTCCTCAATGTCCCCATGACGTGGGGTGTCATGATCAACACCGCCCAGACCCAGGGTTACCTACTCAGCGGCACGGACTTCTGGTGGCTGCTGTTCCCCGCCGGTCTGGCCGTGTCGTTCCTCGCCTTCGCCTTCTTCATTGTCGGTCGGGGCATGGACGAAGTGATCAACCCCCGCCTCCGTGCCCGGTGAACTGAAAGGGGACTGATGACTGTTTCTCTCGAGAGCCTGCGCACGCGACAGATCGACCCGACCAAGCCGTTGCTCGAGGTCGACGACGTGGTGATGCACTACAAGATCAAGGCGGGGGAGGTCTCGGCGGTCGACGACGTGAGCTTCACCGTTCACCAGGGTGAGGCGGTCGGCCTGGTGGGAGAGTCCGGCTGCGGTAAGACCTCGGTCGCCCTCTCTCTCCTGCGGCTGCTGCCGTCGAACGCCGAATACATATCGGGGGAGATCCGCCTCGATGGTGAGAACCTGCTGGCGCTCTCGGACGAGGAGATGCGCGCGCGCCGGTGGAAAGACATCGCCATGGTGTTCCAGGGAGCGATGAACTCCTGGAATCCGGTGTACAAGGTGGGAGACCAAATCCGCGAGGTGCTCGACACCCATTTCCGGGGAATGATGAGCTACGACGAGCAGCGCCACCATATGGAGCGGCTCTTCGGCTCGGTCGGACTCCCCGGCGAGATGCTCGACCGTTACCCACACGAGTTCTCCGGGGGCATGCGCCAGCGGGCGGTCATCGCCATGGCGCTGGCCTGCAGCCCCAGCCTGATCATCGCCGACGAGCCCACCACCGCCCTCGACGTGATCGTGCAGGACCAGATTCTCAAGGAGCTAAAGCGCATCCAGGCCGAGATGGGGATGTCGATCATCTACATCTCCCACGACATCGCCGTGATCGCCGAGGTCACCGACTCGTTGGGGGTCATGTACGCCGGGAAGCTGGTCGAGTACGGACCCACCTCCGAAGTGTTCGCCCGCCCCCGCCATCCCTACGCCTATCTGCTGTTGCGGTCGACTCCCTCCATCACCGGCCCGCGCCGGGTACTGGCGCCTCTGGAAGGTGAGCCGTGCGACCTCCTGCGCCCGCCGGCCGGGTGCCGTTTCAATCCCCGCTGCCCTTTCGCCACCCGGCGCTGCACCGAGGAGGAACCCCCCTTGCTCGACATCGGCGGCGGCCACAAGGTGGCTTGTTGGAATCACGAAGATGTTCCTGCCCTGGAGGAGGCCCTCCAGCGATGACTGCTCCCGCCGCCACGCCCCCCCAGACGAAGCCTCTGCTCTCGGTCCGCGACCTCGAGCAGCGTTTCCCCATCTCCCGGGGCATGTTCCGTTCGCCCAACCAGTTCATCCACGCCGTCGACGGCATCAGCTTCGACATCGCTCCCGGCGAGAGCCTCGGGTTGGTGGGGGAGTCGGGGTGTGGCAAGTCCACCACCGGGCGGATGCTGGTCAAGCTGATGGAGCCGACGGCGGGCAAGATCGTGTTCAGCGACGCCGAATACGAAAAGGACGTGGCCAAGATCAGTCGGAGCGGAGTGAAGGAGTTCCGCCGTCGCGTGCAGATGATCTTCCAGGATCCGTACGAGTCGATGAATCCCCGCCGGACGATTTTCGACACGGTCTCCGAGCCGATGGCAGTCCAGAAGGTGGGAACGATCACCGACCGGGAGCAGCGCGTCCTCGAGCTCTTGCGCCTGGTGGGCCTCACCCCGCCGGAGAGCTTCTTGTTCAGGTATCCCCACGAACTGTCGGGTGGACAACGTCAGCGTGTCGCCGTGGCGCGCGCTCTCGTGATGAATCCGTCGTTCGTCGTGGCCGACGAGCCCACGTCCATGCTCGATGTCAGCATCCGCATCTCGATCATGGAGCTGATGACCAACCTGGCCAAGGACCTGGGGGTGTCGTATCTGTACATCACCCACGATCTCGCCGTCGCCCGCTACATGTGCGACCGCATCGCCGTGATGTACCTCGGGAAGATCGTGGAGATCGGGCCCACCGAGGAGATCCTGGCCAACCCCAAGCACCCGTACACGAAGGCGTTGCTTTCGGCCGTTCCGGTGCCCGACCCCTCCTATGTCCGCACCCCCGTCGAGATCAAGGGGGGTATCTCCAAGGCCATCAACCCCGAGCCCGAATGCCGCTTCATCCAGCGCTGCCCGTGGGCCACGGACGTGTGCTTCGAGAACGTGCATCCGCCGCTCGAGGACAAGGGCGGGGGCCACATGGCGGCCTGCTACCTCGTCGACGCCTGAGTCTCGGCCCATGCCAGGACCTCTGAGCGGTGTGCGCATCGTCGAATTGGCGGGGCTCGGCCCGGCCCCTCATGCCGCCATGGTGCTGGCCGACCTGGGGGCAGATGTGGTGCAGGTGATTCGACCGTCGCAGGCGCGGAGAGAACACGACTCGGCCACCGCCACCGACCTGCTCAATCGGGGCAAACGCTCGGTGGCAATCGACTTGAAAGCCGCCGCGGGGCTCGATCTGGTGCTGGCGCTGGTGGCCGAGGCGGACGTGCTGGTGGAGGGCTTCCGGCCGGGGGTGGCCGAACGACTGGGAGTGGGTCCGGACCCGTGTCTGGCGCGCAACCCCGCCCTCGTCTACGGACGTATGACGGGATGGGGCCAGGACGGCCCCCTGGCCGGGCGGGCCGGCCACGACATCGACTACATCGCCGCCTCGGGAGCCTTGTCGGCCATTGGAACTCGCGCCGAGCCGGTGGTTCCCCTCAATCTGGTGGGGGATTTCGGGGGCGGCTCGCTGCTGT
>JBGTLA010000153.1:0-9712 GCA_041744375.1 Acidimicrobiia bacterium | reverse complement strand
GGTCGAAGGAGTCGAACACCGGTGCCAGCAACTCGGCGTAGCCGGCGGCACCGAGGGGCCGGGCCGGAGGTGGGGACGCCCCGAATCCGGGCAGATCGGGGGCGAGGGCATCGAGACCGTCGAGGGCACTGGCGAAGTCGGAGCCCCGCCTGCCCCAGCCGTGCAGGGCGAGCAGACGGGGTGGGCCAGACCCAAAGCGCTCGGCGAAGAGCGCGCCGCCGGCGATCGATTGGAGGGGCATGTCAAACAGAACCTATGGAGAGTGCGGGGTCATGCGAGGATACTGTTCACCCACCCATGATCATGTCCCCCTCCGCCGACATCATCGATTCGGATGCCATGTCACGCTTCCGGGCCTCGGTCCTGCGCAAGACCGTGGCGCTGGGTTGGCTCGTGGTCATCATCCTGGCCGGCCAGGCCGTGCGCCAGGCGGTCTTCCAGGCCAACCAGTTCCTCGTCCCGGTGGTGGCTCTCGGCCTGCTCCTGGTGGGGTCGGCCCTCGTCGACTGGGACTCGATCATGGCCGGACCGCATGCCGATTGGGCCACCTGGGCGTGGATCGTGTCGGTCACGCTCTCGGTGGGGGTCATCGCCACCGTTCCCGCCCTCTATCTCATCTCCCAGCCGCTCTTCTTCGGCATCGCCGCCCTGTCGGGCCTGGTGCTCACGAGACCAAAACATGCCTTCGTCACGATCCTGGCCGCCTCGTTCACCGCCTTTGCCGCTTTCATCACCCAACGCGCAGACGCCCTCGTCGAGATCCTTGTCCCCGTCCTCTCTCTGGGCACGGTGGCGGCCGCCACTGCCGTGTTGGGCATAGAGTTCGAACGTGAGGTCGTGCGCAGCGGTCAGCGTCTCCACCAGCTCCAGCGCCAGCGCATCGACTTCGAACGTCTCTATGCGGTGATGGCGACCCTGTCGCGAGCAGACTCCCTTTCCGAGGTCCTCCCCCAACTGGTGGGAACGATCTGTCGCTACCTCGACGCCCAGGTGGGCGTGGTTCTCCTCTACGTGCCCGAACATCACGCCCTCGACGTGATGAGCCCCATCTGGGTGAACGGATACCCCCTCGATGTCGGCCACATATCGGTGCGGGTCTCCGAAGCGGGGCTCCTCCCGCAGGTCTTCAGGTCGGGGCGGGCCACCCTCGTTGCCCCCGTCGACGAGAAATCCCAAGCCCACGGCCTGCTGGCCGAACTGGGCCTGAAGCAGGCCATGGTGGCCCCGTTGCGCGTCGAGCAGTTCTCGGTGGGGGTGATCGCCGTGGGAGACGCCAGCTCGGGCACCTTCCGGCCGGAGCAGCTGGAACAGCTGGCGTCGCTGGCGGCGCCCGCCGCCCTGGTGCTGTCGCAGATCGGGCGTTACGAGGCCCAAACCGAGATGACGCGACGCCTCGAAGAGGTGGCGCAGATGAAGACCGATTTCGTGTCGGTCGTCAGCCACGAGCTTCGGACCCCGCTCACGTCCATCATCGGTTCTCTCGACACCGTGAACCGCCCCGAGCTGGCGCCCGAAGCCAACACGGCACGGGAACTGATCGTCACCGCCCGGCGTCAAGCCGGGCGCCTGCAACGGCTCATCGAGGATCTCCTGATCGTGTCCCGACTCGACCGCGACGCCATTCCCATCGCGATCGACAATGTGAGGGTGCGCGCCGTCATCGACCACGTCATCGACGCCCTGACCGTGCCCGAGCGTCCCACGGTGGAAGTCGAGCCGCCCGACCTCACCGTACGCGTCGACCACGATCACCTCGAGAGGATCCTCATCAACCTCATCGAGAACTCCGCCAAATACGCCGCCGGGAGCCCCGTCGAGATCGTCGCCGGGCTGCACAACGGGACGGCCCAGATCCGGGTCATCGATCACGGCCCGGGGATTCCCGCCGAGCAGCGCCAACGGGTTTTCGAACGTTTCACTCAGATCGAGGCGTCCCAGACCCGCTCCGTGGGCGGCACCGGCCTCGGCTTGTCGATCGTGCGCAGCCTGGCCGAGGCCATGGGAGGAACGGCCGACGTGGAGGAGACCCCCGACGGGGGAGCTACCTTCGTTGTCACGTTGCGAGCGGTCACTCCTGTGGGGGCCGACCTTCGCTGAGACCGGCGGCGATGGCGTGGAAACCCCCATCCACGTGGATCACCTCACCCGACGTCATCGGGGCCCAGTCCGACATGAGCACACAGATCATCTTGGCCACCGCCGACGGGTCGGAAGGATCCCACCCCAGGGGCGCCCGCTGGCGCCACACCTGCTCGAAGGTATCGAATCCGGGGATGGATTTGGCCGCCACCGTCCCCAACGGCCCCGCCGACACGGCGTTGACCCGGATGGCCGACGCCCCCAGGTCCCGCGCCAGGTAACGGGTGACCGATTGGAGCGCCGACTTGGCCACGCCCATCCAGTCGTAGGCCGGCCAGGCCTGGGTGTTGTCGAAATCGAGGGTCACCAACCCGCCGCCGCCGGCGGCTTCGAGGAGGGGGCGCAGAGCCACAGCCAGGGTCTTGTAGGAAAAGGCCGAGGTGACGAAGGCGGTCTTGGCCGACTCGACGGGGGTATTGAGGAAGTTGCCTCCCAGGGCGTCCTCGGGGGCGAAGGCGATGGCGTGGAGGGCACCGTCGACCCGCCCCCACCGGCGGTCCAGTTCGGCCACGACCGAAGAGACCTGGTCGGCATCGTTGATGTCCAGCTCGAGAACGTCGGCCGGCTCTGCCAGTCGCTGCACCGACCGTTCGGTGAGACGCATGCCCCGCCCGAATCCGGTGCACACCACCTCGGCTCCCTGCTCTTGGGCGACCCGGGCCACATGCCAGGCGATCGAGTCGTCGGTCAGCACTCCCGTGATGAGCAGTTTCTTGTCTTCCAACAGCATTCGTTCCTCCTCGATAGGGCGATGATGTCAGAAATCGAGCCGGAGGGTGGCGATTGCCCGCAGTCCCAACCCCATGACGAAGAGGAACAGCAATCCGTACCCGAGCGCCGGACGCCGACCGAGCTGAGCACGGTAGATGTAGGCGAAAGCCAGCACGAAGGCTATGACGAGACCGTAGAACACGTGCTGGTCGCCGGCTTCCAGATCCACGGCGGCGATGAGATACACACCCAGCACCACCTGGGTGAGCGTGACCGCCGAAGCCAAGGCCACCCCAACCCCGAACAGACGGCCCGGTGCGCGGCGGGCCCACGCCAGGGTCAGCCCCCACAGCCCCACGAGACCGGCAACGACCACGGCCGACCAACCCAGGTAGGTGTGGAATGCCCGCATCGAAGCGAGCTTAGGGATGGCACCCCCACCTGCCGGCCGGCACGGGTTCTGCGCAGTGGCCCCGAAAGTCGTGGCGACCAAAAAAACGGGCGTCGAACGGGGCTCAGTTTGATCGTCCGTCAGGTAGACTTTGAGCGAGGAGGCAGCGATGTTCGAAGCGGTCCAATTCATCGATCGAAAAGCGCACCTGACCGCCCCCCCAGAGGAGACCGTCCTCGGCGTGTTCGAAGACGAGACCGAAGCGGTGGAATTCGCCCGCCAGGCGCGCAAGTCGTTCGTTAGCACCGAGGACTACGCCTGGTGGCTGGTTCGTCACTCCGGAGCCCGCATCGCCCGCTGGATCGCCGACTCCCGCAGTTCCAAGGAATTCGTCTTGGATCTCACCTCCGGGGAGCTGGTCGAGGTCTAGAGCCCTACCCCAAGATGTCGGAGTAGCGGTCCCGCACCACCTTCTTGTCGAACTTGCCGGTGCCGGTCTTGGGAATCTCATCGATGAAGACGACCCGGTCGGGCAGCCACCATTTGGCCACCTTGTCGGTGAGGAAATCGATCAGGTCGGCTTCGTTCACGTCCCCACCTGGTGCCTTGACGACGAAGGCCACCGGCCGCTCCTGCCACTTCTCGTGCTTGAGGCCGACCACGGTCGCCTCCGCGACGGCGGGGTGAGCCATGAGCGTGTTCTCCAGGTCGAGGGAGCTGATCCATTCGCCTCCCGACTTGATGACATCCTTCGATCGGTCGGTGATGCGGATGTACCCCTCGGCGTCGATCTTGCACACGTCGCCGGTCCGCAGCCAGCCGTCCACGAACGACTCGGCGGATCGGGGATCGTTGTAGTACTCGGCGGCGATCCATGGACCCCGTATGAGCAGCTCGCCGAAAGCCTCCCCGTCGTGGGGCAACTCGGCGCCGGCCTCGTCGACGATCTTGACCTGCAATCCGGGCAAGGGGATACCGGCCGTCTCCAGGTAATCGAGTTTCCGCTCCCACTCCCAGTCCTCCATGTGGGGCTTGAGGAGGGCGACGGATGCCACCGGATTCGTCTCGGTCATGCCCCAGCCCTGCTTGACGAGGATGCCGCGGTTCTTGTAGTACCAGTCGATCATGGCGCGGGGAACGGCCGAGCCACCGCACAGGAAGGCCCGCATCGATGACAGGTCTGCCTCGGGGTGATCGGCCAGGTATCGCTGAACCCCCAACCACACCGTGGGCACACCCGCCGAGAACGTCACCTTCTCTTCGGAGAAGAGCCGGACCAGGCCTTCGGGGCTCAGGTCCGGACCGGGGAAGGTGAGTTTGGCCCCCTGCGTCGTGGCCTGGAAGGTGTAACCCCAGGCGCCGGCGTGAAACATCGGCACCACGGGGAGCACGTTGTCGCCCGGCCCGAGGGGAACGTTGGCCAGGTTGGAGACCGTGTGCAGGTAGGTGGAGCGTTGGGTATAGGCCACCCCTTTCGGGTTGCCGGTGGTGCCCGACGTGTAACAGAACATCATCGGTGAGCGCTCATCGAGCAGGGGCCACTCCTCCACGCCGGTCACACCGTCGATCAAATCCTCGTAGGCGATCGAGCCGGGCAGGCGCTCGTCTGCCTCGGGCCCCATCACCACGAACGTGTGCACGGTGTCGAGACTGGCGGCGATGGGAGCGATCAGGGGCACGAGGTCGGGATCGATGAACAGGGCCCGGTCGCCACCGTGATTGACGATGTAGGTGATTTGGTCGGCGAAGAGCCTGATGTTGATGGTGTGACAGATCCGGCCCGAGTTGGCGAGCGCCCAATACAGCTCGTGGTGACGAACGTTGTTCCATGCGAAGGTTCCCACCGCAGCGCCTTCCGGAACCTCCAACCTCTCTTCGACCGCCCGGGCCAGCCGGCGGATACGGTCGTCGGTTGCCGCATAGGTGGACCGGGTGATGGTGCGGTCTGACTCCACCGAGACGATCTCCTGATCGGGGTAGAGCGCCACGGCCCGGTCGTACAGAGTGGACAAGAGCAACGGGAAATCGTCTTGCATGTGCAGCCTGGGGTCAGCCATGGGAGTAGCGTACCGGGAAAGAGGAAACCCCGAGCGAGCTGGGGCCGAAGCCTCAACCCTCTCGGGGCTCTCTTCCCACCTCGACTCCGAACCGAAGTCCGTTCTCCCGGTGGGAGCTGTCATCACCTCTCGATAGATGACCGCTGGACCCCCGTCTCCGAGGACCCCTGGATCCTCTCGGCGACCCGGTGACCGAAGCCACCGACCCGACGTTCCCGGAACCGGAGTTCCGGGTCCGCTCCAGCCCTGAGGCCGGTCCGAGTCGGACCCTCCGAACCCACCGTTGCGGGTGGTTCCGGACCCAGTCGGGAGTCGCCTCCCGATCCAGGCGCTGTGGGGTCTCCCCCAGCAGCGATGACAGGAAGGTGGACCACCGGTGAACGACCCCGCAAACCCACTTCGTGGTTGGATTTCGCGCTCGCAGAATCCTTTTCGCGAGACTGTGGCCGCGCCCCGGAAGGTTCGCGAAAAGAAACCAGGCGTTCAGCTTGACGAGGCTCGCTCAGCCCGTGTAGCTTGCGACTTACCGGATCGGGGGTGACCCCGAACCGGGACCGGAAGCGCCGAGAGGCACTCCGGAAGGTCATTGTGAGACCGAACCTCCGGGTTCGGAGTCAGAATGACTGGTAGGCCCCGAGAGGGTAGGCACTTCGGTGCAGGCTTTCTCGGGGCCTTTCTAATGTGCTCGTGTTTCCCGTGCTCGTGGTCCTCTTTCGCTTCGATTTCCGCGGCCCCCGATCTGAAAACTACATCCATGTCACTCACCCCTTGTAGGGTTCGGTTCGTGACCGTCGAAGCACCCACTCGACTCGAGACCCTGTCCCCCAGCCGGGCCAGAGACTTCAAGACATGTCCGCAGCTCTTCAAGTTCCGGGCCATCGATCGGCTCGACGAGCCGACCACCGTTCACCAGGCGAGAGGCACCACCGCCCATCTTGCTCTGCAGCGGCTCTATGACCTCCCCGGGCCACAACGGACACCCGAGCGACTCTTCGATCTCTTCCGCCACGCCTGGACCGAGCTGCGGGGCGATGAGGAATATCGAGAGATGTTCGAGTCGGTGGAGGAGGAGAGGGCCTGGGGCCTCGAATCGATGGGCCTTCTCGCCAACTATTTCGGACTGGAAGACCCTTCGTCGCTCGATCCCGTCGATCGCGAGCTCGACCTTCTCGAGGACCTCGACGGAATTGTCATCCGCGGGATTCTCGACCGCATCGACCGGGACGAAGACGGCCACCTCGTCATCACCGATTACAAGTCGGGCCGGGCGCCCCCTGAGCGTTACGCCCAGGGGGCGTTCTTCGCCCTCAAGATCTATGCCCTGCTCATCCGTCGCTGCCAGGGCGAGACGCCCAAAGAGGTCCGACTTCTCTACCTGAACGGACCCACCCTCTACCGCTGCCAGGTCGACGACTCCCAACTCGACGCCATGGATCGTCAGTTGAGGGCACTGTGGTCCACCATCGATCGGGCGCTGGCCGACGACCGCTTCCCCCCGCGACCGGGACGTCTGTGCAACTGGTGCTCTTTTCAGGACCGTTGCCCCGCCTTCGCCCCCACCGGCGGATGATCAGGGGAAGATGCCCCTCACCAGCTTGGCGTCGGCGACCCGTCGAATCCCCTTGATGAGCGCTGCCGTACGCATGTCCACGTTCTCGGTGGTGGTGATGGTCAACACGTCGTCAAACGCCCGGGTCATGATCTCGCGCAACCGGCCCACGATCTCGTTCTCCGACCAGAAGTACTTCTGGACATCCTGCACCCATTCGAAATAGCTCACGGTCACCCCGCCGGCATTGGCGAGAATGTCGGGGACGATGAACACACCCCGCTCGCGGAGTTTGTCGTCGGCATCCAGGTTGGTGGGGTTGTTGGCCCCTTCGATGATGATCGAGGCCTGGATGTCGTCGGCGTTCTCGAGAGTGATGACTCCCTGCAGGGCGGCCGGGACCAGCACATCGCAGGGCACCGCGAAGAGGTCCGAGCCCGGGAAATGGTCCGCATCGGGGTATCCCTCCAATACCCGGTTTTCGTCAACCCACTTCTCCACGGCGGCAATGTCGAGGCCGTCTTCGGCATAGATGGCACCCGAGATGTCGGAGACAGCCACCACCGGACAGCCCATCTCCACCGACGACACGGCGGCGTACCTTCCCACGTTCCCGAAACCGTGGATCGCCACGCGGGAGCCTTCCACTCCCCTCCCCACGTGGTGGGCGGCCTGGGGAAGGAGGAACATCAGACCGCGCCCGGTCGCCTCCCGTCTCGCCACGCTTCCCCCCAGCGCCGGCGGCTTGCCGGTGACGATGGCGGGGACGGCGTGGCCGATGTGCTGGCTGTACGTGTCCATCAACCAGGCCATCACCTGCTCGTTGGTCCCCATGTCAGGAGCGGGGATGTCGGTGTTGGGCCCGATGACGTTGATGATCTCCATCGTGAAACGACGGGTGACACGTTGCAGCTCGGCCCGCGACAGGGCCATCGGGTCGACCCGCACTCCCCCTTTGGCCCCCCCGAACGGAACCCCGACGATGGAGCACTTCCAGGTCATGAGCATGGCCAAGGCAGAGACCTCGCCCAGGTTGACATCAGGTGCGAAGCGAATGCCGCCTTTGGTGGGCCCCATGGTGGTCAGATGCTGAACCCGGTACCCGAAGAGAGTGTCGACGTCTTCATAGGTATCGTGGCGAAAAGGGAAGGTCACCACGGTCGCCTTCTGGGGGAACCGAAGCCGATCGGCGACGTTGTCGTCCAGGCCCATGAGAGCGGCAACCCGATCGAACTGGCCGACCGCCTCCCGATACATCGGGGATTCCCACTCCATCATGTTGGCGTCTTCGGGCGTGGTCACCTTTCCTCCCTCAGTTCGGGGAGTCCACGCTAACCAAGTCACTCTCGACGCGTCGGTCCCCCTGGAGCCTCAGGCGGAGTCAGATGACGTCGGCGGGGAAGCCAGACACCGACCGTGGCCGGCTGCATGGTGTCGGACACGACCCGCGTCCACGCCGCCACTACTTCCTCGGGATCGATCCGATCCCGGAGGATGCCGGCGAAGCGAGCCACCTCTCGCTCGAAGTCATAGCGAGAACGGTTGAACCGACGGTCAACCGACACCTGGATCCGCCGACGCAGCGGGTTGAACAGTGCCGCCACCGCCAAGGTCGCAGCAGCCACGGCCACATCGCCCTCCAGGGGAAGCACCGCTCCCAAGACGAAGACCCCACCGATGTAGACACCGACGAGAACGGCAACGACGCACCCGTAGGTGACCGTCCGAGACACCAGTCGGTCGATCTCGTAGAGACGGTACCGAAGGATGGCAATGCCGATGGCCACGGGAATGACCGACCACACGAGTTGGATCGGAAATTCCCAGATGAACACCAGCGGATAGGCCACGGCCGACATTCCGCCTGCTGCGACGAGCCATTTGAGCTGGAGTCGTTCGATGCCCACTGCCCTCCGGTATCTCGCCAGAAGCGAGGCTGCCGCGGCAGCCAACGACGCCATGAGCAAGACCACCATTGCGAAGGAGAGCGGCATGAGAGGCTCCATGCCCTCCCAGGCAAGCGGGTTCTCCCACGGCACGTCAAAGGGGTAGTCGGTCACCACGAACCCACTGGCGAACAACAGGGAGGCCGAGATGAGCAGTGCCCACAGCACCGGGCGCCATCGCCGCGACAGAAGTCGGCCTTCGGGGAAGAGCAGCAGCATGAACCCGATCACGGCCACTCCCGGGACCCAAAACGGGTAGGCCATGGCGAAAATCAGGTCGAGCCGAGGAATCGAGCCGGCCCCAGCGGCATCGAGTCTCGTTGCCGCGTCGGCTGCTTCCCAGATACCCCAGGCCAGCCCAAACCCGAGACACAGCCAGGCGATAACCGGGCCGGCACCACGCAGGACGAGGAGGAACCCGACGGCCGTGAAGGCGAACACCGGCACGGTCCACTCCAGAACCGAGGAGAGCCAACCCCAGCCGCCTGGTGAGGCCACGGCCGACGAGACGAACACGAAAGCGCCGGCAACGAAGACCGAACACACGACGGTCGCGGCCGACCACAGTTGGAGGGGGGGCACCGTCGCTCTGTGCATGCCGACACATTGGCGCAAACCCGTTACGCAGGCGCTACGAAACGCCCCAATGGGTCGCCACCGATTTCTGTCGTACCTCTCACGTAGGGTCTCAGACATGTCAACGAAGTCAACTTCCCACCCGCCGACCCCTACCCCCATCCTCGACACCGTCGACATCTCCGACACCGTCGACATCTCCGACATCGCCGACATCGTGCCCGTCTCGCCAGTTTTCGCCCCCGTCGAGGAGGCCTTGGGGGCGGCCGGCATCGAGTTCACGGTCGCCTGTGAGGGCCGCGAGCCACGCTGCTCGCGCCTGGCCCTGCCCAGCGCGGCGTGA
>JBGTLA010000152.1:0-17216 GCA_041744375.1 Acidimicrobiia bacterium | reverse complement strand
CCCGAGCAGACGCACACCACGACGCCGCCGAGGGCGTACGGGGAGCGAGGTCGGTGGCGCACCTTCTGGACGATCGCGCCCGTCTTCCCCAGGCGGTCGGACTGGTGGGGACGGCGCTGCTGGTGGCGGCAGCCGTACTGGGCGTGGTATCGGTGAGCCGGATCTATTCGGGTACGGCTTTGGTACTGGCCATCGTTGCCGTGGTCTTGGTGGTGGTCGGGTTGGGGGACGCCGCCTCTCGGGTGCTCGGCCGACGTTGGGCTCGGCTCGTGGCTTACCGGTCCGGCCCCCTCTTGACTGGCGCCATGCGGCTGGGTGGATGGGCGGCCGGACCTTCGGAGGAGGGGAACGGTACCGGCGAGGACGTGGAGGCGGCGGAAGACGACGAGGAAGAACTCGCCCTCATCTCGTCGGTGCTCCGATTCTCCGAAACCATCGTACGAGAGGTGATGGTTCCCCGGCCTGACATGGTCACTGTGCCCGTCGACGCCGACGTCGCCGAAATAACCGCTGCTGCAATCGAGTTTGGTTTTTCGCGGTTTCCCGTGGTCGACGGCGAGGAGGTGGTGGGTCTGCTCCTCGTCAAAGACTTGTTGCCTGTCGTGTCGACGGACGGAGACGGGTTCGACGCCGGATCGATCATGCGGCCGGCCGCTTTCATTCCGGAGATGAAGGGGATCCCCGACCTCTTGGCCGAGATGCGCGCCTCCAAGACTCATATGGCCATCGTTGTCGACGAGTTCGGGGCAATCGCCGGGCTGGTCACGATCGAGGACATTCTCGAAGAACTCGTCGGCGAGATCGCCGACGAGACGGACGACGACGAAACGTGGGTCGAAGAACTCTCCGACGGCAGCTGGAGGGTCGATGCCCGCCTGGCCGTCGAGGACCTCGTCGAACTCGTAGGGGTGGAGTTCCCAGAAGGTGACTGGGACACCGTGGCCGGCCTCGTCCTCGGTCTGGCCGAACGAGTCCCCGAGGAGGCCGAGGAGTTCTATGTGGACGACACGCGGTTGACCGTTGCCCGCATGCAGGGCAGGCGAGTTGCTGAAGTGATCGTCCATGCAGGAGAGATCGGGCCTTGAGGTCCGGTTTCGTGGCAGTGGTGGGACGACCGAATGTGGGGAAGTCGACTCTCGTCAACAGTTTGGTGGGCCGAAAGGTGTCCATAACGTCGGCGCGCCCCCAGACGACCCGATCCACCATCAAGGGCGTCGTCACCCGAACCGGTCCAGAGGGTGAGCCCGAGTGGCAGATGGTTCTCGTCGACACGCCCGGTCTTCACCGACCGCGCACCGAGTTGGGATCACGCCTCAACCGACTTGTATACGGGTCGCTGAGTGAGTCCGATGCCATCATCTTCCTGATCGACGCCACCGCCCCGGTCGGGCCGGGAGACAGGTTGATCGCTGAGCGGCTGTCGGAAGTGGCGGTACCCGTGGTGGTGGCGATCAACAAGGTCGACGTTGCCAACCGCGCCGACATCGTTGCCCAGCTGACGGACGCCTCACCGTGGGATTTCGATGCCTACGTTCCGATCTCGGCTCGGAAGGGCGACGGCATCGACGAATTGGTGGGGGAGCTCCTCCAGCGCCTACCGGAAGGTCCGCTTTTCTTTCCCCTCGAACAGTTCAGCGACCAGTCCGAGAGCCGGGTCATCGCTGAGATCATTCGCGAGAAGTTCCTCGATCGGCTCCGCGACGAGTTGCCCCACTCGTTGACAATACAGGTGGAGGACATCGACGAATCTGACGGTTTGACGACCATCGCCGCCGACGTCATCGTGGAGCGCCAGAGTCAGCGCGGTATCGTGATCGGTAAGGGTGGTTCGTTGCTCGGGACCGCCGGCACCGAAGCCCGCCACGAGTTGGAGTCGCTGTTGGGCACGAGGGTCAACCTTCAGTTGCAGGTGACGGTGGAGAAGGATTGGCAACGGCGCCCGGCGATGCTCGATCGCCTCGGATTTCCGGAAAGCTGAACCGTCCCCATCGCGGCCTACTCCTGGCGAACGGTGCCAGACTTCGGTCATGGCCGGCGTACCGCGCGCTCTGTACCGGGTCCTCGTCGACAATGATGAAGACCACGGCTGCGGGGACCTTCCCGAGGATGCGTGCCGGGAGGTGCCCACCAACGCCACCAAGCTGGTCGGTTCTCTCACCCTGACCAAGCTCGGGGACAGTGTCGTCGACCCCAAGACCGTTCTCGCCTGGTTGTTGGTGGGACTGGGTTCCTCGACCGGCCTGGTGGCCATGCTGGTGCCGGTGCGTGAGGCCGGGTCGCTTCTTCCCCAGGCCGCCATGGTGCCGTTCGTGCGCAGACTCATCCGTCGCAAGTGGGCGTGGGTTGCTGCGTCCTTCGCCCAGGCCCTGGCGGTGCTGTCGATGGCCTGGGCGGCGGCCAACCTCTCGGGACGACCAGCAGGTTGGACGATTCTGCTGGCTCTGGCGGTGTTCGCGACGGCGCGTTCCGTCGCGTCCATCGCCTCGAAGGATGTGCTGGCCAAGACCGTCCCGCAGGGCCGGAGAGGAGCCATCAATGGGATCTCCGCTTCGGTGGCCGGCGCCGGGGCGATCGCGATCGGTGTGGTCATTGCGCTTACGGGCCGTACAGATGATCCAACCCCGACGCTGGCCTGGCTGCTGGTGGGAGGTGCCGCGGCATGGTTGTTGGGGGCAGTCATGTTCTCGAGCATCGAAGAACCACCCGGCGAGCACGATGCCAGCGTGGACGTCGGCTCCATCGGAAGGGCTCTCTCGTTGCTGGCCTCGGACCGGGCTTTTCGCCGGTTCGTCTTCGTGCGGGCTCTGCTCCTGGTGACGGCCCTGAGCTCCCCGTTCGTGGTTTCGATGGCCGTCGGCGTCGAGGGCGGTTCGGCCGGCCTCGGGCCCTTCGTGGTGGCGTCGGGAGCGGCCGCATTGGTCGGTTCACCCGTGTGGGGACGTCTGGCGGATCGGTCCAGTCGAGCGGTCATGGCGGGGGCGGCGGCAGCCGGTGCGGTCGTGGTTGTTGTCTTCCTGGCCGCCACCGCCTTCACTCTTCTCGCGGCGTCGGCATGGCTGTACGTCGGGGCGCACTCGGCGCTGGCGCTGGCGCACGCCGGCGCCCGTATCGGCCGCAAGACCTACGTCGTGGACCTGGCCGAGGGCAACAAGCGGACCGACTATGTGGCGGTGTCCAACACCGCAATGGGATTTGTCCTCCTCGCCACCGGTGGTTTGGGAGCCCTGGCGGCCACTGTCGGGCCGCAGTTGGCACTGGGGATGCTGGCTCTGATGGGCGCGACTGGAGCGCTGTTGGCGCGTACCTTGCCGGAGGTAGGTGAGACAGATCGATTCAGCGTTTAGTCTGGCCAGGTGACCGATACCGCCATCGCCCACCGACTGGCCGACCTGGCCGCAGCTGATCGCTTGGCCGAGGCCAACCTCACGATCGCTCGGCTGGCCCGACCTGATGTAGATCCCGGTGAGGTGCTCTCCCGGATCGACTCCATGGCGTCGAAGGTCGAGGGGTCGACTCACCTGGCCCTACGACGAGTCATTTCGATCAGTCATGGGATCGGGGGCAACTTCGATGACTATCACGACCTGGACAACCACTTCTTGGACTCCGTGCTGGCGACTCGTCGTGGCGTTCCGATCGCCCTGTCGGTCTTATGGATCGAGGTGGGAAGACGAGCGGGGATCGACATGGAAGGGGTCGGGCTCCCCGGGCACTTCTTGGTTTACGCAAGCGGCCAGCTGGTCGATCCTTTCCACTACGGCGAGGCCATCGGCTTCGACGAGGCCGCCGCCCTGGTGGCCGCTGCCCTCGGCGGCCACCCCCGCGCCGACCGGAGTTGGCTTGAACCGGTGCCGTCGACGACGATCGTCCGGCGCATGCTTCTCAACCTCGAGAGGCTCTACATGGAACGACAAGAGCCTCACCATCTCGAATGGGTTGCCTCCTGTCTCCAAGCGCTTCCGGTCAGATAGAAGGCCCGGAAGCGTTCTCACCCTCGGCCCTCACGGGCTCGCCTCAGACCAGATCGTCGATTTGGGCGGCCAATTCGGTGTCTTTGCTGGTGAGCCCGCCCGCAGAGTGGGTGGACAGTCGCAGCGTCACCGTGTTCCAGCGGATGTCGATGTCGGGGTGATGGGCGGCCTTCTCGGCCATCAACGCCACCGATGTGACAAAACCCATCGCCCCCACGAAGTCAGTGAACTCGAACGACCGCACAATCGACCGGTCACTGTGTTCCCAAGCGTTGTGTTCGGTGATGAAGGTGGCCAATTGCTCGTCGGTGAGGTGTGCCATGCCTCCATACTGGCACCATGAGTTCCACACCGCTTGATCCGCATCCATCCCGAGTAGCTTCAGAGACCGAGACAGTCCTCACCTTCCTCGACTACTTCCGCTCGGTGATGGTGCGCAAGGTCGAGGGAGTGGACCCGCAAGCGCTCCGCATGTCCCCGGTGCCGTCGGGAACCTGTCTCGGTGGGCTGATCAAGCATTTGGCCTATGTCGAACGATGGTGGTTCCAGGCGGTCTGGGCGGGGCGCGAGGTCGACTTCCCCTGGAGCGAGGACGACCCCGACGCCGAATTCCGGCTGGAGGCGGGGGAGTCCGCAGATTCTCTCGTCGCTCTCTATCGAGGCGAGTGCGAGATCTCTCGCCAAGTGGTGGGGGCCGACCCAGATCTCGACGCGAGTGTGCCGGGAAGGCATGGGGAGGTCTCCCTCCGCTGGATCATGGTCCACATGATCGAAGAAACGGCTCGCCACGCCGGGCATGCCGACCTGCTCAGGGAGATGGCGGACGGAGCGACCGGGGACTGACTGCCCTCCCTCGGCAAACCTGATCTCGGCTCTACCCTGACCTGCTCATGGCTATTCGCAATGACCAGGGGATCGTTCTCCGCGGCTATCCGTTCGGCGACGCCGACCGTGTGGTGGTTCTGCTCAGCCCCAACAACGGCAAGCTGCGTACCGTGGCCAAGGGGGTGCGCAAGACAACCAGTCGATTTGGGGGGCGGCTGGAGCCCTTCACCCATGTCGACCTGGTGCTGTACGAGGGCCGTAACCTCGACACGATCACCCAGGTCTCGATCATCGAGGGATTCCCGGGACTGAGGGGTGATCTCGACCGGGTGGTGGCGGCGGGGATCATGGTCGAAGCGGTAGATGCCGTCGCTCAGGAGGAAGAGTCGTCCATCCGGTTGTTTCTCCTCCTGCAGCGCGGTTTGGGTGCCCTCGACTCGGGAGTGGTCGGTTCCGACCTCATCACCTCCTTTCTCTTGAAGCTGGCCGACGTGGTCGGTGTGGCGCCCGCCTTGGAGGCGTGCGCCGGCTGCGGTCGTCTCGACGGGCTCGATCGATTCTCATTCTCCGCAGGTGGTGTGGTGTGTGGCGGGTGCCAGAGCGAAGGTGGGGTGCGCCTGCGGGCGGGCTTGACCGGGTATCTGGCAGCCCTGGAACATGCCGACTTCAGGTCTCTCCCGGTCACCGACGTGGTTCTTGCCGGCGAGGCCATGGGTGTGGCGCGCCGTTTCGTCGAATATCACCTCGACAGGTCGCTGGCTTCATTGGCGGTGCTCGAGTGACGCTCGATCTGGCCGGAGTCGACCCCAACCGGATTCCCCGGCACGTGGGGCTGATCCTCGATGGCAACGGTCGCTGGGCCAACGCCCGTGACCTTCCTCGAACTGCCGGCCACATGGCCGGAGAGGAAGCGCTGTTCGACACCGTGGAGGGAGCGCTGGAGCTGGGGATCGAATGGTTGACGGCCTTTACGTTTTCCACCGAGAACTGGGTCCGGTCACCCGAAGAGGTTGAGTTCCTCATGTGGTTCAACGAGGACCTGCTTCTTCGCCGACGAGACGACCTGCACCGTCAAGGGGTGCGAATGCTCTTCGCCGGTGACCTGGCCGACCCGCGCATCCCCGACCGCAACCGGGTTCATATGGCAGAAGCTGTGGAGAAGACGGCCCGCAACGACCGTCTGCATCTCGTGTTTGCTTTCAACTATGGGAGCCGTCGCGAGATCACTCGGGCGGCCGCCACTATCGCCGCCGAGGTGGCGGCGGGGCTCCTCCGGCCCGAGGAAGTTGACGAAGCGGCGGTGGCGGCCCACATGTGGGTGCCCGAAATGCCCGACGTGGACCTGGTCATCCGCTCCTCGGGGGAACACCGAGTATCAAACTTCTTGCTGTGGCAGTCGGCCTACGCCGAGTATTGGTTTCCCGGGATCCTGTGGCCCGATTTCGGGCGTCGTGACCTTCTCGACGCCGTGATCGAGTATCAAGGGCGTGAGCGGCGGTTCGGCGGGGCCGAGGACACCGTCGAGGCCTGAGCCCGAACACTTTCTGGCGCGACATTCAGATCCAAGTCGCTGGGAGTGTCGCGCCAGAGCGGGATGGGTGGCAGGGTTGGGGCGGCACCTACACTGGACGATTCCCATGGCTGCTGAATCTCTCGAGACCATCTCCAACCTGGCCAAGCGGCGCGGGTTCGTGTTCCCTTCCTCGGAGATCTACGGCGGAATCCGATCCGCCTACGACTACGGGCCGCTGGGAGCACTTCTCTTGAAGAACGTAAAGGACCAGTGGTGGAGGTCGATGGTCCAAGAGCGCGCCGACATCGTGGGAATCGATTCGGCCGTGATCCAGGCCCGGGCGGTGTGGAAGGCCTCGGGACACGAGGCAGCCTTCACCGACCCCCTCGTCGAATGCCGTAACTGCAATGCCCGCCACCGCCTCGACAAGCTGGACGACCCCGGCACCTGCCCGGCGTGCAAGAAATCGGGGACGTTCACAGAGCCGCGTCAGTTCAATCTCATGTTCACGACCCACACCGGGCCAGTCGAGTCGGAAGACAACCTGGTGTACCTTCGACCTGAGACGGCTCAAGGCATCTTCATCAACTATGAGAATGTGCGGCGAACCAACCGTCTCAAACTCCCCTTTGGTATCGCCCAGGTGGGAAAGTCGTTTCGCAACGAGATCACCCCCGGGCAGTTCGTGTTTCGCACCAGAGAGTTCGAGCAGATGGAGATGGAATACTTCTGTCGCCCCGAGGAAGCACCGACATGGTTCTCTTACTGGCAAGAGCAGCGCTTCAACTGGTACGTCGACTTGGGGATGGACTCGAACAACCTCCGAATTCGCCCCCACGACGCTGATGAGCTCTCCCACTACTCGGCGGGGACCGTCGACGTCGAATATGCCTTCCCGTGGGGTTGGGACGAGTTGGAGGGCGTAGCCAACCGAACCGACTTCGACCTGCGACAGCATGCGGAGCTGTCCGGACAGGACCTGCGGTACTACGACCCGGAGGCCGACGAGCGCTTCTTCCCGTATGTGATCGAACCGGCCGCCGGCGCCACCCGTACCACGTTCGCCTTTCTCATCGACGCCTACCACGAAGAAGAGGTAGCCGGTGAGAAGCGGGTGGTGTTGCGTCTCGACACTCGACTCGCCCCCTACCAGGTAGCCGTCCTTCCGCTGTCCAAGAAGCCCGAGTTGATCGAGCCTGCCTCCAAGCTGGCCGACTCGCTTCGCCACCGCTTCATGCTGGAGTTCGACGAAACCCAATCCATCGGTCGGCGATACCGGCGTCAGGACGAGATTGGCACACCGCTGTGCGTCACCTTCGACTTCGACTCCCTCGAGGACAACGCCGTGACGATTCGCGATCGAGACACGATGGCCCAGGATCGCGTTTCTATCGACCGGCTCGGCGACGCCATCGACTCCCGTCTCACCAGGTGAACGAAGATCTTCCGAACCGATCGGGGCGCGCTTGCGAATAGTGAGACGACCACCTCAAGGATGCGAATGCGCAGGATGATCGTCGGGCTGGCCGCGGTGGCGGCCGTTGTCGTGGGCGGCGGATTGCTCTACCTGTGGCTGGCAGGAGGCTCCGGTGCGCCCACCACGGACCTGACCACACCCCCCATCGCCGTCGAGACGACTCCGGCCGAGCCCCCGGCGCCTGACGAGAGTGCAGCCACGGCCTCCACAACGACCATCGACAGCACCCTGACCGCTGCGCCCGATCGCACCTTCGTGATCGACCAGGATGGCTCGACCGCATCCTTCGCCCTCGATGAGGAGTTGCGGGGTGTCCCCACCCATGTCGTCGGCCTGACGAACCAGGTGGCCGGTCAGCTGCGGTTCGATCCCTCCGACCTGGCATCAGCGGCCGTGTCACCGATCGTCGTCAATGCTCGCACCTTCCAAACCGACTCCGCCACCAGAGACAGGGCGATTCGGGGCCCTGTCATCTTGGACTCTGCCTCCGACGAATTCGAGCTCATCACATTCGAGCCGAAGGCAATCGAGGGGCTGGAGGGCGCGGCCGAGGTCGGGGACACATTGATGTTCGCCGTCGTGGGTGACCTGACCATCAAGGGAGTCACCCTTTCGGTGACCTTCGACGTGGATGTGACCTGGACCGAGGAGACCCGTCTGGACGGCACCGCCACCTCAACGGTCGATCGGACCGAGTTCGGCATCGGCATTCCCAACGTGGCGAGCGTCGCCAATGTCACCGAAGAGGTAGACCTCACGTTCTCGTTCGCCGCCCGCGCCGAGGGGTGACGCCCCAGCGCGTTCGTGGCGTCAGCGCGAGGTCGTAGCATTCTCGGATGCGCCGGTACCTATCCATGCTCCGTGTCGTCCCTCTGGCATGGTCCACCGCCCTCATCGGGCGAATCACGGTCGGGATGGTGGTCATCGGTCTAGTCTTGCTGGCCCGCCGCTCGGGGTACAGCTACGCCGAAGCCGGACTCCTAGCCGGGGTGCACTCTTTGGGAATCGGGTTGATCGGGCCGATCCAGGGACGGCTCGCCGATCGCTTCGGACAACATCGGGTGCTTCTCTTCGACGCCGTGACCTACTTCGTTACGTTGGTGGCCCTCGCCTCGCTGGTCGGTTCGGCGGCGACGTTGCCGGTTGTCTTGGTCTGCGCCCTTCTCGCCGGGGCTGTGCACCCTCCGTTGTCGGCGTGTGCCCGGGTTGCCTGGCGGACCCGTTACGGCCCCGACTTGAGGGAGGCGGCCTTCTCGCTCGACGCCGTCACTATCGAGGCCGGCTTCATTCTCGGTCCCGTCCTTGCTGTGACACTGATCGAAACCGTCGCTCCCGCCGCCGGCGTGATCGGGGCTGGCGTGACGGCACTGGTGGGAGCAGGCGGGTTTGCCCTTACGAACGTCTCGCGGTCGGTGACCGGGTCGATAGGCAGCGGTCGGTCACTCATCGGAGCCCTTGGTTCGGTGGGTGTGCGCTGGACGCTGATGATTCTCGTGTTGATATCGGTGGTGTTCGGCGTGGTTGATATCGTGGTTCCTGCCATCACAGAAGCGGCGGGCCGCCCCGCCGCTGCCGGTGTTCTGCTTTCGCTCTTCGCTTCTGGTTCCATGGTGGGCGGAATCGTCTACGGGGCGCGCGACTGGCCAGGGACTCTTCTGGGACGGCTGCGCATCTTCGTGCTCTCTTTCGGTGTGCTGTTGGCGGTGACTCCGTTCGTGGCCACGTCGGTCACCGGGCTAGGTCTGGCTTTGCTGGTGGCTGGGTGTGCCATTGCTCCGATGGCGATCTGTTTGTTCCAGGTGATCGATGAGCTTGCCCTGGCGGGAACGGCCACCGAGGCGTTGACGTGGGCGACCAGTTCGAACGTGGCCGGCGCCGCCGTAGGAGCAGTCGTGGCGGGAGTGATCGTCGAGCGGGCCGGTCCGGGATGGGCGATGGCAGCGGGGGCGATCGCTGTGCTGGGGGCGGCCGCCCTCACCTGGACGTTGTCGCGGGACGGCTCGGGGCGGCTGGTTGCAACGGCTCCGTAAGATCAGTCCATGGGGTACGCCCGTGACGACATCGACAAGGTGCGCCAAGCCACCGACCTGGTGGAGTTGGTCGGTGCAGTTACAAAGGTCAAGCGGTCGGGTCGGTCGTATATGGCCATCTGCCCGTTCCACCAAGAGAAGTCGCCGTCGATGTCACTCGACCCAGGTCGGGGGCTCTACCACTGTTTCGGGTGCCAAAAAGGAGGAGACGTGTTCACCTTCCTCCAAGAGACACAGGGCCTCGACTTCAACGAGGCGATCGAGGAGCTCGGTCGCCGGGCCGGCATCCATCTTCAGTCGGACCCGGGCTCCGACCGCCGAAGGGGACGGCGCAATGCTCTGATCGACGTGGTACGGCGGGCGATCGACGTGTATCACGGGTGGCTGAGGGAAGGGGATCAGGCAGGTGCGGCCCGCGCCTACTTGCGTAGCCGCGGTTACGACCGTGACGTCGTCGACGATTACCGGCTGGGTTACGCCCCCGAAGAATGGGATTCGCTGGTCAAAGAGCTGCGGGCGGGGGGTGTGGCCGAAGACGACCTGGTAGAGGCCGGCCTGGCGCGGCGCGGGCGGGGTGGCCAACTCTACGACTATTTCCGAGGTCGAGTCATGTTCCCGATTCACGACCTGCGGGGCGACCCCGTGGGGTTCGGCGGGCGCATCCTCGGAGGAGACGGAGCCAAGTACCTCAATTCCCCCGACTCGGCGGTCTACCACAAGTCCCGACTCCTCTACGGCCTGGATCGCGCCCGAACGGCCATCTCCCAGACCGGGAGATCGGTGGTGGTGGAGGGATACACCGACGTCATCGCCCTCCATCGGGCCGGTGTCGGCGAAGCGGTCGCCACCTGCGGGACCGCCCTGACCGATGAGCACTTCGATCTACTCCGCCGATTCGGAGAGCGGGTGGTGCTGGCCTTCGACGCCGATGTAGCCGGCACACAAGCGGCGCGCAGGACTGCCGAGCTGGATGCTCCGGTGCGCCTCGACCTCGATATGAGGGTGGCGGTCATGCCCGACGGGGGCGACCCCGCCGACGTCGTCCAAGCCGGACGGCTGGCCGAGGTACGCGCCGCCATCGACGATGCCAGTCCGCTGCTCGAATTCGTGCTTCGACGAGATTTCGATCGCATCAACCTCCAGGAGGCCGAAGGCAAGGCGCGCGCTCTCAAGAAGGCGGCCGAGTTCATCCCCCGCATAACCGACCCGGTGGCGCGCACTGAGTATGAGACGCTGGTCTCGAAACTGACGGGGATCGATCGCGCCGATGTTACCGCAGCGATGTCTTCGCCCACCAGGCGCAACCAGGTGGTCGAGAGGCTGGTGCGGTCTCCCGATGCCGACTCCGACCGGCTGGAGTCGGCTTTCTTGCGGGTGATGATCCTCAACCCCGCCGGAGCAGACGTCATCCCGGTCGAGGCTTTCGAGCGCTCCGAGAGTCGACAGGCGGCCGAGTTGCTGGTGGAGCTGAGGACGGCGCCGGGACAAGAGGTCGACATCACCGACGCGTCGATACCCGAGCCGATTCGGCGCGTGTTGCGCTCGGCCTTGCTCGAGGACTCTCCTCTGGCGGTGGATGCGATACTGGAGCGGGCACGAAAGGTCCGGATCGACGCCGAGATCGACCAATTGGAGACCGTCATCGCTTCGACCGATCCCGCAGAAGACGGGTATACCCAGGCTTTCAACCGCTTGATAGCGTTGCAGCAGGAAAAACGGAGGCCATGATCGATACGGACCAGGTGACATCGGCTCTCACCAAACGGGGACGTCAGCGCGGCTTCTTGACGATGGCGGAGGTCCAGACCGAGCTCGAGGATGCAGAAGCTCCGGGGGAGGCGTTCGAGTCGGTGCTGGAGACTCTCCGATCGCGGGGGATCAAGCTCACCGAAGAAGGGCCCGAGGTCGGGATCAACCTAGACGAAGTGACCGAGATCGCGGTCTCTGACCCGGTGAGGATGTACCTAAACGAGATTGGCCGGTACCGGCTCCTCACCAGCCAGCAGGAGGTGGAGTTGTCGATGGCTCTTGAGGCGGGCCGTCGCGCCCAAGAGAAGCTGTCTTCTGAGGAGCTCTCGTCCGAGGACGCCGCCGTCCTTCGTCACACCGTCGACGAGGGGGAGTTGGCCCACAGGAAACTGGTGGAGTCCAACCTGCGGCTGGTCGTGTCCATCGCCCGTCGGTACGTGGGTCGGGGGCTGGCGATGCTCGACCTGATCCAGGAGGGGAACATGGGCCTCATGCGGGCGGTCGAGCGTTTCGACTATCGCAAAGGTTTCAAGTTCTCGACATATGCCACCTGGTGGATTCGCCAGGCGATATCGCGGGCGATAGCCGACCAAGGTCGAACGATCCGCATGCCCATCCACGTCCTCGACGTGGTCAACAAGCTGAGTCGGGCCCGGCGCGATCTCGCCCAAGACTTGGGACGGGAACCCACGGTGGAGGAGCTGGCCGAGGATCTGGACCTCGCCCCCGATCGCGTCGAGGAGTTGCTCCGCTTCGCTCAGGACACGGTGTCGTTGGAGACCCCGGTGGGAGAGGACTCGGGCGGAACGCTGGGGGACCTCGTCGAGGATCCCGACGGCGAGAAACCGGTCGATGCCGCCACATTCGCCAGCCTGCAGGACCAGTTGGCGTTGGCTTTGGAGGGTCTCAGCGAACGTGAGCGGGAGGTGTTGATCATGCGGTTCGGGCTAGCCGACGGCAAGATGCGGACGCTCGAAGAGGTGGGTGCCGAGTTCAAGGTAACCCGAGAACGCATCCGCCAACTCGAGATGAAGGCTCTCGCCAAGCTCCGTCATCCCGACAAGTCTCAGAGTCTGGCGAGCTTCCTCGAAGATGGTTGAGAGGGTTCGTGCCGACACCTTGGGTTTCCGTCTTCCCCTCTTCGGTCGGGAGGTGTTCGCCGCCCGACGCAGAGAGGCGGGGGACCTGGTGGCCGGCGTCGGGCTCGACGCCCTGTTGGTGACGGTTCCCGAGAACATCTATTACTTGGTCGGACTCGACCACTTCGGGTACTTCGCCTTCCATGCCCTGGTGCTTCCGGCTGAGGGTGAGGCGGTGCTCATCGCCCGCAGGATGGAGCATGTCACCATCGCTCGGGACGTCCCGGATCTCGACTTCGCCGGCTATGGCGACGAGGACGACATCGCCTTCCACTGCGTAGACGTGGTGAGATGCACCGTAGGCACGAGGACTCGGATCGGGATGGAGCAGTCCAGCCTCTACTTCCCACCCAAGGTGTGGTCGACCATTGTCGCCAGCATGCCGGAGAGCGAGTTCGTCGACGCTTCCGACCTCCTCACTAGGCCCCGCCTTGTCCAGCGACCTGAGGAGATGGCGGTGACCCGACAGGCGGCCGAGGTGAGCGACGCCATGATGAGCGCTGCCATCGACGCCGCCGGGGTGGGTGTCACCGAACGGGAGGTGGCTACCGCCGCGGTTGCGGCGATGATGGCCGCCGGCGGGGAACCACCGGCTTTTTGGCCGTTCGTGCGGGCAACCAGCCGCCTCAACGAGGATCACACCACCTGGACCGACTACCCAATGAAAGCCGGAGACGCGCTGTTTCTGGAGCTGTCCGGCTCCATCGGTCGCTACCACGCCCCCATGGGAAGGTTGGTGTTCATCGGGGAGGCGCCGCCCGGGTCAGCGGAGGTAGCCGGCGTGTGTCTCGGCGCCTTCGAAGCGGCCCGGTCGACAGCGGCGTCCGGGGCGGTGGCTGGAGATGTGTACGAGGCTTGGCAGGGAGTGGTTGACGACGCCGGACTGGCCCATTACCGCCGCCATCATTGTGGGTACGCCACCGGCATCGGATTTCCGCCCAGCTGGAGCGGCAACGGGGTCCCGAAAGCCTTGCGTCCGGGAGGCACCGACACACTGGTGGAGGGCATGGTGTTCCACCTGATGTCGTGGATGATGGGTACCGGCCAAGGCGACTACTTCGTGTCGGATCCAGTGGTGATAACTCCTAGCGGCGCCGAGCGGCTCTCGACCACTCCCCAGGGTATGAGGGTGGTTTGAATCGGCTCGCCTCCGCACAGGCAGCGGAGTCTGCGATCATGAAGGGATGAGATTCAGAGCAGGACTCCTCCTCGGAGGCTTCATCGGATATGTGTTGGGTGCGCGGGCAGGTCGTGACCGGTACCACCAGATCCTCGCCGCCTACCGTCGGCTGCGGAGCCATCCGGCCGTCGCCCAGTTGACGGACCAAGCAGTCGGCCTGGTCGATGCCGGCCGACATGCCGTGGCCGGAAGCCTGTCGGCAGGCAGCAAGGGCCTACGCCACACCGTCGACTCCAACGGCAAACCCGATCCTCGGGTTCCCTGAGGCTTCGATCGCACGGGGAGGGGCTGGTACCCTTTCCCGTCCTTCCGGGGTAGCTCAATTGGCAGAGCAGCGGACTGTTAACCCTGAGCCAGCAAACGCTATACGCAAGGGGAAACTCCCAGGTCACACCGGACCAAACCTCCGCAGTTATCCACTCTCACACAGCCGGATTAACTACGTACAGGAGGAACCACCGAATGACCATCGAGACGAGGATCGAGGAATACACGAACCCCGACGGGAGCATCTACAGAATCCCGGTCATCTCCGTGAGGGGCCGCGGGGGCCGCGACTACTGGTACAGCGGGGAGGACACCGACGAGGCGAAACGGGCCTTCATCGAGAAGATGGAACCCGAGGACATCCGAACGGAAATCCTCGACGCGTTGGACCTGTGGAGAGACGAAACCGAACCCAGCCTCTACAGCCTGTTCATGGCGCTCAACGTCGAGCATGACGGCCAGCAGGTTTGGGCCGTCATGGACGAGTGGGTGCGTGAGCTGAGCCATGTCGCTGGGTTGGCCTGCCGGTTCGCCGATGAGGTTGGACGATGACCACGAAGACACATTCCGTTCACGATCTGGGTCAGATCGTATTCGAGTGGATGGCCGCGAGCTTTCCCGATGACGACCTGGCGCACGTCATGGAAATCATCGGCGTGTACAACGATTTGCTAAGGGGCGGCGTCGAGGACGTCGAGCGGATCCTCCGAGAGCTAAGCGACTTGCCGATGGACGACGAGCCCGCCCCGCGGAAGTCGGCGCCCAAGCCAGCACCGATCAGGCGAGAAGGGTAGGTTCATGGCGATGAGCGATCCGACCGCAGACATGTTGCTGAGGACGGAGAACTCGTGTTCTGTGGTTCCGACCCGGCGGGAGACGTCCACATACACGGCTACGACGTGGGCGCCGAGGGGGTTGTTTGGATCATCCCCGGCGGTGGCCGGGAAGCCACTCCCGCCGAGGTAGCAGCGATATGGGGTGACGACGTGCCGGTGGCGTCAGACTTCGACGAGACGTAAATCGCGCCGATCAGACACGAAGGCCCGGAATAGAAGAAACCCCCCGCCACGCGCGGGGGGTTTCTCATTGAAGGGTCAGACAACCGCGTAGGCGGCTCGCTGACGACAGGAGAGCCCGCAGAAGTCGGCGAGGGCGTTGATGGTCACGAACAGGTCCCCGCAGCCCTCACAGGCTTTCAGCGCCACCTCCGCGCGCCCCTGAGCGACCTGGCGGCGGTCGTTGGGCGACAAACCGGCGAATATCCCCATGTTGAGATCCTCGGTGATGGCGTAATCGAGGCACTCGCTCAGCACCGGGCACAGGGCGCAGATCTTGCGAGCCGCGGAGTAGTCGCCGCCCCGGTCCACAAAAAAGATCGCAAGGTCCTCCCCGCGGCACCCGGCGGCGAGGTGCCACCGTGGGAGACGGACAGCGATCTCGGCGATGATGTCGAGAGAGGCGGACACTGGCCGCGGACGTTAGCCGCGGTTTTCGCGACCTCTGAGAAACATGCGAATCACCTCGTCGCGCCCGACACCGTGGTCGATACGATCCGTGGCAGCACCGGTAGGTGTCAATCTGCCGTTCGGCAGGCGCTGGCATCTGATCGGCACGAGGAAACGCGACGACGGCGTCGCCTGATCCGCGAGGAGACAGCAGCATGCCCGCTCCCGACCATAGACGACGCCTCACCGCCTTTGTGGTGGCCATGGCCGTCCTCATCGCCACACCCCTGGCAGTAGTAGCCGCCGACGCCTTCACCGACGTCCCCAACTCCAACGTCCACCACGACGACATCACCTGGCTGGCAGACGCCGACGTCACCCGCGGCTGCAACCCACCCGCAAACGACCGGTTCTGCCCCGGCGACTCAGTGACTCGCCAGCAGATGGCGTCCTTCCTGCGGCGCCTCGCCGAGAACCGAGTCGTCGACGCCGCCACGGCCATCGAAGCCGAGCACGCGGCCCAGTCAGACAACGCTGGCAATCTCGACGGCACTCCTCCGAGCGGGTACCTCTCCGTCGTCGCTGCGTCAGTTGGCAGTCACGCTCACGGCACTGCCCTCGGGACAATCGGAGCCGGTTCGCCGTTCGAAGCCACCTCAGTAGCGATTGACGTCCCTCACGACGGCGTGTTGATCCTCCGCGGGTCAACTGGCTGGGAGCTCGGCGACACCTGGCTCACTCAGTGGCTTGAGATCAACCAGAGCACCGCTTGTGACAGTTGGAACAGTACCGACCGCATCCCTGGTAGCGGCACCGAGGAGTCAGCAGATTCGAGAGGAGCTTCTTTGAACTCTGATGGGATCGTCGAGGTGTCCGCAGGTACTCACACGATCAGCCTGTGCTTGTGGCCCTTCTCGAGTACGGCAAGTTCGTTGAACGTGTCCTTTAGCCTGATCGCTAACTACATTCCAACGTCAGCAAGCTCCATCTCGACCTTGGGCTTGAGCAGTGCTCAGGATGCACCCTCCGGAGGACCCTCCAACCCCTGAACCTCTCAGCACGCGCTCTTCACGCCCCCGGTTGCGGCCGGGGGCGTGATCGCGCCAAGAGGCCACCACATCCGGGTGCGAGGTCGCACCATCACGACCGCCTGCCCGGTATCGCATCCTCTCACCGCCCTACTCCGCTCCGACCGGGCGGCCACCCACGGAGAGGATCCTCCCTGGCCGGAACTCCAGCGGGACGCGCTCTCCGCCGATGTTCATGGTCTGGCCTTTCACCTCGCCGCCTCGGAGGAAGCCGATCTCGGCTTCGTACCTGTCGGGGTCGGAGTACGGGTTCCGCTCATAGTCGACGTCGAGCACACGCAACTCACGACGGTGGCGGAATGCGGTCTTGTCGGCCCGACCGAGGTCGGCCTTGACCCACTGCGGCATGTTGCCTTTGCTGAGCAGTCTGTACCACTTGACCGGCGGCAACCCGACCGTGGCCGGCGACGGCGTCAGGGAGATCTCGTCGATGCGCAACAGATCGCCACGGCGATTGTCAGTACTGGTCGACCACCGGAGATCGCCGTACCGTTCGGCAAGGCCCGCCAGGTCGGCGGGTGCAAGCTCCTCA
>JBGTLA010000151.1:0-10834 GCA_041744375.1 Acidimicrobiia bacterium | reverse complement strand
GGCTGCGGGTGGCGCCGTGAGCACCCCCGCCAACCTGCTGGCGTGGGCCCGGGCGGTGCTCGACCATCCCGAGCTGGGAGTGGTCGGGGTATGGCCCCGGGCGGCGGCGCTGCTGGGACGCCAGTCGCTCGAGGAAGGACTCGACCAGTTCTGGGTCCGCCACCTGCCGCAGATGCGGGCCGCCACCCGCTCCACCCAGCTCGCCTGCCTCCACCTGTACCTCCGCGACGACGACCTCGCCGACGGGATCCGCATCTCGTGGGCGGCTCTGAGCCGGGCCTGTCACCACCACGTCTACGAGATGGCTCCCACCGCCCCCGAGATCGATCACAGGCTCGCCACCGTCGAGCACCTCGTCACCCGCCTCGACCGCCGAGGCAACGGCCTGACCTCCCCGCGCCGGGAGGAGGCGGCCACGGGAAGATGCCGGGCTACCTGCGTCCTGGACGCCCGCATTGTGGTCAGGGGGCGGTGACCTCGATGGCGGTGGCCGGATAGGCGAACTCTGGGGTGAAGCACCCCACCCACCAGGTGCCTTCGGCAAGTGGGAGGTTGAGTGGGGCCGGGCTGAATTGGACGCTGTCGACCTCCAGGGTCTCCGGCGGCTCGTCGGCAGGGATCGGGTCCGTGCTGAACACGGGCCGCCCGGCCGTCATGCCCACGAACGTTCGAGCTTGCCCGCTGATCGACAGATTGAGCACATCCCCGACCGTCAGACTGGTCGGCCCCGCGTAGACGCACCGCCCGGAGGCAAACGTGAGGGTGCCTACGTGGGTCCAGTGATCCGCCCCCGAGGGCAAGACCGTGACATTGTCGATCTCCCAAGGCGTCAGAGATATGTCCCCGGCGATGAGACGGCTGCGCAGCTCCTCGATCTGGGGGAGGATCGACTCGAGATTTCCCGCGGTGGTCGTGAGGTCCACTCCCTGATTGGCCAGCCCGTAGGAGCGGATCCCACCATCCAACTCGCCGTTCATGAACGCATCGACAGCATCCATGACGGCGATGTCGAGTCTCTTGAGCATCGACGTGAGCACGAAGGGCCGGCTGGCGACCGGAGCGGTGAGGGCTTCGTCCACGTCGACGCCGAGGTACCACACCGGCGCTCCCGTCGCCTGGTTGGCGGCAGCCACGGCCGCCAGGACTCCCTGACCGGTGGCGCCGGCAGCGTGGTAGATGACGTCGGCCCCGGCGGCGAGCATCGATTCGGCCGCCGCCTGGCCCAGCGCGGGAGCGCTGAAGTGGTCCGTCCACACGGCCAGGACCTCGATGTCGGGATCGACGGCGTGGACGCCGGCCTCGTAGCCGGCGAGGAAGGGAGTCACGACCTCGGGAATCACGCCCACGAATCCGACCACTCCACTGCGGGTGGTGAGCCCGGCCGCCGCTCCCGCCAGGTAGGAGCCCTCCTCGGAATGAAACACGAGCGTGGCGAGATTCGGTCCGTCGGCCACCAGGGGAGCGTCTATAACGTCGACGAGGAGGATCATCGTGTTCGCACAGACCGGGTCGTTCGGATCGAGTGAGGCGCCCAGGAAGGCCAGACCCACCAGCACCAGCTCGACTCCCGACCGGCACATCTCTCTCACCTCCTCGGCGGCGTCGATGAGAGCCGTGACCCGCGTCAAATCCAGGTCGTGACGTTGCTCGACTCTTGTCACACCTACCGCAAACAGGTCGGTTATGCCCAGGTCGCCTCCCGGTCCGGTGACCACGCCGACCTGAGGCAGGGACACCAAGCGCGGCGCCAGTATCAACACCCCAACGACCGCCAAGGCCACCACGGCCACCACCATCGCCCATCGTGCCACCATCGCCCGGCGTCGTTGGCCGCGGCGGCGGGCCTCTGTTGCGGTGACGACCGCCCGCTCTTCCTCCCTCACCGCCACCGACCGGTCCAGGAACCCTCGTTCGTCGGCGCTCAACGCCACGTTTGTCGCGTTGGCCCACTCCTCATACTGGTCCAGGCGGCGACCGGAGAGGAGGAAATCGACATGGCCGCCTTCTCGCATCCACTTTTCGCGAGCGGCGGCGAGGGAACCTCGGCGGCGGAGATCCGTACGTACCCCGGCCAGCCATTCCACCAGGCGAGGCCACTCTGTAAGCAGCGCTTCATGGGCCACCTCCACGGTGGACTCGGTGTCCACGGGGTCCCGGTCGATCGAAATGAGCCGGTGGTGAGCGAAACGTTCGAGAACCCGATCCAGGTCGGCGGTCGCCAAACCCAAGGAGTGGAGCTCGCGGGAGGTGACCCGGCGCCGGGTGGCCTGGTCGCCTTCCCCCACCGTCACGAGACGGAAAAAGACCTGGCGCATGGCGTCCTGTTCTTCGGGCGACAGCGCCTCGAACACCTCGTCGGCCCGTCGGGTGAGGGCACCGGCCACACCGCCGGTGGCACGGTAGGCGCTCAGGGCGAGCAGATTGCCGGTGCGGCGATCGAAGACCTCGGTCAACGCGTACTGGAACAGAGGGAGGCTCCCTGGTCGGGCGGCGACATCGCGAATCAGTTCCGACACCAGGGCCGGCTCCAACCCGACGCCGACCCGTTCCGCCGGTCCGGTGGCGGCCGCCGCCAACTGCTCGGCGGCGAGGGGATGGACGTGGACCACCCCGGTGGCGAAGGCGCGTCCAAAGCTAGGGTGAAGCAGTGGGCGGTCGTAGAAGTCGGCCCGCAACGTGACCACCAGGCGGACATCGGGTTGGTGGCACGCCTCCGTCAGCAGGTCGAGGAAGGCAGTGACCTCTTCGGGAGCCTGGGTGAACACCTCCTCGAACTGGTCGAGAACCAGGAGAAGGCGCCGGTCGAGGCTGGCCAGCATCTCGGCCAAGGACCCGCCCCGTTCCCCAACCACCGCAGCCAACGCCGAGCGAACCTCCTCGAGCGGTCGCGGTCCCGGTTGGGCAACGACGTAGATCCACGACTCGGAACCGGCCACGGCCCCCGTCTTCAACGCCGGCACGAGTCCCGCCCGGACCACACTCGATTTGCCGCTCCCGCTCGGCCCCACCACCGACACCATCATCCGGCCTGGATCGACCACGGCCTCCACCAGCTGGCGTACCAGCGGCTGACGCCCAAAGAAGTCGGCGGCGTCGCCCTCCTCAAAGGGACGAAGGCCCTTGTAGGGGTTGCGAATTATGGCTGCGGGTGTCGGGTGCGTATCCCCGTCGGGAACGAGCAGGGAGTCTTCCAGGGCCTGCAGCTCCTGGGAGGGCTCGATTCCCATCTCCTCACCGAGGACGCCCCGCAGGTGCTGGTAGACCCGGAGAGCCTCGGCGTCCCTTCCGGCGGCATGCAGCCCCTTCATCCGCAACGCCCACACCGACTCTCGCAGCGGATGCTCCAGAGTCTCCCGCTCCAGCTCTGCCAGCACCTCGTCGGCCCGGCCCAGCCGGAGGGCAGCCGCAGCCCAGCGTTCTACCGCCTGCAACCGCAGCTCCGACAGGCGGACCATCAACGGGTGGGCGCCGTTGGCCAACTCGACGTCCGCCAACGGCTCACCGCGCCACAAGCCGATGGCTCTCGCCGCCTCCTGGAAGGCGTCGGCGTATCGACCCTGCCCCTCGGCCAGGCCGGCCTTCCCAGCCAGCCCCTCGAAGGCCGCGGCATCGAGATCCCCTTCGTCGAGATCGATGCGGTAGCCGTTGGCGGTAGTGACGAGCGTCCCTGCACCCAGGATCCCGCGCAGGTTGGAGACGTAGGTGTGGATGGAGTGCTCGGCGGTGCGAGGCGCCGTCTCCCCCCACAACTCATCGATGAGAGCCGTGATCGACACGGCCCCGCCGTGATGGAGAAGCAGGATCCCCAAGAGGGCCCGCTGCTTGGGTGGGCCGAGCGCCAGCGTCCCCTTGGCGCCCTCTACCTCCAACGGCCCCAGGATGCGGTACCGCATAGCTCCCCAACCGTGGCGCGCCCCCCTCCCGGGGGGCCGCGCCGTTCAGTCCTTGCCGGAAGCGTACGCGGCGGAGTGGTCACGGAGCGTTGCTCTCGTGGAATTGGGCCAATCCGGCCAGCCGTTCGCTTTCCGCCTGCTGGGCGCGGGTTAGCCCCGCTGATCCGCCGTGGCCGGCCAGGCCGGTGAGGCGATCGGCGGCGGCCCGATTCGCTTGCGTCCAGAACTGGTAGTAGTCGGCTAGTGCCTGCCAGCGGGCCGCCTCCGCCTCCTGTCGCCGGAGGATGGCGGCCAGACTGTCGGCCTCGGCCAGGCCCGTGAGCCGGTCGGCGGACGCTTGCTGGGCTCGGGACAAAGAAGCCGGATCGGCTGTTCCGACGTTACCGGGAGCAAAGACGCCGCTCGCCATGACAGTCATCACCACCAAGAGCGCCACGGCGACGGCGGCTACCCCGAACCAGATGCCGCCACGGCCGCGGGGTGCAACGGCGAGCGGCCGGTCGATGGTCGCGTTACTCATGTGCAGTCCTTTCGGATCGGACCGGCCTGATGCCGGAGACGTCCCGCAGCATCGGGGAGGCTCATCCTCGTTTGGTCCAGGCTCGCTCCACATCGGCTCCATGATCGGGACGAGCCCGGGACCGGGTTCGTCGCAGGGAGTAGGGCAGGTCGTCCCGCAGTTGGGGTACGAGCGGCGATGAGCTCTGTTCCGGGCCGCCTACTCGAGAGGGCGCCGCCGGAACGCCGCCGCCTGCTTGCGGGTCACCGGGACGTGGGACGTCAGCCGTCGTTCACCGGCGGGTCGATCCCTCTCGCCTCAGTCGTGCTTGTAGATGGCCCAGAACTTGCGTACCGGAGTCAGGGCCCGCCAGGTCGCCTTGGTGCCTTTGGGGGTCTGGAGCAAGTCGCCGGGTCCCACCACCAGCACCTGGCCGTCGTCGGTGGTGACCTCCACCTGGCCCTCGATGATGTATGCAACCTCGTCGTAGGTGAGGTCCATCGGCCCCTCTTCGGGGACCCGCCGCCAAAACCCGGTGACGAAGTTGCCATCGGCGGAGCGGTAGGTGACCACCTCCTCGCCGGGAGGAGCCTCGTCGCCGGCGGGGCGGGGTACCTCGGTCCAGTCGAGGGGGCCGTCGCCGGCGACGGCTTCGGCGGTCATCGGTGCACCGGTTGGCGGGTGCGGCCCAGCCGCTCGATCAGGTCGGCGGCTTTCTGGGTGCCGGGGTCGGCCTTGAGCCGGGACGACACCTCGCCCAGGCGGCGGGTCAGGTCGTCGTCGGCCAGGAGCCGGTCGAGAGCGCCGGTCATCTGGTCGGGCTCGAAGGTGTAGGTGGGGAGGCGCACACCGAAGCCCAACTCGTCGACGCGTTGGGCGTTGTCGTACTGGTCCCAGAACAGCGGCAGCACCACCATCGGCTTGCCGAAGTGGAAAGCCTCGGTGATGGTGTTGTTGCCCCCGTGGGTGATGACCAGGTCGACGAGGGGCAGAATGTTGGTCTGGGGCAGGAACTCTGCTCCCCACATGTTGTCGGCCAGCTCGTACTCGGAGTGCTGTGGGCCCTTCGACACGATGAAACGGTGCGGGGTGTCGGCCAGCACCTCCACCAGGTGTTGCATGAGTGCCACGTCGGCCGATCCCAGGCTGCCCAGGCTCAAATAGACCAGGCTGCCGTCGCCCTCCAGTTCGGCGGGCAGCTCGAAAGAATCGTCGGTGGTGCGCACCGACGATTCCAGACGGTGCCAGGTCGGGTCGAGCGGGTTCCGGCGCTGGTAGTCGGCCGCCTCCGGGTACAGGTACATGTTGAGCCAGGGCGACTGGTGGATGAATTCCAGGTCGGGCAAGGGATCGGTGCCCTGGGAGACGCACCACTCGTTGAAGCTCCCCCAAATCTCGCCGTGGGTGCGGCGGTACTCGGCGACGAATTCGTCCCAGCCGCTCCGGTCGGCGGCGGGGCACCCGGAGAACACCGGGGGGATGGCCGGGTCCTTCAACTCCAGAGGGTTGCAGGAGGTGATGCGAACCCAGGGGACACCGGCGGTAACGGTGGCGGGGAAGCACAACACGTTGTCCTCCACCACCACGTCGGCCCCGACGTCGTCGAGCACGCCCGAGAGGGTGTCCTCGACGTAGCGGGCCCCGTCGATGAGGGCCTCCCACACCGGCTTGATGAAGGTGTCGAGCTGTTCGATGGTCGGCTTGCGGAACTCGGGAGCCGTCTCGCGGATGAAATCCTTCCAGAACTGTCCCGGGTCCTCTTCGGTTTCGGCCGGTTCCGCCAGGTGGACGGTGGCTTCTTCGAAGCCGTACTTCTCGAGCGTTCCCTCATAGGACGCCTCGGCGGCGAACACCACCCGGTGGCCGCGTTCGCGGAGAACCCGCCCGATCCCCACACAGTTGTTGGTGGGGCCGTAGGCGGCCTCGGGGAAGAAAACCACGGTGAGACGTTCGGCGGACATGGAAGGCCTTTCTCCGGCTGGGGCATCGGCACGGTAGCAATCTCGCCCACGGTGGGTGCTCGCCTTCCTACACTCACTCCGCCGTCGATCGGCGCCTACAGCACAGAGAGAAGGAACCGACCGTGAACAAGCCCCTGTTGCGTCTGTTGTGTATCGCCTCCGCCCTGGCGGTGGTGGCCGCCGCCTGCGGGGGCGACGCCGCCTCCGACGTCCCCCTGGAAGACCAGAGCCTGGTCATCTCCAACTGGGAGGCGTACATGCCCGACGACCTCGTCTCCAACTTCGCCGAAGCCACCGGGGTGGAGGCCAGCCTCACCTACCACGCCACCAACGAGGAGATCGTGTCCAAGCTGGTTACTGCCGGCGGTTCCGGCTTCGACGTGGTGTTCGTCACCGGCCAGTTCGCCCAGGCCATGGCCGAACAGGGTCTGCTGGCCGACCTCGACCACGAGCAGATCCCCAACCTGGCCGACTACTACCCCGAGGCCGACGAACTCGCCCACGACCCGGGCAACCGTTTCTCGGTTCCCTACACGTGGGGTACCACCGGCCTCTGCTACCGCTCAGACCTGGTGTCGTCGTCTCCCACCAGCTGGCGTGACGTGCTGGAGCCCGCCGACGACGTCGCCGGCAAGATCACGATGCTGGCCACCGAGCGGTGGCTGATGCTCCCGGCGCAGAAGGCCCTCGGCTTCTCGGTCAACACCACCGACGAAGGCGAGATGGCCCAGGTGGAGGAGCTGTTGTTGAGCGCCCGCGAGAACCTCCTCGCCTTCGACGACACCACCTTCTACTCCAAGCTCGTCACCGGCGAGGCCTCGCTGGTGGTGGCCTGGGACGGCTGGTGCAACTACGCCATCGCCGAGGACCCCAACGTCGAGTTCGTCATCCCCTCGGAGGGATCCGACCTGTGGGTCGACACCATGGTGATCCTCGAGTCCTCGGAGAACAAGGAGGCGGCTCACGCCTTCATCAACTGGGTGATCGAGCCCGAAACCCACGCCTGGGTGGTAGAGAACATCCTCTACAAGACACCCAACGCCCCGGCCATGGACATGGTCGACGGCTCGCTGTTCGAAGCGTTCCCCAACCTGGCAATGTCCCCGGCCGAGCTGCTGGGACAAGAGGCCCTCGAGGACCTGGGCGACGCCCAGCCCATGTACACCGAGATCGCCACTCGGGTGGCCGCCGGCGGTTGAGGGCCCCCGACCAGCTCCTGAGAGGTGGGGGAGCTCCAACTCCCCCACCTCCCGTCACCCGGCCGGGACGGTGGCGTGTGGGTGCTTTCACCTTGGGTCCGGGGCTCACCTACCTGGCGGTGTTCCTGGTCGTCCCCGTCGCCCTGGTCCTCACCTACGCCTTCTTCCGCCGGGGCACCTTTGGGGGAGTGGTCTACGAGTTCACGTTCGACAATTTCCGCCGCCTGGCCGACCCGGTGTTCTTGCGGGTGGTGGCCAACTCGATCCGCCTCGCCCTCATCGCCACCGGGATCTCCCTCCTGTTGGCCTACCCGGCCGCCTACGCCATTGCCTCCCTTCCCCGCCGTCTCCGCACCGTGGGGCTGTTGTTGGTGGTCCTGCCCTTCTGGAGCAACTTTCTCATCCGAACCTACGCCTGGATCGTGCTGCTCAACCCGGTCGGTCTCATCAACTCGATCCTGACCGGCACCGGCATCGTGGGGGCCCCCCTCAGCCTGCTCTACAACGAGGGGGCGGTGGTGGTCGGCCTCGTCTACATCTACCTGCCCCTCATGGTGTTACCTCTCTACGCCTCCATCGAGCGGCTCGACCCCGCCCTGCGGGAGGCATCAGCCGACCTGGGGGCGTCGTCGGTGCGCACGTTCCTCACCGTCACCTTCCCCCTCACCCTCCCCGGGGTGGTGGCGGGCTGCATCTTCGTGTTCGTCCCCTCCCTGGGGAACTTCGTCATCCCCGAGCTGTTGGGGGGCGGGCGGACGGTGATGGTCGGCAACCTCATCCGCGACCAGTTCCTGCGCGCCCGCGACTGGCCGTTCGGGTCGGTACTGGGAATGTCGCTCATCGGCCTGATGATGCTACTGCTGATGGGCCAGGCGCTCCTGTTGCGGCGCACCCGCACCCGGGGGCGCCATGGGTGAGGTTGGCCCCTGGCTCAAGGCTCATCTGGTGCTCGTCTACGGGTTCTTGTACCTGCCGATCGTGGTGCTGTTCGGGATGTCGTTCAACGCCTCGGGGTTGCCTACGGCCTGGGGCGGCTTCACGTTCGGCTGGTACCGGGAGCTGGTCGAGAACCAGGCCATCCTCTCGGGTGCCCGCACCTCGATCCTCATCGCCCTGGGGGCGACGGCGGTGGCGACCATCATCGGCACCCTGCTGGCGGTCGGCCTGGAACGGGTCGGCACCAACCTGGCGCTCGACGCAGTGGTGCTGGCCCCGGCCATCGTCCCCGACATCGTCCTGGCCATATCCCTGCTGGCCTTCTACACCCTCATCTCTTTCACCCTCGGCACCGTGTCGGTGCTTCTCGCCCACGTCCTCTTCAACATCGCCTTCGTGGCGGCCATCGTCCGGGTACGGCTCCACAACCTCGACCCGGCCATGGAAGAGGCGTCGATGGACCTGGGAGCTGGCGAGCTGAAGACCTTCTTCGGTGTCACCCTGCCGCTCATCCTCCCCGGGGTGATGGCGGGGGCGCTGCTGGCCTTCACCCTGTCGCTCGACGAGTTCGTGCTCGCCTTCTTCACGGCCGGGCCCACCACCCAGACTCTCCCCATCGTCATCTACGGGATGGTTCGCTTCGGGGTCCCGCCGTCGGTCAACGCCCTGGCGGTGGTCCTCATCGGGGTCTCGTTCACCCTCATCATCGCCTCCCAGCGTCTCACCAGGACGGAGCGGTGATATGGGGAACGTGATCGAGGTCGTCTCGGTGACCAAGACCTTCGGCGACGTCACCGCCCTCGACGAGGTTTCGCTCCAGATCCGGGAGAACGAGTTCTTTGCCCTGTTGGGCCCGAGCGGCTGCGGCAAGACGACGCTGCTGCGTATCCTGGCCGGGTTCGAGACACCCGACTCCGGGCAGGTCCTGTTGGACGGCACCGACATCGTGGGAGTGAAGCCGTTCCGGCGCCCTGTCAACATGATGTTCCAGAACTACGCCCTCTTCCCCCACATGACGGTGTGGCGCAACGTCGCCTACGGGCTGCGCCAGGAGAACATCGACAAGGCCGAGATCGATCGCCGGGTGGGCGAGATCCTGGAGATGGTCAGCCTGTCGCCGTTGGCGGAGCGCAAACCCCACCAGCTCTCGGGGGGTCAGAGCCAGCGGGTGGCGCTGGCCCGGGCGGTGGTGAAGCGCCCCCGGGTGCTGTTGTTGGACGAGCCGCTGGCGGCCCTCGACCGCCAGATCAGGGGAGAGATGCAGCTGGAGTTGAAGAGGCTCCAGCACGAGGTGGGGATCACGTTCGTGATCGTCACCCACGACCAGGACGAGGCCATGTCGATGGCCGATCGCATCGCCGTCATGAGCGACGCCCGGGTCCTCCAAGTCGACGACCCGGTTTCGTTGTACGAGAACCCCCAGGACCTGTTCGTGGCCGGTTTCATCGGCACCATGAACTTCCTTCCCGGGGAGGTGGGAGCCGAGACCATCTCGACGGCGGTGGGGGACTTCGTCCTTCCACCCGGGCGTCCTGGGGCCGGGCCCGGCCGCCTGGCCGTGCGTCCCGAGACGATCGGCCTGTCGCTGGGGGAGGGAGAGGCGGGGCGCAACTCGCTGCGGGGGACGGTGGCCGACGTGTCCTTCTACGGTGCCATGACTCACGTCCACGTCGAAGTCGAGGGCCTCGACCGCCCGCTGGTGGTCACCAACCAGGGTCCCCTCCGGCTCGAGATCGGCGCGGCGGTCACGCTCACCTGGCCGCCCGAGGCGGCCGTCGTCCTCCTCGGCTGAGGGTCGGCTCGCTGGGCGGCTCAGGTGGGCCGGAACTCGACGTGCGGGTCGACCGGCTGGTGGCGGATCATGATGTGTTTGCCCACGGTGTGCTCCAGCACCGCCGCCTGGGACATGTCGCGCCCGAAGCCGGACTGTTTGACGCCGCCATGGGGCATCTCTGAGACGATGGGGAGATGGTCGTTGACCCACACGACGCCGTAGTCGAGGCGGTGGGCGCAGCGCAACGCCCGGCCCACGTCGGCGGTCCACACCGAAGAGGCCAGGCCGAACTGGACGTCGTTGGCCAGCGCCACCGCTTCGTCCTCCTCCTCGAAGGCAAGCACCACCAGCACCGGGCCGAAGACCTCCTCCTGGACGATTTCGGAGTCCTGGGCTGCATCGGTGACGAGGGTGGGAGAGTAGAAGAAGCCGCCGTTCCCGGCCGGCTCGCCTCCGCACACCACCCGGGCGCCGGCGTGGCGGGCCCGGGACACGAACCCATCGACGGAGCGGCGATGGTCGGCGGATATGAGGGGGCCGATGTCGGTGGTGGGGTCGAACGGGTCGCCCAC
>JBGTLA010000150.1:0-23572 GCA_041744375.1 Acidimicrobiia bacterium | reverse complement strand
ATTCGGCCGCCGCCGTCGCCCCCACGAGGGACAGGACGCCCCGAAGCCGGTGGGCTGCCGAACCCGCAGCCTGCAGATGGGAGCTCACCTGTTGCGGAGTGAGGTCAGAGGAGAGCTCCGTCCACTCGTTACGGACGGAATCAGCCAGCTCCCGGGCCAACTCGGGCATTCCCGCCACCTGGACGTGAAACGAATCGACATCGAGCACGGACAGAGGGCTCTCCACCACCGGCACCTTCGTGAGACCTGCGGCCTGCTCGACGACCTGATAGAGGCGGGTTGAATCGAAGGGCTTCGGCACCCACATGTCGGCTCCGGCGGCGATGGCTTCGCCCCGCTCGACGTCGCTCACTCGACCCGTCAATACCACGATCGGGGTGTGGCGACCCGACACCTCGTCGAGGGCACGAATCTCTCTCATGGCATCCAGCCCACTCATGACCGGCATCTCACCGTCGAGCAGGACGACATCGAAGGATTCCGAGGCGAACGCCGCCAACGCCTCGGCGCCATCGGCCACCGACACCACGCTGTGCCCACGCCTCGACAGCATTCTTTCCACCAGCAGCCTGTTGGAAGGAGCATCATCCGCCGCCAGAATCCGCAACGAAGGGCTCGGCTCTCCCAAGTCGTGGCGGGTGACGAATGACGAGCTCTCGGTCGTCAGCCGGATCAGGTTGACGAGCTCTCCGGAACTGAACGGCGACCCGAGATAGGCCGACGCTCCCGCCGTCTCGACTCGGCCGGCATTTCCCCGCCTGGGTGCTGTGTCCACCACCACGGCCCCGGTCAGGTCGTGAGCGGACACATCCGCCACCTTTCCCACCACCACCAGGGGTAGGTTCATCGGCGCCGAATCGACCCATTCGCTCTCGGCAGCCTCCCAGCCCTCCAAAGCCAGCGCCTCGGCGACAACTGTTCGTGCATGCGACGACCCCACGATCAGGCAAGCCGAAGGGGTTTTCTCGGCGAGGCGGGCCACGGGCAGGTCGAGCTCGAACCCGAAGCTCGAACCCCGGCCCGGCTCGCTCGTCACCATCAGAGTTCCTCCCATGAGCGTCACGAGCTGGCGTGAGATCCCCAATCCCAGCCCAGAACCTCCAAAACGGCGAGAAACGGAGTCGTCCACCTGCTCGTACTCTTCGAACACGGCTTCGAGACGTTCGGACGGGATCCCGATGCCCGTGTCCACCACCTCGACTCGCACACGCACCGTCTCATCGGACCCGTCGGTTGCCACCGCCACACGAACTGTCACAGAGCCCACCTCGGTGAACTTGAGTGCGTTGCCCACCAGATTGACCATGACCTGGCGAATCCGGTGAGGATCGCCAACCAGCAACGGCGGCAGCTTGGCGTCGATCTCCTGGAGGAGAGTCAGCCCCTTGGCTTGCGCCTGTGCGGCCAGCAGGCGCATCACCTCAGAGACCTGAGACGCCAGATCGAACGGGATCGCCTCGATGCGGAGCCGGCCCATCTCCGCTCGCGACATGTCGAGCAAATCGCCTACCAGGGACACGACCGAGCTGGCGGCGGTGGTGATCGTCTCTACGTACTCTCGCTGGGCGTCGTCCAGATTCGTGCTCGATAGCAGTTCGGACATTCCCGCCACCGCGTTGAGTGGAGTGCGTATCTCATGGCTCACGGTGGCCAAGAACTTGGCCTTCTCGGCCGCAGCGCGTTCTGTCTCTCGTTGGGCCTCTCGTAAAGCCTCACGCTGAGCCACCGCCTGCGACACCTCGCGCGACGCCGTCTGGATCTCGCCGACCTTGCCGGATTCGTCACGGATGGCCCGCAACGTGGTGTGGAACCACAACCACCGCCCGTCCGCGTGACGGATGCGATGCTCCACTTCTGACGAATCCGCCCCAGCCACCAGCTCATCGATACTGCTCCGCATCTGAGCCTTGTCTTCGGGGTGGAACCAATCCCATGGCTGGCGGCCGATGAGTGTCGCCGGCAGATACCCGAGCCGCGCCTCGACAGACGGCGAGACGTACCGGTAGGTGAGCTCGAGATCCTGACGAGCAATGACATCGCTCGAGTTCTCTGCCAGCAGCTCAAAGTCCGACAAGGCTGCGATGGTGCGATCACGCTCACTCGCCAGGAGGTCTGCCCATCGCAACCGGGCCCGCAGAGAACGGCGTTCCAGTCTGTTCGAAATCAAATGAGCTGTCAGCAAGCCGAAGGCAACGACCAGAGCGACGCTACCCACGGTGAACCAGGTCAGACCTGCGCCCGAGCGATTCATGGTGGCAACAACCGTCCAAGTTGCTCCGGGCAGGTGCACCTCGGACGAAACGACCGGCGTGAACCGGCCCGACCCGAGGATGGAGGTGGGAGCCGGGCCGCCGACGACTCGAATCACCAGGTCCTGACGCACCGACTCCGGAACCCAGACCTCCAGTGTGGAAGTGAGACTCGTCGCTGCCGCCGCTACCCCCACGGTCTCCCCGGAGGCATTGCGTACGGGACTCACGACCAGGAACCCGTCGGTGACATCCGTTCCGACCAGATGCACCATTCCAGACACCACGCTCCTTTGTGAATCGAGAGCCCGACGGATGGCCTCTCGGCGTGTCTCCTCGGAGGCGAAGTCGTAGCCGACCAGCAACGGACGCGCGGCCGGTGTTTGGTGGTACGCCACTATGAAACGGGACCCGAGATGCTGTCGTAGGGGGACCCGCTCTCCCCTCAGCACCTCGAAAGGCTCGACACCGGGGTACCACTCGGCGATCTCTGTCATGAATGATTCGAGTTGCTCTGCTTCCACCCTGAGAGCCACGAGGATCGAGTCGGAGTCGCGTTGGAGGTGGAGATTGCCGGCAAACCGCCCGAACTCGACGTGGGTGACCGACGAACTGCCTTGAAAGAAGCCGTCGACCGATTCGACCTTCAACACTGCCTGGTTGACACCGCGCTCGATCCCTCGCGCCACGGCATCCGTGGATGACTGGATGGAGTTGAGGCGCCAGGTGGCCGCAAACGAGGACACCGCCAGCACGATGATCAGGCCCGCAATCATCACGAAGGCACCGACCAGCCCTCCGGTGCGTCGCGCCAACCGTCGGCTGGAACCGTCCTCCGGCACCAGATTTCGAGACATCCTCAATAGATCGGCTCCCCATCACCGGCCTTGACGAGTTCACCAAGCGGGTAGCAGAGACCACAATGGGTACCTATGGGATTCCGAACCGACCAGATCCATGCCGGTGTCACGCCCGACCCCGTCACCGGGGCGATCCTGACCCCCATCCACCAATCCACGACCTTCGTTCAGGAGTCGGTCGACGCCTACATGGAGCGGGGATACAGCTACGCCCGAGCCGGCAACCCCACCGTCACCGCCTTCGAGGAGAAGATGACAACGTTGGAAGGAGGTGCCGCCGCCACTGCGTACGGATCGGGGATGGCCGCCACCGTCGCCGTGATGCTCGGGCTGTTGCAGACGGGTGACCACGTCGTGATCGCAGACGTCGTGTACGGCGGAACCTACCGGTTCGCAGACCAGTTCCTCCGCAAGTTCGGCGTGGACATCGAGTTCATCGACGCCGCCGACATCGATGCCGTCCGGGGGGTACTCAGACCCGAGACCAGATTGGTCTTCACCGAGTCGCCGGCAAATCCAACCCTGAAGCTGACCGACCTCGCTGCCGTTTCGGAAGTGTGTAGGAACGCCGGCGTGCTCCACGTGACAGACAACACCTTTCTCACCCCCTACTACCAGCGCCCCTTCGAACTGGGATGCGACGTCGTCGTCCATTCCACGACGAAGTACCTGGACGGCCACAACGCCACGTTGGGAGGCGCCGTCGTCGTCCGCGACGAGGAGATCGGCGAAAGGATCGCCTTCGCTCGAATCTCGGCGGGATTGGTGATGTCGCCGATGGTGGCCTGGCTGACGTTGCAAGGGGTCAAGACGCTCTCAGAGCGCATGGATCGCCAATCAGCCAACGCCCTCGAGGTGTGCCGGTGGCTGGAGCAGCACCCCAAGGTGGAGGCCGTCGGGTACCCGGGTTTGGTTTCCCACCCTCAACATGATCTGGCCCGGCGCCAGGCGACCGGTTTTGGGGCGATGGCCTGGTTCGAGGTACGCGGGGGGCTGGAGGGGGGGAAGAAACTGATGGACGGCGTGGAGCTGTGGGCTCTGGCCGAGAACCTGGGAGCGGTCGAGTCGATCATCACCCACCCGGTGACCATGACCCACGCCGCCATCCCCCGTGCCGAGCGAATCGCCACCGGCATCACTGACGGGCTCGTACGCCTATCGGTGGGCCTGGAAGACGCCGAGGACCTCGTTGCCGACCTCGAACAGGCTCTGCAACGGGTCTGACCCTGCCTCAGCCGAACTCGATTCCTTGAGCCAGGGGAAGGTCGTCGCCCCAGTTGATGGTCGTGGTCTGGCGGCGCATGTAGGCCTTCCAGGAGTCCGATCCTGCCTCGCGGCCACCGCCGGTCTCCTTCTCGCCGCCGAAAGCTCCCCCGATCTCCGCTCCCGACGTTCCGATGTTGACATTGGCGATTCCGCAATCGGAACCGGCCGCCGACAGGAACTTCTCGGCGTTCTTGAGAGACCGCGTGAAGATGGCAGACGACAAGCCCTGTTGGACGCCGTTGTGGATCTCCAACGCCTCGTCGAGGGTGTCGAACTCGATCACCCACAAGATCGGTGCGAAGGTTTCGTCTTTGACGATGGCCGCGTCCTTGGGGATGCGGGCGACGGTCGGTTCCACGAAGAAGCCGGGACCGCTTATCTCCCTCCCTCCGCACACAATCTCGGCTCCCTCAGCGCGGGCGGTTTCGACCGCCGCCAACATGGTGTCAACGGCCTCGTGGTTCACGAGGGGGCCCATGAGCGTGCCTGCCTCCAGGGGATCACCGATCGCCACCTGGGTGTACGCCTCCTTGAGTCGGCCGATGAGCTTGTCGGCGACGGCTCGATGGACGAGAAGCCGGCGCAGGCTCGTGCATCTTTGGCCGGCGGTGCCGACCGCGGCGAAGAGGGACGCCCGCACGGCCAGTTCGAGGTCGGCGTCGTCCATCACCACGATGGCGTTGTTGCCGCCCAGCTCGAGGATGGTTCGACCCATGCGACGGGCCACAGCTGGGCCCACCACCTTGCCCATGCGGGTCGATCCGGTGGCCGAGATGAGGGGCAGCCGATGATCGTCGACCATGGCCCGCCCGACATCGATTCCCCTTCCTGCCACGAGGTTGAAGACCCCTTCGAACCCGCTGCCCGCCATCACCTGATTGGCGATACGGGTGGTGGCGACGGCCGTGAGCGGGGTGCGCTCGGAAGGCTTCCACACAACGGTGTCGCCACACACGGCGGCCACGGTCGAATTCCACGACCACACGGCGACCGGGAAGTTGAAAGCACTGATCACTCCCACCGGGCCCAGCGGGTGCCACTGCTCGTACATCCTGTGGTTGGGGCGTTCCGAGGCCATGGTCTTGCCATACAGTTGTCGGGACAGACCGACGGCGAAGTCACAGATGTCGATCATCTCCTGCACCTCGCCCACACCCTCGGGCAGGATCTTCCCCACCTCGAGGCTGACCAGGGCACCAAGGGCGTCGCGCTTGTCGCGCAGGGCATTGCCCAAGCGACGCACGTAATCGCCACGGGCCGGAGCGGGAAGGGAGCGCCAACGGAGGAAGGTCTCAGAGGCGGAATCGGCAGCACGGTCGAAGTCGTCGGCACCGGCGAGGGTCACCTCCGCCAAGGTCTCGCCTGTGGCCGGATTGGGGATTTGCACGGTACCGGCCGATCCGGGCGTCCACTCCCCACCGATCGACACGCCCGGGTTGATGTCGGTCAATCCCAGGGAGTCGAAGACCTCGGCTTTCTTCATCGGAATCTCCTATCGGGCCGCAATTACTTCGATTTCGATGAGGAACCCGCCTGGCAGAGCCGCAGCCTGGATGGCGGAGCGCGCCGGTGGCTCCGTGTCGAAGTAGGAGGTGTAGACCTCGTTGACCACCGGGTAGTCAGCCATGTCTGCCAGGAAGATCGTGGTCTTGACGATGTCGCTGTAGCCGAGATCGACATCGGTGAGGATGGCGCCGATGTTGTCGAGGACCCGTCGCGTCTGGGCCTCGATCTCGTCCGGTGCGCGCTGACCGGTACCGGGGTCGATGGGTACCTGACCCGACACGAAGACGAGGTTCCCGGTGGCAACGGCAACGGAGTAGGGCCCGAGGGCGGGTGGTGACGAAGGTGTCTCGAGGATCTGCTTGGGCATGTCTCCGCTTTCTCGAACGGGTTGGGCCCAGGCTACCGGCTCCGGCGACCCAGTTGGCCGGGCCGAGCCGCCCTGGTTACTGGCGGCGGTAGGCAGGTCGGTGGAACTCTGAGAATGCTCGCCCAGCCGACGTCAGCCGAAGCTGTTCCCACAGCCACAGGAACGGGTGACGTTGGGATTGTCGATGGCAAACCCGGCGCCCATCAAACCGTCCTTGAAGTCGAGCGTCGCCCCTTTGACCATTTCCGCCGACTGCGGATCCACTACCACCTTGACCTCGCCGAAACTCTCGACGATGTCGTCGGCTTCGATCTGGTTGTCGAAAAACATCTCATATGAGAATCCGGAACAGCCACCCGGCCGAACGGCCATCCGAAGCGCCAGATTTGGATCACCTTCGGCCGCGATGAGCTCACCGACCTTTTGCACGGCGGTGTCGGTGAGAAGCACAGTCGGCTGTGGCTTGTTCGACTTGATGCTGAGAAGCTGGCTCATATCTTCGCCTGATCGTTGGTCGTTTCCGGTCACTCAGTATAAGGGATATCGTTGATTGGGTATTCCCCCGCTCTCGAGGCTCCGACCATGAACACGACGCCAGACGACATCTACCGGGCTCTCGAAGCCGTCGTGGATCCCGAGCTGGGAGGCAACATCGTCGAGTTGGGAATGGTTTCGGGGGTTTCCCTCGACGAGGACGGAGTAGCCACCATCGGCATCGCTCTGACGATCGCCGAGTGCCCCATGCGCGGCCAGATCGAAGGCGACACCCTGCGCAAGGTACGCGCTCTGCCGGGGGTCTCACACGCCGTCGTGGAGACCACGGCCATGACCAGGGCGCAGCGGTCGGCTCTCATGTCCACGGCTCGCCACCGAGCAAGAGAACAGGCCGAACCAACCCAGGTCCACCCCACCACACGCGTGGTCGGAGTGGCCTCGGGTAAGGGAGGAGTGGGGAAGTCGTCTGTGAGCGTGAACCTGGCCCTGACCCTGGCCGACCAGGGGTTCAGAGTCGGGCTCTTGGATGCCGACATCTGGGGGTTCTCGATACCTCGCATGATGGGAATCGCAGATCGGCTGGAGGCCGACGACACCACCCGCCTCATTCAACCCGCCACCGCCTATGGGATTTCGGTGGTTTCCACCGGGCTCATCATCGACTCCGAGGAAACGGCCCTGATGTGGCGGGGATTGATGCTGTCGAAGGCGTTGGAGCAATTCTTGGGCCAGGTCGAGTGGGGATCGCTCGACTATCTCATCGTCGACCTTCCTCCCGGTACCGGCGACATCCAAATGGCACTTTCGCGCCTCCTGCCGCAAGCCGAGATGCTGGTGGTGACCACGCCTCAGCTCGCCGCCCAAAAAGTGGCGATACGTGTGGCCGACATGGCCCGGCGTTCGTACATGCCCATCCTGGGTGTGGTCGAGAACATGGCGGGGTTCGTGTGCGAGCACGGGAAGAGTTACGATCTGTTCGGAACGGGCGGCGGATCGGAGCTCGCCGACCAGATCTCCGTTCCTCTCCTCTCCCAAATCCCTCTCGACCCGAGCGTCGTTGCGGGCGGTGACTCGGGCCGACCCGTCGTGCGGGCGGATCCGGGGGGCCCGGCCGGAGAGGCATTCGTCCGCCTCGGTCGCCGTCTGGTCGAGGTCATGCCCCCGGCGGCCGAGGAGACGTGCACAGGGAGAATCGCCAAGCTGGTGGCTCAGCTCGACGACGAGCTCACGACCGCCGCCCAGGGGTGACAGACTCCGCCGCATGATGACTAGTTCGTTCGGGTGGCAGATAAACAGGTCTGGCGATATCCCGTTGGCCGAACATGATGTCGACCGAACGTGCCCTCGGTCCAGACCAACGGTCTGACCTCAGGCGGTGCCATGGGAGGCATCCGAACTCGGGCGAGCTGGGCACTCGTCCGAACGATCCTTCAGAGTCCGTATCCCCCCTACGGACTCTGAAGCGGGACGAGGATCTGCTGTTCCCCCTCAGGTCCTCTTCCCCCGCTCCGGGTGGTCCGCACAGCGGGCCGCCCGGCGTGTTTGGGATCACTCGCCCATCAGCGCGTTCAGCAGATGCCCCTCACCAACGGATAGGGATTGACCGCGCCGCCACCGCCGGGGTGGTATTCGAAGTGGAGGTGCGGGTACTGGGGTGAGGCGTTGCCGGTGCTACCCACGAACCCGATGATCTGGCCCGCTGAGACGCTCATCCCCGAGCTGACACCGGCGGCGTACGAGTCGAGGTGGGCGTAGTAGAAGGTATCGCCTGTCGTCGAACGCATCCACAGTGTGATGCCACCGAGGCTGCTGTTGCTCATGCGTCCGATGGACCCGTCCTGGATGGCGGCCACGGGCGTGCCCCGCGCCGCCATCATGTCGACACCCTGGTGGGCTCGCCCACCCGATCGGGGAGCACCCCAGGTGTCGACGAAGGACACCGGGCCGGCGACAGGGCAGGCCTGCGCCCCGGCTTGGGGGGGAGGGGGGCTGGTCGTGGGTGGAGCAGCAGTGGTCACCGTCGTCTCAGGAGGAGTGGTCGTGTCTCCTCCGGCTCCGTCGCTCTCGGCCGTCGTGGTGCTGGTCGTCGTCGCCGGCGCCGCCGTGGTGGACGTCGCAGCCAGGAGGGCCGCTGCAGCCGCCTCCGCTTCCCGGCGTCGCCGCTCCTCTTCTTGTGCTTCACGGCGGGCGACGAGCTGGTCGTAGTCCGCCGAAGCAGCCACGAAGGTGGCCTGAGCCTGTTCGGTCAGCACCGCCAGTTCGGCGGCGACGTCGGCCTGTTCCGCTCGGGCCTCGTCGAGGCGCCCTGACTGGCGGTCGAGCTCCGCTTGGAGAGCCTTCAGGTTGGTGATCGAGTTTGTCTCGACCCCCGTCACCCGCCGAACGTACTCCAGCCCCGCAGAGGCCGTGTCGCTCCCCGAGCCCAGAAGAACGGAGAGCGAGACCGAGGTGGACGCCCCGATATACATCTGGACCGCCAGGTCGACTACATCGGCCTGGGCATCCATCAGGCGGGCCTCGGTGCGCCCCATGGCAGAGGTCAAGGAACCGATCTCTTCGTCCAGGAGCAACTGACGAACATAGGCCTCTTCGAGAGAGGCGGCGAGGGTGTTGGCCTCGGCCTGGGCAGCATCGAGGCGCTGCTGGGCACGGTCGAGATCGTCCTCGGTCACCTGGGCGAGCGCAGGTGCAGCGAGGAGTATCACGAGGGAAGCGGCCAGCAGGCGTCTCATGTGCTCTTTGGAGGGATTGCGGACGGTTCGGTGGACCTCCCATCGAAGCGCACTACCCCGTCGGCGGCGAGCTTGCGGAGATGAGCAACGACGGAGCGAGCCGCCAGTGGGTGCAGGTCCGTGGTGACGTCACGGTACACCGCCTCGACGATCTCGGCCACCGAGCGTGCTCCGCCCGTCACCACCTCCAGTATCTCGCTCTCCCGTTGCAAGCGATGAGCCATATACCAATCGATGAGCTCGCCGGGTTCGTGGATGACGTCCCCATGACCGGGATGGAGTCGATCGACATCCAGGGCGCGCACCTTGCGCAGCGAGCGGAGATAGCTCCCCATCTCCTCGACCATCACCGATGACCCACCGATGATGTGGTCGCCCGTGAACAACACCCGGCCGGTGAGGAAGCAGAGGTGATCATCGGAATGGCCCGGGGTATGAATCACCTCCAGGCTGACGTCCCCGATCTTGACGAGAGACCCGTCCGCCAGCAAGCTATCGGGGTCGAACTTCGGGCCAGGGGCGTAGCCGAGCGCCGGGGCATCGAATGTGCGGGCAAGTGGGTTGGCCAGCGGAGCGTGATCCTCGTGGGTGTGGGTCACAACGACGGCTACCACGTCGCGATCCCCCACTCTCTCGACGATGGCTTCGCCATGGCTCGCCATGTCGGGTCCGGGGTCGACGACCGCCACTCCATCGCCCCCGTCCAGGACCCAGGTGTTGGTACCGGCGCCGGTATATGGCCCGGGGTTCGGGGCCAGGACGCGCTCGATCCTCAAGGCAGATCAGAGGTGGCCGGGAGCCGCACCAGCACCTCCGAGCCGTCCGAAGCAGTCCACGGTGTGCTCGACGGGGTCGGGCTCGTGGCCACCGCGTCCCAGGCCTGTTGTGGTCCAGCTTGGAGCGCCAACCACTCGAGGTGGTGGATGGTGGGCGTCACCATCGCCCAGCTGCCCTCTCGGCCCCGCGCGAGGGCGGCGTCGGGAGTGGTCCACATGACGTCGGTCACCTCCTCGGGGCGGCTCACGAGAGGGGGGTCACCTTCGATGATGGTGAGGTAGAAGCGGGCATCGAATCGGGTTGGGGCCCACACCGGTGTCACCCACTGTGACAACAGGCGCAGGCGGTGCCCATCAAGAGTTGTGCCGCGGGCGACGACGGCATCGAACACCCCTTCACCCGCCGCCTCCAACGGTCCGTTCCATGGCTCACGGGTGATGGCCAAACCGATCTCCTCGACGGTCTCTCGTAGCGCGGCCGTCCGCCAACGATGGTCGGAAGTACCGTCGGGCACCGAAACTGCGTCGACGGCCAAGCGAGTTTGGTCGATCGTCTCGACACCACCCCCCGGGAAGACCCACAAGCCTCCAAAGAAGCCACGGGCAGGGCGTTCGAGCATCAGCACCTCAAGACCCTCGGCTCCGGCCCGGATCACAACCAGGGTCGCCGCCGGACGAGGGGTCACCGCCACACTTCGACCCTGGTGGGTCCCGCCCGCCGCGACATCCGCCGCGTGGCGCGCCACCGAACCTGCTCGCGCACGGCCGGAATGAGCAACGAGAAGCCGACGATGTCGGTGAGGAAGCCGGGTGTGAGCAGGAAGGCGCCGGACACGACCAACATCGCTCCGTGCGCCAGCTCGACGGTGGGTAGCTCGCCCCGTGTCATCCGCGCCCGGGCGGCATGCCACACCACCAGGCCCTGGCGCTTGACGAGGACGGCACCGGCAACGCCCGTGACGACCACGATCGCCAACGTCGGGGCGATACCGATCCGGCCCCCGACGAATATCAGCACAGCCATCTCCACCAACGGGACGAGAACGAACGCCAACAGCCGCCACATGCTCTGAGGGTACCGGCCTGCTCACAGAACCGGCACCTCGGCGGCGCCGCCAGATTGGACCGGGTGGGAAGGGCTTGGCACACTCCAAGATGTGAATGATGTGAATCTCGAAGCTCTCAGCCCGGGAATGGTCGTGCCGTACGGTGGCGACAAGGTGACGGCCGTCTCCTCGGAGCTGGCCGCAGCCTTCGTGGCTGGGGACCGCCTCGTGGTGGTGCAGGAGACGGGCGATCTCCTCCACATACCCTCCGAAGTGTGGGCCTCGACGGCCTCCGCCGTGGATCGTGCTCACGAGGCCTTCGGGGCCATCACCTCGTTGCCGGAGGAGGCACTGACTGCGTTCTATCGAGGTTTCGCACAGCGCCTCGCCGATCCCGACGCGGTGGCACCCATCCTCGAGGCCAACTCCCAAGACGTGATCGAGGCGCGCAAGAGGGGACGCTCCACTACCCGTCTTGAGCTGACGAACTCTATGCGCAGGGACATGGTGGAGTCTCTCGGTGTCTGGGAGAGCCTGCCCGGTGTGGATCGACTGGTCGGAGAAGTGGCCCACGACGGGTGGAAGGTCGAGTTGCGGCGAGCGGGTCTGGGGGTGGTCGGATTTGTGTTCGAGGGCCGTCCCAACGTGTTCGCCGATGCCACCGGTGTCCTCAGGTCCAGGAACAGCGTGGTGTTCAGGATCGGATCCGACGCCCTGGGGACCGCTCGAGCGATCGTCACCCATGCCCTCGACCCGGCGCTGGCGGAGGCGGGACTGCCCGAGGGTGCCGTAACCCTGATCGACAGCCCTTCCCGGGCCGCCGGGTGGGCGATGTTTTCAAACTCGCGCCTTGCCCTCGCGGTGGCAAGGGGATCGGGTCCCGCCGTGGCACAGCTCGGGTCCGTGGCCCGTCAGGCCGGCGTACCCGTCAGCCTGCATGGCACGGGCGGGGCCTGGATGATCGTGTCCGATGCGGCCGCGGCAACTGACGTCACCCGGGCCGTCTTCCACTCCCTGGACCGCAAGGTATGCAACACCCTCAACACGGTGGCCGTGGTACGGGGTGGGTCCGACCGGCTCCTACCTGCCGTCCTGGCCGGCCTCCGCCAGGCGGCCGACCGTCGTGGAGTTAGCCCCAAGCTCCACATCGTGGGCGACGTCGAGGTGGGTGAGGAGTGGTATCGCCAGGTCGAGATCCACCGAGCGAGCGGGCCCTTGCGCGAGCCGATGACCGAGTCATTGCCGCTCTCTCATCTCGGGAAGGAGTGGGAATGGGAGGACAGCCCGGAGATGACCCTGTTCCTGGTCGACTCCATCGACGAGGCGGTGGCGGCCTTCAACACGCACTCACCACTCTTCGCCGCCAGCCTCATTTCTCCGCTGGCGGACGAGCACAGCCGGTTCTATGACACCATCGACGCCCCCTTCGTCGGCAACGGCTTCACCCGCTGGGTGGACGGCCAATACGCTCTCGACCGCCCCGAGTTGGGCCTTTCCAACTGGCAATCCGGCCGCCTGCTCGGGAGAAGCGGAGTCCTGTCCGGTGATTCGGTCTACACGATCCGCACGGTGGCGATCCAAAGTCACCTCGACCTGGGCCGCTGACACGCAACCCGCTTCGAAACCTGGAGGTCACGGCACGGGGCTAAGGTCCCGACCGGTGAAGGGATCAATCCTCGGGGCACAGGTGAGGCGAGCAGAAGACCCGCGCTTCATCACCGGGTCGGCGACCTACCTCGACGACACCACCATCGACGGTGCCTTATGGGCCGTGATGGTCCGCTCCAGCGTTCCCCACGGCACGATCACCGCCATCGACTCCACCGAGGCCAAGAACATGCCCGGCGTCGTGGGGGTATTCACGGCCGCCGACCTCGACTTGGGACCGATGCCCATCGAGGCAACCGGAGCCACCGACGAGACACGTCGGCCCCTGATCGCCTCGGACCGGGTCCGCTTCGTGGGAGACGTGGTGGCCGTTGTGGTGGCGGAGACTCCCGCCCAGGCGGTCGACGCCGCCGAAGCGGTGTGGCCCGACTACGACCTCCTCGAGGCAGTGGCCACTCCGTCCGCCGCCTTGGCAAAAGGGGCCCCGCTCTTGTTTCCGGAACTCGGCACCAACGTCGTTCTTGCCGGGGGCCTCGACACCGAGGGTGACGTCATGGTGGATGCCGAAGTCGTGGTGACAGTGCGGCTGGAGAACCAGCGCCTCGCTGCGGTCCCTTTGGAAACCAACAATGCCCTGGCCATCCCCCGCGCCGACGGTGGGGTCGACGTGTCGCTCGGCTCCCAAGGTGTGCACGGGGCGCGCCGCACCATTGCCGCCGTCCTGGATCTCGACCGCGGCTCGGTCCACGTGAAGGTCCCCGACATGGGCGGAGGGTTCGGGGCCAAGATCAACGCCTATCCCGAGCAGGTGCTGGTGGTTGCCCTTGCTCTCCGGCTCGGCCGTCCGATCCGCTGGCAGGAGAGCCGTGTCGAGAATATGGTCTCGATGTCGCAAGGACGGGCCCAGCACCAGACCGTAGAGATGGGAGCCCGGCGCGACGGGACCATCACCGCTCTCCGTTGGCGGGTGGTCCAGGAGGCAGGGGCCTACCCGCTGTACGGCTCCTACCTTCCCGCCTTCACCCAGCGAATGGCGGCCGGACCGTATCGCATCCCAGTGGTGGACTTCCGTTGGCAATCAGTCGCCACCAACACCACTCCGATCGACGCCTACCGCGGAGCGGGTCGACCCGAGGCGGCAATGACGATCGAACGTCTCGTCGACCTCCTGGCCGCCGAACTGGAGATGGATCCGGCCGAGGTGCGGCGCGTCAATTTTGTGAGTCCGGACGAGTTCCCGCTCGTGACCGCCACCGGTGAGCGATACGACAGCGGCAACTACGCCGCCGCCCTGGACCTGGCCCTCGCACGCGCCGGCTACGCCGACTTGCGAGCCGAACAGCAGCGCCGCCTCGCCCAGGATGACCGCTGGCTCCTCGGAATCGGCCTGTCCTCGTATGTGGAGGTCACGGCTCCCGGCGGCCGAAAGGACTGGGGGAAGGTCGAAGTCACTGCAGAGGAGGTAGTCGTGTACTCGGGCGCCTCATCACACGGGCACGGCCACGAGACCACCTTCACACACATCGTCTCCGGCTACCTCGGGGTGCCTGCGGAGCGGATCCGCTTCGTGCAGGGCAACACCGACGACGTCCCCCGGGGCGGAGGAACCATGGGCTCTCGCTCCATGCAGATGGCAGGGTCGGCCGTGTTCCGCTCGAGCGAGGCAGTGCTCGACAAGGCCCGACGATTGGTGGCTTTGCTCACCGAGGCGGCCCCCGACGACATTGTCCAATTCGACGACGGGAAGATCGGGGTGGTCGGGGTGCCGGACAGTGGCAAGACCTTGTTCGAGATCGCCGCGCTCGCCAACGACCCGGCCCATCTTCCCCCCGGGGAGGCGCCTGGCCTGTGGGCCGAGGACAACTGGACTCAAGACGAGGCCACCGTTCCCTTTGGATCGCACGTTTCGGTGGTGGAGGTGGACCGCGAGACCGGAGATGTGAAGGTCCTGCGCCACGTCGCCTGCGACGACTGCGGAACCATCTTCAGTCGCATGATCGTCGACGGGCAGGTCCACGGTGGTGTGGCCCAAGGGATCGGCCAGGCGCTGTGGGAAGGCGTCCGCTACGACGCCGACGCCAATCCGATCACCACCAATCTGACCACGTATCTCATCCCCAATGCACGCGTAATGCCCTCGTTCGAGGTGGACCACACTCAGACCCCCACCGACCTCAACCCACTCGGCGCCAAGGGCATCGGCGAATCGGGGACGATCGGCTCGACCCCGGCGGTGGTGAACGCCGTACACGACGCCCTCCGACCACTCGGTGTTCGCCACCTAGACATGCCTCTCACCCCGTCACGTATCTGGGACGCTCTCCAGCAATGAGGGCGCTCGGTCTCATCTGGTCTTCTCACGTCGCGGAATTCATTGTCCGTGGCGGCGAGAGGCAAGTCGGCCGGCACGGATCCGGACCGGGAACCTCGGCAGCGCTCTAACCTCGGCCCATGCCCGAGTGGCGACCCCCGTCAGTCGACTCCATCGTTCGCAGCCTCGACGACGGCAGCCTGCCGCGGCCCTTGATCGTCGAGGCCGTCCGTAACGTGATCGATGAAGTTCGTCACCAACCCGACACCGACGTCACTTCTGTTGTCCGCCATCGGCTCGACGAGATCCGCCGGGCACTGCCCCGTCGGGTCATCAACGCCACCGGGGTCATCCTCCACACCAACCTCGGGCGGGCTCCATGGTCTACGGAAGCAGCTCGGGCCGCCGCGTCGGTATCCGTCGGTTACGCCAACATCGAACTCGACACCGAAACCGGCGAACGTGGTGGTCGCAACGCCGCTGCCGAGAGGCTCGTGACCACCCTCACCGGCGCCGAGGCGGCGTTGGTGGTCAACAACAACGCCGCGGCGGTCTTCTTGACACTGCTCACACTGGGTCAGGGGGGGCCTGTTCCTGTGTCGCGCGGGGAGCTGATCGAGATCGGGGGTTCGTATCGGCTGCCCGAGCTGATGGCTGCGGCCGGAGCCAAGCTGGCGGAGGTGGGGACCACCAACCGAACCCGGGTGGGGGACTACGCCGCCGTGACCGACCCCGCCTTGCTGCTCAAGGTGCACCCATCCAACTACCAGGTGGTCGGCTTCTCGGCCGAGGCCACAGTGGAGGAACTGGCCGAGCTCGCCCAAGCCAGGGGGGTCCCTCTCGTCTTCGATGCCGGCTCGGGCCTACTCGATGAGCGAACTCCGTGGCTGGAACGTCCGCCCGCCTGGCTCGCGGGCGAACCAGGCGTTCGCCAGGCTTTGGGAGCCGGTGCCGACCTGGTGATGTTCTCGGGTGACAAGCTGGTCGGTGGGCCGCAGGCGGGGATCATCGTCGGGTCCGCCCGGCTCATCACGCGACTGCGTTCCCACCCGGCCGCACGAGCGCTTCGCATCGACGGGGCTACGACCGCGGCACTGGCGGCCACCCTGTCAACCTATCTCACCGGCCAAGCCCGCCGGCTGCCCTTGTGGAGAATGGCCACGATGGAGGTTCAGGAGATTCACCAACGGGCCGAGGGCCTGCTGGTCTCCTCGGGGACAGCCGGGCGCGTCATCGATGGTTTCTCCACGCTGGGCGCCGGTTCAGCTCCGGGAGCACAGATCGCAACCTCCCTGATCGAGGTGGAAGGGGCCGATCGCGTATTTGCGGAACTCCTCGCCTGGGACCCTCCCATCGTGGGTCGGCGAGTAGCAGGTTCCTTGCTCCTCGACCTGCGCACCGTTTCACCAGACGACGACGATCTGGTGGCGCGGGCCCTGCAACGTTCGTGGGAGTGATCGCCACCGCCGGGCACGTCGACCATGGCAAGTCGACCCTGCTCGCCGCCCTCACCGGGCGCCACCCCGACCGATTGGCCGAGGAGAAGCGCCGGGGCCTCACCATCGATCTCGGCTTCACCTGGATGACCCTGCCCTCGGGCCGCGAAGTCTCCTTCGTCGACGTGCCCGGTCACGAGCGGTTCATCAAGAACATGTTGGCCGGCGTTGAAGGCATCGACGTCGCCCTTTTCGTGGTCGCCGCCGACGAAGGGTGGATGCCCCAGTCCGAGGAGCATCTGGCCGTCCTCGACTTGTTGGGTGTGCAACGTGCGGTCGTTGCCCTCACCAAAGTCGATCGCGTCGACGACGAACTCGTCGAAATCGCCTCCTTGGAGGCACTGGAACGACTCGAAGGGACGGCTCTGGCTGGTTCGGAGATCATACCCATATCAGCGCCGTCCGGTCACGGTCTCGGCGAGTTGACCCGACTCCTCGACAGTCACATTGACGACGACGAGCCGACGACGGGTGCGCGAATGTGGATCGATCGTCGCTTCACCATCGATGGAGCCGGCACGGTTGTCACCGGCACCCTCCTGGGAGGGCGCTTGAGCGTCGGCGACACCCTCGTCGCCTACCCGAGCGGGGAAAAGGTGCGCATTCGCGGACTCGAATCCCATGAGCGCCCGGCAGAGGTGGCCCTACCGCGACGGCGGGTGGCGGTGAACCTCTCGGGCGCCTCCGACGAGCTGGGTCGTGGGGACATGCTCGGCGGGGAAGGAGCGTGGGATCCGACCGAGAGATTCACCGTCGACCTCACCACCGCCCGCTATGTGGACGAGCTCCCTCCCAAGGGGGCCTATCACCTCCACGTCGGATCGAGCGTTCGTCCGGTTCGGGTTCGGTTCCTGGCCGGCGGTGCGCTGATGCGGCTGGATCGTCCCTTGCCCCTCCGCTATGGGGACCGGTTCATCCTCCGGGAGACGGGCCGCAGGGCGGTGGTGGCCGGGGGAATTGTCCTCGACCCCCACCCCCCGCTCCGGGGACGCTCGTTGGCCTCCTCGGCTTCCCTTCCCCGAGACCTCGACCCTGACAGCGCCGCCGACGCCTTGCTGGAGATTCGGGGAATCGACGCACTCGCTCGCCTGGAGGCTCATTCCGCAGGAACACCCCGACGAGCCGTGGTAGTGGGCGATGAGGCCCTGACCGAAAGCGCTCACGCTGACCTGAGCGCGCGAGCTGTCGGACTCGTGGACCAGTTCCACGCCGGCTCTCCCCTTCGGCCGGGGCTGCCCTTCGCAACCCTGGTGAGCCGTCTTCGTCTGACCCCGGCGATGACCCGCCACGTCGTCGACACGACCCCCGAGCTCGAGACAGACGGCCTCGTCACCTGGAAGTCGGGCCGACGGACCTCCCTCACAGAGGAGCAGCACAAGTCGTGGTTGGCGACGAGAGAGGTACTGGCGGACGCCGGTCTCTCACCCCCGAAGAGCAGCGAATTGCCCATCGAGCGCGAAGTGCTTCATCAGATGATCCGAGCGGGCGACATCGTCCAGGTCTCAGGCGAGTTCGTCTACCTGGCCGACGATGCCGACAGGTTGAGGGAAGCAATCACAACAATGCCTGGAGGCTTCACCGTCGCCGACTTCCGCGACTCCGTGGGTGTGAGCCGGCGACACGCCGTCCCGATCCTGGAGTGGTCCGATTCCGAAGGGATGACGCGTCGTGTGGGCGACGGTCGCCACGTCGTGGACCAGACCCCCGGCGACTCTCCCTGAAATCGGCTTCAGCGAGCGGCACTAGCGACGAAACGCTCCCTGCGCTCAGTTTCGGTCATGCCGCCCCAAATCCCGAACGGCTCACGAATGGTGACTGCATACGACGTGCACTCACCTTGTACGGGACAGACATTGCAGATGGCCTTGGCCCTACTCTCTCTCCGTTCTCGGTCGTCCTTCCGCTCAAAGGTGGAAGGCGGGAAGAACAGATGGGCGTGGTTGCCTCGACAGAGGGCTTGGAGCTGCCAGTCGTCCATGGACAAGATGTCTCCGTTTCCTTGCGTACCGGAAGGGAGGCGCAACCTACCCATGTATCCCAGCATTCGCCAGGGAAATATTGGAAGGGTTAAAGATGATTTTCGCGAGGTCCGTTGGAACCGGAGTGGGCGTCGAGGCGATCGACCTCGAGGACCAGGCCATCGACCTCGACGATTCTGACCCGTTCGCCGGCCTTTATCCCCGCCTCCCGGTGGGCTGAGGCGCGCCAGCGGGCCCCGGCCACTTCGACTTCTCCCTGATGGTCGAAATCTGAAACCGCTACCCCCTCGCTCCCCACCAGATGGTCGCGTCCGATGGTACGAGTACTGAATCGGGAGCGTGCCACGGTGGGCATGGCAACCACATAGAAGGCGACGACACCGGCCACGATCACAAGGGTGACGACGGCGTTCATCTCCAGCTGCGGCGCCCCTTCGACCAATGACAGGCCCCCGGCGGCCAGCAACACCGCCCCTAGCGCCGTGACCGTCGCGACACTGCCCATCTGGTAGGAACCGGTGAGGGCCCACCACCCCAGCACGATCAGTACCAGGGCCCACCACCGCATCGGCAGCGCATGAATTCCGTAACCAGCCAAGAAGAGAGAGAGGGCCGCCACCCCCGAGGCCAGACCCGGCCCAATGGCGTAGAACTCGAAGGCGGCCAAGGTGAGACCGGCCAACAAGAAGAAGAAAGCCGCTTCGGGTGAGACGGCCATGCGCAGGAACCGGGTCCAGTACCCCGGTTCGTGGAAAACGACCGGTGCTGTGGTCACCTCGCCGGTCAACCCGCCTGCAACCGGAACGAGGGTCGAAATGTCGACGTTCTCACCTCTGACCTCGATCGACTGACCGTCCAACACCTGGATCAGTTGACGGATGGTGGGAGCCATCTCGTCTATCACGCCCGCTCTCACCTCCTCGACCACCACCGATCTATCGGCCAAATCCCCGGTGATCTGCGGCGGTGTGCTCGTCTCGCCTCCGACCACCGTTGGCGAGGCATGTCCGACCCGGGCACCGGGGGCGGCGAAAGTCAACGGGGCCGAGGCGGCCAGTTCGAGGGCGCCGCCGTAGGCAGTGGCGGGCGCGGGCCCGATCCATACCACCAGGGGAATGGGCGGGCTGGCGATCACGGCTGCCAATTCGCCATACCTGTCAGGATCGGCAACCACGGCGGGAACGTCGAGTTGAAGGATGACCACCTCCGTTCCCCGTTGCTCCAGGTCTTCGATGGTGGTGAGGAGGAAGGCGATCGCACGGTCGTCGAGCGGACCCGAGACCACGATCACATCGACACGATGCTCGTCGTCTTGGCCCATCGCGGTCAGAGGCGCCACGAGAGCGAGCAGCAGCGCGATGAGGATGAGACGGACCACGAACGTGTCATGTTAGGGGTGCCCCGACGGCTGCCATCCGAGGGCCGACTATCGTCGCGGCCATGGCCAGCGTGATCTTGGTGACCGACGCCACCTGGGTGGAAAACGATGTCCGGGCTTCCTTGACCGACCCGGGATTGCGCATCGAACGGGTCTCCGATCCTCGCGTCGCGGTGGCGGCCGCGGCCGAACATTCCGCCGACGTGGCAGTGGTGGACCTCCAGGTGGGGTCGATGGGGGGAATGGCTGTCGTGCGGGCACTACGCTCGGCTTCCCAGTCGGGAGAGATCGAGCCCATCCGGACGGTGCTCCTCCTCGACCGCGCCGCCGACCACTTTTTGGCCCGGCGAGCCGGTGCCGACGTGGCCGTGACCAAGCCGTTCACCGCTCAAGATCTGCGCGCCGCAGTAGCGCTTCCTGCGACCCCGTCAACGTCGGTACACTGACACCATCGGGACGTGGCGCAGCTTGGTAGCGCGCAGCGTTCGGGACGCTGAGGTCGTGGGTTCGAATCCCGCCGTCCCGACTCAGAAGGTGCTGGTCAGAGGCTCGCAGACGGGCCTTGGGCCAGCACTCTTTACATTCATCCCGCCTTTATCCCGCGTCCAGAATCTGGAAGGTCGCCGAACGAGACTCCCTCCAACCGCTAGCCCGCGGATATCCGCGCGCGGAATCCCCACCCACACATCCCGCCCTTCTGCCTACGACCACGCGGAGTGCCTTATGGAAGTTCCGGGATTGCCGGTTATGCGCAAGCACTGGAGGGGCGTGGAGTTGGGGTAAGTTGGGTTCGATATCGACGATGCCACATATCTGGTAGGTTTGAAGCATGTCCACCGAAGACCACAAGGCGTTCGTGATCAGCTTCTACGACGAGGTCATCAATCGGAAGAACCTAGATGTGATCGAGCGGCTGGTTTCTGAGGATTCCGTTGATCACACGGCGTTCCCGGGTCACCCTGCAACGGGCCCTGAGTCGACAAAGGCGGTCTTCGCGATGTTCCACGCGGCCTTTCCTGACCTCCAGATAACCGTGGATGAGGTCATCGCCGAGGGGGACAAGGTCGTGTCACGGGCCACGATTTCGGGTACCCACAAGGGCGAATTCTTGGGCACTCCACCCACCAACAGGAGCTTCGAGGTGCTGGATATCACCACTGTCGAAATCCACGACGGCAAGCTCACGACCCACTGGGGTTTGACCGATGAGACCGCGATGATGCAACAGCTTGGACTCGCATCCGAGATGTGATCGCCGCCGGGAACTGAAACCCGAGTCGGGCTGCCCTTTAGGAAAACCCCAAGTTGCCGCACAAATCGGCACCTCGGCGCTATTGCGCGTTCTCTGCCCAATCGCCGTATGTGGTCGGAACCTGTCAACTGCTATGTAGAAGATTTGGAGGAAGCGGACGGGTCTGAGTGAGGTCCCATGAATAGGGCTCCGAGCTTGCTTGCCGCTGACCGGTCGCCTTCGGTCGTCGCCTGCGCATAGATAGCCAGGGTGAGCCGCGGGTCGGAGTGTCCGAGCCTGGCCTGCGCAGTCTTCACGTCGACTCCTTCGGCAACCATGGCGGTGGCATTGGTCCTGCGAAGATCGTGGAAGTTGAGACCCGCCATGCCGACAGCCTTCACCGCCGGCTCCCACACGCGGCCACGCCAGTTGGAGTAGTCGAGCGGTCTCCCATCCTGGTTGGGGAACAGGAGCTCGTCCGGATCGGCACCTGTGAGTCCCATCAACTGCGTGTGGCTGCTCAGCTCGTCGGCGAGCTCGATTGGGATGCTGATCGCTCGCCGAGCCGCGGCTGACTTGGGTGGTCCGATGTCTCCCGCCCCGCCCCTACCTCACGTTACTTGCTCGGCGCTCGTGATTGTCTTGCGGAGCACGTCGACGTGACCGACGCGCAAGCCCGCCACTTCGCCCCCATCGAAGCCCGAGCACGGCTCCGAGCCAGACCATCGCCGAGTAGTCCGGGTCGATGGCGTCGGCGAGCTCGATGAGCTGCACGGGGTCGGGAACGATCGCCTTGACCGGCTGAGCGGCCGGGAGGTGGATGCCTCGGCAGGGTGTCCTCGCCAGCCGGTCCACTTCGACGGCGAAGTTCAAAGCCGCGCGTAGCGCGCCGTAGATGCGGCGGACGCTCCGAGGTGCCAGGTCTTCAGACCACTTGGCGACCAATCGTCTGATGTCGACAGGTGTGAGGCTCCCGATCGCACGGTCACCGATGTCGGGGTACACGTGGACGCGGACGGCGCTCTCGTCACGGGCCCATGTGGAGTCTCTCTTGGCCGGGTTGCTCTCCAGCCACTCCGCTCCCAGCTCTCGCATCGTGATCTTGGATCCCCGGGGGTCGATCCAGGTGCCGCGGCTCTTCGCTGTCCGCTACTGGGCCTCGAACTCGCGCGCGTCCCGTTTGGTGAGGAAGGTCCGAGAGATCTCGCGGCCGTCGGGACCTCAATAGCGGGAGTCGTAGACCCGGCCCCTCGAGGTGTCTCGGGGTCGGATGCTCATCTCAATCCTTCCGTCTGTGGACCGGTCCTCCGTTCGGCAGCTGATTCCAGGTCGCCTGGAGGTTCTCTACGAACTCGACCAGGGCACTCATTGGGACACGTCGGCTAGCGCCGATGCGAACCGATGCCAGTTGGCCATCTCCTATCAACTCATACAGCTTCGAGCGCCCGATTGATAGGAGGTCAGCGGCGTCTTCGGGGGTGAGAAGGAGCCTTTCCATGCCCTTGGGTTGCTAGCGGAGATTGCCGGTTCGGGTGCGCGAGATCGTGCGGCGTTGTCGGCGTTATGCGCTGTTGAGTGGCTGCAGCCGTTCGGCGAGCCAAGCAGCTACCTCGGTTTCGGTGAGTTCACCGGCGGCAGCGGCGAGCATGAGGTCGACGGCGTCGTCGGTGGCGACCTCGAGTCTGTATCCGTTGAGGATGCGGAACATGGTGAGTGACTGCCATGCCAGCCGTTTGTTCCAGTCCGTTAGGGGATGGTTCTTGGCTATCCGCGGGCGACACCCTGACACGTAGACGTACTCCAGAGATGTTGGGCGGTCGGTTCCCTTCACCTCATTTTCGTATTACAATATTGTGATGTGGAGATCCCCGGTCGGCACGCAAGCACGGTATCGACGACGCAGCCATCCGCCACGCCCTTGACTATGCCATCACCGTCATCGATCTCGATCCCGACGCCGATCCACCCAAGGTCCTCGCTATCGGACCCGACAAAGCCGGCAACCTGCTGGAGATCATCTGGCTCGAACTCGCCGACGACATCACCCTGGTGATCCATGCCATGCCGCTCCGACCGACCTTCTACCACCTGCTCCCACAGACCAAAGAGGACATGCCATGAGCGAACCTAAGACCCATCGCACCAGAAGCGGCCGCATCCTCACCGATGAGGCGATCGATGCTCTCTCGACCGAGGTCACCGAGACCGACTACGACGTCGAAGCCCTCAAGACCCGGCGCCGTGGCCGGCCCCCGATGGGGTCGGGTCCGGC
>JBGTLA010000149.1:0-20965 GCA_041744375.1 Acidimicrobiia bacterium | reverse complement strand
GGGTCCGGCGGGGGGTCCGCCTGGTGGTCCGGCGGGGGGTCCGCCTGGTGGTCCGGCGGGGGGTCCAGGAGTGGGTGGAGCCGTGTCGGCCGGCGGAGAGGTTTCACCGAGTGGTGCCCCTCCGAACCCGTCGGCGATCAGGGCAAAACCGTCATGCGTCTCTTGTCCCAAGACTTGAAGCGCCCCGGTGCCGATCACGGCGATCAGTGCCACCAACAGGGCGTACTCCACGATCGAAGCACCCCGATCCGACTCCACTCTTGCCACTTGTGGCTCCTCCCACTCGGTTGATGCCCCACCGGGAACGGTAATCATGGGTGATGCACGACGAAATGGGTCCCCGCACCCAGCCGTGAACTACATCGTGGTGGGTTGGATCCCTGACGGGGCGTGTGACCGAGCGGTTAGATCAGGGCGATGAGAACGATCATGCCGATGACGATGCGATACCAACCGAAGATGGCCAACGAATGCTTCGAGAGGTAGGCGATCAGCCACCGCACCGCGATGATCGCCGAGACGGTGGCGGCTACGAACCCGACCACGGCCGGGGTGAGGCCCAATTCCGTGATGACGGCACCAGCTCCTCCGAGGGCCTCGTAGGAGGCGGCCGCGCCAAGGGTCACTACGCCCAGTAGGAAGCTGAACTCGACCGCCGACACCGTCGATAGTCCCACCACTCGCCCACCGAGAATGGTCGCCAGGCTTCGGCTCGTTCCCGGCCACATCGCCAGGACCTGGGCGCAGCCGATGATCAGGGCGCGCCGGGGCCCGACGGCCGAGATGTCGAGCCCATCTCGGTCGGGCAGGAGCCTCTCGGTGACGAGGATGACGACACCTCCCACGATCCAGGCCCAGGCGATGGGTGCCAGGCCGAAGAGGCGATCCTTGACGAGTTCTCCCAAGAGCAGACCTGCCGCCACCGCCGGCAGGAAAGCAACGATGAGCGCCACGAACAACTTGCGTCCTTCGGGGTCGCGTCCCACCGCTCCGGCCAGGGCCTGACGGACGCGACCGAAGTAGACCAGGAGGACGGCAACGATGGCACCGCCCTGGATGACGATGACGTACGAGTCGAGAGCCGCCCGGGTTGCTTCGTCGGCGTCGGGTATCAACAAGAGAGAGGCCACCGCCAGGTGCCCGGTGGAGCTGACCGGGAGATACTCGGTGATCCCCTCGATGATCCCGAGTAACAATGCCACCCCCAAGCTCACCGGGCCATCCGGAGAGCAGCCACCGAGGGCAACGAGAGCGGCCAGGAAGATCATCCGTTTTCGCCCCTGACTCAGAGCCCGGGGCGCGTCGCTAGAAGGGCTTGTTCCGTGCATCGAGTGCGTCACCCTACCGATCCGGGGTCAAAGGTCTAGGCAGGACGTGGTCATCCCGAAGCCGCTCTGGCGGGACAAGCAGGGCGAAGAGGCCGGGAACGTCGCGCGAGAGCGGAGAACGGCGCGCCAGCGGTCTCGGGTCGCTTCAGTAGATGTTCTGGGCCAGGGAGGTGAGGGTGAGGTCGGGGTCTTCGGCGAGCTCCTGACGGATGGCGACCACGACGGCTGTTATCGGTACCGCCAGGAAAGCACCCACTATCCCGAACGACACACCTCCGGCGGCCAAGGCGAGAAGCACCACCAGCGGGTGGAGTTCCATCGTTCTCCCGAACACCATCGGGTATATCACGTTGCCCTCGATCTGTTGGATGGCGATCACGATGCCGAGGACGATGAGCGCGTCGGTCAGCGAGCCGTTGACGAGAGCCACGGCTACGGCGACGAGACCCGAGGCGAAGGCGCCGACCACCGGGAAGAAGGCACCGAAGAACACCAGGATCGATAGGGGCAACACGAGGGGAACCCCGACGATGGCGAGACCGATTCCGATACCGACTGCGTCGAATAGACCTGTGAGCGCCAAGGCTCGAACATACTGGCTCAGAGTGCGCCAGGCGACGCGGCCGGTCCGAGAGGCGGTATCCGACCGAGCAGCTCCGAGGACCCGGAGCAGCTTCGTGACGAGTTGGTCGCCATCTTTGAGCAGGAAGAAGGCAACCACCGCCGCCAGGGCCGCGCCGGTGAGGAATTGAAACACGGCTCCAGCTCCAGCCAACAATCCCGAGCCAACTCCCGCCGCCTGGTCCCCGGCCTGCTCGAAGATGAAATCGATGTAGTTCTGGACCTGTGATTCGGAAAGGCCCAGGGGTCCTGTGGCGAGCCATGCAGTGAACTCGTCGAACGCCGTCCCGAGGTCATCGACGATAGGGCCAACACCCTCGACGACTGCGGGAACCACAAGTGAGCCGATGCCGACCATCAGCGCCAGGGCGGCGACTAACACCGTCCAGGTGGCGAGTATCGGTGGCCATCCCTTTCGTTTGAGCCATTGAACGGGAGGCGTGAGGATGGCAGCAGGGAATAGGGCGAGCACGACTGCCAACACGACGATGCTGATCCGGCGGAGCAGTATGAACCCGAAAAAGACGACGGCGCCTACGACCAAGAGGCGCCAGCCGATAGCGGCGGCACGATCAAGCCATTTCGGCACCGGTGCGCTCAATGTGCTCCTTTCGCCGAGAGATTGTACGTCTTTGCGCCTCTCTCCGGCTCACAGCGCTCCGCCATGTCGTCAGTGGCGGGCGGTGAAACCGTCTACGCCGAGGCCGAACTCGGCGCCGGCGTCGGTGAGCGCGTCGAAGAGGTATTGGCCGCTTGATCGTTCGCAATGGAGGAGATAGGAAGGGGTGGAGTCCTGGTCGTCTCGGATGACGTCGGTGACGACGGCGACGACCGGTGCCCGGAAAGCAGCACCGTTGGGTGCCATGTGGTCGCCGAGGTCGACGGCACACACCTTGGCGAGCATCGTCGCGGCTTCGGCGCCGGTGAGTCTCAGCATGGCTCGTCCGTGTGTGATGTCTACGACGACTGTGAAACCGTGATCGCCAACCCGCTCCGTGAGAACCTCAGCGCTCCCCGGCGATCCCACCAAGAGCCATTCTTGGGGTGCCGATCCGACCACCAAGGTCCCGTGTTCGTCTCGTCGGGCCCGACCGTAGGCGACGTCGAAGAGGTCCTGGTCGGACCGCACCGTCACCTTGGCGAGGGGGGTGACGTCGCAGATGGTCAGTGGAGCCTGCGAGCGGGCGCCCGAGACTTCCCATCCCTCCAGGATCGTGCTGGGCTCGAGCGGGCGAATGGGGCTGCGGGCGATCGGATCAGCCACGGAGGCGCGTCCCTTCCGGGTCAAAATGGGCGTGGTGCTCCATCACCCTTGCCTTGACCAGGTCTCCGTCGGGAAGGCGGATCGTCACGACACTTCCCGCCGTCGCCAGGTTCTCGGCCACCACTCCCAAACAGATCGACCGTCCGAGGGTGGGCGACATGCGCGACGATGTGACCCGTCCCATGATGGCGCCCGAGCCGTCGACTATCTGGCTGGCTTCGAGGGGCACGACGGTTCCGTCGACGGGTTGAAGGGCCACCACTCGAACGTCGCCGGTTCGTTGCGACTGCCAGGTCAACTCGGGTTTGCCGGCGAAGTCGTCCTTGTCCAGTTTGATGAGCCAATCGATCCCGGCCGAAAATCCCTGCATAAGGCCGTCGGTGTCCTGGCCCACGATGAAATGGCCCTTCTCCAAGCGCATGATGCGCTGGGCTTCGACTCCGAAGGCACCGATGCCCAGGTCGGCTCCCGCTTCGAGGATGGCTTCCCACACATCGAGGCCGTACCCGGCAGGGACGTGGATCTCATAGGACAACTCTCCGGTGAATCCGATCCGCCACATGAAACAGTCGACGCCTGCGATGCGGCCCTGGCGCACGTTCATGTACCCGAAGGCATCGGGGGACAAATCGATGTCCTCGACGATTCTCTCCAACAGGGTGCGCACCTTGGGACCAGCGACGTTCATGGAGGCGTAACTGGTCGTCATCGGGGTGACCACCACTCGCCAGTCGGGATGTTCGGTTTGCAGCCAGTTCTCGACCCACTCCCACACGGTGCCGGCACCCGACGAGGTGGTGGTCATGAGGTACCGGTCGTCGGCCAGCCGCCCGGTCACGCCGTCGTCGAGAACCACCCCGTCCTCGGCGCACATGACGCCGTAACGGACGCCCCCTACCCCGAGTTTGGCCCAGCGATTGACGTACACCTGCTCGAGAAGCCGGGAGACGTCGGGTCCGCGCAGGTCGAGCTTACCGAGGGGAGTGACGTCGATGATGCCCACGTTCTCGCGCACGTTTCGGACTTCGGCCTCGGGGTCGCCATAGTGATCGGGGCGTATCCACTGGCCGGCCACCAGTGGCTTCGCTCCATTGGCCTGGTGCCACGACTGCATGGGCGAGTAGCGAGTGGGCTCATGGCTTCGTCCTCCCAACGCACCGAGGGTGATGGGGGCGTAGGGGGGTCGCCACACGGTGGTCCCGACGTCCTCGATGGTCCGGTCGATCGCCTCGGCCACCACAGCCACCGCATTGACCGTCTCCAGTTTGCCCTGAGTGGGACCCATGGTGGCGGTGGTGTAGCGCTTGGCGAGTTCGATGGAGTTGAAGCCTTCGGCGACTGCGGCCACCAGATCCTTGGAGGACACGTCCTCGGAGAAGTCGACGATCCCGTGAGAAGTGGAGCGAAACATCTCCGGGTGAGGGTGGCGGGGAAGGTCGGGAATGGCCTGGGGGGAGACGTCGTCGGTTTCCGGTTGCGGCGACGCCGCCCACGGCCGGGCGGCCTGCCATTGCCGTCGGGTCGTCAGCGACCGTCGCGCCGCTTCTCTGCCCACCGCCTGGGCATGTTCGGCGAGCTGGTCGAGGGTGCCGTCGCCGGTGATGCCACCGGTGGCCAGCACGTTGGCGGGCAGGTCGCAGGCGAAGAAGCGGGCGGCGGCGGGGTCGTAGCGCGGTCGATCCCCGGCCATGTTCAAGAGGCTCGTGGGCGCGGTCCAACCGACCGCAGTCACCACCAGGTCCGCCTCCACTGTGGATCCGTCGGCGAGTTCGACGCTCTTGACTCCCGTCTTCGGACCGCGGGCACGCACCACGGTGTGGCCTCGGCGGCCGTCCACCACGGCCGCGATCGCCACTCCGGCCCGTTCCAGGTCCTCCACGGCGGCGTCACCGGTCGTGTTGGCTGTGAGTACGACCGCCCGCTCCCCGGGTTTCACAGCCCACAGGTTGATGAGCCGCCGAACGGCGGTGGAGAGCATCACCCCCGGTTTGTCGTTGCCGGCGAAGACGTAGGGCCGTTCCACCAGTCCCGCTGCCACCACCAGGACCTTGGCCCGGGCCTTGATCAAGCGTTCGAACACCCCGGGATGGTTGCGTTGACAGATCGCAACCCAGTTGTCGTCGTATCGCCCAGTCACGACCGAGTCGGTGAGCACTTCGATGTTGGGATGGCCTGCGACACGGCCAACGATGGTCGCCAGGTCTTTGTGCTGGGACGGTTCATAGCGGAGATGACCACCGAGGGCATGCTCCTCTTCGACCAACATGACGGTGGCCCCGGCCTCGGCAGCCGCCAAGGCGGCCAACATGCCGGCCGGTCCGCCCCCTGCCACCACCACGTCGGGGTGGGCGAAGCGGTGGTCGTAGCGGCCGTGGACGGAGTCCGCCGACATTCTTCCACCGGGCGCGAAGCGCGACAGGATCTTCTCATAGGCGGGCCACAGCGGTTGCGGCTTGATGAATGTCTTGTAGTAGAAGCCGGCCGTCAGAAAGCGGCCCACGGCATGGTTGGCGGCCGCCACATCGAATCGGAGGGACGGCCAGCGGTTCTGAGATGACACCACCATTCCGTCTTCGACGAGGCGGTGCGATCCCCGCACGTTGGGCTCGTCCCCCACCTGCATCATGCACCCCGGGTCGTGGAACCCGGCCGTGAGCACACCGCGGGGGCGGTGATACTTGTAGCTGCGGGAAAACACCGTCACCCCTGAGGCCAACAACGCCGAGACGATCGAGTCGCCGGGGTGCCCCGAGTAGGAGCGGCCGTCGAAGGTGAACCCCACGCTGTTGGCGCGATCGATCACTTCGACGGCTTGAGGTGTGAGCCGGCGGGAACCAGAACTCATCGTGGCTCCTCGGGGTTCTGGCGCCCCGGCGGTCGCGACGAAGTGAACACATTGGTGACGGTGTCCCGCTCGGCGACGAAGAAACGTCGACATCCGCGGCAATACCAGGTCTCGGTGGTGGGGCCGGCGGGGTTGGCATGGTCGTAGAGGTAGGCCCGCCACTCGGCAGGCGTGACCGAGGCGGGGTCGGGTCGCCGGCTGGTCTCGCCGACGTAGCGGAGATCCGAGGCGTTGCGGGGGCCGCACCATGGGCAGGGCACGAGGAGCATGTCAGTGACCCACCGAGGCAGCGCCCTTTTCACCCACCAGGCGACCCTCGGCGAAGCGGGCCAGGTCGAAGGTGGCGATGATCTCGGGTGTGCGGCCGGTGGCCACCGCCTCGGCCATCGCCTCCCCCGAGACGGGTCCCGCCTTGAATCCGTACGTCCCCCAGCCGACGTCCACCAAGAAGCCTTCGACGGGTGTGAATCCCATGATCGGTGAGTAGTCGGGCGTCATGTCGCACAGCCCGGCCCACTGGCGGAGAACCCGCATCTTGGCCACGGCCGGCATCAACTCGAGCACGTGGGCCGCCAACTCCTCGGTAAATTCGAGCGATCCCCGCATGGAATAGGACGCGAACGGGTCGACCGACGCCCCGAAAACCAACTCGCCGCGATCGGTCTGGCTGACATACACATGCAGCGACCCCGATACGACCACCGCATGCAGGAACATCTTCACGGGTTCCGTTACCGCCGCCTGTAGGGGGTGGGTGATGATGGGGAGGTCGACTCCGACCATGTCGGCGATGGTGCTCGCCCAGCCGGCAGTGCAGTTGACGACGATCGGCGTCGAGATGGCGCCCTGGGTGGTGCGAACCCCGGTGACCTTGCCGGCGGCCACCTCGATGCCCGTGACCTCTGTGTTCTGGTGGATGTGTACCCCGAGTGAGTCGGCCGCCCGGGCATACGCCCAGTTGACGGCGTCGTGACGGATGATCCCGCCCGGGGGGTGATAGAGGGCTCCGAGAACCGGATAACGCGCCTGCGTCGACGTGTCCATGAAGGGCACCAACTCTTTGATGTCGTCGGGTCCGATGACCTCTGAGTCGATTCCCTGGACCTTGTTCACTTCCGCCCGCCAGCGCATGGTGCGGAGAGAGCCGTCGTTGTGGGCGAGGGTCAGGTGCCCCCGCTTGGAGAACATGACGTTGTAGTTGAGATCAGCCGCCATGGTCCGGTAGAGGCTCAACGATCGGTCGTAGAAACGGACCCCCTCGGGTGTCAGGTAGTTCGACCGGACGATGGCGGTGTTGCGGCCGGAACCACCTCCCCCCACGTACCCCTTGTCGAGCACGGCGACGTTGCTGATGCCGTGATTAGCCGCCAGGTAGTAGGCCGTGGCGAGGCCGTGCACCCCCGCCCCGATGATGACCGCGTCGTAGCCGGCCCGCAGCGGGTGCTGACGCCACGCCGGGGGCCACTCAGATCCCGAGATACCTCTTCGAACTAGGTTCAGCGCCGAGTACCTGGCGGCGGGGCGAAATCCCTTGCGATTGGGAGCAGACACCGGGGCGAGTATAGGTCCGCCCAGATACCCCAGTTCACTGAGAGTGGAATTGGTTTCCTGGCTCTCCGTCTGTCCGATCAGTGGACGGGCGCCTCCGAGCTCGAGGAATAGGCCTTGACGGACAAGAACCGCACCGGCCAGTCGACGATGCGGGCCGGGCCGTGGGTCACCTCGCCGTCGAACTGGAGCGAGTCGCCCTCTTCCAGAAGGAAGCGACGGGAGCCATGGGCGTAGTCCATGGTCCCTTCGATCATGAACAAGAACTCGGTGCCGGGATGGCGGTAGCTCGCCCCGACCTTGGCGTTGCGGGTGATGGTGTAGAGGATCGGCTCCATCCGCCGGGTGGTTCCCCGTAGGGTGCCCAGCAGCTGGCTGCGCATCCCTCTTCTCAAGCCCCGGGGTATCAAGTCGAGTCCGTGGCCGGCTTTGACGTGGATGACGGGATGGGCCTCGAGGTCGTCGAAGAAGGCGGTGAGGGGAACGTCCAGGGCCCCGGCAATGCGCGCCAGGGTGGACAAGCTGGGTGAGGCCTGGGCGTTTTCGATCTTCGAGAGCATCCCCTTCGACAACTCGGAGTGATCGGCCAGCTGGGCGACGGTGAATCCGAGCTGGAGCCGATAGTCGCGCACCTTCTTGCCGATGGCGCGACTGACGGCGGCATCGATGTCGGAAGGATCCACGTCTCGTGAACCTGCAGAGGAGTCCTCAACCGCCATTCTCGCAGGATAGATCAACGTTGGAATTGAAGGCGTTCTGTTTCATCGACATACCGCTCTGTTTCGTTGCAGTGAACCCAGACAGCTGATAGCCTCGCTCTCGAACCCGGTGTGACCGTCGGTTCGGCTCTCCCGGGCCGGCGCAGGCGAAAGGTATGCGGTGGCGACTGATCTCGAGCGTTTCGTGGGAGAGGCCGGGAGGGACGATGCCGTGGCTGAGGTAGCCCGACGCATCGAAGCCGAGGGAGTGGAGTATCTCTACTTCCAGTTCGTCTCGGTCACCGGGCGGATCATGGGTAAGGGAGCCCCCGCCCACAACTGGGAGCGCATGGCCCGGACCGGTTTCCAGCTCGTGTACGGTGCCACCGCCAACCTCTTCTTGGACCGCCGGGGAAACTACATCGGCTACGGACCCGAGGCGCGCGAACTGGTCGGGATTCCCGAGCCCGACACGTTCTGTGTCCTTCCCTGGGACAAGAAGACCGCCCGGGTGTGGTGCACCCTTTTCCGGGGGAGGGAGGAGGAAGTAGATCCGGGTGCTTTCTTGACCGCCGACTGTCGCGGCAATCTCAAGCGGATCCATGCCGATTTCGAGCGGGAGACGGGAATGCATCTGCGGGCCGGATGTGAGCCGGAGATGATGTGGCTCAAGCTCAATCCCGACGGGACTCCATCGGTGGAAGGCAAAACCAAGCCCTACTGCTATCACATCGACCAGTTCGCCGAGCTCCAGCCTCTCATCCACCGGGTGATGGAGTATGGCAAGGCGATGGGCCTCGACATGATCCAGGGCGATCACGAAGACGCCCCCGGTCAGCTCGAGCTCAACTTCCAGTTCGACCGGGCCGAGCTCACGGCCGACCGCTTGACCACCTACCGCCAGATCTGCAGGCAGGTCGGGCGCGAGTTGGGCGCTTTTGCCTGTTTCATGCCCAAGCCCTTCATGGGGGTGTCAGCCAACGGGTGCCACCACAATATCTCTCTGTGGGACGGCGACGAGAACAAGTTCACGCCCGAGGAAGGCGACCCCCGGTTGCCGAGCACTATCGGTCGCCACGCCATCGGTGGAGTCCTCGAGCACCTGAGCGCGCTTACCGCCATCACCGCCCCGACGGTGAACAGCTACCGGCGCTTCTGGGATCTGGGGTTCTGGGCCCCGGTGTTCGCCGACTGGGGTTTCCAGAACAGGACCACGGCGCTGCGCATATCCGCTCCGGGGCGGTTCGAATACCGTTCGGTCGATTCGGCCGTCAACCCCCACCTGTCGATGGCGGCGCTGTTGACGGCGATGAAGGATGGGCTCGATCGCCAACTCGATCCGGGCCCACCCGAGGAGCGCAACATCTACGACGCCATTGCCCTCGGCAAGGAAGTATCGAGGATTCCCGACAATCTGGGCGCCGCTCTCGATGCTCTCGAGATCGACGAGGTGATAAAGGCGGCTCTTCCGGGTGACATGTATCGCGTCTTCACCGAGCACAAGCGCGACGAGTGGAACCGGTTCCTGGCCACGGTGAGCGAATGGGACGTCGAGACGTATCTGGACGTTCTCCCTTAGGAAGGAGCGACATGTGTGGGATAGCAGGCATCATCCACCGTGACGGCACCTCGGACATCGGCGCCGAGATGACGGCGATGCTCCAGGCGATGAAACACCGGGGACCCGATTCGACGGGTTTCGCCCTGTTCGGCCCATCCAGCGACCAGATCGTCGTCCGCCTCAAGCTGGCCGATGCCAATGAAGCACGCGGGTTCGACTTCGCCGATCGCCTCGAGCGGCACCGAGCCGAGGTGGAGTCGAGGCTCGGGAAGATAGGCGCCGGTATCGACGAGATGTCGGGCGACCCCGATTACACCGTGCGCGCCAAGGTGCGTTACGAGGGCGACCTCAAGGAACTGGCCGACTATCTCGAGGACATACCCGGATGTGAGGTGCTGTCGCTGGGGCATTCGCTCGAGATCGTCAAGGACCTGGGCGACGCCGAGGAGGTGGCCGACCGCTACGGTCTGGCCGGCTTCGTTGGGGCTCAGGCCATCGGCCACGTGCGCATGGCCACCGAGTCCGACGTCGACATCTCCGGTGCCCACCCCTACTGGGCCTACCCGTTCTCGGATGTGGCGGTCGTGCACAACGGCCAGTTGACGAACTACTTCCAGTGGAAGCGACGGCTTGAGCGCAGTGGCCACCGCTTCCAGTCGGAGTGCGACTCAGAGATCATCGCCGTGTACCTGGCCGAGAAGCTGGCGGGGGGCATGGACCTCGAGGACGCCATGCACCGTTCCCTGGAAGATCTGGATGGGGTGTTCACGTACATGGTGGTCACCGAGGAGGCCTTGGGGGTCGCCAAAGACGAGATGGCGGCCAAGCCGCTCGTGTTGTACGAGTCCGAAGAGGTCGTGGCGATGGCCTCCGAGGAGATCGCCATCCGGGCTCTGGTAGACCATGAGATCGACACCTACGATCCCTACGAAAGCGAGGTGCTGGTGTGGCGTCGCTGATCACCTACGACGCCAGGGGGCTGGCCGAGCCCACGGCCGATGTACCCCAGATAGCGGAGATCGACGGCGGTCACGCCACCTTCGATGCCGCCGCGCTCACCACCCGCCAGATCAACCTCGAGCTGCGCTGGCTGCTCAACGAGGTGGGAGTGCGCGACATCACCGTTCGCAATCCCGGCGCCAAACACTCCGTGGGCGTGGGGATCCTCCAGCGGTGCCGGATCCGCTTTGAGGGAAGCCTGGGCTACTTCGGGTGCGGGTTGATCGACGGCCCCGAGATCCACATCACCGGTCGGGTGGGATGGGCCACCTGTGAGAACATGATGTCGGGCGTGGTGGTCATCGACAAGGTGGCCGGATCGCTGGCCGGGGCCGCCATCCGGGGCGGCGACCTCGTTGTACGGGGCGACGTCGGAGCCCGGACGGGAATCGACCAGAAGGGCGGCACCATCCTGGTGGGGGGCAACGCCGGCAGCCTCACCGGCTTCATGATGCAGCGCGGCCGGATCATCGTCTGTGGAGACGCCGGAGCGCATCTGGGGGACTCGATGTATGACGGCACCATCTATGTCGCTGGCCAGGTCCGCTCTCTGGGTGTCGACTGTGTCCCCGGTGACTGGACCGAGGCCGACACCGAGATAATCGAGAGGAAATTCGCCATCTACGGTTTCGGGTCACCTCCGGAGTTTCAGAAGTTCGTGTGTGGCAAACGCCTCCACAACTACGACACGCTCGAGCCGAGCGAGAGGAAGATGGTGATCTGAGATGTCCGAGACCGACCCGGGCGGCCGCACCGTGCTCGGCCGCAGCCAGATCTTCACCCGTGAGGTGATCGACGACATCCACATGAAGTCCGAGCTGGGCCGCTACCGCATGCGCGGCTTCTCGATGTTCAAGAAGATCCCCCATTGGGACGACCTCATGTTCCTTCCCGGGACGCTCACCCGGTTCGTGATCGAGGGATATCGGGAGAAGTGCGACACCAAGACAGTGCTCGGTGCCCGCTTCGCCAAGTACCCACTGGAACTCGACATCCCCATCTACATCACGGGCATGAGCTTTGGGGCGTTGTCGCTGGAGGCGAAGATGGCCCTAGCCGAGGGCGCCTCGATGGCCGGAACCGCCACCTGTTCGGGGGAAGGTGGGATGATTCCGCCCGAGCGGGACCTCTCGACCAAGTGGTACTACCAGGTCATTCAGAGCCGCTACGGGTTCAACCCCCACCACCTCATGCTGGCCGACGGGGTCGAGTTCTTCATAGGTCAGGGCTGCAAGGTGGGCCTGGGCGGACACCTCATGGGCCAGAAAGTGACCGAGCAGGTGGCCGAGATGCGTTCGTTACCGGCGGGGATCGACCAGCGGTCCCCCGCCCGTCATCCCGACTGGCTCGGTCCCGACGACCTGTCCCTCAAGGTGCAGGAAGTTCGCGAAGCGACCGACTACCGGGTCCCCATCCAGCTCAAGCTGGGGGCGGCCCGGGTGTATGACGATGTGCGGATGGCCGCCAAGTGCGGGCCCGACATCATCTACCTTGACGGATCGGAGGGCTCGACCGGGGCCGGCCCCCACATCGCCACCGAAGAGACGGGCATCCCCCTCATGGCCGCCATCCCCGAGGCCCGACGCGCCCTCGAGGACGTCGGATTGGTGGACGAGGTAGACCTGGTGGTGGCGGGGGGAATCCGCAACGGAGCCGACGTAGCCAAGGCCATCGCTCTGGGGGCCAAGGCGGTCGCCATCGGCCACTCGTCGCTCATGGCCCTCAACTGCAACAAGGAGATACCGGGGGTCACCGACTACGAAGGCACGGTGGGCGTGCCCGCCGGTCAGTGCTACCACTGCCACACCGGACGGTGCCCGGTGGGTGTCGCCACCCAGGACCCCGAGTTGAGGAAACGCCTCGTCGTCGACGAAGCCGCCGAACGGGTATACAACTTCCTCACGGCCATGACGATGGAGCTGCAGATGATGGCCCGGGCTTGCGGCAAGACCGATGTCCATTCCCTGGAGCCCGAAGATCTGTGCGCTCTCACCGTCGAGTCGGCGGCCATGGCCAAGGTGCCCCTGGCCGGGACGAACTGGATTCCAGGCGTGACCGAGGATCACTCCCTGGTCGAGTTGAAAGGCATGCTGGAGAAACTCTTGGCCAACCAGGGGATGGGGTTGTGAGCGACCGAGCCACGCAACGCTTCGTCGGAAGCTGGTCCGTCGACGCCGAAACCCTCGCCGGTCGGGATTGGCCCTACCAGCACGACCCCGATCTCTTGGCCGACATAGATCTGTTGGCGCTCACCCCTGGCGAAGACCTCAACTGGTTGGAAGACGTGACCCTGCTCTCTCAGGACGGCATCCCGGCCGTGTTCGACCGGTACTCGAACTGCTTCCTCAAGATCTACTTCGACATTCCCGAGGGGCGAGAGGACGAGTTCGCCCGCAAGGTGCTTATGAAGCACCTGATTTCGGGCAATTCCTACGGGATCCAACTCAAGGAGCGCCACGCCAAGTTCCCCCAACCCTCCCTCGGGTCGTGGCTGGAAGGCTCACCCACGGTGGGCACCGACTGGACACCGCCGGTCATGGAGGGCTGGGAGCGGCCAGCCGGCCACTGAGCTCACGTCAGGAGCAGAATGAGCATTCCCACCCGCGCCCGCTTCGTAGTCATAGGTGCCGGCGTTCACGGCCTGTCGACGGCCTGGCATCTGGCCCGACAACTCGAGGAGAGGGGGATCGGCAGCGGCGAAGACGTGGTCGTCATCGACAAGTCCGGTGTCGGTGCCGGACCGTCAGGCATAGCCTGTGGCGTGATCCGCAACAACTACTTCCAACCGGCGATGCGCCGGCTCATGGCTCACTCGGTGGCAGTTTGGGAGTCGGATCCCGCTGCCTTCAACTACCACCCCGTCGGCTACATCCAGGCGGCGCCGGCGGCGATGCATGACGACGTGGTGGCGATTCACGCCCAGCAAGCCGAGATCGGGTACCCGTCGGTGCTGGTGGAAGGAGAGGGACCCTGTCGAACCTACATGCAGAACATCTTCTCGGACTGGCGGGCCGAGGGCATCACGGTCGTCCTCCACGAGAAGAAGGGTGGCTACGCCAACAACATGGCCTCGATGAAAGGGCTCGCCGCCAAGGCCGGCGCCTACGATGTGAGGGTCTTGTCTCCTGTCCGGGTGACCGGGTTCCGTCGTAGAGGCGACGAGGTCACCGCCGTTGAGACATCGGAGGGAGACATCGAATGTGAGGTGGTGGTCATTGCCGCCGGTCCCTGGGTGCGCGACTTCTGGCACATGCTCGACCTTCCTTCGGTGGCGACGATCCGAGACAGCGACGGCATTCTCCATCATCACCCCATGTGGACCTACTGGTTCCTCCAAGAAGGCGTGTTGCGGGTCGATCCCGATTTCCTGACCGACAACCACGGCAATATGCCCCCGGTGGTCCACGTCGACACCGACGCCCCTCTCTACGACCACAGCGGCGCCCTGGTGACCGACGAGATGTGGGGGATCTACTACAAGCCGGATTTCAATTTCGGTGGGATCCAGGGCGGAGCGATGCCCTTCGTCGTGGACCAAGAGGCCGACCGGGTCAACGTCGACCCCTACGGGCCCGAAAGCACCGAGTTCTCGGTCGGGGAAGCCTTCGAGCGCATGTGGACCGCGGCGCTGGCCCACTGTCATGCGCGCTTCGAGGGCACCCACCACCTCTACCACCGCACACCCTCCGGCGGCCTGGGGGCATTCACCCCCGATAGCTTCCCGGTCTTCGACACTATGCTCGACAACGTGTACGTCATCGCCGATTCCAATCACGGCTACAAGATGATCGGGGTGGGCGATCTGGTCGCCCTAGAGATCCTGGGTGAGCGCCAGGAACTCCTCGAGCCCTTCCGTTTCTCTCGTTACGAGTCCGGCGCTCCCCACCCGGTCTCCAACTCCCCCTACCCCTGGAGCTGAGGAGGCATGGCTATCGTCACATTTAGCAGAAGTCGGCAATCGAGTTCAGGGGCCGACTGAGAAACTGGGAGGTTATGGACACATGAGACGAATCTCGATACTCGGCTTACTGTTCGGCCTAGTGGTGTTGTTGGCGGCTTGCTCTTCAGAGGAACCAGCCGCTACGGAGGCCACAACCACTGAGCCCGAAGTGGCCGAGCCCGAGACGCCAGAGCCCGAGGCGCCAGAACCGGACCCAACCGAAAACGGGACGACGGAGCCCGACACCGTAGCGGGCTTCAGCGGATTCCAGGGCGGTGAGGACGGCGTGCTCCGGGTCGGGTTCGTCTACGTAGGCCCCGTCGGCGACGCAGGGTGGACCTATCGCCATGACGTCGGACGACAAGACCTGGAAGCGGCGCTCGGCGATCGGGTCGAGACAACCTTCATCGAGTCCGTGGAGGAAGGGGCCTCGGCTGAGCGCGTTTTCGAGGACTTGGCGCGAGACGGTCACCATCTGATCTTCGGGACCAGCTTCGGCTACATGGAGTCGATGGTGGAGGTCGCCGAGCGATACCCCGACGTGGTGTTCATGCACGCCACCGGCTTCATGACGGCACCGAACCTGGGAACCTATTTCCACCGCGACGAACAGGGCAAGTACCTTGAAGGCATGGCGGCGGGAGGTACGAGCGAGTCCGGACAGATCGGCTACGTGGCAGCGTTCCCGATTCCTGACGCCATCCGGCGAATCAACGCATTCACACTTGGCGCTCAGTCGATCAACCCGGACGCCACGGTTCAGGTCGTGTGGACCTCGTCTTGGTTCGATCCGCCGGGCGAGACCGAAGCCGCCAACAGCCTCATCGACTCTGGGATCGATGTGCTTGCCCAGGACATTGACGGGCCAGCCACCGGCCAGGCTGCCGAAGAGCGCGGAGCGCTATGGGCCGGCTTCAACAGCGACATGAGCCATTTCGCGCCGGAGGCCTGGCTGACGGCGACGGTGTGGGACTGGGGACCGACTTACATCATGACTGCTGAGCAGGTCTGGGACGGCACCTGGGAGAGCGGTTCCTACTTTGGGACGCTGAGCGACGGAGGCATGTTCATGGCACCCTTCGGCCCGTCGGTCGACAGTGGGCTCAGAGAGAACATCGAGGTCACCCGATTGATGATCGAGGCTGGAGAATTCGACCCGCTGACGGGAGAGATCCGCGACCAGGACGGTCAGGTCCGGTACGCCGACGGTGAGACGTTGACGCTCGAAGAGCGCCTGACGATGGACTTCTTCGTCGAGGGCGTAATCGGCAGCCCGGGCGGATGACCACCTTCAGGCCACCAATCCGTATCTAACAAGGATGTGACGAGCTTAACGGACGGTGGAGCGGTCGAGCCGCCCGCGCTCGAGGTCCGGGGAATCGTCAAGCGATTCCCGGGCACTTTAGCCAACGACGACGTTGCGTTGACAGTCCGATCAGGCCAGGTGTGTGCAATCCTGGGCGAGAACGGGGCGGGGAAGAGCACCCTCGCCTCGATCCTCTCTGGCCTCTACCAGCCCGACAGAGGCGAGATCTTCCGCCGCGGGAACCCGGTCACCCTGCGCAGTCCTCGCGAAGCGTTGGGGCTAGGGATAGGGATGGTTCATCAGCATTTCCGGCTCGTCAACCGTTTCACGGTGGCGGAGAACGTTGCTCTGGGGGATCCCTCCCAACCGTTTTTCATGTCGACGCCAAAGGTGCATCGCTCCATTGCGGCGATCGGCGACTTTTACGACTTGCCGATTGAGCCATCGGCAGTGGTGGCGGACCTGAGCGTCGGCGAGCAGCAGCGTGTGGAGATCGTGAAGACCCTCTACCGGGGCGCCGACGTGTTGATCCTCGACGAGCCCACGTCCGTTCTGACGCCGCAGGAGACCGAGTCACTGTTCGCGACGATTCGCAAGATGACGGCAGAGGGCAAGGCCGTCATTTTCATTAGCCACAAACTGCGCGAGGTACGCGAGATCTCCGATGTGGTCACCGTGATGCGCTCCGCTCGTGTTGTCGGCACAGTACCTCCTATCACTGCAGTCGAGGAGCTCGCTCGGCTGATGGTTGGTCGGGACGTCGACATGTCCGTAAGGCGCCGACGCGCCCCTGGCGGTGATCGGGTCCTCGAGTTGTCCGGAATCCATGTGGACAGGCAGTCGCGACGTGGCGGGCTCACCGGCGTCTCACTCGAGGTGACAGCGGGGGAGATCGTGGGCGTGGCCGGTGTGGCGGGCAACGGCCAGCGGCAGCTGGCTGAGGTGGCCGCGGGACTTCTCTTGCCATCTGAGGGCAGGGTGATCGTCGGCGGAAGCGACATAACGGGCAGGGGTCCCAGGGCGGCGCGGACGGCAGGACTGGCGTACGTTCCGGAGGATCGGCGCAGCACCGGTCTCGCCCCGAGCCTCACCATCGCCGAGAACCTCCAACTCACCTCCCCCCACCGCCCCATCCTCAACCGGAGACACTGGCACAGTCATGCCCGGAGCCTCATGGACGAATACGACATTCGGGCACCGGGACCGAACAGCGTTACATCGGACCTGTCGGGCGGGAACATCCAGAAGGTGCTCCTGGCCCGTGAGTTGTCTACTAACCCTCTGGCCATAGTCTCCGCGTCGCCGACACAGGGTCTTGATGTCGGGGCGATTGCCTCCGTCCGCAAGCTGCTCTTCGAGCATTGCGCCCGTGGTAGCGGAGTACTGCTCATCACTGAGGACCTTGAGGAGATCATGGAGCTCAGCGACCGCGTCGTCGTGCTGTACGAGGGCCGGATCGTGCACGAAGGCCCCACCAGTGAGACAGACGTGACCGAGGTCGGGCTGGCCATGGCCGGTGCCATGAGGGTCAGTTGAGCCGCGACACCGAGCCTCGTCCCGAGAAGCAGCACGCTGCGCCACCTCGACGCCTGCCCTCTCTGGAGAGGCGGCCCCGGACCAAGCTATGGATGTACCCTCTAGCACCAGCCGCAGCGGTCCTGCTCGCTCTTATGGTGGGCGCATTCTTCCTGGTTGTGGCTGGGCACGATCCGATCACCGTCTACCGCGTCATGATGCGCTCTTCCTTCGGATCCACTCCCGCCGTCATCAATACGCTCGTGAGCGCCACCCCTCTGATCCTGACGGGACTGGCAGCCCTTGTCTGCTTCCGCGTGCGGCTCTGGAACATCGGCGCCGAGGGCCAACTCTACGTCGGCGCCATCCTCGCCTCCGGTGTCGCCCTCTGGTTCGGAGATCGGTTGGGTGCACCTATTGCCATCACGGTTACCATATTTGCCGGTGCCCTCGGGGGCACACTCTTCGTGGCGCTTCCCGCCCTGGCGCGGTCGTGGTTGGGAACCAACGAGATCATCACCACGCTGTTGCTCAACTTCGTTGCCCTGTTACTCATGAACTGGCTCATCTTCGGCTCCCGCAGCTATTGGCGTGACCCGGTCGGCACCTTCCCCCAGGGCAAGCGAATACCTTCCGCCGCCGAGTTCCCCCGATTGGGCGACACGCGACTGCATCTCGGCCTGTTGGTCGCGCTTGTAGCCGTCCTCCTGGTCTGGCTGATGCTGACCCGCACACGGTTCGGATTCCACATGCGGGTTTTTGGTGACTCGGAGAAGGCGGCTCGCTATGTCGGGATCTCCGCCCGACGCATGATCCTGATGGCCTTCCTGATCTCGGGGGCATTGGCCGGCGTGGCAGGAGCGATCGACGTTGGAGGTCTCTCCAGGCGACTCGACCCCAACAGCCTCGCCATTGGCCTCGGCTATGCCGGCATCATCGTTGCGGCACTGTCGCGCCTGAATCCCGGAGGGGTAGTTCTCGTTGCGATCCTGATTGGAGGCGTCCGCAACGCCGGGACCGCCCTCCAGGCCTTGCCCGAGCGGGTACCGATGGAGATCGCTGTCATGTTGGAAGGCGCAATTCTCATATTCGCCCTCAGTAGCGAGGTTTTCATTCGTTACCGGATTCGCTGGCCTTGGTCCGCTCACCGAGCGATCACAGGCAGCCCATTCGCGGCGATTCCGACAGGTGGGGACAGGGCGTGAACGAGTCGCTAATCACCCTCACCCTCGCCGCCGCCGTCGCGGCCGGAACGCCTCTAGCGCTGGCGGCAATCGGCGAAATCATCACCCAACGAGCAGGCATCCTCAATCTCGGGGTCGAAGGGATGATGTTGCTCGGCGCCGTCACGACCTTCCTAACGGCCAATGCCACAGGCAGTCCCTGGGTGGGCATGGTCGCCGGCGCGACCTCGGCCGCCCTGCTGGCGGCAACGCACGCCTTTGTCTCCATTAGCCTGCGAGCCAACCAAATAGTGTCCGGCCTCGCTCTTGTCATTTTTGGCATCGGGCTGTCCACGTTTCTCGGGCGCCCCATTGAAGGCGTGCCGCTCGACCCGACAGCCCGCCTACCAGGCGCAACCGTCCCTGGGCTCAAGGACATACCGGTCCTGGGCCCAGTGCTGTTCAGCCAGGACGTGGTCGTGTATGCCACTTGGGTCCTCGCCGCTGCCACCGCTCTATACCTGTTCCGCACCCGACCCGGACTGTCCGTGCGGGCAGTGGGAGAGTCCATTTCGACGGCCGACGCAATGGGGATTCGAGTGGCGGCGATCCGATACGCTCACACCATCGTCGGAGGCATGCTTGCCGGAGGCGCAGGCGCCTATCTCATCCTGGCGCTTCTCCCTAGCTGGTCGCAAGCAGCCACCACGAATGGCAGGGGCTTCATCGCCATCGCACTGGTCGTCTTCGCGTCATGGCGACCGTGGAGAGCATTGGTCGGAGCCTACGTATTCGGTCTCGCCTTGCGCGCCAACTTCGCCCTTCAAGCCGCCGGCGTCACGACCATTTCAGCCGAGTTCCTAGCCATGGCCCCCTACCTGCTAACAATTCTCTTACTCATCGCCCTGTCGATGTCGGACACTCGCCGGCGAGCGGGAGCGCCCGAAGCATTGGGCCTGCCATACGCGCGCGAGGAGCGGTGAAATTCAGGTATTGGCGGCAACGTATTCGTCGAGCTGACGAATATAGCGCTGCTTGTCCTCTTCTGGCGCCCAACTGATTGTAAACGCGTTGCGACTGAGCTGTGCGACCTCATCCTTACTCAAATCCGCATCACTCTGGGCCAGCTCCATATTCTCCGTCATATAGGCGAGAAAGTATGCCGGATCATCTGAGTTGACAGTGGCGCGAATGCCCATGTCAAGCATCTGCTTTAATTCGGCGGCTTTGCTGTTCTGGACCACATAGACATTCGAAACAGGGCAAATGGTAAGCCCCATCTCGCGATCCAATACCTCGCGGATTAACGTCTCATCATCGAGTAAATTGACCCCATGGTCGATCCGCTCCACTCCGATATCAAAGAGAGCTTGGCGAATGTGCTCGGTCGTGTTCGGCTGGTCGACATCGCAATGCATCGTGAGCCGGTACCCCTGCTCACGGGCGCGCCTGTATACCTCTTCGAACTTGAGCGGGGGGTTGTCCCGTTCGTCGGAGTCGAGGCCAACTCCGATGATCAGGTCTTTGTAAGGCTCCGCCTGCTCCAACGTCTCCATCGCCGATTCTGCAGACATGTCCCGCAGGAAGCACATTATGAGCTGGGCATCGACGCCGAGCTGCGAGGCGTCGACCCGAGCCCGATGCAGGCCGTTGATCACGTTAGCAAACGGCACTCCGCGACTGGTGTGGCCCTGGGGGTCGAAGAAGATCTCCGCATAGATGAGATTCTGCGAAGCGACCTTCCGGAAGTACTCCATGCCTAGGTCGTAGAAGTCCTCCTCCTCGATCAGGACCCCCATACCCTCATAGTATCCGACCAGGAAGGATGTCAGCGAGTCGAAGTCGTAACCCGCTATGACTTCCTCCACGGTCTCGTAAGGCAACTCAAGTTTGTTGCGCGCCGCGAGGTCGAACTTGAGTTGAGGCTCCAATGTGCCCTCGATATGGAGATGGAGCTCAGCCTTCGGAATTCCCTCGATGAACGCTTCCATGCCTGCCATGGGTTGCCTCCTACTCGCTCGTACTGTCAGCGATGCCTTCGCCTCGGATCGACCATGGTAGCGACGTCTGCTCGGACGTGAATTGAGGAGGGGAACTATGCCAGGAAATCTTGCAGATCATCCACGAATGCCCACTTCGGCGCGGATTTCGTGCAGCGGGATGCACGAAATCCGCGC
>JBGTLA010000148.1:0-1996 GCA_041744375.1 Acidimicrobiia bacterium | reverse complement strand
CACCGAACTCACCGCCGACCTCACCACCTGGATAGCCAGATGGAACGATGACCCCAGACCGTTCGTATGGACCAAGACCGCCGACCAGATCCTCGACAGCCTCAAAAAATACTTGACGAACCTATGACGCGGGACACTAGTACCGAGCGGCAGTCAGCAGCATCTATGCCGACCGCGACGGCGAGTGGCTCCTCTTTCTCCATCAGCAGACCCCCCTCACATCTCCGTGAGCCCTGGCCCCACAACAAGTCCGAGTGGTGGCGGTAAGGATCTGGCCCCACTGAGTCGAGCTACACGATGTCGTCGCTTTCGACGGACATGCGATCGTCCTCTGGAACCCGAGTCGCTCAACGGGGTGACGACACGCTATCGGTCAATGGGGTAGGTGTCGTCAGCCCGGAAGAAGTCGAATCTCGGCGCCGAGCAAGGTTGACCACCAGCGCGCATCGGAGGACTCTAGAAGCAGGGGTCGTGTCGAAGTCATCCGGCGCGCACACGGGTTCCGTATGTCGGTTTACGGACCCGTAGTCAAGAGAAGGAGAGGGGTCATGAAGAGAATCACGGTATTCGCCACCGCTGCGGCGATGGTCCTGGCACTGGCGTTGCCCGCCGCTGCGGCTGGCAGGCCGGCCGGAGCTGGTGAGGTAGGCAAGCCTTCCGGAGTCGCTTGTCAGCAGGCCGGCATCGGGACGCTGCAGTCGCTCGGCCTGCTGTCGGCAGTAGCCCGCGACGGGATCGAAGTCGTCGGTGTGGGCACGTTGGACTTCCCGACGGTCTTGTCGCTACACCGCACCAACCCTGAGCTGTTCTCCAAGGGTGGGGTGTCGGTCGTCGTGCCGGGCATTGGCGTGGTTGCGGCCGAGTGGTGTGAGGGCCTGTAACCCAAGCCGACTTACCGAGCGGAGAGGGCACTCAAAAGGGGTACCCTCTCCTCGTAGGAGGCTGCAATGGCGCGGTGATAGATCTCGGCGGCGATGCGGGGAGGAATCAAACTGATCGTCGTCGACCCAGCCCACACAGGGGACGCTGGTCAGCTCCAGTTGGCGGTGATCGTTCTCCGACGTCGACGCCGACACCGCTGCGGCCCGCTGGGAACCGGGGATTGTGCACCGGGAGAGGGTGGAGTGGCTCAGAACAACACCGCCTGAGTCAAGCGCTCACGGCGCAAACCCTCCGGAGCCCAGCACCTTGCCGGCGAAATCCACCGCCATGGCCACATCCAACACAAAATCAAACGAGTTGAAATACTGGTCCGCTGTCTCACTGAGTTGCAGCAGGAGCATCCCTCCCTCAAAGGAACAGCCGACCACCGCGACACCGACCAGAGCAACGACGATCGACCTACGAACCCTGGCCGCAACCAGGTGGTTCCTGCCAGCTGAAAGCTTCATTGCCATCGCTTCACCTCCCGTGAATGGGGCGTTGCCATCACGCTTCCGATCCCTTGACGGTTCCGATCAGCGGAGAACCGGTACCGGAGACGACAAGGCAGACGGCCTGGCGATCCCCGTCGTCCCAGGTGGCTGCGGAGGGCACGAGCCAATCGAACCCGAATTGGGATCGTTCGACGGTGGATCCCACGTACATCACGAACGCCTCTGCGCATGTTTCGGCGGCGGCGCCGGCGAGATACTCATCACCGGGGAATGGTTCGTCCCGGAACTCCGCCCAGAAGAAAGCTTCGACATCGCGCGGCCCGTCGCAGGGCACCTCCACCCACCCGGTGACCAGACCGGCCTCGACAACCAGGTCGTAGCACGGCCCGGGTGGCCCGGGCAGCATCGTCAGAGTGTCGAATTCGTCGACCACGCCCTGCACCCCTTGGATGCTGGGGAGTATGCGCGTATCGATGTACCGCCATGCAACGAACGACCCGACGGCCACGACCGCCAACACTGCGAGGACGGCGATCAGGCATCCGGCGGCCAGCCCCCTCCGTCTCGGTGCCGGCTGCTGTCCCACCACGGTGGGTTGGGGTGGCGCAGGTTCGGGGGGC
>JBGTLA010000147.1:0-3995 GCA_041744375.1 Acidimicrobiia bacterium | reverse complement strand
GGCGAGGGCCTTCATGGCCGCCTCGGCCACGTGGTGGTCGTTGCGGCCGGTGGCCGACAGATGCAGGGTGAGTCCGCCGGTGCGGGCGAAGGCCTCGAGGGCGTGAGGTAGGTTCTGGGAGGTCATGGCGCCGATCGCCGGCGTGTTGAGCTCGAGTTGGATGACGGCATAGGGTCGGCCCGATACATCGACGGAGGCCAGGGCCAGAGCCTCGTCCATCGGCACGCGGCTGTCACCAAAACGGGAGATCCCGGAGCGGTCTCCCAGCGCCTCGGCCAGGGCGGTGCCCAGCACCAGGGCCGTGTCCTCGACGGTGTGGTGGTCGTCGATGTGGAGGTCGCCGGCGGTGCGGATCTTGACGTCGAAGAGCGCGTGGGTGGCGAGCGAGGTGAGGAGGTGGTCGAAGAAGCCGACGCCGGTGTGGATGTCGGCCCGCCCCGTACCGTCGAGGTCCAGGGTCACGTCAACGGCCGTTTCGGTGGTGGTCCGGGTCACGCTGGCGGTTCTGCTCATGGTTTGGTCTCCGGTTGGTCGAGGCGGATTTGGGCCGAGAGGCGGTGGGCGGTGAGGCCCTCGGCGGTGGCGAGGCTGACGATGGTCGGAGCAATAGCTTCCAGCCCGCGGCGATCGATGCGCTGAATCTGGCGCCACGACCCGAAGTCTTCCACCGACAGGGGTCCATACGCTCGGGCCAGCCCCCCGGTGGGGAGCACGTGATTGGCTCCGGTGGCGTAGTCGCCGGCCGACTCCGGCGCCCATCGCCCAACATAGACCGATCCGGCCGAGGTGATGGCGGCACCGTCGGATTCGGGCCGGGCGGTGAGGACCGTCACGTGCTCGGCGGCATACTCGTTGGCGAAGGCCAGGGCGTCGGCGTGGTCGGCGGCCACCACCGCCAACCCGTGGTCGGCTAGCGCCTTCGACAGGATGTCGGATCGGTCGAGTTCCCCCAGCAGGACGGCGATGGCACCTTCTACCTGTCCCACCAGCGTGGCGTCGGAGGTGACGAGGACTGCGGGCGACTCGGGCCCGTGCTCGGCCTGACACAGCAGGTCGACGGCCACGAGCCGGGGATCGGCGGTGGAGTCGGCCACCACCAGCACCTCCGACGGCCCGGCGGGAAGATCGATGGCGCACTGTCCGAAGACATGGAGTTTTGCGGCCGTCACCCAGTCGTTGCCGGGCCCGACGATCTTGTCGACGGGCTCGAGCGACTCGGTTCCGTAGGCGAGTGCCGCGATGGCTTGGGCACCGCCCATCGCCCAGACTTCGGTCGCCCCGGCCATCCGACATGCTGCCGCCATGACGGGCGGCAGCTCCTGGTTCGGTCCCTCGGGCGATGCCACGACGATATCGGTGACCCCGGCCAGTGCCGCCGGGACAACCGTCATCACGACCGTAGATGGGTAGGCTGCCTTGCCTCCCGGCACGTAGGCACCGACCCGGCGCAGCGGAGCCCATTGGCGCTCCACCTCCACGCCCGGGTGGGTTGTCACGATCGAGGAGCGTGGCAGCTGCGCCCGGTGAACAGCGCCGACGGCGTCGATGGCTGCCTCGAGTGCCCTACGTACGTCGCTGTCCAAACCGGCCAGCGCCGCATCGAGCTCGGAGTCAGCCACGCGGCGGTACCCGCCGCCGACCTGTCGGGCCACGGTGGCCACGGCGGAATCCCCACCGACTCTCACCTCCTCACAGATGTCGGCGACGACGGACCTCACCTGGGCGTCGGGGACGACGGAGCGGCGGGTGATCTCTCTTCGCTCGGCCGAAGTGAGGGAGGCGAGGTCGATGCGGGTCAGCTGTGACTGGGTCATGGGATCAGCTGTTGGATGGGGAGCACCAAGATGCCTTGACCGCCTGCTTCTTCGAGCCGGGGGAGCAGATGCCAGACGTCATCGGCATCGATCACGGAGTGGACGGCGGACATGGCTCCGCCGGCCAGGGGCATGACCGTCGGAGCTGTCAGACCCGGAATCAGGGCGGCAATGGCATCGACCGAGGTCGTCGGCGCATTCAACAGGACGTAGCGTTTGCGACGGGCCGCCACCACCGACCTCAGGGCGGTGGCGATGCGCTCGACGGCACCGTTATGCCTTCCTCCCGATACCAGGACCGCCTGGGACTCGACCAGGGTCCCGATTTCGCGCAGACCGTTGACCCTGAGCGTGGAGCCAGTCGAGACCAGGTCGACGATCCCGTCGGCCACGCCCAGTTTGGTGGCCACTTCCACCGAGCCACGCAAGGGGACGACAGTGACGTCGACGTTGCGGTGGGCGAAGAAACGGGCTGTCACTTTCGGGTGGGCGGTGGCGACTCGGCCTCCGGAGAAGTCGGTGACTTCTCTGAGTTCGGAGGCGTTGGGCACAGCTGCTGCGAGCCGGCAGCGGCCGTACCCGAGCTCGAGGAGCACGTCCAGTTCTGCCCCGTATTCGTCGAGGAGGTCGACACCGGTGATTCCCAGGTCGGCCACGCCGTCGGCTATGAGCTCGGCGATGTCTTCGGTGCGGACGAACAGGAGATCGATGTCGGCGTTGGCCACACTGACCGAAAGCGCCCGGTCGTTCGCTTCGAAGGCAAGCCCTGCCGCCGTGAGCAGCTCCGTGGTCGGGTTCCGGAGCCGCCCCTTGTTGGGGACTGCCAGTCGCAGCCGTGCTGTCGATTCGCTCACGAATCGGCCTCGCGGCGGTCGAGGGCGAGTCGATAGCCGCCCGATCCATGCTGCAGCCATTGGTTGATCCGAGTGACGGTGGCGGTCGAGGCTCCCGTCTGCTCGGCGATCTCGCGATAGGGGAGTCCGGTGTCAAGGAGGCGGGCCACGGTCCACCGATGGGACAGGTCGGTGAGTTCCTTGCGGGTACACAGGTCGCGAAAGAACATGGCGGCCTCGTCGGTGGATCGCAACGAGAGAATGGCGCTGAAGAGAGCGTCGGTGTCCGCAGTTCGCCAGTCGTCGGATGGGGTCGTCATGGGTCAGCCGCCATCTGTTTTGGTGTAGTAATGTGGTAAAACACTAGCCCATGGATCGACCCGGTCAAACTCAGCCACTCGCCATCATTCCCGCCGTCGACGTGTTGGACGGGAGAGTCGTGCGTCTGCACCAGGGCGACTATCGGCAGGTGACCGCCTATGGGGCAGATCCGCTCCTGGCTGCGTCGCAGTGGATCGATGAGGGCGCCGACCTCGTTCACGTCGTCGATCTCGAGGGAGCGCGCTCGGGGTCGACCGACTTTGGGTTGTGGGACCGTCTCGGTGCGGCCGGCCTGCCGTTTCAAGCCGGAGGCGGTATCCGCACCAGCGCCGCCGCTCGCTCGGTGCTGAGCGCCGGAGCGAAGCGGGTGGTCATGGGAACAGCGGCAGTGTGGGACCCGGCGGTTCTGTCGGAGGTGGGCCCCGATGTCGTGGCTGCGGTCGATGTGCGGGGAGAGGTCGCTACCGGGGCCGGTTGGCTCGATGAGGGCCGTGACCTGGGATCCGTACTCGGGGCGTTGGCGGCGGCGGGCGTCTTCCGCCTCCTCGTCACAGGGATCGGCCGGGACGGGACGTTACGGGGCCCCGATGTCGACTTGACGAAGCGGGTTGCCGCCGATGAACGATTCTCGATCATCGCCTCGGGAGGGGTGGGGACCCTTGTCGATCTCGATTCGCTGGTGGAACTGGGCTGCGAAGCAGTGGTGGTGGGACGCGCACTCTATGAAGGCCGGTTCACGCTGGCGGAGGCACGACGGCGTGTTCGTCCGTGAAGGCTGTGGAGGAACGCACGGAGCGCCGCAGCCCGACGGTGCCGGCTGCCGCCAACAACGTGATCGCCCCCAGGACCAGGCCGTAACGATCGGCTCCCGCCAGGGTGGAAACGATCACCGGTGCGGTCATGCCGGCGTAGGCGATCGCGTAGAAGGCACCGGTCATCGCTCCCCTCCGCTCGGGCTCAGCCAGGATGTCGACGAAGCGGAGTCCGGCGGTGACGGCCAGACCCGAGGCGGCTCCCAGCGCGACGG
>JBGTLA010000146.1:0-9503 GCA_041744375.1 Acidimicrobiia bacterium | reverse complement strand
TTCCGATCCTTCCCTTCTCACCCGAACAGTCGTTTGACCACTACGCCAGCCACATCCTCTACGCCCTGGCACAGCTGCCCGCCGTCTACCTTCTGGCAACGAGACGTCCGCTGCCAAGCGGGGTCACGGCATGACAGCCAGGCTGGACAACTTGGCCCTTTGGCGTTTGTGGCCTGTTCGCGATGAGATCGGCAGACTCCGGCCAGCTCAATCACAGGGACGATGCAGATACTCGAGGCACTCCGACTCGCTCATCTCACGCGTGGCCGAGGCGAGCGCCAGTTGGAGCAGGCGCTCGGCGTCGAGGACGTATCCCCGCTCGACCCCGTCCCCTGCGGCTACTCGCAGCTCGCCCCCTCCGTTGACGAATCCGATGCCGAGTGGCGGGTAGATCGCCCCATGGAGACGACGCACGATTCGGCCGCTCACCATGTCCCAGAGGTGGACGAACGGGCCCGGGCCGGCTCCGGCCAGGAGGCGGCCGTCGGGGGAGACGACGAGTCGCTCCTGCCCGACGTCCTCTCCGGGCTGAGCACCACGTCACCGGAGTCTGCGTCCAAGACCACGATCCCGCCGGTAGCGTCATTCGCCACCAACCGCGAACCGTCGGGGGTTGCCGTCACCGAGAAGACCTCGTAGTCGAAGGTGTGGAGGATTCGGCCTGCCCCGGTGGACAGATCCCACTCGCGCACCGTTCCATCCACGCCGCCGGAGAAGGTGCGCGTCCCGTCCAGATGCGCCACCACCGCGGTGACGCCTTCCAGTCGCCCCGCTCCTTCTCCGCTGACAGCCACCCGGTCGGCGTGGCCGGGAAACGTGTGAGCGAGGGCTCCTCTCGCACCCCGCCATCATCGCCCGCGAGCACCGCGTTCCTGCAGTAGTAGCCACCGGCAACGCCACCAGGCGACTCCAAGACGGCCAAATAGTCATCGTGGACGGCACCAACGGACTGGTCCTACCCGCCGGATAACTCCGCCCCCCCTGCAACCCACAGATCCACGACTGTCCGTCGAGACGGCCGCCCGATCCCAGGCGTTGTTCGCCAGCTTCGCAGGTACTACGAGATCGTCTGACTTCCCACGATCGTACATCACGGGATTACGGCTCCTGCCTTCCCCGCACGACCCGCTCAACCATCAAGACAAGCGGATGACCGTGGGATCTCCCGGTTCTCGCGCATGGAGACTCCGCGCATGCACAGGTTCTTGGACCCCGCGAGGTCCGCCAGCGGCTCGCAAAACGCCGCCCGCGGTGTTGCCTTCCGCCTGCTGCGAGAGCGTCGGCACCTCAACTGCACCAATTTCGGGGCTCGATAGCCCAGCCTACGCGTACCCCTGCCGACGCTTCGCCGACGCCCTCGCGGACGCCAACGCACGGCTCGGGGCCACCGTGGATCGCTACTCCTTCGATGTAGAGCTCTCTCATCTCCTTCTCCATGCCGGTTTATCCCGGCGCCGCCACAACATTCGGTTGTCGCTCGGGCGGGACGAGTCGGCGGTCGAGCTTCGCAACGGGAACCGGGGAGCGAATCGGCGGCGAGGTCGCGAAAAGTAGCCATAACGGAGGGGAACTTCGCTGGTGTAGCCTGGGTCGAGGAAGGCTCGCACTGAGCCGACGTCGGCGTTGGTGCGTCTGCGGGGCGCATGATCGATCAAGGAGGAAGCCGGTGAAACGTTTTCTTATCCCGGTCACGGTTGTGCTGACCGTCACGGCGTTTATGGCGCCCGCTGTCGCTCAGCCGGCCAACGATGACCTGACCGCGGCCACTGGGGTGACTGCGTTGCCTTTCACCGAGACGGTTGACACGACGGATGCCACCGTCGAGCCGGGCGAACCAGTTGAGGGTGATGAGGTCTGCCCACCGCGAGGTTCCACGGTCTGGTACGCCTTGACCCTCGACACCACCCAACCGGTGTCGGTGAACACCGCCGGCTCCGACTATGACACCACTTTGGCTGTCTACACCGGTTCCGGATTGGGCGACCTCTCCTTCGTGGACTGCAATGACGACACGTTCTTTGGTCTCCAAGCCGCGTTGACCTTCGAGGCAGAGGCAGGGGTCACATATCTGGTCCAGGTTGGGTCTTTTGGTGGAGACTTCGGCGGGCTGCTGGAGATCTCCTTTGCCGAACCAGGGAAGACGACGGGTAAGCCGATCATCTTCAAGAGCCAGTTCAGAGGGTTGATCGCGGATGCCTTCATCGAGGAATTCGACGAGACGACGGGAGCATTCAGCTTCACATCGGTCAACCTCGTCGACGGGCAGTCGCATGAAAAGGGAAAGCCGAGCAAGTTCTCTTCGCTTTTCGTGTCGACGTTCGAGGAGACGTTCGATGAAGAGGAGGGCACGTTCAGCTTCACCGAGTGGTTCGGCTTTGCCGAACTCAGCAAAGACCAGTTCGCTATCGACAAGAAGCTTCGATCGGCCTGGGTTGAGACCGATCTCGTTCTGTTTGGCCAGACCTGCACCGGGAGTTTCGACTTCGAGGACTTCGAATGTACCGATCTCGGCTCGGCGGATGTCACCGCCGACATCGTCTGGGATGGGGTCGGGGGTATCTCCAAGTCCCAGTTCAAGGAGAAGTCGACGTTTGACGGTGTTCGAATCATGTTCCGGGGAAAGTTCTCCAGCCGTAACGCCGACCTGACCGGCGGGGTCACGGGAGGCATCGCAATCGACATGAGCGATGCGTTCGGATCGTTGACCAGCCAAAACACGGGCGACCTAATCATGATTCGGGGAGCTGGAATCCCGTAGATCGAGACCGCAAGCAGAGGGAGAGAGCCTCGGTTCGGAGACCGAGGCCCTCGCACGCCCAGCCCGACGAGCTCTCACCCGGCAACTCTCGCCCGGTGGCCCGGAACCACGCAATGAGTCCCCAAACGGTCACTGCAAGGATCTGCCCGCGACCTCGTAGAGGAGAAGGGCGGCGGCCACGAAAGCAGCCCCGTGCGGTCCACTTCTAGGCGGGCACAGGCAAGACCCAGACGCTTCACATCTACGACCGTGAAGGGAATCTCATCAACAGTGCCTCGTTCGAGTTTCGGGTATGGGAAATCGCCTGGAGTCCCGACCAACGATTCGTACTGATACCAGGCACCGACGACCAAGGCACCGATGCCGTGCTGATCTACGACACCGAAGCCAATCTCCTCACCCCCGTCGGTTTCACAACGTTCGCCACCACCGACCACCTCCAAACTACACCAATGTAAGTATCACAGGGACTCGACGAGATTGGAGATGTTCAACGTCTTCAACTCGAGGAGTCCCTGTGGAACGCGACCCTATCCGTGTTTGTGAGCTGCTTGTAGGGCTTCCCGATGTGAGGGTGCTGGGCGTGGTTGACGTGCCAGGCGAGCCGTTGGTTGTGGTGGTCGAGACCCGAGGGGTGGTGCCGATCTGCGCTGGGTGCGGTCGGCGGGCTGATCTGAAGGATCGTGACTCGGTGGATCATGTTGATTTGGCGGTGTTCGGCCGGCCGGCTCGGTTGCGGTGGGTGAAGCGTCGCTGGCGCTGCCTCAATCCGGCATGTCCACAGGGATCCTGGACTGAGATCAACGACGAGATCGTGGTGGGGGATCGGTCGGTGACGACCCGGGCGGCGCGGTGGGCGACCCGTCAGGTCGGTGAGCATGGCCGCACCGTTTCGGAGGTGGCCCATGATCTGGTGTGTGATAGCCACACCGTCAACGACACGGTGGTGGAATGGGGTGAGGCTCTCCTTTCGGCGGACGAGACCCGCTTCGATCAGGTGACGGGTCTCGGGCTCGATGAGACGTTGTTTTGTCGGAGGGGGCGGTGGCGGGCTCAGGCCTGGGCGACGTCGATCGTCGATGTCGGCGCTGGTCAGCTCCTCGATGTCGTTGAAGGCCGCACCGCTGCCGGCCCCGCTGGATGGTTGGACCAACAACCAGAAACGTGGCGGGCAGCGATCCGATACGGGGTGTTGGACCTGTCTGGGCCGTATCGGGCGACGTTCGATACGATGCTGCCCCACGTTGACCAGATCGCCGACCCGTTCCATCTCGTGAAGTTGGCGAACCAGCGTCTCGACGAACGCGGACGTATCAAGCTTCTCGGACTGTTGGATGCCGGGGATCCCCACGGCGAGGTCCGCACGGCCTGGCATGCGACAAGAAGTCGTGCGGTCGATCTACCAGATCGATGACCACGCCCTAGCAGTCGAGTTCGTCGAGCGGCTCGCCAGCGACCTCCAAGGCGACTCGTGCCATCACGAGGTGCGCCAGCTGGGCCGGACCCTGAAACGCTGGCACACCCAGATCACCAACGCCCTGGCACACCGCGTCGGTCAGGTCTCTGGTCGGCGTTCGGTCATGCTGGTGATTTGATTGCGAAACCTCTCGATCTCGACGACATATCCGGTGGAGCGACCTGAATCCGGTTCCGTGTGCTCGGTGACGAACACATACGCACCGTCGCCGATGGCGAACACACCGGAGGTCCTCGTGATGACCAACCCGAACGCGTCTGCCCAATGTTCAGCGGCGTCCGCCCCCGTGAACTCCACACCGGAGTGTGACCTGTAGGTCATGCCCTCGAATTGCTCGGTCAGTCGGTCGACGTCCTGGTCGCTGAACGCCTCGTAGAGGTCGTCGATCAGGTCCGTGGCGATGACCTCGTCGACCGTCTGACGTCGATCGCCCATGCTGACCAGCCGCTCACCATCCATCTCCACGTCGAAGACCAGAGTCGCCCATCCCCCTGCTGACCTGAACGTGATCTGGCCCAAGAAGTAGGTGCGTCCGTCGGATGCGTGGAAGGGATCGGTGATCCGCTCGATCGTCTCCCTGCCGAAGTAGCTCTCGAAAAAGGCCGCGACATCGGCACCTACCAATTCCTCGTCGCGATCGTGGAAGACGTACACGACCTCGTCGCCGAAGACATCGGCCACCTCCTCGGCGTCTTCGGCGTTGAAGGCGTCAAAGAGCCGGTCGATGACCAGAGAAGCTGGATCCGAAGATGCCGCCGCACTCGTGGGGGGATCACTCGTGGGGGGAGCTGTCGTGGGTGCAGGCGTCGTCTCCGGTGCTCCTGTCGTCTCTGTGGAACCGGTAGTCGACAATGGGTCGCCGCCTGCGACATCCGGCGCGGTATCGCACCCGGAGAGCACGACGGCACCAGCGATGAAGATGGTCGCCACCGCCAACCGTCGGGCGTGCCATCGTCCCGGCACAGAGATCCGTCGTCTCCTGGGGGACCGGAATCCTGGCCGAGTTCCGACGCGGTGAAGGTAAGCCGGGGGCTCCTCGATGGAGTGACCGAGTACCTCACCTTCGCCGCTGGTCGGTGACTGCCGGGGTCGGTCTCCGATTCGCATGTCGTGCTCCTCGCCTTGAATCCCGCTGCCACCGATCACTCACAGGTGATTGTGGATCGGTCGATATGTACTATAGTATTAGTACTATGAATCATTCCTGTCAAGCGGCATGATCACCCAACATCTGAGTGTTGATTCGGAGTCGCCCGTGCCGCTCGTAGCTCAGCTGAGCTCGCAGGTGGCGTGGCTGATCGCCCGGGGCGAAGTGAGCGAGGGCGAGCGGCTGCCGCCCATCCGCGATCTTGCCAACGTGCTCGGCATCAATTTCAACACCGTGCGCGCCGCCTACAAACAGCTCGAAGCGGACGGCCTCGTCGTCACCCAACGAGGGCGAGGAACATCGGTGCTCAGCTACCAGCGAGAACGCCACCTGGCAAGCAAGGGGAGCACGCGTAGCTTCACGATCGGGGTGATCATCCCCACCCATCTCGACTTCTACGCCCCGTTTCTGAATGCGCTCGACTCTGCCTCAACGGATCCCTCTCTCTTGTTCATCTGTGTTGCGCATCAGGATCCGGCGAGGGGCCTTCGATACCTCGACCAGTTGGCCGCCAAGAACGTCGACGGCATCATCGTCGCCGGGGCGATGGTTCCCTCCGAGATCGAAGCAGGCATCAACGGACAGCTGCCCATCGTGTTCGCCGATTTTCCTGGCGCTCCGGGACCGTCGGTTCTCTTCGACCACGAAAAAGGGAGTGCGCTCGCGACTGCGCACATGTTGGAACATGGCCATCGGCGGATCGGGTTCATCGCCCCACCCCGAGAGCTGCCATCAGCAGCCCCGAAGTACTTCGGCTACGAACGTGCGCTGGCACAGGCCGGAGTCGTTCTCGAGGCCGAGCTGATCGAGACCGCTCCCGACTTCGCCGTAGAGTCGGGCCACCGCGGCGCTCTCCGGCTGCTCGACAGGGACGACTCGCCGACGGCCATCGTCGCGGCAAGCGACTCGCTCGCGATCGGCACGATCCGCGCCGCACGAGAACTGGGCGTTTCGATCCCAGGGGAGCTCGCTCTCGTCGGCAATGACGACATCGCATCGGCCGGCGACACCGCACCGCCGTTGACGACAATCATGGCCCCGGCCGCAGAGCTGGGAAGTCGCTCCATCGGCATGCTGGAACAGCTCATCGCAGGGCAGCCCCTCGAACACGCAGTCATCACTCTCGACACTCGCCTGGTAGTGAGGCAATCGTGCGGGTGCCAACCCGCACACTGAACCTGTGACGCCATCAAGCTGAAGCGGGTCGTCACGCCACAGTGAACAAGTGTCCGGGGAGACAATGGATCACATGAGTCAGGCCAGCGGAGTCGAACGGTCCTTGCAGGGGTAGGGGTTCGAGAACGTTTGCTCTGACGGTGGTGGGCTCCCAGGCGGCCAGCGTTTTGGCGCAATGATCCAGAACATTGGGATTGGGGTCGACGAGGGTCAACTCAATGTCTTTCGGAGGGTTGGACTCGGCAATGAAATAGCCGGTCCCCGGCCCGACGTCTAAGTGCCGCTGCCTCATGTGTTTCTTGTAATGGTTGAGCCCGGGTTCGTCGCCCATCTTCCAAACACGCGGGGCCATGAATCCCAACACCCATGCGTCATATATCTTCAGAAAGCGGGGCGTGTAATCCTTAAAACCCGTGTAGCCAGGTTCGTTTGGGTCCAGATTCATCGTCGCACTCCATTCAACACCGTGTGCCTCTCATCGTGCGAGAGAGACTCGTCTTGTCTAATGAACTCGCTGAGGATTCCACGGTGGCAACAAGGTCACGGACCTTCGCCTCTCCCCGTAACGCACTCGGAACGGTCGCAGGTGATAGTTTGTCCATGAGAGCGCGTGCGGTCTCCGGTGTAGCCGTGGCAGCGACCTTGGTTTCGCTGGTGGTCCTGACCGCCGTCTTCCGGCCTCTCTCGGATCTCCTCTCTGGGGCCGATCAGTCTGCTCCTTCGCAGCTGGTCATGTTCACGGCCATCGGCTTCATCTTCGCGGCCACCGGCGCCTTCGTGATATGGCGGACCGGCAACCGCGTCGGCTGGGTTCTGTTGGGGATTGGAGTGTGTCTGAGCGTGCTCTGGTTGGGTCTTGTCCTGCATGCCCGCCAAGTCGAAGGTGTCGAACTGGGGGCGCTGGCCCAGCTCGTGGCGGTGTGGGTCGGGTTCGCGTGGGTCCCCGCTCTGTTCCTGCTGGCGGTGGTTCTGCCTCTGCTGTTCCCCACCGGACGCCCCCCCGGGCGGGTGTGGAGATGGGTGGCTGTCGTCGCCGGAGTGGGGATGGTGGGCGGTCTGATCGGAGCCAGCGTTGAAGCTCTCACCCTGGACGGGGAGCAGGTGTTGGGCGACGAATCCTCGACATGGTGGATCATCAACGCCACGCTCATCGGGGGGATAGTGGGCGCGGCTGCGTCGGTGGTGGCCCGTCTGCGTGGTGCCTCGGTTGTGGAGAGACAGCAGATCAAATGGGTGACTCTGGCTCTAGGCATCGTGGCCGCCCTCGTCCTATTGTCCTTCACCCCGGTGGGGACCGCCGTCCTCGGCGACAATCCGGTCGCCCAGAACCTCCTTCTGGTCACCTTCACCTTGATCCCCCTATCGATCGTCGCGGCGATATCCCGGTACCGGCTTTTTGCCATCGACCGGATCATCTCCCGCACCCTCAGCTATACGATCGTTGTCGGGTCCCTGGCACTGGTGTATGCGGGAGCGGTTCTGGTACTCAGCGCCTCGCTGCCCTCGCAAAACACCGAACTGGCGGTTGCAGCCTCGACCCTGGTGGCCGCCTTTCTCTTCAATCCCCTGCGCCGCCGGATTCGAGCCCTCGTGGATCGCCGATTCAACCGTGCGGCTATCGACCAAGAACAAGAACTAGACAGATTCCGTAGTCTCATCCGCGACGCAACCGATCCCGAAACGATAGGTCACGCCGCCCTCGACGTCGTCAACCGGACGCTGCAACCGAGGACGTCGGGCCTCTGGACACGCCCCTGACACGCCAACCGCACCCAGGCACCATCCAATCCGGTACGGAGGGATACCTCCGTACGCGGCCTCGCTCAGGTAGTCGTATGCGGCCACCTGCGGATGATTGGTTCGGGTATGGACGGTGATGCCCAGTGCGACCAGATCCAGGGCCAGTCCGATCGCCAGCACTGCTAGCAGCAGGCGGCTGATACCCCCGCAGGGTTATGGTCAGCTTTCCACGGTCAGCGTTCCCACCATTCCTGCCTCGGGGTGCCCGGGGATGGCGCAGACGAACTGGTACTGACCGCCAGGCGCATCGAACGTTGCTGCCAGCTCGGCGCCTACCGGCACCCGGAGATCGACCCCGAGCTCCTCGATGGTGAAGGTGTGCCAGAACAAGTCCTTGTTCTCCATGGTGACTACCACTTCTCCTTCGTCGACTCTCAGCTCCGTCTCGGAGAAGGCCATGTTCTCAGACACGAGGACGATGTCGCCGGCATCGATTTCGACGCGGGTGATGCTCACACCCCAGACGACCAGGCCTGCCAGCACCAAAACAGAGGTGCCTACAGCTAACCATGGTCCGGTGGTCGACCCGGAAGCCCGCGTGGCCAGAAACTCTACGGCGGCGATGAGGGCAAGCAGGGAAACCGCCGCCAGAACGGACGAAATCAGGACCGAGGACATCGGCGAGCCTTCCCGGATGTTGGTCATTGCTGCGGTCAGCATGAAATAGACGGTGATGGCACTGCCAAGGGCCACCCCGACCGCCCCCACGGTTCCTCGTCGCACCCGGGTGAGCCAAGTGGCCACGGCGAACCCGAGCGTTACCGCTCCTCCCTCGAGGTCACCGAGCACCGCCGAGACCGTCCCGATGGCCACCGTGGCCGCCACACCGGCGATGAACAACAGCCGACGTCGCGCCGGACTTCGGGGTGTTGCCGGCTCCGATGCCGAGGACAAACCTCCCCCGGCCGCTATCAAGGCCCGGCGCGAGTCATCCGAACCGAGGCCGAGTTCCACAAGCTCACGGCCGGATGGCAGACGATGCTGTTCACCACGCTCGCCGTGCTGACTGCGGAGAGTGGCGACAAGATGACCGCCTGTGCATGGTTGCTGAGCTCAACCACAGCGTCGTCCGGGCACATTGCACACAGCCGGCCGCCCCCACGGCCTTCGTCACACGGCAACCTCAATGATGATCCACAGCCAGG
>JBGTLA010000145.1:0-5791 GCA_041744375.1 Acidimicrobiia bacterium | reverse complement strand
CATGGCCGCTTCGGGACGCACGCCGGCCGCATCGATGGCCGCCAGAACCGAGGCCTCGACGGGGTGGATGTCGGAAACGGTGTTGGGTCCTGCCACTCGCACCAGCCGATCGGTCGACTCCCGCACCTCGATGACCCCGGTCAAGGTGAGGTAGGCGAGGGCTGTATCCGAGACCCGGCCCGGCCCTCCGGCGAGAAGGGCGAGCTCGTAGAGCGTGAGATCCCTCCCCGGGTGCCGGCCCCCGCTGGAAGCCACTGCACGCAGCACGAGAGAGGCGACCATCGTCGCCAACACCACCACACCCAGCGCGAGTGTCACGGCCTCCATCGAGATTCCGCCCACGACCCGAATCTAGCCGATCCAACGGCGCCAGGACGGCCTGGGGGCTATGTCACTGGCTGTAGTTGGACGACATCCTCATCGTCTCGGCGAGATGGACGTCGACGAGGGCCGGACTGGCGGAATCCTCGGCGCGCCGGAGGGCGGGAAGGATCTCGCCCGGATCTAGCACCAACTCACCGTGGCCACCGAGCGCGGAAACAACGGCGTGATAGGGACGCCGGCCGAGGTCGGTGGCGACCAGGCGGTCGGGGAAGCTGAATCGATGGAACGTCTTGATGTTGTTCCAGACGCCGTCGTTGCCGAGTACGGCCACCACCGGCAGGCCGAGGCGCACCATGGTGTCGAACTCGAATCCATTGAACCCAAACGCACCGTCGCCGAAAACGACGCCGACTCGTCTGTCCGGACAGGCGAGCTTGGCCGCCAGGGCGAAGGGCGCCCCGGTGCCCAGAGTGCCGAACGGCCCGGGGTCGAGCACGTGGCCCGGATGAGACACTTGCAACCAGCGGGCCGTGGTGGAGACGATGTCGCCGCCGTCGACGGCCACGATGGCCTCGGGGCCGAAGAACTGGGCCACGTCGCGAGCGAAGCGGTGCGGCGCTACCGGAGAGGTGTCGTCGTCGGCTTCGACCTCGAAGGCGGCCTGGGCATCCCGATCCGCGTCCATCACCCCTTGCGCCCAGGTGGATGCCGTAGCTGACCCCAGCTCTGCCCCTCGGGCCAAGATCTGGACTACCACCGTGGCAGGTTCCGCCACCACTCCCACGTGGGCGGGGCGGTTCCAGCCGATCTTGGTGGAATCGGCGTCCACCTGGATCACGAACGCCTCGTCATCGACCTTGCGGCCGTACCCGGTCCGAAAGTCCCAATCGATGCCGAGGGCTAGCACGACATCGGCCTCGGCCATGGCTTGTGATCGAGTGTGGTTCCCGAGAAGAGGATGCCCATGGGGGAGGGAACCGCGGGCGCGGCTGTTGAGATAGGTCGGCGCTCCCCAGGCTTCGGCCAGTTGGCACAGGTCACGTTCGGAGTCGGCCCTCGCCGCTGCCCCGGAAAAGATCATGGGCCGTTCTGCCATCGCCAACCGGGAGACGACAAGGTCCAGCACCGCTTCGGGGGCCCCGGGACGAACGGAGACGCGATAGTCGGTGGGAAAGGTCACGGCCGACTCCTCGACGAGGGCGAACTGGATGTCCATGGGGATGTCCAGAAACACCGGCCTCCCCCGGCCGGCGAAAGCGTGACGGGCGGCTGTGGCCACGTAGTCGGCCAATCGGTCGACCTGCCACGCTGTCGCCGCCCAGGCCGTAATGGAACCGAAGAGACGGGTGTGATCCATCTCCTGGAGCCCACCCATGAGCTCTTGGCGAACCAGATGACGGCCGCCGATGAGCAGCAGCGGTGTGTTGGAGTGCCAGGCGTTGGCCACGCCGGTGATGGCGTCGGTGACACCCGGGCCCGCCGTTACGGCCGCCACACCGAGCTGGCCGGTGAGCCGGGAATAGGCCTCCGCCGCGTGCACGGCGGCCTGCTCATGTCGGACGTCCACCACCCGGATGCCTTCTTGCACACATCCATCGAGGATGGGGACGATGTGTCCGCCGGTGAGGGTGAACAGGGTATCCACACCCTCCGCCTTCAGCGCCCGCGCAACGATCTGCCCGCCGTGGATCTTGGTCACCCGGCGACGCTAGCGGTGTGGAGGGACGGTGGCGATAAGCGCCGTCCCGGTTGTCACAACTCGATGTGGCCGCTGCTCTGGTTCGAGCGCCTGGCGCGCCCGCTGGCCAGTCGACCGCGGCGCCCACACAAGCAACGATAGAACAGACTCACTCCCCCGTCGTCACGCTCGATGCCTAGCATCGCCTCGGCTCCCAGCAACACCCGAGTGTTGAGTTCCTGGCAATACACCGCCATCATGATCTCCGCCTCCCTCCCCAGGCCTGGCCCCACAATTCTTCCTGAATGCTCCTGGCGATCATCAGCGCCGAGATCGGATGCATGGCGGCCACCTTTGTAAGTAGTCTTGTGTAAGTAGTCTTGCTCTGAACACCTATTACACTAGTGGCATCTACGTAAGAGATCAAATGATTTTTGACCATTACAGCAATGACTCCGCCTCGCTGGCGGGAGCGCTCATCAACACGCTCGGAGCCGTGTCGGGAGTCGATTCGCTCGATTCCCCCTCGGCCCTCACGGAGTTCCTGCAGAGGCAAGCAGCGCCATGGGCGGGGGCACTCCCCGCTGGGAACCACTCAGACCTTGAGGGAGTCAGGTCACTGCGCACTGAGCTCCGGTCCGTTTTCGAGGCACCGGACGAAGACACGGCGGCCCGCCTCATCAACTCGATCCTGGAGAATCACGGCGCGGTTCCTCGTGTCTCCACCCACGGGGACCACCCCCACCTGCACTTCGAGTCGACCGGTGGCGGTCTGGTCAGCTGGCTCGGCGTCGTGACGGGGATGGGCCTGGCCACCTTGCTGGCCGACGGGGGGCTGGAACGTCTCGGAGTGTGCCAAGCGGAGACGTGCGACGACGTCTACGTCGACACCTCACGCAATCGGTCTCGTCGCCACTGCTCGAGCACCTGCGGCACCCGTGAGAACGTGGCCGCCTACCGTCGACGTCAGGGCTCGGCGCGCGTAGATCAACCGTGAGGAGATCAATCCAGCGGTTCGGCGTAGGCCACGACGTTGTCGTCGTAGCTGCGCAGGGAGCGGTTGAAGGAACCGCCGCAGGTGATGAGCGCCAACTCGGGCGAGCCCTCGCGAGCGAACACTCGCTCGGCGGGCAACTGGTCCTTCGGATACTGGGCCAATTCCGTCACCGCGAACCTACGCGTGCTCCCATCGGCGAAGCCCACCTCGACGACGTCGCCCGGCTGGAGTTGCGTCAGGTTGCGGAACACCCCGTCGCGTCCGTTGTAAGCGATATGGGCGGCAAGGACCGCCGTTCCATTCTCGCCTGGATTGGGGCCGAATCGATACCATCCGATCTCGTCGGCGCCGGGGATCTCCATGTCACCGTTATCGAGAACGCCGACGTCGACGACAGGAGCAGCCTCCACGCCCAGATCGGCGATCGTGAGTGAGATCGGTGCGGGCGCCGGATCCGCCGGCTCCTCGTACAGTGCGCTTCCGATCGGTTGCACCGCCTCCGCCAACGGCGACGCCGCGGGCGTGGTGGTGGTGTCAGGGAAGGTGGTCACCGGAGCCGAAGTGGATATCGCCGCCGGCGGAGGCGGTGGCACAGCATCGGAAGTGGGAGCGTCGGCTCCGCAGCCAACAGACAAAGCGGCGACGGCCAGAACCGCCAGGGCATGGCGGGCCAACCGGTGGACTGAGGTGGTCACGAGCACATGATCGACGGCGGAAGCGGGCCCAGCCAAGGAAACCCGCTCCCGCCTCTCGACCTCTAGGCGATCAGATTCGGTTGGTGGCCAAGCGGCGAGTGCCGTACCCGGCTACCAGCACCGCACCGAGGGCGGCGACAACGATCATCGGATCGAGACCGACAGGGCTGTTACCGGTGTCGACCGAGGCGGGGGCAGTGCCCAGGCCGGTGATCGACTCGGTGAGCACCGTGATCGACCCGTCGTCGAGAGAACCGACGGCGTAGACGATCAGAGAGGCACCCTCAGTGATGGGGAGGTCGGCGGGACCGATGACGACCGGCTCGGTCACCCCAGTGGGGACAACCTCGGCGCTGATCGTGCCGGCGGCGAGATCGGCCGCCACCTCGTTGGGGTTGCTCAGGTTGGAGAAGGCGACGTCGCCATTGGCGAGCACGTCGACGGCGGGTGCAGCAGCAGTGTGGCGGACGGTCAGCCGGCCTTCTCCGGCAGCGATCGACGAGGTGTCGTTCTCGAAGACACCCAGGGTCGGGGTGCCGTCGGCAGCCAGGTGGGCGATGATCGTGTAATTGCCGGATGCGGGCAGCGCCGTGTCGCCGGCATCGATGGCAACGTCTTCTGTTCCCGCCACGCGAACCTCAAGACCCTCGAGGGTGGCGCCGGCCAGAGCAGACAGATCCTGGGTGTCGCCGAAGGCGAAGCCCTCGAAGACGGCTTCCCCGCCGGCGTAGACATCCACGTCGACTCCTGGGATTCCGTGGATCAGATGGATGCGAGCCGCATCCTCTTGGGCGAAGGCGGGCAGTGCCATCAGTGAGGCCACCGCAAAGGCGGCAACGATAGCTGTGAACTTTCTCATCGACTCTCCTATCTCGGTTTGTGAATCAGGACGTATTCGTCGCCGCGATGGGAGCGGATGTTCGAATCTGTCATCATCGCCTCGTGACCGAGCGGATCACCGTGTACACAGATGGGGCGTGTTCGGGCAACCCCGGCCCCGGGGGATGGGCCTGGGTGGCACCCGATGGGCGATTCGCGGCGGGGGCAGAACCGGCGACCACCAACCAGCGGATGGAGCTGATGGCCGCACTCGACGCAGTGACGAGCCTTCCCCACCCCCTGGAGGTGACGTCGGATTCCACCTACGTGGTCAACTGTTTTCGGGACCGATGGTGGGAGGGCTGGATGGCGCGGGGATGGAAAAACGCCAACCGCCAGCCCGTCGCCAACCGCGATCTGTGGGAGCCGCTGGTGGCGGCCGTGCGCAAGGGCGACGTGGTCTTCCGCTGGGTCAAGGGTCATTCGGGGGACCGCTGGAACGACCTCGCCGATCGACTGGCCGTGGAGGCGGCCACCACTCAACAGGGCCGACGCGGGGAGGAATTGCCCACCGATGTCGGCCCCCCCGATCTCGCCGGCCGAGAACGGGCCCGCCCTACCGATGGGCCCGGCGGACACCTCATGATCGTGACCGGCCATCGCCCCACGGAACTCGGCGGGTACGACGAGAACGAGATCTCCCGCACCGTGCGCGATCATCTGATCGACATCCTCATCGCCAAACAACGGATCCACCCCGACCTCAAGGTTCTCAGCGGGATGGGTCTCGGGGCGGAGACACTGGGCGCCGAGGCGGCCCGGGACGCGGGAGTCCCCTACGTAGCTGTTCTCGCCTTCCCCCGTCTCGAAGATCGCTGGCCGGAGGCATCCAAAGAGCGATTCCGGCGCCTGGTCGATGGTGCCGACGAGACCGTCTCGCTCCAGACCGTCCCGCCCGACACGACCCCCAAGACCTCGGCGGCGTTCAAACGTCGCGACGCCTGGCTCGCCCGCCACGCCGATGAAGCCGTGGTGGTGTGGGACGGCGACGACGCGCTGGTCGGCCGCCAGGTCCGATCTCTGCAAGACGAACTCGGCGAAGAAGAGGTCTGGGTCATCTCCCCCACCGACCTGCGTTGAACGACCCGGTGCCTTTCAGCCGCCGGTGAGGCGGGCGAGGAGGCCGCCCAGAAAGCGCGACGGCCGGCCCGAACGCTCCTCACTGCTGTCGGCGAGGGGAGCGAGGGCGCGTCCGAGGTTGATGCCCACCCAGCGCAG
>JBGTLA010000144.1:0-1502 GCA_041744375.1 Acidimicrobiia bacterium | reverse complement strand
CGGACGCCCCCGGGCCGGGGTGGTGGCGACCCCCTCCCAACTCGGCCCGACCATCCACGGAGTCCCCATGAACACGCGACGAATCCCCCCGGCCTGGGGGAAGGCCTCCGCCCTCTTCGCCGGCGCCGCCCTGATCGTCGTCCTCGGATGCGGCGACGACACCGGGATCGGCAAGCGCTACTCCGTCACCGGGAAGGTCACCTTCAAGGGAGCGCCGCTCGAGAAGGGGCGCATCGATTTCATCCCGACAGACCTAGAGGACGGCCGCCCTGCCACCGGCACCATCCAGGACGGCATCTTCCGCCTCACGACCCTCACGCCCGAGGATGGGGCCCTCCCGGGAGACTACAAGGTGACCATCTCCGCCTTGAATGTCGACAACACCGCCGTGGAGAAGACCATCATGGAGCAGGGCGGCGGCGGCCGGCAGCACGAGATCGCCATGGCGACCCAGAAGGGCAAGTCGCTCGTCCCCTCCAAGTACTCCCTCGCCGATACGTCGGGCCTGACGGCCACCGTCGAGGAACGGTCGAACTCGTTCACGTTCGACCTCAAGGAATTATAGGCCCATCGAAATCTCTGCGAATGTTATTGGATGTCTGCCGGTGCGGTCGCGCAGGCTCCCGAACGGGCCCATCCTCCGGGATGCCGGCGTGGCGTCGAGGGCCGACGACGCCCCCCCGATGAGTTCCGCCGCCCTCGTCGCGTCTCCGACGATCGCCGCTGGTCGCTCCGGATCGGATGCAAACCCGGGGACACCCGGGTCACCGACGCCGGCCTGGCTCACCTGAGAGGGAGTTTGGAAACTTAAGCGGTCTGGACAATCCTTCGGACATCGTGTCTCCTGGGGGTTCATCGGTGATCTCCGTGACCTACGCCCCCCGAAGACGGTACCGTTCATGCCCCCGAAACCATCCACTCCCCGTCCGCCCCGGACCGCGACGAACCAGTCCCGACGCCTCTACGACACGGATTCGACCGACGCCCAGTGGGCGATCCTCCAGCCGCTGTTGCCGCCGGCCCCCGGGGGCGGTCGCCCCCGGACCACCGACATGCGCGAGGTCCTCAACGCCATCCTGTACCTGCTGCGTAACGGCTGCGGCTGGCGGCAACTGCCCCATGACTTCCCCCCGGCCGGGACCGTCAACGGCTACTTCAACCGGTGGCGGCGCGACGGGACGATCGATCGGATTCACGAGGCCCTGCGGCCGATGGTGCGAGCGGCCTCCGAACACGACCCGGAGCCCTCGGCGGCCAGCCTGGACAGCCAGTCGGTCAAGACCACCGAGATCGGGGGGATCAAGGGGTTCGACGCCGGCAAGCGCGTCAAGGGCCGCAAGCGTCACCCCCTGGTGGACACGCTGGGGCTGCTGATCGCCGTGGTGGTCACGGCGGCGAATGTGCAGGATTACCACGGGGCCAGGCCGGTGTTGGAGTCGGTCAAGGATCGTTGCCCCCGGTTGGAGGTCGTGTGGGCCGATGGGATTTACGAGAAGCAGTGG
>JBGTLA010000143.1:0-12514 GCA_041744375.1 Acidimicrobiia bacterium | reverse complement strand
CGGCCGCCGACGCGCCCATCAACCGGGGGGAGGGGTGGAGGTGACGAGGCGCGGCCCCATGCTGGTGGCACATCGGGGTGGTCGCTCGACTCTGGCTTCCGTCGCGTTGGTCGTAGGAGGGACCACGGCCTTCGGAGACTGGCGCATCGACAGCGCTGTCGGGGAAGAGGCACCGCCGGCGATGCCGCTCTCCAGTGGGTGGATGGTCGCCGACGCCGAGCGGGTGGGGCCGTTGAGAGTCGAGGCGGCTGCCCTCCATCCCGAAGCCGTCCGGCTCCTTCCCGAGGCGGCCGGGGACCCCGGCCACCATCCGGTGGTGGTGGCCGCCTCGGGGCCGGTGTGGATTCCGGGGGTGGCCCGGTTGGGCCTCGGTTGGGTCGATTCCGCCACCGACCGCTACCTTGTCCTCCGCACCAGAATCGACCGGACATGGCAAAGATACGAACCCTGATTTCCGCGGAAGAGATCGCGCAGACGCTCGCTCGCATGGGAGCCGAGATCAGCGACGACTATCGGGGCAAGCCACTCCTCGTGGTCGGTGTCCTCAAGGGTGCCTTCATGGTGATGGCCGACCTCGCCCGCCACATCGACATACCGGTCGAGTTCGATTTCATGGCTGTCTCCTCCTATGGGGCGTCCACGCAGACGTCGGGCGTAGTCAGAATTCTCAAGGATCTCGACGAGGAGATCGCCGATCGGCATGTGCTCATCGTCGAGGACATCATCGACTCGGGTTTGACTCTCAACTATTTGCTGAAGAGTCTCAAGGTCCGTCGCCCCCAGTCGATCGAGATCGCGGCACTCCTGATCAAGGACGGCGTTCAACGGGTAGATATCGATGTCCGGTACACGGGTTTCGAGATCGGTCCCGAGTTCGTTGTCGGGTACGGCCTCGATTATGCCGGGAAGTACCGAAATCTGCCCTATGTCGGTGTCCTCGACCCCAACGCCAGCTGATGATCCTGCCAGAGCCAGACGATCCGTCGTTTTCACTTCGCCCCAGGGCTCCTCGGTGACCACGAGCAGCCGACACATGGTCCTCGGCGAGGTCACACGCGCATTGTCGCGCGGCGACACCCCCGACCAGGTCGTGCGGGTGGCTCTCGCTTCGATCCGCCGTGCCACCGGCGCCGACATCGTCTCGTACGCCTCCCTCGAGGGCTCGCGCCTGCGTTTCGCCATCCACGAAGGCGACAGTGTCAGCAGCATCTCGTTCGAACGCAAGACCGGTGGCCTGACCGAGAGTGTGTTCGACCGCGGTGAGCCGGTCCACATCGGCGACCTGATGGAATCGACGGTGCCGCTCCGCCGCCTCGTGGGCGAAGAGTCGGCTCACGCCCGGTCGTATGTCGGCGTCCCGGCTCGAAGCGGGCGGCGCCTCATCGGGGTCCTTAGTGTCCAGTCCTACCGGCCCAACGTGTTCGACGAAGGCGACGTTGAGCTCATCTCCGACGTCGGCCGCCAACTTGCCGACGCCATCGTCTCCAGCCGGCGGGTGGCGCGCATGCAACGCCGCCTCAACGAACTCGACCGGACTCAGCGGGAACGCACCGACTTCCTGGTGGGCGTCGCCCACGATATGCGGTCCCCTCTGGCGGGGATCATCGGGTTTGCCCGCATCCTCGAGGAGCTCGACGTGGTCACCAATGACCCCACGGCCGCCGAAGCGGTGCGGTTCATCGCCGCCGAGTCCCAGCGCTTGTCCGATCTCGTGGCCGAGCTGGTCGACTTGGGCCGGGTCGATCTGGGTGAAACCGGTCTCGAGCGGGAACCGCTCGATCTGCGGCGGGTGGCCGAGCAGGCGGTCGACACGGTGCGGGGTCGATTCCCCGGCCATCGCTTCGTGGTGCGCGCCGACGGCCCCGTGCCGGTGGAGGCGGACCTCCTGCGGCTCGACCGGGTCATCGTCAACCTGGTAGAGAACGCCGCGATCCATGGTCGCTCCGGTGGCCTGGTGACCGTCGAGGTGGAACGGGGTGACGACGAGGCCGTTGTGGCCGTGTGCGACCTGGGGCCAGGGGTGTCCGCCGACGACCGGGACCGGATCTTCGAACGGTTCGTGCGTCTCGACGGATCCACGGCAGGATCCGGCATCGGCCTGTACCTGGTCAGAGGTTTGGTCGAGGCGCATGGCGGGTCGATCGCAGTGGACGACGCTCCCGGAGGGGGGGCCCGCTTCACAGTGCGTCTACCCATGGGTTCTCCTAACGGTACCCATCCCGTAGCATGACGTCACCGTCCCGTCGGGACCACTCGCCTACGAGGTCACCGTGAACCGAACCATGCGAACTCTGCTCGTCTACGGCCTCGCCATCGTCATGTTGGCGGTGATGGCCCAGTTTTGGTTCGACCAGTTCACCGGCCCCGAAGAGGTGCCGCTGTCGGAGTTCCTGACCCGCGTCGAGGCGGGGGAGTTCGAGTCGGTCGAGGTTCTCGCCCGCAGCAACGAGGTGAACGCCCGGATTTTGGACAGCGAGGCGCCGCCCGAGGGCTTCGACGTGACGGCCTCCTACCCCGACGGGTTCGAAGGCGACCTCACCACCATCCTGCGCGAGTCGGGCACATCTTTCGTGACCGACCCGCAGCCCCCCGGGTTTGTCGACCTCCTGATCAGCTTCCTGCCGTGGCTGATCCTCATCGGCTTCATGATCTTCATCTTCATGCAGATGCAGGGCAGCGGGAACCGGGTCATGCAGTTCGGGAAGTCCAAGGCGAAGCTGGTCACCAAGGACCAGCCCCGGGTGACCTTCAAGGACGTGGCCGGCCTCGAGGAGGCGATCGAGGAGCTCGAAGAGATCAAGGACTTCCTCCAGAACCCCGAGCGCTACCGCCAGATGGGCGCCAAGATCCCCAAGGGCGTCCTGTTGTTCGGACCTCCGGGAACCGGAAAGACCCTCATCGCCCGGGCCGTGGCCGGCGAGGCCGGCGTTCCCTTCATGTCCATCTCGGGGTCCGACTTCGTGGAGATGTTCGTGGGTGTGGGCGCCAGCCGGGTGCGCGACCTGTTCGAACAGGCCAAGGCCAGCGCTCCCGCCATCGTGTTCATCGACGAGATCGACGCCGTCGGGCGCCATCGCGGCGCCGGCTTGGGGGGCGGACACGACGAACGCGAGCAGACCCTTAACCAGCTGTTGGTCGAGCTCGACGGATTCGAGGGCAACACCGGAGTCATCGTCATGGCGGCTACCAACCGCCCCGACATATTGGACCCGGCGCTGCTCCGCCCCGGCCGCTTCGACCGTCAAATCGTGGTCGACGCCCCCGACATCGAGGGCCGCAAGATGATCCTCGAGGTGCACTCCAAGGGGAAGCCCCTGGCCGAGGAAATCGACCTCGAGGTGCTGGCGCGCCGCACCCCGGGATTCACCGGCGCCGACCTCGCCAACCTCATCAACGAAGCAGCTCTCCTCGCCACCCGGCGTCGCAAGACCCAGGTGGAGATGATCGAGCTGGAAGAGGCCATCGACCGGGTCATGGCCGGTCCGGAACGCAAGTCCAAGCTGATGAGCGACGACGAGAAAAAGCTCATCGCCTACCACGAGACGGGCCACGCCCTGGTCGGTTGGGCGCTGCCCAACGCCGACCCCGTGCACAAGGTCACGATCGTGGCCCGGGGCCGCTCACTCGGCCACACGCTGGCTCTTCCCACCCACGACAAGTACCTGGTGCGGCGTTCCGAGCTGGTCGACCAGCTCGCCATGTTGCTCGGGGGGAGGGTGGCCGAAGAAATCATCTACGCCGACCCCACCACCGGTGCTGCCAACGACATCGAGAAGGCTACCGCCATCGCTCGCAAGATGGTGATGGAGTACGGAATGTCAGACCAGCTCGGTCCCATGCAGTACGGCAAGGGCAACGGGGAGGTCTTCTTGGGCCGCGACTACGGACGCCAACAGGACTACTCCGACGAAGTGGCTGCGTTCATCGACAACGAGGTCCGCAAGATGATCAACGCCGCCCACGCCGAAGCCAACGAGATCCTCACTCGTCACCGGGACGCCATGGAGCGGATGGTGACCGAGCTGTTGGATCACGAGACCGTCGATCGCGATGAAGTGGCGGTCATCTTCGCCGAGGTGCCCAAATGGGAGCACGCCGGCGACGGGAGCATGCGCATCCGCTACCCGGCGGATCCCCAGCAGCACCCAGAGGTCAAGGCGGCCGCATCCACGATCGAAGACGACGATCCGGGTGTGACCACCGAGGTCACCGTCGAGCGCGAGAGTCGACGCTCGGCCAGCCGCCCCGCCGACGCCGGCGCCTGATCTCGAACGCACCGGCGGTCGGGTATGGCTCGAACAGCCCGGCCCCGGGCGGTAGGTGGCACCTGCCGAGGCGCGCAGCAGCTGGGCCTCTTTCCCTCTGCGCTACAAGTCGTATACTGCAACGTATGACAACCCCCGTGCCTACTCGGTTCACCGACGGAGAGCTTGCGCTGATCGACGAGCTCGTAACCGCAGGCATCGGAGACAGCCGATCGGCGGTGATCCGCCGCGGCGTCCACCACCTCGCCGAGTCGGTCCGCCGGGCCCGTGTCGGTGCGGCGATCGCAGAGTCGTATCGGCTACGCCCACAGAGCCCCGAGGACGACGAACTAGCGATGGCCAGCGCCATCGCCATAACCGAGGCGGAACCGTGGTAGCCCAGGCCGAGCTTTGGTTGATGGAGACACCGAACCAGAAGCGCCGGCCGGTCCTCGTCGTTTCGCGCGACGAGGTCATCCCGGTGCTCAACAACGTTGTCATTGCCCCGGTGACGAGCACGATCCGCGAGATCCCCACGTGCATCCCCGTCGGGCCGGGTGAAGGAATCGACCACGACAGCGTCGCCACTTTCGACAATCTTGCCGCCGTGCCCAAGTCGGTGCTCACCAAACGCCTCGGCAGGCTCGGTGGAGACGGACGTCGGCGAATCTGCGCCGCCCTCGACGCAGTGGCCGACTGTTGACTCTGGATGTCTCCCGGTGGTATCGGGCATGGATCGCGTTTGCCGTTGTGGGAGGATTTCGCCGCAGGGCGGGTCGCCTCGGACGAGGCGAGGGTGAGGCGGCGAGACGGGCAACTGGAGAGTGAAGTGGAGCACGACGACTGCTTCTGAATCCCATGGCAAGCGAGAGCGGATTTCCCCACGTAACGGCGTGGCTGTGGTTGGATGGTCGTCGACGTCGATCGCCGGACTCGACGGGGGAACCTCAGGAGTTGGCCTATGAGCAGGACTCGTTTCACTCTCGACATCTTCTTGGTGGCGGTGCTGGTTTTCGGTGTGGCCACGCCTGGTGGTGCCGAGGTGGTTTTGCTCGAGGAGTACGAGCACGACTCATGGGACGGAGAGCCGATCGACGGGTCGTGGGAGGAAGCCATCGCCGAGGTCCGAGAAGCCCACCCCTATCTGGCGGACCTGCGCATCCTCGACCTCAGCAACACCCGCCTCGTGCGCGGGTTCTTGGGTCGCGGCCTCGAGGTCACCGTCCCAGCGGGGGGATTTCGGGGGTTCGGACCCTACGCCCGCCTCAGCCAACCGGTCGATGAGGCCTGGTATCGGTACCACCTCCGTCTGACCGGCTTCTACCCGGTGGGTTCGGGCAAACTCCCGGGGCTGGCCGATGCCTCGTTGTCGGCCAGCGCCAAGGGCTGCAACCCTTCGACGGAGAGTGCTCCCGGATGGTCGGCCCGCCACATGTTCGAGAGGGTCGGCACCAACGGGGCAGGCGTCAACGAGGTTCCGATCGGGGTGTACCTCTACCACCTCGGTCAGGCCGGGACCTGCGGCGACGAGATCATGTTCGACGTTGGGCTCCCACAACATCGGTGGACGTGCCTCGAGGGGCATGTCCGCCTGAATACCCCCGGTCAGTCAGATGGCCTATTCGAGGCGTGGGTAGACGGCGAGAAGGTGGCGACTGTCACCGGTCTCGAGTTCCGTCGACCCGATGAGACCCACATCAGGGTTCGCGAGATGTGGAACAACGTCTACTTCGGGGGAAGCTACGCCACTCCCAACCAGCTGCAATTGGTATACGACCAGGTCGTGGTCGGGTCCACCAGCCGGGTCGGGTGTGTCGATCCGTTCCTGGACGACAACGACAGCCCGCACGAGGGCGCCTTCACCGAGCTGCATGCCCGGGGCCTCTTCTTCGGCTGCGACGACCGGCTGGCGTGCCCCTACGATCCCCTCACCCGAGCCGAGATCGCCGCCATGATGCATCGACTCATCTCTCCGCCTCCCGGGACGGATGCCTTCAGCGACGACGATGGCCATTGGGGTGAGCCCGTTCTCAACTCCTTGGCGGCGGCGGGAATCATGCGCGGCTGCAACCCGCCGGCGAACACGCGCGTATGTCCCGACGCCCCTGTCAGCCGGGCCGAGGTGGCGGCGCTCGTCCGCCGTTCCCTGGCCCTTCCGGCCGGACCCGACGCCTTCGACGACGACAACGGCCATTGGGCCGAGAACGACATCAACGCCATAGCCGCCGCCGGCATAACCAGGGGCTGCCACGACGGCACCGGTTACTGCCCCCAGCGAACGATGCTCCGCCAGGAGGCGGCCACCTTCATGCTCCGGCTCGACAATTGGCGTGCCACCCTGCAGCCTCTGAGCGCACCGCAACTACCCGATTGGCCCCCATCGGGGCCGCCGCCTGAGGTGCCCATCGAAGAACGGGAGTGGAACGGACCGCTCAGCTGAGGCGCTGGAGGCGGATGTCACCCGAAACCGACTTGGCTCGAACCGAGATGTGGCGAAGGGGCGGTTCGGAGCCGTCGCTTCGCTCGGGGAGCCTCACATCTCCCGACAGAGTGGAGGCCGTGAGCTTCACGCTGGTGCGGGCGGGCAGACCGAAGCTCATGTCGCCTGACATCGTCGACACTTCGAGGTCTTCTCCCAGGTAGCGGGCCACTCTCACGTCACCCGAGGCGGAGGAGGCGGTGAAGGCGCCCGACACTTCCTGGATGGAGACGTCACCGGAAGCGGTCGTGGCCGAAACTGATCCAGACACCACATTGACGTCGACGTCGCCGGACGCCGACTTGACGGCCAGGTCGCCGGCGACGTTCCTGATCGACAGCTCCCCGGCGGCGCTCTTCACCACGGCCGAGTCGCAGTCGCGTAGCTGCACGTCGCCGGCAGCCGTCTTGACGATGACCTGGCCGAGGTCGACGTGGGAGGTGACCGAGGCGGAAGCCGTCTCGGCTCGCAAAGCGGAGCCCGACGGGACCACAACCCGGACCGTGGCTCGGCCCCCGGTGCCGAATCCCATCCGTTCATAGGACACGGTGATCGTGTTTCCGCTCTTGGTCACCCGCCACGGTTCCGGCCGACTGGTGTCGACGGTGACCTCGACCGTTCCGTCTGGGCCCTGTTCGAGGACGAGGGAACCCGCCGGCACCGATGCTTCGATCCTGGGCGGGCCCTCGACACCGAAGATCTCGTGGATCACAACTCGATGGTTTCGTCGAAGCGGGTTCCGCTCGCCTTGCGACGGGCGCTGGAGCGAAGGGCGTCGACGACCCAGCTGTTGATGGAGTCGCCCGAAGAAGAAGCGGCGTCTTCGATCACGCCTTTGAGCGCGCCGGGGAGACGCAAGGTGATGCGCGCTTCCATCTCATCCTCGAATGATGTCTGGGAACGGTCCTCGGCCGCCGACACGACCAGGTCGGGGTCGCCGCCACCCAAACGAACGTCGACCCGACGGTCACCCAACTGGGCGCTCACCTCGGCGGCTGACTGTTGGGCCACCTCGAGCAATGCTGCCCGGATCGCCGGCCGAAAGGCGTCCATGAAACCCACCGCTGCCTCGGCTGCCTCGGCGCCCATCATCCGCATCTGGGCGTCGACCGCTGTTTCGATTTGGGTCATGATCGGATCGAGCCTCACCACTTGCCTTCCTTCTTGTAGGTGCGGTACCTCTGTTCGAGGAGCGCGTGCACTGCGTCGAGTGTCGGGACCACCATACCATCCTCCTATCGTGATGACATCACTTTGATGTCATGAAGGACTGTGCCAGCTGGAGAGTGCAATGTCAAAATGACGTCATACAAATGTCATAAAGATGTCGCAAGGTCTGGCGAGCTCGGCACTCGCCCTCGGAACAGCCAGGTTCCCGTCGACGACGACCTCGCACTGCGATCCGCCGGCGCCAGGCTTCCGCTGTTGTGCACCAACGTCCTAGCATCACCTCACGATGAGCGATCTCCCCGTCGACCTGGATCGAATCGAACGTGCCGTGCGCGAAATCCTCGAGGCGGTGGGCGAGAATCCCGATCGGGAGGGGCTGGCGGAGACACCGGAGCGGGTGGCGCGCTTCTACGCCGACGTGCTCGGCGGGGTCGGCAACGATCCCGGCGACGTCGTGGACGCCTTCTTCGGAGACGAGCACTACCAAGAGATCGTCATGGTCAAAGACATCCCCTTCTACTCGATGTGCGAGCACCATCTCGTCCCGTTCCACGGCCAGGCCCACGTCGCCTATCTTCCCCGGGGCCGCGTCACCGGGTTGTCGAAGCTGGCCCGACTCGTGGACGGGTTCGCCCGCCGCCCCCAAATGCAGGAGCGCCTCACCGCCCAGGTGGCCGACTCCCTGGTGGAGCGACTCGACCCGCTGGGGGTGCTCGTGGTGATCGAAGCCGAGCACCTGTGCATGTCGATGCGCGGAGTCAGGAAACCGGGCGCTTCCACCGTCACCTCGGCGGTGCGGGGAACGATGGCCGAGGACATGGCCACCCGCTCTGAGGCGATGTCGCTCCTGTACGGGACCCGTGCCTGAGGTCCCCTCCCCGAGGTGGCGGACCCGCACCCGCCACCTACTTCTCGACCGTCCCCTCCTCATGGGTGTCGTCAACGTGACCCCCGACTCCTTCTCGGACGGCGGGCTGTATCTGGACACCGGCGAGGCCATCGACCACGCCCGTCGACTCCACTCGGCCGGAGCCGACATCATCGACGTAGGCGGAGAGTCGTCGCGTCCCGGAGCCGCGCCGGTCGACTCCGCGACAGAGAGACGCCGGGTCCTCCCCGTGGTGGAGGCGCTGGCCGCTGAAGGAGTGGTCGTCTCGGTCGACACCACCAAACCCGAGGTTGCCGCCGCCGCGATGGACAGCGGAGCGGAGATCATCAACGACATCACCGCGGCGGGTACCGATGAGATGGTGGCGACCATGGTGTCGGCCGGTGCCGGTGTCGTCCTCATGCACATGCAGGGAGTTCCCACGACGATGCAGGCGGACCCCCGTTACGACGACGTGGTGGCCGAGGTGAGGGACCACCTGGTGGGCCGGGCCGCCGCGCTCGAAGCAGCCGGGGCCGAGCGCACGGCGATCGTGATCGACCCGGGCATAGGCTTCGGTAAGACCGTCGGCCACAACCTGGAACTGCTCCGCCAGGTGGGCGAGCTGGTCGCTACGGGCTATCCGGTGATGATTGGTGCATCGCGCAAATCGTTCCTGTCCCGGGTCACCGGGGCGGAGGATCCCCACGCTCGCGACGTGGCTTCGGCTGCCGTCGTCGCCCTGGTCATCGCCCGAGGTGCGGCCATCGTCCGGGTTCACGATGTTGGGACTTCTCTTCAGGCTGCCCGCATAGCCTCCGCCATCGCCAAACCCTGAAACAGCGGCGCCACTCTCTCGGAGCGTCCGCCCGCCGGCTTCGATTTGACGGGGTCGGTAACGTTGGTGGCCATGGCCAAGATGATCACCGGACTGAAACCGAGGGGGTTCACGTGGGTCATCGCCGATCGTTTGGCCGTGTCCGAGCGCATCGGAGGCAACGGTTTCCAGCACCGGCGGGTGCGTCGCGAGGAGGAGATCAACTGGCTGGTGGCTGAGGCACGTATCGGGGCCGTCGTCTCGCTCCTTCCCGCCAACCAGAACGCCTCGGCCTATGCCGAGGCCGGCCTGGAGACCTATTCGGTGCCGGTGTCCAGCCCGGTGACCCGCTCCGACCGCAACATGATCCATTCCGCCCTCGACGAGGCGTTAGCCGATCCTGCTGCCCGGGTGCTGATCCACCGGGAAGTGATCGATGACAGCCTGGCGGGAGTGCTGGGCGGCTATCTGGTGTCCTCGGGCTTGCTGGACGATCCGGTGTTGGCAGTCGCCGTAATCCAGGAGATTCTGGGGCGCCCCTTGGGGCCCGTGGGCCGCTCGCTTATTCCCCAAGACGGCGAGTGACCGACTCCATCTCGATAACCGGAATCGAAGTCTTCGCCCATCACGGCGTCCTCGACCGTGAAAAGGCCGAGGGCCAGCTCTTCTTGGTAGACCTGACGTTGGCGCTCGACCTCTCCGCGGCGGGAGAATCCGACACCCTCTCCGACACCATCGACTACGGCCGGCTGGCGGCAGCCGTCCATCGGCTGGTGGCGGGTGAACGCTGGGATCTGATCGAGCGGGTGGCGGCGCGGGTGGCGGAACTGGCTCTCGATGACCCACGGGTGGCAGGGGCAACGGTGACCGTCCACAAGCCGGCGGCACCCATCGAGGTGCCGTTCGAAGATGTGACAGTGACTCTGGTTCGCCAACGAGAGCCCAACCGAGCTGCGGTCGCCCTCGGATCCAACATGGGCGACCGAGAGGCGACGATCCGTCGCGCAATGCGAGACGTGGCCGGTTTGGGACACCTGGTGGCCGTTTCGTCGCTCTACGAGACGGCGCCGATCGGTGGACCCCAACAGGCTCCCTTCCTCAATGCCGTAGCAGTGATCGACACGCCGCTGGGAGCGCACGATCTCCTCGATCGCCTCCTCACCATCGAAGATGCCGCCGGGCGGGAGCGAGTCGAACGGTGGGGGCCGCGCACCCTGGACCTCGACCTCGTGACGATGGTGGACGGCGCCGGCACTCCGATCTCGATCGAATCGGACCGTCTCGTCGTGCCCCATCCGAGAGCGGCGCAACGGAGGTTCGTGGTCGAGCCGATGGCCGAGGTGTGGCCGACGGCTCCCCTGGGCGCCAGGACCGCCTTCGAGTGTCTGCCGGACGTAGCCGAGCAAGGGGTCGTGAAGGTGGGCGCAGCCGACGCTGCGCCCCCTTCCGGGCCTTCCGCCACCTCGGTCGTCTTGGTCCTGGCCCAGGTGACTTTGCTGACGCTGTTCGGGGTGCTGGTGTTCCTCGAGGCCGAGGCGCCGGTCACCTTGACCCCGCCGGCCGTGCTGGGTGGGGTCCTCGCCCTGTTGGGGGTGGGCATCTTCGCCTGGTCATGGGCGGCCCTCGGTTCGCACGTGTCGCCCTTTCCCGAGCCGACACGATCCGGCGAGATGATCGAGTCGGGTCCCTACCAGTGGGTTCGCCACCCCATGTACACGGGCTTGATCCTCATCCTCTTAGGAGTGTCGATCGTCCTGGCGGCCAGCCGGGCTCTGGCCGCGACTGGTTTGCTGGCGGTGTTCTTGTGGTTCAAGGCCCGTTACGAAGAACGCCTCCTCCTGGGGACGTATGGCGGGTACGGCGACTATCGGCGGCGTGTCCGGGGGCGGCTCGTCCCCTTGGGGAGACGCTCTCTATCGTGAACGCTGCTAGCTTCGGGGGTGATGGCGGTGCGCGCCCCTCCTTGAACGGGACTGGAAATCCGGACCCGACCACCCAAAAGGAGGAGTTATGGCACGACGGGCTCGAGACCATCGCAAGGACATCCCCGGCTACGACGAGACACGACCGGATCGCGACCTGCGCAAGCGCGAGCACCGCCGGGTCCGCCACGCCGCCAACCAGGCTCTGTCGGCGGTCGAAGACCCCGACGAGCTCACCCTTCCCGACGTGCGGCGGCAGCGTTGGGACGACCGCTACGACACTTCCCCCGACGAAGGCAATCCCCGGCGGTTCCGGGTGTGGAAGACGAAGTTCTGGAAGCGACGGGACGGCTACCAGGACATGAAGGCCCGTCTCGACTCCGAGTGGCCGGTGATCACCAGCCACGAACTCGAGCCCTGAGCGAACCAACCGCAACCCAGGGTTCCAGCCACCGCCCAGCGACGTCTCCAACCCTGGGTTGCGCCTGATTCGGCAACCGGGGGAGCGCCGGCGGTAGCCTCACCTCCATGCGACTCCTCATCGTCGGGCCGGGTCGGGCCGGCGGCTCCCTCGGTCTGGCCGCCGCCGCCGCTGGCCACGACATCGTCGGAGTGCTCTCGAGGCGTGCCTCCGACCTCGGGCCGCCTCTCGATTGGGATGCGGTCCTTCCCGGCGCCGACCTGATGGTCGTGGCCGTCACCGACGCGGCCATCTCGCCGGTGGCCGAACGCCTGGCGCCGGTCTCTCGACACATCGGTGCAGTCGTGCATCTGTCGGGCTTCACCTCGGTTGCCGCCCTCGGTCCTTTCGGCTCCGGCGGCACCCTTCTCGGGTCGTTCCACCCCCTGCAGACGCTCCCCGACCCAGAGCGGGGAGCGGAGGCCCTGGCGGGGTCATGGGCGGCCGTGACCGCCGGCGACGAGCTGGCGGCGCCTCTCGGCGAACTGGCCTCGAGCCTCGGCATGCGCTCCTTTCGGCTCGATGACACCGCCAAGCCCACCTATCACGCCGCC
>JBGTLA010000142.1:0-3063 GCA_041744375.1 Acidimicrobiia bacterium | reverse complement strand
TCACCGACTCGCTGATCGCCACCGTCTCAGCCGCCGTGCGTGCCGACCTGGCCACGGCCGGACGCACGCTCGAAGCTATCGGCTTTGCCAGCTCGGAGCCCGGAACCGTGCGTCGTGCCGTCGGCGTGACCGGAGGAGACGGCCGTGGACGCTGATCTTCGCAGCATCGCCCAGGCCCGCCAGGCTGGCGAGCGCGCCTACCAGGCTCAGCGGGCGTTCCGATCATTCGGGCCGGACCGAATCGACCCGATAGTGGAGGCCATGGCCCGTGCAATCGAGGTGGAATCCGCCCGCCTCGGGCAACTGGCCGTCGACGAAACCGGCTACGGCAACGCAGAAGACAAGAGGGTGAAGAACCTCTTCAACAGCCTGGGGGTGGCGGAATGGTTGCGCGAGGTCAAGACCCTGGGAGTTCTGTGGCAGGACCCCACCACCCGCATCATGGCCATCGGAGAGCCGATGGGGGTCGTGGCCGCCCTCATCCCCGTCACCAACCCCACGTCCACGGTCATTTTCAAGGTGTTGTCGGCCATCAAGGCGGGTAATGCCATCGTGTGTGCCCCCCACCCGCGGGCTGTGCAATGCGGGGCGGCCACAACAGAGGTGATGCGCCTGGCGGCAGCCGAGCTGGGAGCGCCCGACGGCCTCATCCAGTGCCTCACCGAAGTCACTCAAGAAGGCACCTCGGAGTTGATGCGCCACCGCCGAACCGCCGTGGTGATGGCCACCGGAGGGTCGGCGATGGTCAAGGCCGCCTACTCGTCGGGCAAGCCGACGCTGGCGGTTGGACCGGGCAACGTCCCGGTCTATGTCCACGAGTCGAAGAGGAGTGACCTGGCCGAGGTCGCCGACCAGATCCTCACGTCGAAGTCCTTCGACTACGGGACGGCCTGCGCGGCCGAGCAAGCGATCATCGTCGACCGGGCCGTCGCCGACGGTTTGCGCGCAGAGATCCGCTCCGCCGGCGGCTATTTCTGCACCGCCGCCGAGGCCGATCGTCTCGCGGCCGTTCTCTTCGACGAGCACGGGAGCATTCGTCCCGAGGCCGTTGGTCAATCGGCCGGGGGACTCGCCGAACGCGCCTCTTTCGGAGTTCCCCCGCGAACCCGTGTCCTCTTGTCGCCGGAAACCGAGGTCGGACGAGGACGACCCCTCTCACGCGAGAAGCTCGACCCCGTCCTAGCCTGGTATGAGGTGAGGAGCTCCGACGAGGGTTACGAACGGTGTGAGCAGATCCTCCGTTTCGGCGGCACCGGCCACACTCTGGCAGTGCACGCGGACGACGCCGAGGTGGTCGGCACTTTCGCCCGGCTCTCCGCCAACCGGATCCTCATCAACCAACCGGCTCTCATGGGGGCCATGGGATACTCGGCCGACATCGAGCCCAGCTTCATGTTGGGCACGGGCACGGGATCGGGTTCGATCGTGTCGGACAACGTGACAGCCCTGCACCTCATCAACATCAAGCGCGTCGCCTACGAGTCTCGTCCGTGGCGCAGCATCTACGACGTCTACGGAGTGTGAGCGTGAGCAACGTCAGCGTGAGGGCCTTGATCCAAATCGATCGACTTCAACCGCAGTTCGCCGCCTACAACGGCGCCACCGTCCAGGGTTCCATACCCCTGGCGGGCGACACCGTGCTCGTGGGCGAACTCGCCCCTGGCAATGAAGTGTTCCGGGTGATCGACGTCGCCCTCAAGGCCGCCACGATCGAAGCCACCACCCAGATCGTCGAGCGCGAGTTCGGGTTCTTCATCCTTCGCTCACCTCTCAACTCCGAGATCAGCGCAGCCCGAGACGCCATCTTGGCCCATCTCGGGATCTCGATGAGCGACCGGATGCGACCCAGGGTCGAGTCGACGCAGATCATCACATCGGTGGAGCCCTACCAGGCCCAGCTCCTCAACAAGTGGCGCAAGGGCGCCCTCTTGGTCCCCGGTCAGACCCTGGGCATCATCGAATGCTCCCCGGCGGCCTACTCGTCGGTGGCGGCCAACGAAGCAGAGAAGGCGGCCTCGATCAACGTGGTCGAAGTGCGGGCCGTAGGCCGGTACGGACGCTTCTTCATGAGTGGGACCGAGGCCGAGGTGTCCACCGCCATGGAGGCGGCAGTGGCCGCCCTCGAAGCAACGGAGGGGCGGAGCGAGTGATAGCGGGCGTCGTCGGCGAGGAACACATCCTCACCGCCTGGCGGGACGGCGACCGCATTCTGGCCGTCGCTCCCACCGCCATCGTCACCACCTCGGCCACCGAGGCGGCGGCGCGGCTGGGGCTCGACATCAGACGCGGGCCTCTGGACGAACCGGCCGTGGCTGTCACCGACGGCGCCGCTGCCATCCGACGCGGCCTCTATCGTCGCCACCCGGGTTGGGTGCCATCCGAGCCGGCCCGGGGCCTGGACCCTGTTCGGTTCGGTCGCATCGCCGTGGTGGGAGCCGGCGGGGTCGGCACCAACACCGCCCACCTGGCGGCGAGCCTCGGCGCGGCCGAAGAGATCGTCCTCATCGATGTCGTTCCCGGCTTGGCCGAATCGGTCGCCCTCGACCTCATGCATGCCTCCGGTATCACCCGCTCCACCACCTCGGTCACGGGTGGTACCGGCCTGGAACTGGTCGCCGGGGCCAACGTTGTGATCGTTACCGCCGGCCGCCCCCGCAGCCCCGGGATGAGCCGCTCGGACTTGATCGACGTAAACGGCCGGGTGGTGCGTTCGGTGGCGGAACAGGTGGCGGATCACTCCCCCGAAGCAGTACTCGTGGTCGTCACCAATCCCCTGGACGAGATGACCATGGCGGCTCACGCTGCGAGCGGGTTCCCGCGGGCGCGAGTCGTCGGGATGGCGGGCACTCTCGACTCGGCTCGGTTCCGACACCACCTGGCGAGCGCGGCCAGAGTTGACCCCGGAGACGTGACCGCCTTCACGCTGGGCAGCCATGGAGCCGAGATGGTGCCGGTCGTGAGCACGGCCACCATCGGTGGCCGACCTCTCACCTCGGTACTCGACACCGAGTCGATCGACCGGGCAGTGGCGGCTACGACTGGGGGCGGGGCCGCGGTAGTGGC
>JBGTLA010000141.1:0-10348 GCA_041744375.1 Acidimicrobiia bacterium | reverse complement strand
GGCGTACTTCGTCGCGTCGCGCCCGCGGTCCATCAAACGGAGATGACCAGGACCACCCCAGTGAGGCCCCGCATTCTGAGACGACGCAGGAACTGGGTCCAGAAGACTTCGTCTTCGCTGTCGCCCACGTCGAGGTCGAAGGCGCTCTCGGTTGCCGTCCGAAGCGACACCGGTGGCCACCATGACGGCGCGGGAGACGACCGGTGCTCTTTGGGCCGTTGAGAGGGCGTCGACGAACACGTACGGGAAGTCGACGTGCTCCAGTGCTCGGTCACGGATGGCAGCGACCTCGGAGTCGAGCTGCTCGCAGATCCGAGACATGGTCGATTTCGAGGTCTCCGGTGACACCCTTGGACCGTCAATGTGAATGGTGCCGCCTCCCGCTCTCCGACAAGAGCAAGTAGCGCTTCTGTGACGATCAATGCCCCCGGCGGTCACAGCACCGACGCTCGTAGGAACCCCCGACACTGTGGGGATATCACTGCGCCCACCTGCGGCACCGACTGCCATCCTGAGATGAGGGCCGGACGAACCGGCCCTCATCTCGTTCGGGCTCGCCGTCCTCAGGGGAGGTCGGTGCCGAAGACGGGCACCCCGTCGGGGCACATCCTCACCTTGGGGTTGAAGTCCTCGAACATCCCGCTCGGGTTGTCCTTCCAGATCCACGCATGCAGCACGTAGAGGGGGAGCACCGGGTGCTGATGGAAGTGCTGGCCGAACAGGCTGGGAGGGTGGCTTTCGTCCCATGCCTCCACGGGAACGATGTACTCGAGGGCCACCAGCTCGGTGATGTCGCCGTTGTGGTCGAGCTCGTACACCAGCGCCTCTGGCCGGGTGGCGTCGACTGAGGCGTCGAGCAAGGACTCGTTCAGGTAATGGAGCCCCATTCCCCCAGCGGAGGGGCTCTCGAAACAGCCCAATGCGTCGATCGTGCTGACATACCCCGCTGATTCGGCCATCTCAACGTCCTGGAACTGGGCCGTCGCCAGGTTGGCGGCGGCGAGCTGGTGGGCCAGCGGCCCGGGTGTGTTGGCAGCCGACTCGTCGAGCAGATGGTTGTTCAGCCGGTGCATGAACGCCGCCATTTGCTCTCGGGTGACGTTGTCGTCGGGGCAGAACTCGGTGTTGTCAGGCGGGTTGCACCCGCGTGTGACGTCGGCTTCTGCGAGCCAGGCGATGTCGTCGTGGAAGATGTTGGAGTCGGCCACGTCTGTGAAGGTGTGCGACGCCACGACAACGCCGGGTACGACACCCAGCACCATCGTTGCCGCCAGCATCGCTGCTGTGATAGCTCTCTTCATGTGCCTCTCCTGATCTCTGACTTTGAGTTCGTTTCGGGCAGGTCAGCTGTGCTCACTGACCGGGTAGATCTCGTCGGCGACGAGTCCGTGAGCCTCTCGGTGGACGGTGTTGGCGTCCTCGGCGCTATTGGCCTCTACGAGGCAGAAGATTTTCCCTGCTGTCTCGTCGACCCAGTAGCGCAGATAGTTGACCCCGTACTTGGCCCCGGTTTGTAGGTCCTTGACGTGGGCGTCGGCCACGTCAGCGGCGGAAACTCCTCCCTCGACCGTGTGCACGTCCATGTAAAGCGACATAGGTACTCCTTCGTTTCGCGGGTCGATGTCACGTGTTCGAAGGTATCGATGCCGGGGCTGCACAGCATCGGGGGAACACCCCTATAAATGGGTGGGGGGGTACGCGATTTAGGTCTGTATGAGCGCCTCGGCTCGAGCCCGTTGCACGGCCCCCTCGCGGGTGGAGGAGTCCAGTTTCGCCAGAATCGCCGATACGTGATGCTCGACGGTTCGTGGCGAGACGAAGAGCCGGTCGGCGATCTCGGTGTTGGTGAAGCCCTCGGCGAGAAGTTGGAGAACTTCCGCCTGACGGGCGGTGAGACCTGCAGCGTGGCCCCTTGTCGCCTGTCCCTTCCCGCGCGGAGTGGGAACACCCTCGGCTCGTAGCTCCTTTCTCACCCGGGCCGCCACCTCCGCCGCGCCGAGGCCATTGAGTATCTCCAGCGCCTCTAGGCGCTGGGGCACGTCGCCTGACATGAGGGCAACTGCTTTCTCATACGGGATCTTTCTCGACGTCCAAAACGACGCCGACTGACCGGGCCGGCCCGACAGGAGATCCCGGTACGGTGCGGGAAGCCCGTCTGGAACCTCGTTGAGTGCACCCAACTTCCACATCCACAGAGCCAACGAGCCCGCCGGCCACGGATACTCGAACCTGATTCCGCTGTCCACGAGGGCCCGGAACTCTTCGAACATCCTGAAGTTGGGTGAATCTGCGACCCACATACGTTCGGCATTGGCCGCGGCGGCACCCAGGAGGTGATCGATTTCCCCACTCTCCACTGCCAGGGACCACGCCTGTTCCAAGTATTCGACGGCGTTTCCGCGACCGGTCCGGGTTCGTATCACGCCGAGGATCGCAGCCAATCGAACATCAGCATTTGAATGCCGCCCGATCGTCTCTGTCGCCAGGTCCTCGGCCTCGGACCATGCGCCCTTCCAAAGCAGGCCTTCAGCGCGCACCAGGTTGGCTCGGGTTTCCAAGATCGGCAGGTCATAGCCACTGGCGGTGGCCCTCGCCCGAACCGAAAAGTCGGACGCCCGGTCTATGTCCCGTATCTCCAAGGCGACCTCGGCCATCCGAAGCAGGGCCATCACCTCCTCGTAGCGGTAGCCGCCGCCGCGGGCGCGTTGATGCAACTGCTCCATTATTTCCAACCCGCCGGGCTTCCCCCTCACATACACCAGCGTGCCTTTCACACCGAGGGCACTTATCAGAGCCAGCTCGGCGCCCGCCTGCTCGGCGACGCCGATCGCCCGGTTGGCGGCAGCCTCCGCTTCGTCTATTTGACCTGAACCGATCAGCAGCCAGGAATACGCAGCCAGTGCCTGAGCCAGACGATCACTCGGCTCACCCGATTCCAAAAGCCGGATCGCCTCGAGGGCGTATTCCCTGGCAACACCGGACCGTCCATGGGTCCGGTTCACCTCGACACCCACAATCAGTGCCCGCGCCAAGTCCTCGACAGGCATCTCTTCTCGATACAGCCCTATCGCCCGATCGATGATCCCGATCGATTCGACCCGCTCCAAGTAATGCTCGATCAATGCCCAGCGACTGAGAATGTCGGCGCGCATGGCCGGCTCGAGCAGACCCAGGTACGGCTCGAGACCACGGAACTGGGCGGCCGCTTCGCGATTGCTTCCGACCTCCGCCGCCGCCAGAGCTGCCTCAGGGGCGTGAACCACGAGCCTGTCAATGTCACTGGCCCCCAGGGCGTGATGCACCAACCTGGCCGGATCGGTCCCAGCGGGGAGCGCTTCAAGTAGACGACGGTGGATGGCCACACTTTCACTGATCGTCAGAGACGACTCCACGGCACGCCTGATCAGCTCATGCCGAAACGAGACTGAGTTGCTGTCAACCTCGAGTAGCCCCAGCCTCTCACCTTCTCCCAGCTCATCATCGGACCCACCAGTCAGTTGGAGAACGTCTTTCCGGGAGATCCGCTCTGGGATCACCGACATGATCCTCAACATTTTTCGGGCTGTCGCGGACAGCTTGACGACCCGAGTCAGCACCGAGTCCCGAACCGACGCCGGCACCTCGTGGTCACCCCCAACGCCGGCCAACTCCGTCACCAAGAACGGGTTGCCATTCGTGGCCGAGAGCACCAGGTCGGGATCGATCCCCGAGTCACCCACGAGTTCAGCCACTCCGGACCTCGAAAGACCATTGAGGTCGATACGGGCGACGTTTTGAGGTGGCAAGTCACCTATCACCCCCCTCAGCGGGTGATCGCGGTCGACCTCTCCTATGCGATAGGTGAGAAGAAGTTGCCCATTTATCATGGCCATTCGACGTCCCAGATACTTGACGACGTCGAGGGTCGCCTCGTCGGACCATTGGGTATCCTCGATTACCACCACGGTGGGACGTAACGAGCCTGCCATCAAGTCGTAGCAACTCTCCAGTATGGCCTGGCGGTCACGGCCCCCAAGAGCCTCCCGAAGCGCCGGATCGGAGCGGGAGATGTCCCAAAGAGGACCAAGGGGCTGGGGTGTTTGCAAGTCATCGCAAAACCCGATGTGAGTATGGGCGATGTCGGCAACCGAACCAAGAAACTCGCGCACCAAAGAGCTCTTGCCGATGCCGGCCTCACCCCGGATCAGAACGACCTGGCCGCCCGATGAGCCAACATCGGCGAGTAGGTCGGTAAGGAGACCTAGTTCTCCTTCTCTCTCCAGAAGCACCTACCGAGGCTACATCTAATAGGAAACCGGAGGTGTCCACCGGGCATCGCATGGCGCCGCCCACGTGCACGACCGGGAAATACTGCTTCTGTGGACAGTTGTGCCGTCAGAAGGCCGCCCAAGCGGCCGCTAGTTCGCGTGGCACGCCGGTCGCGCGCCGAGGGAATGCATGTTGGGCCTGTTGAGGGGCCTCAATCAGCGAAGCCACATGGGCTGTGGCACCGGACGGCCTCCGTTGTCGCGAACACGCAGTAGCGGAGGTGAGGATGGCGATAATGGCCGGCACTTACGAAGCTTCTCTCGAGGCGAACCGGCCGCACAACCCGTGCCAAACCTGTCCGGCGTCGCCCGCCTCTGGGACTAGCCGCTGGCCGAACGCGCCGTTTCGGCCGCCCACACCAGGTAAGCCAAATCGCTTGGGTACTCAGCGACGACAACGCTCTCATCGCAGCATCGACCCAGACGGTGTGCGGGTGTGGCGGTACGAAGGCTGACCTCCCGACACGTTATTGCTCGACATCGAGAACTGCTTAGCGCTTTGCCTATCCCAGCGTCGGCAGAGTCAAAGGCGCATCGCTGGATCCGATGCTGACCCGTGATTACAGGACTTCGCAGGGCTCAAAGTCGATGAAGGATGGCGTGGAGACCTTCGACGCGGCGACGGGCCATCTTCTGAAGAAAAATGGTCAGCGGCGGGTCAGGAGGAAGCATGCTGTTCTCCATCGCTGATCGGATGAGAACGGTTCGATGTCCCAGTCGTGTCCGAACAGCGACTCCAGTTCTCCGGGAGCGATGTGGGACATTCGGGAGGTGCTTACGAAACTGATGCGTGGGAGGTTCTCTGGGTCTCCGTACCAGCACCATTCCATGAACTTGGCTCCCGGTCGCGCAAGGCTGGTCACTAGTGAAGCCATCTCCGAGCGGGCGGTCCCTTTGAGGTCGTCGAGAGTGCCGAAGTCCGTGAAGAAGTCGAACTTGCCGTCGAGACCTGAGATGGAGTCGGCTGTCAGGTCCCCCTCCACAAAGGTGGCGTCAACGCCGGCGCCGCGGGCCCGCTGGCGGGCCTTTTTGACAGCGACACGGGAGAAATCGACGCCGTATGACTCATGTCCTCTCCCCGCCAGGTGGACCACGTTGACGCCCGTCCCGCATCCCAAATCCAAGGTGCGGGGGTGGCTTATGGCGTCCACGTCGCCGCGATTCAACAGGTCGATGAGATCGGGACGGACTCCCACTCCGTCCCACGGCGCCCAGATCCGATAAAACCAGTCGTAGACGGCCGCTTTCACGTGGTGACCTCCCCTTGCCTCAACCCAGGGTCCCGCCGGTTCTGGCCACAAGGACGACGAGCTGGACCCGCGCAATTCATGTCGCTGCCAGCAGACACCGCAGACCGAGCCACCGCACCGCAATCCCGGATCTCTAGACGACGTCGACGGTGGCAACGTCTCTGCCGACAGAGAGGGTTCGGGTCCGATCGAGCCGAGAAGCCATCAGGTCCCGCAAAGTTCTGGGCTCGGTGTCCGATCATGGCCTCGCCCCCCTGCGGTTATGCATTGAGGAATCCGCCGTAGGGGCTGGGTGGGACCCCGGCATGGGTGCGGGGGTCGTATTGGTCCGCTTGAAGCAGGGCGGCGAGCTGGGATCGGCTCGATACTCCCACCCGGCTGTACACGGCCTTTCGGTGGTCGTTGGCGGTGTGTTCTGAGATGTCGAGTTGGTGAGCGATCTGGGTGAGAGAGCGCCCGAGCAGCAAGAGGCCGAGGACTTCACGTTGTCTGGGGGTGAGCCGGTAGGCGTCTACCAGCATCGCTGACACCTCTGCAGGTCGGGCGGCGTGGACGATCACTGCCACGTCGCCGCTGTCACCGGTGGTCATCGAAGCGTGCAGTGACAACACTCCCGATTTTGGCAGGGAGAGCCGCGACGTCGCCCCCGACCACCGCTCATGTTGGCGAATGGCAGCCGCGACACTGTTAGCGGCGGTGACGAGGGGTGCTCCGCCGATGTCGAGCCACCGTCGGGCGGGAGCGGTCATGGCGGTGACGTGACCGTCGAGGTCGACCTCGAGAATGCCAGGCGGATCCTCCATGGCCTCAGGATGCGTCGCTGCTGACCGGAGGAGAGCGAGTTGGAGACCGCGGGCGCAGGTGGGTGCCATGGCACCCACCTGGGCGGCGTTCTCGGCGTCGAACGTCCCGTCCATTCGATAGAGGATGACGCTGCCCCACGGGAGCCCGTCCGCCCACAGTACGGCCCGGAGTTCGTCGGTGCATCCGTAGCCCCGGAGGAGATCCCGATAACGTGCCGCCCGCTCCAAATGGTGGTCTGTGATCTCGCTGAGGATCGCCACGGTTCTGCCGTCGGCGATCAGCGACTGAAATGTCGCCGGTTCTCCGTCGCTGAACTCGTGGCGGAACAGCTGCGCCTCCCTCTCGAGGTCCTTGGGCAACCCAGTAACCGTGCACGACGTGAACAGACCAGTGGCGGGGTCTTGAGTCGACCAGGCCGCCGCGGCGTAGGGCATGGCCCGGCGAAGTAACCGGTCGAATGCCAAGAACATGCCCTCGAGGTCGAAGTCTCCAAGTGCGATCCTCTCGGCGCGGCGCTCCAGTTCACGGGTGTCCACAACGGCTCACTGTACGGCTGCGCTGGGTGCGCCGCTATCCCCAGAACTGGGGATAGCCGTCCCCCACGCCTGGTCGTAGCTTCCCCGAAAAGTCGAAAGGAGCCTTCGTGAAGTCCGAAAGTTGGTACGTGCGGTTCGCTTGGGTCTGGTTTGTACTCCTGACCGCAAGCGTCCTTCCTCTCGCCCTCATATCGTTCATCGACCCCTCGACAGCAACTAGCACCTGGGAACGTTTCGGCTACGACATGCCAACTGTGATCGCCGGGGACGCTTCCGCCACCGAGTACGTCGACTTCATCTCACACTGGGCATCAACGGGAACAATCGGACTCGACCTCTTCGGCCTGGCAATCGCAGTGACAGCCTTCCGACGAGGCGAGAAATGGGCATGGCTGGTGTTCTGGTATTGGCCGGTCATGTTCCTCACCCACTTCTTCACATACCAAAGCAGCTTCCGATACGCCCAACTCGTATGGCTGGCCATCACAGTCGCCGCTCTACTCGCCACCTACCAGAAAGCCTGGAACCGTCCCCCAGTCGCCCCCGAAGTGCCCGCCGTGACATGACAGCTGCGCCGAACCCCCACCGCTTGGCGGCGCCTCCGAGCGATAAGCGGCCGGCCCCACGCCGTTTCCTACGTAGTCCGTCTAGCCCACCCGCTTGACGATCGTGGTCAGCCCTTCTGGAGAGAAGTGCCTCGTCTTCTCCCTCGGTGCCACACCGACGACAAGCAGTGCGTCGGGAAGTATCAGACCGTTGGGATTGAGGCCGGACACTGGCAAGACCATATGGGTCTAGTTCGACTCATAAAGATCTCCGGGACTCCCGAGAAGGCGAGGAGGTCGAGGAGTTGTCGATGCCACACCCCCATCCGATGGTCTCCCAAAAGGTACTCGTGTCCTTGCCGTCTCAACGAGCACACCTTTTCCATTAGCTCGATTGCCTCTGCTTTACCGGCTTGTATGAATAGGGGCGCTGGGCTCGCGGTGGAGCGGGCCGGTTGTTCGTTGTCGTTGGTCGGGACTCGGGATTCTGCTCGGCTGCGGGAGCGTTGTCGGCCAAGCACAAGTCCGACGTGATCGATGCCGACATGCTGAGCCGGCCCGGCGAGCTCCTCGAGTTGGAACCCTGGCGGATGCCCGAGCCCGCCCAACTGGCGTTACGGCGGGTAGTTCAGCGTCGTCACCGGCTGGTGGTCGACACCAACCGGGTGTATCGGCGGAGTGGCGTACGCCTTCCCGGTTCGTATTCGACGATCTCTTGGAGCAGATAGAGCCTTACCGGGCGGTCGCAGCTCGGCAAGCTCGGCAGCCACCGAAAAGGTAGGAGCTGACTCTCAAGGTTGATTACCCGTCCGATTTTGCTCGGTTGTTTGCCGTGATCCCCTCTACCCGGTCGGGGTGACTCTTGGCGGTGCCATCACCCTCTGTTTCGTGCTGACCGCAGGGATGACCAACATCCGGGAAGGCTCGCCGATGTTCTCGATTGGCGTGCGAGACGCTTTGCCTCCCGAGGTTGGCTCTATTTGTCGAGGTCCGAAGCAATGTTGCTCGACGTGGAGGCCGTGCCTGAGAGAGGGGTCACAGAAGACGCCGCTATCTGGGTGATCCGCACTGACTCGTACGCTTCACCTGGTCCCGACACACGGACAATTTCGATACGAAACTGGTTCCCCACATCCCAATAGTGAAAAACGCGGTATTCACTGGCGCCGCCGAGTCCTCCCCACCCGGGGAGGTGGTAGACGATGTCAGGCACAAAGTCGTACACCAAGTCGACCCGCCACAGGCTCAGGGCGGCTTCTGCCTCGCCCACATCGGGCATGGTCAAGAAGAAGGTAGGAGCCATTGAGAAGTCATGGGGACCAGCGTCGTAAATCGTCACGTTGGCGTTACCTTGCCGGCCTGCTGGTCCGGGAGGGCCCTGTGGTCCGCTTTGCCCTTGCAGTTCTGCCGCCGTCATTCCTTCCACGGATGCTGCGTCGACCACCTGATTCTCGGCGAGACGGCGCAGGAACGAGGCCATCTGCTGGCGAGTCACTGAGTCGCCAGGACAGAACCGGTCGTTTAAGGGCGGGTTGCAGCCGCGGGTGACGTCGGCTTCTGCCAGCCAGGTGACGTCGTCGTGGTGGACGTTGGAGTTGGGGACGTCGGTGAAGGCGTCGGCGGCTACTACTGCCAGGGGCGTAGCGATGAGGAGGGCCATTGCCACCACAAAGGAAGTCAGGCGTCGTCGATGGTCGGGGCCAGGCATGGTGCTGTCTCCTCGCGAATCAGGCGACGGGCGAACCGTCGCGTTTGCGTCTTGCCGATCAGATGCCAGCACCTACCGGACCTGCCAGGAATCGTATCGACACGATGATGGGCGCGACGAGACGATCCCATGTCTCTCAAAGGGCGGGGAAACCGTGCCGCGATGAGAACTTAGGCGCTCCTATGTGCATCTGTGTGCCAGGGCGTGGCGAGGGTACGCTCAATCGGATGGCCACCTTCGTCCTCGTTCACGGTGGTTGGGGAGGCGGCTGGGAATGGCGGCCGGTGGCCGACTTGCTCGGTGAGTCCGGCCACCTCGTTTATCGCCCTACGCTCACGGGGTTGGGAGAGCGACGCCATTTAGCCCGCCCCGACACCGATCTCGACTCCCACGTCGACGATATCCTTGGGGTTCTCGAAACTGAAGACCTGACCGACGTGGTGTTGGTGGGACAGAGCTATGGGGGTGCGGTGGTGACAGGGGTTGCCGACCGGGCGCCGGGCCGCATCCGACACCTCGTCTATGTAGACGCTTTCATTCCCCGAGACGGACAATCAGTCAATGGGCTCTCCGGTGAGAAGTTCGCCGCCCACTTCCGTGCTCTGGCGGCTGACAACGGCGGGTGGATGGTTCCCGTGTGGTTCGACGCCGACGACCAAGACCTTCCCGAGCACATAGCCGAGTGGTACATGTCTCATGTTGGTCCCCATCCGTTGGCGTCACTCGACCAGCCTTTACGGCTCAGCGGGGCGGTGGATGCCGTGGCGACGACCTACATAGATTGTGAGCCACCCGATGCGGCGAGTTGGGTGTTCCGGGACTCCGATGATCATGCTCGGTCGCGAGGCTGGACGTACCGTCAATTGCCGGTGGGACACGACGCTCACGTCATCGATCCCCACGGCCTGGCATCGTTGCTGATCGACGTCGACGGTTCCTGACTCGAAGCAGTCGTCGAGTCAGGGTGTATCGAAGACCCCAATCACCGTCACAAGGCGAGCGAATGGCGGGGAAGGGAAGCTTCGCACCCTTTCAGGGAGGGTCGGCGGGGCTCATGGTCGACGCGGTAGTGCCTGGTTCACGGAGAGACGGCGAATCGCCAAGTGGCGGCACAGTCAGATCACCATTGCCAACTGGGCGTCCATCTTGGCGGACACCTCACGTTCGATGCGCCGCCAAACCCCGGCGTAGGTCCGGC
>JBGTLA010000140.1:0-15600 GCA_041744375.1 Acidimicrobiia bacterium | reverse complement strand
CGCCGCAGGTGACGACGCACGCCGCCGGGAGCGGCGACCGCCGCCCGCCACACGCGCTGTGGGCCGGCCGGGGCCCAGGGACGTTCGAGCACGACGCGACCGCTCTCGTCGAGGTCGATACCGTCTCCGGCGGACGCATCCACGATCGGTCCGCTCCCGTCGGGTCGTCGGAGCTCCACCAGCCAACTCCCGTCGTCCATCTCCGTCGAGAGATGAACCACCACGGGGCGCCCGCCCCAGGACCCGTCGAGAGCGCTGGGTCGAGTCGCGCTCGTGTTGACGACCAGCACGTCGCCGGGCTGGAGATGGTCGCCGATCTCAAAGAATCGAACGTGCTCCATCCCACCCGGCCGAACCACCAGGAGCCGCACCTCATCGCGGCGCAGACCCCGCTCCTCGGGAGGCATGGACGCGGGGCGTCCGGTCGGGAGGGGACGAGTCGAAGAAGCGACCGGCACCATCATGCGACCACGACGAGTTCTGAACCGACCACCCTTCCGCTGGGCGGCCGTTCCTCCAGCAGACGGAGAAAGCGGGGGACGACCTCCTGGGGGGAAGGCCGGTTTGAGATGTCCTCTCCGGGGAAGGCGTCTTGCTGCATCCGGGTGCGCATGTCACCGGGATCGAAGGCGTACACCCTGAGATCGGCTCTCTCGGCCGCCAGGATCGCCGACAGGTGGTCGAGAGCGGCCTTGCTCGGTCCGTAGAGGCCCCAGCCAGGATACGGTTCGACCGCCGCATCGGAGCTGATGTTCACCACCGTTGCGCCTTTTGCCAGGTAGGGAGACACGGCCTGAAAAACGCCCAGCGGGGCCACCACATTGGTGTCCAATACCGCCGAGAAGGCGGCAAGGTCGGCCTCCTCGAGTGTCGGCAGCGGCGATTGGCCCAGGGTGCTGGCGTTGTTAACCAGGAGGTCCACAGAGCCAGTGACGGCCGCTGCCTCACGGAGCCTCTCCCGATGGTCCGGGTCGGTGACATCACCCGGGATGCCGACCACCGGTGCCCGACTCGACAGTTTCTCTACGAAGAGCACCAGCGGCTCTTCCTCCCGTCCATCGAGGACGAGCCTCCATCCGCGCTCGGACAGCACAGATGCGATCGCTTCTCCCAGGCCGCGAGAGACTCCGGTGATGACGGCGGTAGGCATTACTTCTCTCCTTCACTCGGTGACACTCGGTCACCCTACGACATAAAGTTCACTTGAAGTCAAGAGACCAGGCCGTTTTTCCTGGCAACTCCGCACACCCCGGGCGCGACGACGACCACGCAGTCGTACACTTCGCGGATGGGACTCGGCTTCGGATTGCTCAGCGCTCAACTCCGCCCCGGGGAGACCGACTGGCGCCGTGCCTATCGGGACACGGTCGACCTGGCCGTGGCGGCAGAACGGTTCGGGTTCGAGTCGATCTGGACGACCGAGCACCACTTCGTGGACGACGGCTACATGCCTTCTCTGCTGGTAGTGAGCGGAGCCCTCGCCGCCGCCACCTCTCGCATCGAGATCGGGACGGGAGTGGTGCTGGCTCCCCTCCATCACCCCCTTCGATTGGCGGAGGATGCCGCCACCGCCCAGCTGTTGAGCGACGGACGCCTCACACTGGGACTCGGGCTCGGCTGGAACCCGATCGAGTACGAAGGTCTTGGTGCCGACCTCCGCCTTCGGGGAAAAGCCATGGACGAGATCCTCACCATCCTCCCGCAGGCGTGGTCGGGTCGGCCATTCCACCATCGAGGCGACATCTACGACCTGCCCGCCGTGGCCGTGCGGCCGGTCCCCCATGGGCCGATACCCGTGCTCATCGGAGGCGGCGCCGAACCGGCCATTCGTCGGGCCGGCCGCCTCGCCGACGGGTTGTTCTCCAATGCCACCGCCGCGCAGTTCCTCGACCAGGTGAGGTGGGCCACCGACGAGCTCGAGCGAGTTGGGCGAGATCCCGCCACCTTCCGATTCATCCACTATTCGGTGCTCATACCCTCCGAAACTGCCGAAAAGGGGTGGGCCGAGTACGGTGACGACCTGTGGCACATGACCTGGAAGTACTCCGACATGGAAGCCTCCGCCACTCGCTCGGGACCCCCGCCCTCTGCTCCGCCCTACGATCCCGACCGGTCCCCACTGACACGATCCACCCTGGTTGGTCCCGCCGATCACATCGTCGAGGAACTCAACCAGTTGCGCGACAGCGCCGGGATCCCGGTCGACTTCGTGGCGCGATCCTTCCTGGCGACCATGAGCGACAGCCGCCAGAAAGAGTTGATGGAACGCCTGGCCACCGAGGTGGCGCCCTACGTGTGAGCCGCATTGACGCGAAGGCAATGCGGACCGAATCTGTCCGGGTCATCGGGTTGAATCAGCACCGATGGCCGTAACGCCAAATTACCCCCCATCGCGCCTCGCGCCCGACTTGACTTGGAGTGCGCTCGAAGTCGTAGGTTCCCTTTATGAGTTGCAGGTAACTCGGCCGGTCTCACTTTGAGCACACTCGCGAAGGAGCGTCCATGACAGACATGGTCCGGGCCACGGGCCTGGTGAAACGGTACAAGGAGGTCGTTGCCCTCGACGGTCTCGACCTAACGGTCGCCGAGGGCACGATCGTGGCACTGCTGGGTCCCAATGGGGCAGGTAAGACGACCGCGGTCCGCATCCTCTCGACCTTGCTCGACGCCGACGAAGGCACAGCCGAGGTAGCGGGTATCGACGTGGCCGAACACCCCAACGAGGTGCGGGCACTCATCGGCCTGTCCGATCAATACGCTGCCGTGGACGAGCACCTGACCGGGTACGAGAACCTCGACATGATCGGGCGTCTCTACCGCCAGGGCCGGCACAAGTCCAAGATTCGCGCCCGTCAGCTCCTCGAGCAGTTCGCTCTCACGGAGGCGGGCGACCGTCCCGTCAAGACCTATTCGGGGGGGATGCGACGCCGCCTCGACTTGGCCGGTGCCTTGGTGGCAGAACCGGCGGTGTTGTTCCTGGACGAGCCCACCACCGGTCTCGATCCCCGTAGCCGGATGGACATGTGGGGAGTCATCCGCCGACTCGTCAGCCAGGGGACGACCCTGCTGCTGACCACGCAATATCTCGAGGAGGCCGATCGCCTGGCCGACAACGTCGTGGTCATCGACCACGGCCGCGAGATAGCCCGGGGAACGGCCGACGAGCTCAAGCGTCAGATCGGGGGCGAACGCATCGAGTTGGTCCTGGCCTCCCCCACCGCTCTCGCCACCGCTCAAGAGGTGTTGTCCCGGTTGGCGGCGGGCGAAGTCATGCTCGATGAGGCCAACCGCACCCTCACCGTCCCGGTGACCGGTGGCGCCGGCACCCTCATGGAAGCCCTTCGTCTGCTCGACAGCAACTCGATCTCGGTGCTCGACGTCGGCCTGCGCCGGCCCACGCTCGACGACGTGTTCCTGACCCTCACCGGTCACGTCGCCGAGGCGCCGAGCGGCTCGAACGGTCACAGCCCGACCGAAGCTCCCGAGCTCGCAGGCAACTCCGAGGAGGATGGAAGATGAACCAACTCATGTGGGCGGCCGCCGACGGCGCCGCCGTCGCCAAACGCAACCTCATCAAGATCAAGCGGGTGCCCGAGGTGCTGGTGTGGGTGCTCCTGTCACCCATCATGTTCGTGCTCTTGTTCGCCTACGTGTTCGGCAGCGCCATCGATGTGCCGGGGATCAGCTACCGGGAATTCCTCATCGCCGGCATCTTCACCCAAACAGTGATCTTCGGCGCCACCTACACCGGTGCCGGCCTAGCCGAAGACATGCAGAAGGGGATCATCGACAGGTTCCGGTCCCTGCCGATGTCACGTGCGGCGGTGCTGGTGGGACGCACCAGCAGCGACGTTCTCTACAACCTCATCTCGATCGCCATCATGGCGGGCACGGGCTTGTTGGTGGGTTGGCGGATTCGCACCTCCGTGTGGGACGCCATCGCCGGCTTCGTGCTCTTGTTGTTGTTCGCCTACGCCTTTTCGTGGGTGATGGCCTGCGTCGGCCTGCTCGTGCCCAGCCCCGAGGTGGTCAACAACGCCTCGTTCATGGTCATCATGCCGTTGACGTTCGTGGCCAACACTTTCGTCCCCACTGACGGTTTCCCCGCTCCCCTCAGGGTGTTCGCCGATTGGAACCCGGTGTCGGCGGTTACGGCCGCCAGTAGGCAGCTGTTCGGCAACGTCGACCCCAACCCACTGGCGATGACTCCTGAGGCATGGTCACTCCAGAATCCGATCCTCTACACGCTCATCTGGGTCGTGATCATCCTGGCGGTGTTCGCCCCGCTGTCGATCCGCCTCTACAGGCGGGCGGCCTCCCGCTGACCAACGAGCTGGCGGTGGGGATCGTCAGGCCGACTGGATGGTGCGCACCATGTCCGCCAGGCGCGCCTCGTCGTCGGGGTTGTCAACGGGAATGGAGAACTCCACTCCCGAGCACACCCCGGCGTAGCGCTCGCTGACTTGTCGGGCGATGTCGTCGTAGGTGGCGACGACGGCGATCGCCTCGACCATCTCGTCGGTGACGTGACGTTCGATCTCGTCCCAGTGCTGGCGTCGTGACAACTCAGACAGGTGCCGGCCGATGTCACCCCAACCGTGGAGGTCGAAAACGGTACGGTAGGTCCGGGTGGAGGCATAGAAGCCGATGCGGGCGCGGACGTTGGAAATGCGCCGGTCGAGTGTCTCCTCGTCGGGTCCGGTGACGATCAGGGGGCTGGCCACCACCGCCACGGCGGCGGGGTCCCGGCCCGCTTCGGTGGCGCCCGCAATGACTGCCGGCCGCAGCACCTCCTCGAGATACCGCCGGGTGCAGATGGGATGGGGGCGCACGCCGTCGGTCACCCTTCCGCCCACCCGGGCCATGTGGGCGTTGACGGCCGCCAGATGAACGGGGATGTCGGGCCATTGGATGGGTCCCGGGTCGAAGAGCGGGTTCATGAGGGTGAGGTGGTAATGCTCCCCGTGGAAGTCGAGGGGTGCGCCGTGCTGCCACGTGTCCCACACCGCCCGTACCGCTTCCACGTACTCGTGGATCCAGGGTCCCGGCGCCGACCATCGCAGGCCGAATCGCCTTTCGATGTGACCTTTCACCTGGGTGCCCAGCCCGAGGACGAACCGCCCCCTCGACCCTCGTTGCAGCGTCCAGGCCGTCATGGCGGTCACCGTGGGGCTGCGGGGGAAGGCGATGGCGACTCCCGTCGTGAGCGAGATCCGCTCGGTGGTGGCAGCGGCCATGGCCATGATCACGAACGGGTCCTCTTTCGTCTCCGTGAGAACGAGCCCGTCGAAGCCGAGCGACTCGACCAAGGCGGCATCTGCGGGCACCCGGTCCACCACGACCGGTTGCTCGGTTTCACGCGTTCCCGGATCGACTTTGCCCAACGGAAGATGTGTTTCGACTCGCATGTGCCTGATTGTGGTGTTGCCCACGGCGGCGTGCCGGTCAGAAGCGAAGGGCAGCCGCCCCCCAGTGGAACCCGGCCCCGAAGGCGGTGAGGATGACCAGGTCACCGGGGGCGATGCGGCCGGTGCTGTGCGCTTCCCACAGGGCCAGGGGAACCGTTGCCGAACCGGTGTTGCCGTACTCGGCGATGTTGGAGTACACCCGGCCCGGCTCCACTCCCAGCACCTTGGCGATGGCGTCCATGATCCGCTGGTTGGCCTGATGGGGAACGATCAGTGCCACGTCTTCGAGGCCCGCCCCCACCCGTCCGAGAACGGCGGTGACTGCCTCCGACATCCTGCGCACGGCCTCGCGGAACACCTGTCGCCCGTCCATCGCCAGGTGCTGGTAGGCCCCCGAGTCGATGGCGGCCTGGTTGAAAGGATGGCGGGTCCCGCCGGTCATCAGGGTGAGGATGGCGGCCTTGGAGCCATCGGTCCCCGAGACGACATCGAGCACCTCGGCCCTGCCCTGGGACGGCCCCATGACCACGGCGCCGGCCCCGTCGCCGAACAACACACATGTCTCGCGATCCTCCCAGGAGATGAGCCGCGTGATGAGCTCCACGCCTACCACCAGGATGCGCTTGGGGGAGAGGGCGATGCGCGCCCGGGCGACATCGATCGCCTGCACGAATCCGGCACAACCACTCCCACCCAGGTCGAAGGCCGGCACCGGCCCCGCCCCGAGACGGTCTTGGAGAAAGGCGGCGGTGTCGGGGGTGTAGACCTCGGGGGTATCGGTGGCGACGATGATCTCGCCGAGATCGGAGCCGTCCAGGCCGGCGTCGGCGAGAGCCACCCGGGCAGCCGCCTCGGCCAAATCGGCGGTGGACTCGTCGGCGGCGGCGACGTGACGGCGCTCGATTCCGGTGCGGGTCCGTATCCACTCGTCGGTCGTGTCCACCAGGCGCGCCCAGTCGTGGTTGGTCATCACATGGTCGGGCGCATATCCGCCGAACCCGAGGATGGAGGCGGTCGTGGTCATGGCGAGAGCGTAACGTCGGTGGCCGCCACGAAAGCCTCCTCTCTCAGGGACGACCTGAGCAGGCCCGCCTCGATGCCGTCGAACAGGTCGGCGGTCTGGGTGGGCATGGCCCGCAACGCCGCCTCCTTGCGATCGTAGGCGGAGCCGTCCAGCTCGACGTAGACGTCCAGGAGACGACGGTCGATTCCCGACGGCCGCTCCTCGGTCATGTAGATCCCGAGTTCCTCGTATATCGCGCCGAAGGTGGCGTAGTGTTCGACGGTGGCGGCGGCCCACAACAGGCGCCCACGTCGACCACGGCGCTTCCATGCCGCGGTGACCCAAGAGGAGACGGCCTGATGGTCGGAGTGAAAGGTCATTCCGTCGGGACCGAAGGTGAGGATGGTGTCGGGCTCTACCTCTTCCAGCATGGCCGTCAACCGGGCGATCGGCCCCGTATCCTCGATGCCCGCCAGCGTCCCGTCCTCGTAGTCGAGCCACCGGTGGTCGGTCACCCCCAGGATCGCCATGGCTTCGGCGGCTTCTCGGCGACGGATCGCCCCCAACCGGTCCGGCGGCCATGTGTCGGGATCGTCGGTGCCATGCTCTCCTGCCGTGGCGGACACACACACCACCCGACTCCCGGCGTCGGCGGCTGCTGCCATCACACCTCCGGCCAGATAGGTCTCGTCGTCGGGGTGGGCCCACACCGAAAGAACAGTTCCCAGCTCGGACGGGACCAACAGCCGCCTCAACCCGGGGGGCCCTCCACGAGCACCACGAAGAGATTCCGTGGGCCGTGAACGCCTTCGACTCGCTCCAGTTCGATGTCCGACGTGGCCGAGGGACCGCTGATCCAGGTGGTGGGACGCGTCGCGTCGACCGATGCCACCGCCTGGGGCACGTCGTCGACCACCGCGGACGCCTCCACCACGCACACATGCACGTCGGGGATGAGGGTGAGGGCCCGCCGCCCCTGGCCGGGGCCATGATCCAAGACGATGGTCCCGGTCTCGGCGATGGCGAGAAGCGATTCGGTGATCACGGCGTCCACCGTCTCCAGCTCTTCATTCGTCAACTGCGGGTCGTCGCCCAGAACCGAAGGGTGGCCGACCCGGTTGCGCCGCACCGAGACCACCCTCTTCCATCCCCTCTCTCCGATGAGACCGATGATGGTATGGCTCAAGGTGTCGGGCCGGCAGCGGAGCACGGTAGCGCCGTAGTCCTCGAGCCGGTCGACGAGGGTGTCGACCCGTTCGGTTGCTTCCATCACGCGACCTTCGACGGGGGCAGGCTCGGGGAGCACCACGGGACCATCGGACAGGCCGGCCCGGAGACGAGCGAGGATTCGATCACGCCCGTTCACGATCCATCCGCTCGCTCCTCGAGCCAACGGCGGAAAGGCTGCTCGGCGACCGGGAGGTCCCGTGAGTTCGTCCAGGCCGACAGCGGGGGCGGGAGACGTCGCACGCGACCCTTGCGTCCCCACACCCTGCTCCCGGCCGAGAGCATCCGCCGACCCGCCGCCAGTCGGCGCCGATCGGCCAGCATCCAACCCATGAATCCGAAGAGCATCCTCTCGGGGTCGGGACCCCCGTGGCGGCGGTGGTCGACGACCCGCGTCCGGAGATGCACCAAGATGTCGGGAATGGGGATGTCGACAGGGCAGACCTCCTGGCAGGCACCGCACAGGGTAGAGGCGAAGGGGAGAGTGTCGTCGCCAGGATGGGCGCGAATCTGGGGGGTGAGGATGGCCCCGATAGGGCCGGGGTAGACCGACCGGTAGGCGTGGCCGCCCGTCCGCTCGTAGACGGGGCACACGTTGAGACAGGCCGAGCAGCGGATACAGCGGAGGGTAGGACGGGCGACGGGGTCGGCAAGCACGTCGCTGCGGCCGTTGTCCAAGAGGATCACGTGAACCTCCTGGGGCCCGTCGCCGGGGTGAACCCCCGACCAGGTCGAGGTGTATGGGTTCATGCGCTCGGCAGTCGAGGAGCGGGCGAGGGTTCTGAAGAACACCGACAGATCGCCCCACCTCGGCACCACTTTCTCGATACCGACCACCGAGATGAGGGTCTGGGGAAGGGTGAGGCACATGCGGCCGTTGCCCTCCGACTCCACCACCACCAACGACCCGGTGTCGGCTACGGCGAAGTTGGCTCCCGACACCGCAACCTCCGCGCGCAAGAACTTCTCCCGCAGGTGGAGACGAGCAGCCTCGGCTAGTTGGGCGGGGGAATCGGTCAGGTCGGGTGGGGCGGGACGCCCGGCTTCGTGCATGCGGGCGAGGAAGATGTCGCGTATCTCTGCCCGGTTGCGGTGGATGGCGGGAACGAGGATATGGCTGGGCTCATCATCGGAGAGCTGGATGATCAACTCCGCCAGGTCCGTCTCCCACGCCGCTATGCCCGACCGGGCCAGCGCCTCGTTGAGTCCGATCTCCTGGGTCGTCATCGACTTGACCTTGACCACCTCATCGGCGCCCTTGGACCGAACCACCTCGACGACGACCCGGTTCGCTGCCTCGGCGTCCTCGGCCCAATGGACGGTCGCCCCGTTGCGAACCAGGGACATTTCCAGGGTCTCGAGCCAGGTCGGCAAGTCGGCCAGCACCCGATCCTTGATGGTCCGTCCCGCCGCCACCAACTCATCCCACTGGTCGACCTCGGCGACGGCGCCGGCCCGCTTGGAGCGGATGGCGGTCGTCACCCGCCCCAGGTTGGCGCGCAGCTGGGCGTCTGCCAGCGCGCTAGCGGCCGCCTCGGGGAACCCGGGCTTCAAGGAGTGCCCTCGCCGGCCAGTATCTCGGCCAGGTGCATGACCCGAACCGGGGAGTTCTGTCGCGACAACAGGCCCCACATGTGAAGAAGACAGGAAGCATCTCCGGCGGTGAGGACCTCGGCACCGCTGGCACTGACGGCGGCGACTTTGTCGAGGCCCATCGCCGTCGACACACCGAAGTTCTTGAGGGCGAAGGTGCCGCCGAAACCACAGCACTCATCGGCTCCGGCCAGGTCAACCAGCTCCAGGCCCCTCACCGCCTCCAAGAGTCGGCGGGGGCGGTCACCCACGCCCACGAGCCGCAGCGAATGACAGGTGGGATGGTAGGTGACCCGATGAGGGAAAGCCGCCCCGACGTCGGTCACCCCGAGAACGTCCACCAAGAACTCAGACAGCTCCCAGACCCGTGGCGCCACCTCGTCGACCGCTTTGGCCAGGGCTGGGTCCCCGGACCGAGCGGCCACGAGACGATGCTGATGACGCACCGAGCCGACACAGCTCCCCGACGGAGCCACCACATGGTCTGCGCCGGCGAAGGCGTCAGTGAAGTTGCGCACGACCGGCACAGCCTCGTCGAGGTATCCACTGTTGACGTGCATCTGCCCACAACAGGCTTGAGAGGGCGGGACCGTGACCTCACATCCCAGCCGCTCCAGCAAGCGCACCGTGGCGCGGGGGACTCGAGGAGCGACGGTTTCGCCCAGGCAGGTGATCATGAGCGCCACCTTCACACGATCACCTCCCTGGCCGGAGAGACGACATCCCACCGTCGACGGGGAGGGACACTCCCGTGAGTCCCGGGGAGCCGGGTCGGGCCAGGAACGCCACCGCCGCCGCCACCTCTTCGGGGTCGATCAACCTCCCGGTGGGTTGTCGGTTGGCGAGGGAGCCAGCCATGGCGGCGGGGTCGTCGGCGGTCTCGATCAGTCGCCGCACCCACGGCGTGTCGACCGTGGAGGGGTTCACACAGTTGACACGGATGCCCTCGGTGGCGTGATCCATGGCCATGGCCATCGTCAAGGCCTGGACCGCTCCCTTGGTGGCGGAGTAGGCGGCCCGGTCGGGAAGCCCGGCGGTGGCCACGATCGAAGACATATTGACGATGACAGGGTGCTCCGAGCGTCGGAGATGAACGAGGGCAGCACGTGTCACTCGGGCCACCCCCACCACGTTGACGTCGTACAGGCGGTGCCACACTTCGTCGGGATTGGCTGCCACATCGCCGGCCGCTCCTATCCCGGCGTTGTTGACCACGACATCCACTCCTCCCATGTGCTCGGCTGCCTGGGCCACCGCCGCCACCACGGAGGCGTCGTCGGCCACGTCGCACACCAAGGGGATGATGGAATCGCCCACCGCCGAGACATCGATGTCCAGGGCGGCCACGCGCGCCCCCTGAGACACGAAATGACGGGCAACGGCGAGCCCGATGCCCGCCCCTCCCCCGGTGACGATCGTGCGTAGGCCCGCTAAGTCGTTCACGTGGATCCCTTCGCTTCCCCGGCCTGTGCATCGCCAACGTAGCGGTCGCAAACGGCGCGCGGTCCGGTTTGGTTGTCCACTCCACGGGGTATTGCACCGCATGATCCTTTCCTCATGGGCGGTGGACGCCACGCGTCCCGTCCTCGCCACCGCCATACACGCCGGCCACGAGCTTCGTCCAGAAATCGCCGATCTCATGCATCTCGAACCAGAGCTCAGACGTCGCGAGGAGGACCCACACACCGACGAGATTGCCACAGTGGTGGGCTCGACCGTCGTGGTCCACCGCTCGCGCTTCGAGGTCGACCTCAACCGCGATCCAAGCAGCGCAGTCTATGTAGAGCCGGAGGACGCCTGGGACCTCGACCTATGGGCCCGGCCGCTCGAGGATCCAGTCGTCGCACGGTCCCTGGAACTCCACGATCGCTTCTATGGGCAACTGGCGGAGACGCTCGATGAGCTCGTGGCGCGTCATGGCGGCTTCGTGCTCTACGACGTCCATTCGTTCAACCATCGCCGGAACGGCCCCAACGCCGCGCCGGCCGATCCGACCACCCACCCCACGGTCAACCTCGGCACCGGATCACTCCCTCCAAAATGGAAGCCGGTCGCCCAGACCTTCCTCGACACCATGAACTCGATGACCCTAGGGGGAGCCGTCATCGACGCCCGCGAGAACGCCAAGTTCCGGGGCCGATACATGGCCCAGTTCATCCACGAGAACTATGGCGAGGTGGGATGCGCCCTGGCAATCGAGTTCAAGAAGACCTTCATGGACGAATGGACCGGCCACATTCACCCGGACCTGTTCGACGACATAAAGCATGCACTCGCCGCCACCGTCGAACCGACATGGAAAGAACATCAGTCATGCCTGTGACGGAAAAGGACCTGACCATCGATCGCGAGCTGTCCCAGCTGAGCGGATTGCTTCCCATCCTCCGCTACGTCACCCCCATCAACGTCACCGAGGCGCGAGCCGCCTTCTTCGACGGCTTCGGGGAACCGTCTTTCGAGTACCGTCCGCTGCCCGACCTATCAGAGGTGTCCCAGCGACTTGCGGCCGTCGATGTGGACGGAGCCGTCGACCCGGTGGTGGCACACATGGCCCGCGACAAGAAGCGGGAGCTCGAGATTCGCCTCGATCTCATGCGATCGAGAGGAACCGACGGCTTCTTCCTGGCCTCGGTCGAGCTGTTCGGCCATGTCGAGAAGTCGACTCTCGACCTGGCCCACGATCTGCTCGGGCTGACGGAGTCGGGCGAAGGATCCGAAACGATATCGGCGGAAGACTTCGCCATCGCCGCTCGTGCTGAGATCGAGCATTACCGGGCGACATACCCCGAACTCGACTCGACGGTCTACGTAGACGACACAATCGCGGGAATCATGGTCGAGAACGGGGATCTGTACATCGGAACCGAAACACGGTTCGCCTTCGACAGGATCGAACAACTCATTCACCACGAGGTGGGGGTTCACATCCTGACGTACGCCAATGGCTCCATGCAGCCCCTTCGCATGCTGGAGGTAGGGCTCGCCGGCTACGACGAGAACCAGGAAGCCCTTGGGGTCCTCGCCGAACACCTCTCCGGCGGCCTAGCCATCTCCCGTCTTCGCACGCTCGCCCACCGGGTCGTGGCCGCCCATCTCCGGAGCGAACAGGCCACGTTCGCCGATACGGTGCAACGCCTCGTCGACCTCGGCGCCGGCACCAAGTCCGCCTTCATGACAGCCATGCGCGCCTACCGGGCCGGAGGAATGACCAAGGACGCCGTCTACTTGCGGGGGTTGGTGCGCCTGTGCGAGCACCTCGCCAACGCCGGCAATCTCGAGCGTCTCTTCTTGGGCAAGATCACGTTGGAGGACGAGCCTCTGGTCGCAGACCTCATCGAGCGGAGGGTGCTGTCTGCGCCCGCCCTCTCGCCCCGATTCCTGGAGACCGACACCGCCCGCCAACGGCTCGAGAAGATACGGCGCGGTCAGAACGTAAGAGAAATGGGAGGGATCGCCGCATGAAATTCGGGTTCGTAGTCAATGACATCGCAACAGAGTTGCCGCAGTACACGACCACGCGCCTGGCCCTGGCGGCAGCCAAACGCGGCCACGAGGTATGGACCGTTGCAATCGGCGATCTGGCCCAAGAGCCGTCGGGGGCGGTCACCGGCTTGGGCTATGGCCCGGCCGACAAGAAGTACCGATCCCTGGCCAGCTTTGGCAAGGATGTTCTCGGCGGTGGCGGAAGGGTTGAGAAGATCACCATCGACGACCTCGACCTGTTGATGCTGCGCAACGACCCAGCCGACGACGCCATCGACAGACCATGGGCCCAGACCACCGGTGTGCTATTCGGACAGTTGGCGGCTGCCAACGGCGTGATCGTGGTCAACGATCCGGTGCATTTGGCCGACGCCATCAACAAGACCTACTTCCAGCACTTCCCGGAGGAGATTCGACCCGAGACCCTGATCAGCCGCGATGTCGACGCCCTGAAGGCATTCGTGTCCGACCGAGGGGGATCAGCCGTTCTGAAACCGCTGCAAGGCTCGGGCGGTCAGGGTGTCTTCGTCGTGAGGGGCAAGGGACCACAGAACGTCAGCCAGATCATCGAGACCATCACCCGCGACGGGTTCGTCGTAGCCCAGGAGTACCTGAAAGAAGCCGAGGCAGGTGACGTACGTCTGTTCGTCATGAACGGGAAGGCGCTTCAGGTGGACGGCAGCTATGCAGCCTTCCGGCGCCACAACTCAACCGATGACCCGCGCTCGAACATGCATGCGGGCGGAGAGGCCAAGCCGGTCAAGGTAACTGGCGACATGCTGCAGCTGGTCGAAATTGTGCGTCCCAAGCTGATCGACAATGGCATGTTCCTCGTCGGGCTGGACATCGTGGGAACCAAGCTGATGGAGGTCAACGTCTTCAGCCCTGGTGGGTTGGGAAGCATCAGCGCAATGTACGGTCTCGACTTCGCTGCCGCAGTGGTGGAGGCGATGGAGAAAAAGGTGATGCTGCGCGAGAGCTATGGACCGTCACTACCCAACAAAGCCCTCGCCACCCTCTGAGCTAAGAAGGGACGGGTGGATAGGGACGGCGGCAGGAACCGGAGCCGCTCTACCCCGCTGCTCCCTGGATTGGCCGGCCGTCTATCTTCTCGTTCCCTGAGACTCGCTGATGACCCCCACCAGCAACTCGGCCGCTTCCCGGCACTCGGTGGTTGTGACATCACGATGAGTCACCAGCCGGATGGCCGGCCCGAAAGCCAGGGCGGCTACACCCTGGCCGGCGGCCAGCTCCACCACCTGCGCTGAGGTCGGGCCGCCGGCCGGCGGCGTGAACAACACCATGTTCGTCTCCACCGTGGATACATCGATGGGAACCTCCTCGGTGGAAGTGAGGATCTCGGCCATCATCGCGGCGTTGGCGTGATCGGTGGCCAGGCCATCGACATGCTGGTCGAGGGCATGTTCGGCGGCGGCAGCGAAACTGCCGATCTGACGCATGGCGCCGCCCAGCATGCGTCGATGGCGATGGGCCCTAGTGATGATTTCCCGGCCACCAGCCAACATCGAACCTCCCGGGGCGCCGAGCCCTTTGGAGAATGCCACCCACACCAAGTCGAAGGACTCCGCCAACTCGGCGGTGGTGTGGCCGGTGGCGACAGCGGCGTTCCACAACCTCGCCCCGTCGAGGTAGCTGCGGACGCCCAGGTCCCTGGCGACCCGGCACACATGCTCCATGGCGGTGAGCGGAGCGATCCGCCCGCCGGAACGGTTGTGTGTGTTCTCGATCGAAACCACCGTGGTCGGCGGGAGGATGACGTGCCCGGCCGGTTTCACGGCTGCCGCGAAAGTGTCACCGTCGAAGTGGCCGGCGTCACCCCCGAGCTCGGTGAATTGGACGCCGGCGTTGGCTGCCCCGGCTCCGGTCTCGCTCCAGACGACATGGGCGCCGGCGGCGACGACGACGTCGTCGCCCGGCCGGGTGAGGGTACGGAGAGCGACTTGGTTGGCCATCGTGCCGGTAGGCACCCACAGGGCGGCCTCTTTGCCCAAAAGGGCGGCCACCCGTTCTTGCAGCCGATTTACCGAAGGATCTTCGCCGAATTGGTCGTCGCCCACTTCGGCTCGGGCCATGGCCTCGATCATCGCCTCCGTCGGCCGGGTGACGGTGTCGGAACGCAGGTCGATCATCGGGGGAGTGTACGGATCGGTTGGGTCGTTCCAACGTCGATCACCGACATCTCCGTGCCAGAGATGGGGGAGCCGGTGAGCCGGAGTGGCTCGTCGCTCTCACCTCACGACACGACCAGCCCTGTCAGCGCCGTTCGTAGAGGGCGTCTCCCACCAGCCGCAGAGGAACCCCCGTCGAGAACGACGAGGCGAGGTCGACATGCAGGTCGACCAACTTGACGACCCACTGCTGGTCCTCGGAGTTTCCTTCCACCACCCAGCCGTCGCGCTGTAGCGTCGACCACAGGAGTTCCTGATACATCGAACGCGAGATGTCGAATTCCCGGACCGTGAAGGTGGTGGTGCTCTCGCCACTCCCCAGCCCGGTCATGGCCCGGCCGCACTCACAATCCGGATCGTCGCAGGTGACGGGCAGGCGCACCAGCTCACCCTCCACCGTCTCCGAAAAGTCGTCTACTTCGGCCCCCGCCCGTGTGGCGACGAAGAGTTTCAATTCCCAGCTCCCATGTCGGATAGTCCCGGAGTACAAACTAGAAGATTCCCGAGTCAGGTCCAGGGGGTCTCCCGACCCGTTTTCGGTCCGATCAAGCACGCCGTACTTGCCACTCGTCCGTCTGCACCGCCCGGGTGAATGCCGCCAGGGTGGCCGCGTTGCCCCGGCTGAACCCGAGCGGCACCACGTCCCACAGCGATCCGCCCCCGAAGTCGGGGCGAAGGCGGACGTCGCCGGGGCCGG
>JBGTLA010000139.1:0-66982 GCA_041744375.1 Acidimicrobiia bacterium | reverse complement strand
GATGATCGGGGCGATGACGCTGATGAGGCCGAGGAGGCTGGACTCCTCGGGTGCGATGACGGCCACCACGCCGGTGGGTTCGGGGGTGGAGAGGTTGAAGAACGGTCCCGCGACGGGGTTGGCGTTCCCGACGACCTGGGTGATCTTGTCGGCCCAACCGGCGTACCAGACGAGCCGGTCGATCGACTCATCGAGCACCTTGTTCGCACGGGTCGCGGTGAGGCCTTCGGACTGGCGCAGCGACTCGAGGAACTGGGGGCGCCGGTCCTCCATGACCTCCGCGATCCGGTAGAGGATCTGGGCCCGGTTGTAGGCCGTCTTCCCCGACCAACCACCGAAGGCCTTGCGGGCGGCCTGGACGGCGTCGCGGGCGTCCTTGCGTGAGGCCTTGGCGGCGTTGGCCACGAAGCGTCCCTTCGAGTCGTTGACGACGTAGGAGTGGCCCGACTCCGAGCGGGGGAAGGCGCCACCGATGTAGAGCTTGTAGGTCTTGCGCACATCGACGCGGCTCATCGAAATGACCTCCTTGCAGTCTCGGGGTCCCCGCGGAAGCGTGAGTCCCTCGCGCGCAGCGCGCTCACTTCGCGGTTCCGTGGGGTGAGAGGTATGCGGCGAGACCGTGACGGCCGCCCTCGCGGCCGTAGCCGGACTCCTGGTAGCCACCGAACGGGCTGGTGGGGTCGAACTTGTTGAACGTGTTGGCCCACACCACCCCGGCTGCCAGGCGGTCGGCCATCCACAGGATCCGCGACCCTTTCGAGGTCCACACGCCCGCCGACAACCCGTAGGGAGTGTTATTGGCCTTCTCGACTGCTTCGGTGGGGGTCCGGAAGCTCATGATCGACAACACCGGTCCGAAGATCTCTTCTTGGGCGATGCGATGGGACTGGGAGACTCCCGTGAAGAGGGTGGGAACGAACCAGAAGCCCTTGGCTGGTAGGTCACAGGCAGGCTGATACAGATCGGCCCCCTCCGACACGCCCGAGTCGACCAATTCGGTGATTCGCTCCAGTTGCTCACGACTGTTGATGGCACCGACGTCGGTGTTCTTGTCGAGCGGGTCCCCCACCCGCAGGGTGGCGAGACGGGCCTTGAGCTTGTCGACGAAAAGGTCGTGGATGTTCTCTTGCACGAACAGCCGTGAGCCGGCACAGCACACGTGCCCCTGGTTGAAGAAGATTCCATTGATCACCCCTTCCACGGCCTGGTCGATGGGAGCGTCATCGAAGATCACATTGGCTGCCTTGCCTCCCAGCTCCAGCGACAGCCGGGTGTCGGTGCCGGCCAACTGGGCCCGGATGCGTTTGCCCACCGCGGTGGAGCCTGTGAATGCCACCTTGTCGACATCGGGGTGCGACACCAACGCTGCCCCGGTATCGCCGGCTCCGGTGAGGACGTTCACGACGCCGGGCGGGAGCCCCGCCTCGATGGTCAGCTCGGCGAACAACAGGGCGGTGAGTGGTGTCGTTTCTGCTGGTTTGAGCACCACCGTGTTGCCGGTGGCGAGAGCGGGAGCGACCTTCCAGGCCAGCATCAGCAGGGGGAAGTTCCACGGAATGACCTGGCCGGCTACACCGAGCGGCTCGGGGGTCAAGCCGGCGAAGGCATACTCGAGCTTGTCGGCCCAGCCGGCGTGGTAGAAGAAGTGGGCGGCGACCTGAGGGAGGTCGACGTCGCGTGCCTCTCGAATCGGTTTGCCTCCGTCGATCGTCTCCAGCACGGCCAGTTCCCGCGACCGCTCCTGGATCATGCGGGCGATCCGGAAGATGTACTTGGCGCGCTCGCCGCCCGACAGGTTCCCCCACCCGTCCTCGAACGCCGCCCGGGCGGCGATCACGGCGGCCTCCACGTCGGCGGGCCCTGCTTCGGCCACTTCGGCCAATGGCTCCTCGGTGGCGGGGTTCACGGTGGTGTAGTGGCGTCTGCTCTTCGGCGACCGAAACTCGCCATCGATGAACAGCCCGTAGCGCTCCTCGATGGAGACGATGTCGGTGCCTTCCCGCGACGGCACATATGCCCAATCGGCCTCGCTCGCCTGTACGACTTCCGACTTCTGGCTCATGTCAGTCCTTCGTGAAGTAGTCGGGCGATTGGTAGCGACCGGTTTCCAGCCAGCGGATCTGCATGAGGACGTCGTTGAGGAGCGACGACGCCCCGAAACGGAACCAGTCCGGCGACATCCACTCGGTGCCGAGAGTCTCGTTGAGGACCACCAGATAACGAATGGCATCCTTCGAGGTACGAATGCCGCCCGCGGGTTTCATCCCGATCTGCACCCCGGTGGCGGCCCGAAAGTCTCGAATCGCCTCCAGCATCACCAACGTCACCGGCAACGTCGCCGCCGGGCTCACCTTGCCGGTGGAGGTCTTGATGAAATCCGCTCCGGCCGCCATCGCCAGGAGCGAAGCGCGCCGAACGTTGTCGAACGTCTGCAGCTCACCGGTCTCGAGGATCACCTTCAGGTGCACGGCCCCGCACACCTCCTTGACACGGCGCACCTCTTCGAAGACGGCGTGGTAGTCGCCTGCCAGAAAGGCACCCCGGCTGATGACCATGTCGACCTCGTCGGCTCCTGCCGCCACCACCGCCTCGGTCTCCGCCAGACGCGTCTCCAGGCCGACCTGGCCGGAAGGAAAATAGGTCGACACCGCCGCCACCCTCACCGAGCTGGCAGCGACGGCCTGGCGAGCATAAGGAACCATGGCCGGGTAGACACACACCGCCGCCACTGATGGAATCGACGCGTCGCCCGGGTCGGGGTGGATGGCTTTGGAGGACATCTGTGCCACCTTGCCGGGAGTGTCCATTCCTTCGAGAGTCGTGAGGTCCATCATCCGGATGGCCAGCCGGAGGGCACGAGATTTCGATTCCCGCTTGATGGAGCGGGTCGACAGAGCGGCCACTCTCTCCGTCACGGCCACCTCGTCGACGGACGGGACCGACCGCAGGAACGAGCCGAGTGTGGCGTTGGTGATGCGATCGGGGAGGATGGACTGGCGGGTGGAGGGAGCCAGGGTCACGACCTGATGCTACCGACCATCGAGTGGCTGCGTGCAGAGACCATCAACTCCCGCCTTCGAGGAGTGTGTAGACCAGCGACTGGTCCACGTCGAGCGACAGATCGAAGTTCTCCAGCTCGCCCGACTGGTCGTCGGGGAGGACGACAGCCATGCGCAGCGAACTCACACCCTCCGCCGCGGAGCGAACCACCGTTCCGTCCGGGTCGAGCCACGCCTGGGAGGTCGAGGTCGAGGCTGGCATCGTGATTCGGAATACCACCTGGTCGATCAACGCCTCGATCGACTCAGGGCTGTCACCCTCATCCGGGTCGAAAAACGCTCCCATGAAGCCGGCGAAGAACTCGGACAGGTCCATGACGGCCTCGTCCGCGTTGGTGACCGAATCGATTACAACCGTCTCGCGTCCATCGGCGAGCTCGGCAGCGGTGAGGGTGGACGTCACCGTCGTGGCCACCGCCACATCAGCCATTCCAGGGCTGCTGAAATCTTCGGTCCATTGATCACCCTGCGCCACCGCTCCCTCGGGGAGAATCGGACCCGGGAGCCGCCGGAGGTCGCCGGACACACCGGCCAGCGGAGACACCCCGAACCCCAGGGGGTCGGAAGAGACGGTGGTGTCGTCGACGATCCTTCCCTGGTGGTCGACGACGACTGAGGCCGACACCGGCTCGATTGCTCCGAGATCGGCTAGGTCGGAGGCGTCGTCGACCGGTTGGCCGTCGACCGTCCCCGTCACCACCACGTCGGTGAACTGGCCATCGATGTCGACCGTGTAGGTACCTTCGTCGGGACCCGCCGAGTAGGTGAACGTAAACGTTCCGACGGCCACGATGATCACATCCGCCGCGGAGGGGATTCCTTCTTCGGCCACGGCCTCAGAAGAGCCGGTGGTCTCGAGCACGAGTTGCTGTTCCAATTCGACCTGATAGGTGTGCCGGTCGGCGCTTTCGAAGTCGTAGACGAGAAGCAGTTCCTCGACCGGATCCGGCTCGGGGGCCACGACCTCGGAGACCTCCCGGTCAGAATCCGACGTACAGGCCGTCACCGTGAGGACGGCCGCGCATATCAGAACTCGAGCGGGGACGGTGGACATCCTCTCAGCCTACGACCGGCCCGGAGAAAGGCGAAGGAGGGATTCCCCCGAGCAGGTACCCTCAGGGTTCGATGCCGGCACCCTCACCACGACATGTCCTCGTTGCCGTCGCCTGGCCGTATGCGCAGGGCTCGCTCCACCTGGGCCACATCGCCGGTGCCTACCTCCCACCCGACATCTTCGCCCGCTATCACCGCATCGCCGGTAACCGCGTTCTGATGGTGTCGGGATCCGACGTTCACGGCACGCCCATCACCGTCAAGGCCGACCAGGAGGGGGTCCACCCCCGAGAGATCGTGGACCGCTATCACCCCGAGTTCCTCGGTTACTGGGAAACCTTGGGGATCGCCTTCGACTTGTTCACCACGACCGGAACGGACAACCACATCGGTGTGGCGAGAGAGTTCTTCACGCGTCTGTTGGAAAACGGCCACTTGTATCCCAAGTCCACCGACCAGTTCTTCGACTCCGAACGTGGCCAGTTCCTCCCCGACCGCTACATCGAAGGGACATGCCCCCACTGCGGTTTCTCCGGTGCGCGCGGTGACCAGTGCGACAACTGTGGACGCACCCTCGACCCGTCCGACCTGGTGGAGCCGCGCTCGAAACTGACCGGCAGCGTTCCGGTTCTCCGTCAGACCGAGCATTACTACTGGCGGCTGTCGGCGCTGAACGAGCGGCTGGAGGAGTGGCTGTCGACCCGCCAGGGTTGGCGCCCTCACGTGCTCAACTTCGCCCTGGGAATGGTGCGGGAGGGACTGCACGACCGCGCCTTCACCCGCGACCTCGAGTGGGGGATCCCGATCCCCGTCGATGACATCGGGGAGGGGAAGTCCATCTACGTGTGGTGGGAGGCGGTGATGGGTTACTACTCGGCTCCTCAGGAGTGGGCGCAATTGCAAGGCGACCCCGAGGCGTGGCGGGCCTGGTGGACGGACCCGACTGCCGAGACGTACTACTTCGTGGGCAAGGACAACATCCCCTTCCACGCCGTGTACTGGCCGGCATTGCTGATGGGCCATGGTGGATTGAACCTGCCTACCGACGTGCCGGCCAACCAGTACGTCACCTTTGGGGGGCACAAGGCCTCGAAATCGAGGGGAGTCGGGCGGTCCATCAACTTCTACACCGAGCGACTCCAGCCCGACGCTTTGCGTTTTGCCCTCGCCTCGGTGTTCCCCGAGCACAACGACACCGAACTCACCGACGACGAGATCGTCCGTCGCGTCAACGGCGAGTTGGTGGCGACGTGGGGCAACCTCGTCAACCGGGTCCTCAACCTGACCGCCCGCACCTTCGACGGCGTCGTTCCCACCCCCGGCGACCTCCACGGCGAGGATCACGAGCTCCTGCGACTCGTCGACGAGGCGCTGGTCGACGAGGCAGCCCATCTCGAAGCCGTTGAGCTCCGGGCGGGTCTGCGGGTGGCCATGGAGTCGGCCTCCTCCGTCAACGCCTACCTCAATGCCACCGAGCCCTGGCATGTGGCCAAGTCGGACCGGGACCGGACCGCCACCATCCTGTGGACCTCGATCCAGGCAATCTCGGGGGTGCGGGTGGCATTCTCTCCCTACCTGCCCTTCTCGACCACGGAGCTGGGGGCCACGCTCGGGCTCGGGGAGGTGACGGCCTGGGATCGCCCTACCGTGGAGTCGGGCACACCTCTCGGCCCGATCACTCCTTTGTTCGTGAAGCTCGACCCAGATGTACTGGACGATTGAGGCCCCCGGCGCTGTCATTGGCCCCGATTCGTGGCATGCTGTGCCCATGGACGAGAGTTCCTCGCACCACCCACTCGTTCGGCTGGCCCGCATCACGGCGGGAGGGGTGCTCGTGATCGTCGGTCTCGTGGGCTTGGTCATGCCGGTCATGCCCGGCTGGCTCTTCTTGATCCCCGGGTTGACGCTGTGGAGCACCGAATTCCGATGGGCCGCGAGTTCCCGCCAGCGCGCCGTCGCTTTCGTCCGTCGTCACCGTGGTGGACAGGAGCCTGACGAGGTGTCCGTGCGGAACCGACCTGCCGCCTGACGGGGAGTCGGAAGGCGGAAGTCTGAAGACGGAAGGCGGAAGTCAAGCCGCCACCGTCAAGGCGGTCGACCACCTCCCGCCCAATGACCGGACCGCCGACGCGCCCACCCGCGATGACGGCCCCGCCACCAGACCCGAGGCCATGGCCGAAACCCGACCAACCGAAAACCGCGCAGCCCGCGGGGGTCTGGGGGTCGCCCCCCAGAAATCACAGCCCACGGGGGTCTGGGGAACCCGCGATGGGCCAGACACGACAGAACCCGAACGTGATGGCCCAAACCCGACCAACCGACAACCGCGCAGCCCGCGGGGGTCTGGGGGTCGCCCCCCAGAACTCACAGCCCGCGGGGGTCTGGGGGTCGCCCCCCAGAAATCACAGCCCGCGGGGGTCTGGGGGTCGCCCCCCAGAAATCACAGCCCGCGGGGGTCTGGGGGTAGCCCCCCAGAAATCACAGCATCACTGCGGGTAGACGCCCATGTCTTTGGCTTTGGCCGTCTGCCAGAAGATGACGGCGATCTCGTCGATGAGATCTACCAGCTTCTGTCCATCGGCCGGGTCGACCGACTTCTTGGCATCGCCCGCCTGGTGGATGGCGCGCCAGAAGAGATCGTCGAGGTCGGGGAAGTCCTGGCGATGTTCGGCAGTGAAGAAGTCGGCCCACAACACCATGAGATGATGTTTCGCCAACTCCGCTCGCTCTTCTTTGATGGCGATGGCCCTGGCCCGAAAGACCTCGTCGTCGGAGTCGTGGTACTTCTGCGCCGATTTCATGACCGACAGCGCTTCGATCTTCGCTTGGGCGGGGTCATACACGCCGCAGTACAGGTCGCAGTGGGCGTGAGCGATGGTGGGGGGACGGAACATGCAACCTCCTGTGTGGGTCGCCTATGACCATACACTCAACGCCGCCTCTCGAAACATGCGCCGATTTATCATCACCGAAATCTCCATGGCCCCCGACCTGACTCCGGGAGACCGCATAATGGCTCGACGCCTGCGACGTCCCCGCAGAGGGCTCGTCGTCTTCTTCGAGCATCCGCAACGTCCCGCATTCTGGCTGGTCAAGCGGCTCATCGGCCTCCCGGGCGAGACAGTCACGATCGAACAAGGCGCGGTGGCCGTCGACGGGACCGGGCTGGCAGAGCCATGGGCCACTGGCCCCACCTCTCCGCCGGGTTCATGGCAAATTCCGGGGGGGCACATGTTCGTGCTCTCCGACGCTCGCGAGGCGACGCTGGCCGACTCACGCACCCTGGGCAGCGTGGCCATCGAGGGCGCGTTTCGCACGAGCTTTCGCTACCGGCGGGCCCGGATGTGATCGACACGATCGACGAGGCAGGCTTCGCGGCGGCCCTGCGCCTCCTGGCGGTGAGAGACTCCGCCCTGGCCTCGGTGCTGAGAGAGCATGGAACACCGGAGTTCTGGCACCGACCTCCCGGGTTCGCAACCCTGGTCTTGTTCATCGTCGAGCAGCAGGTATCTCTCGCCTCGGCGCGGGCAGTGTTCGAGCGCATAGTGACCGCAACGGGCGGTGTCACTCCATCACGCCTACTGGCAGCCGGTGGGACGACCCTGGGCTCCTGCGGTCTCACTCGCCAGAAGCTCGGTTACGTCCTGGCTCTGGCCGAGTCGATCCAGTCCGGGGCCTTCGACCTCACCGCCCTCGGCGCCCTCGACGACACCGAGGCGCGGGCACGGCTGTTGACCTTGAGCGGGATCGGGCCGTGGACGGCCGACGTGTACCTTCTCTCGGCGCTCCGTCGTCCTGATGTGTGGCCCAGCGGGGACCGAGCCCTCCAACTGGGGACGGCGGAGGTGCTGGAGATGGAAGAGGTACCGGGTCCTGTCGAGTTGGAGACCATCGCGGTTCGGTGGCAGCCATGGCGGGCGGTGGCCGCCCGGATCCTGTGGCATGCATATCTTTCGAGACGGGGGCGTGAAGAGACGACAGTGGGCGGCCTCGATGGATCATCGTTGCCGGTGTGAGCGACGAGTACCGTACGGTCATGAGTTGCGCCTGGTGCCGTCGGCCGCTGGGGTACGTACACGGTCACGCCGCATGTCTTGTCGGGGGGTGTCCGATGTTCGGCGTCAATCAGGCGGAGTGCTGTTCGGGGGACACAGCGGAGGTGTGGCCGGTCGCCACCTCGGACATCGCCGGTCGTCACCGCTGATCGATGGGGCGACATGCGTCCCAGGTCTCTTCGGAGCGCCGACTCCTCGGTGGAGTGCTGGGAGCGGGGACGATCCTCTTGCTCGCCTGGCTGCTGTGGGCGATAGCCCAACCGCAAGCGGCCCCGCCGACACCGCTCGACGCCGAAAGCTCAGCCATCCCAACCACCTCGCAGTCTCCTCCCACAACGGCCACCACCACTCCCCCCACCACACTCCCCCCACCGACGACAACCCCCACCACGGTGACGTCGACCACTGTTCCACCCATCCAGCTCCTGGCCGACGGCCTGGGCTCGGTTCGTCTCGGAGACAGCTACGAAGACGCACTCGACACGATGACCGAGATACTGGGACCACCCGATGAGGACAGCGGCTGGCTGGGGGCGAGATCCGACTTCGGCATCTGCCCGGGAACGGTGGTGAGGGTGGTGCGATGGGCCGGCTTGCGCCTCTTCTTCAGCGACGGGCCGACCGACTTCGGAGACGAGGCTCGTCACTTCTTCTACTACAGCCAATCTCCGGTGGCCGGCGGGGAGGCGCTCGACCTCAGGACTCCACGCGGGATCGGACTGGGATCTTCGGTCGCAGAGCTCGAGGAAGTGTACGGACGTTCCCTCACGATTTCGAGCACGGTTCGCTTTGGACCGATCTTTTCGGTGGAGAGCACCGCACCAGGCCTCACCTCGGGAAGCCTCACCGGCATCGGCCCCGACGACACGGTGAGCCTGATCGGCGGCGGCTTCGGATGCGGAGGGTGAACGACACAGGTCGTTGTCGGCGCGTAGGCTTCAAGCCATGACCGAATTCATCGTCCATGTCGAGAACCGGCCCGGCCACCTCGCCACCATCACCGAGGCACTGGCCAGCGCTGGCGTGAACATCGAGGCGCTGGCCGCCTACGGCTTCGACGGCGACGCAGTGATCAGACTCATCGTCGACGACGCCCCCACCACGCGGCGCGTGCTCTCCGACGCCTCCCTCCGAGTCGACGAGCGCACCGTGCTGACGGCGCTCATGCCCCACGAGCCGGGAGCTCTGGCCGCCGTCGCCAGAAGGCTGGCCGAAGCCGAGATCAACGTCGACGCGCTCTACCTCCTCTCCACTTCGGTGCAAGGAGTGGAGGTGGCGATCAGCCTCGACCAGCCTCTGAGCGCGGTTCCCGATCTGCCGGTCACGGGTTCGATCGGACGCTGAAGAGCTTCAGATAATCCGCACTGCGGTTCTACTATGTCGCCGATGTCACCTACCAGATCTCTGGTCGCGCTCGCCATACTGTTGGCCGCTTGCAGCGGGTCGAGCGAGGACACGACCACCACTACCCAAGCCACCACCACCACCAAGGCCACCACCACTACCACCGAAGCCACGACAACCACCACCATCGACACCCGGCCCCGTTCTCTCATCAACGGCCTCCCCATCGACGAACCGGACCTGTTGGAACGCAGGGTCGTCAGCGTCAAGATCGACAACCACTGGAACGCGCAACCCCAAATCGGGATCCTCGACGCCGAAGCAGTGTTCGAGATCCGGGTGGAGGGCGGCATCACCCGCCTCATGGCCGTCTTCCACACCACCGACTCGGAACTGGTCGGCCCGGTGCGATCGGGCCGACCCAGCGACGCCGCCCTCGTCCGCCCGCTCGAATCGGTGCTCGCCATCAGCGGGGGCCAGGGATGGGTACGGGCCGGTATCGACGCCCTCGGAGTCCCCTACATCTCCGACTCGCGCCCCGGGATGTTCCGCGTGACGGGCACCGGTCGGTCGTCACCCCACAACTTGTTCGCCAGCACCATCGAGCTGCGCGAGGTCGCCGATGGACGCGACATCCCCGACGAAGGCCCACCGGGACCGTTGTGGGAATTCGGGGAGATGCCCGAAGACGCCGAGGAAGCCAGCGAGGTCTCATTCGTCTTCTCGTCCACCACCCGGACCACATGGGTGTGGGACGGCACCACCTACATCAGGAGCAGCAACGGCGAGCTCTCGACCTGGGTCACACAAGACGAAGAGGTCGAGCCCATCAGCGCCGAGGTCCTCGTCGCCATTGTCGGCCGCCAGTACACGGCCTCCGGCAGCTCGGGTTCGTCTGTGCCCGCTACCGAAACCGTCGGTACCGGCCCCTTCTATGTGTTCGCCGAGGGGAGAGTGTTGACTGGCACGTGGGAACGCGAAGAGGCGTCGGACCCGTTCGTGCTCACCACGGAAGATGGGGAAGAACTGGCGGTGCCCCCGGGGTGGGCCTGGATCTCTGTCATCGGTGACGCCGCCGACGTCGTCATCTGGGACAACCCGCCGGTGACCACCACGACCACTTCGGTGACCACCACCACCACCGGCGGATGACAGCTCGGTCGGCCGTCGCCGTGGCACGGTCGGTGCGTGGGGGCGAAATCACCGCCGTCGCAACGGTCAGTGAGGCCTTGGCGGCAGCAGAAGCCGACGCGACGAACGCCTTCGTCTCGTTGGACGACGGAGCACTCGACCGAGCTGCCGCCATCGATGCCGAGATTGCCGTGGGGAAGGACCCGGGACCTCTGGCCGGCGTGCCGCTGGCCACGAAGGATCTGATCGACCACGCCGGGCGAGTGACCTCCGCCGGCTCGGCGTTCTACCGACACACGCCCTCGGTCACTGCCCCCTGTCTCGCCCGGCTCGAAGCAGCAGGAGCGGTGGTCATAGGGCGCACCGGCCTCCACGAGTTCGCCTTCGGCTTTTCCTCGGAGAATCCGTGGACGGGACCCGTGCTCAACCCGTGGGACCCGACCTTGTCGGCGGGTGGGTCGTCGGGCGGTTCGGCGGCGGCCGTGGCCGCCGGGATCGTGCCCGTTGCCCTGGGGTCAGACACGGGCGGTTCGATTCGCGTGCCGGCGGCGCTGTGCGGCGTCTCAGGCTTGAAGGTCACCCATGGGCGGGTACCCCTCACCGGGGTTTTCCCCCTGGTGCCCTCGCTGGACACGGTCGGGGCGATAGCGGGCTCACTGGAGGACCTGACGACCGTCACCCGGCTCATGTCCGGTGACGACGGTGTCGACCCGTGGGCCGAGGACCAGCCGTGGATCGACTCACCTCCGCTGAGCTGCAACGATCTGGAGGTCGTTGTGCCCCGTGGCTGGGTGGATGCTGCCCCCATCTCCACGGAGGTGCACGGCGCATTCGAAGCTTTCGTGTCGGACCTCGTCAGAGCGGGTGTCACAGTCACGGAACTCGACCTCAGCGAGATGATTCCCACGGGAGAGATGACGGCGTCGATCGGCCCCGAGGTGGCGGCCGTCCATCGCCGATGGCGAGAGGCGGGTGAGCCATACGGCGATGACGTGGGGGGGCGCGTCGATGCGGCCCTGGCCGTCACCGTGGAGGAAGCGACGGCGGCTCTCGTGTGGCGACGACGGCTGACGAAGGCTCTGCGTGGGGCGACGGGACACACCAGGGTGGTGGTCACCCCGGCCGTGGCCGCCATGGCCAAGCACATCGGCGACGACGAGATCGGCGGTCACCCCTATCGCAAAGTCCTGTCTTGGTTCAGCGCTCCGGTCAACCAGACGGGCCATCCCGCCCTCTCCGTGCCCGTCGCCGGAAGCGGACTTCGCCCTTCAGTCCAGGTGATCGGTCCCATGTGGTCGGAGTCGATGTTGATCGAGGTGGCCAATACCCTCACAGTGAAGGGATTGGTGGGTCGATCGGCCCTTTCCTCTGAGTGAGTCACAAAGCGTCGTACAATTGAGCCTGGTGCGGGTGTGAACGGTCGAGTCGGGATAGTTTCGTGCCGATACAGACCGGTCCTCCGCCAAGCGACCAAGGAAGTGAAAGACGTGGCCGACCAGATCGCCACAACAGAACCGGGCACAAGCCCTGACTCAGACCTCCAGACCACCACTCTCGATCGTGTCGTGATCCGCTTCGCCGGGGACTCCGGCGACGGCATGCAGGTCGCCGGGGCTCGATTCACCGACGCCTCCGCCGCCTTCGGCAACGACCTGGCCACGCTCCCCTCTTTCCCGGCAGAGATCCGTGCGCCGGCCGGCACCCTCCCGGGAGTGTCGTCATTCCAGGTCCAGATCGCCGATTTCGACATCCTCACCGCCGGCGACGCCCCCGACTGCCTAGTGGCGATGAACCCGGCGGCACTCATGAAGAACATCGCCGACCTGCGCCCGGGGGGAACGCTCATCGTCAACACCGAAGCGTTCGACGAGCGCAACCTCGCCAAGGCGGGCTACGAGAAGAACCCCCTGGAGGACGGGAGCCTCACCCCCTTCCGGATCATCGAAGTCCCGATGGAATCCCTGACCAAGGAGGCGGTAAAGGATTCGGGAGTCTCGGGGCGCGACGTCTTGCGTTCGAAGAATTTCTTCGCCCTGGGGCTGCTGGCGTGGCTGTTCAACCGACCCACCGAACCGACGACCGACTGGGTGGAGGCAAAGTTCAAGAACAAGCCGGAAGTCGTCGCCGCCAACGTCTCGGCCTTCCAAGCGGGGTACAACTTCGGAATCACGACGGAGGCGGCTCGCACCACCTTCGCCGTCAAGCCGGCGACCCTTCCCCCCGGCACCTACACCAACGTGATCGGCAACGTGGCGCTGGCCTGGGGCCTCATCGCCGCCGCACAGGCGGCAGACCTACCCCTCTTCTTCGGCACCTACCCGATCACGCCCGCATCCGACGTCCTCCACGAGTTGTCGAAGCACAAGAACTTCGGCATCAAGACTTTCCAGGCCGAAGACGAGATCTCCGCCGTCGGGTCGGCCATCGGGGCGGCCTTCGCCGGCAACCTGGCGGTGACTGCCTCTTCCGGGCCGGGCATCGCCCTCAAGTCCGAGGGTATCTCCCTCGCCTTCCAGGCCGAACTGCCGATGATCGTTCTCAACGTGCAGCGGGCGGGGCCGTCCACGGGAATGCCCACCAAGCCCGAACAGTCGGATTTGCTGTTCAGTATGTACGGCCGCCACGGCGAGTCCCCCCTGCCGGTGGTGGCGGCGTCGTCGCCTTCCGATGCCTTCACCACGGCGGTGGAGGCCGCCCGCATCGCCCTCAAGTACATGACCCCGGTCATTCTGCTGTCGGACAACCACGTGGCCAATGGCTCGGAGCCGTGGCGGCTGCCCGACCTCGCCGACCTGCCCGACATTTCGGTTCCGTTCGCCACGGTTCCCAACAGTGACAGCGGGTTCCTCCCCTACCTACGGGACTTCGAGACCTTCGCCCGGCCGTGGGCCATACCCGGCACTCCCGGTCTCGAGCACCGGCTGGGCGGCCTCGAGAAGGAGGCCAACACCGGTAACGTGTCCTACGACCCGGCCAATCACCAACTCATGACCGACAGCCGGGCATGGAAAGTGGCCAACATCGCCAACGACATCGACCTTCTCGAAGTCGATGGCGACGGCGCCGACTTGCTCGTCTTGGGCTGGGGGTCCACCTACGGGTCGATCAGGGCGGCGGTCCGACGACTGCGGCGCGCCGGAGTGTCCGTCGACCAGGCCCACCTCCGCCACCTCAACCCCTTCCCTCCCAACCTGGGCCAAGTCGTTCGTTCGTATGAGGCGGTACTCATACCCGAGATGAACTCCGGACAGCTCATCCGACTCATTCGGGCGGATTTCTTGGTCGATGCCGTTGGGTTGAACAAGATGTCGGGGGTTCCCTTCCACATCTCTGAAATCGAAGCCAAAGTACGCCAGATGCTGGAGGTCCCAGCGTGACAACCGTTCAATCGCCGACCCATACCCGGGCCGATTTCCAGACCGACCAGGAGGTGAGGTGGTGCCCCGGCTGCGGCGACTACACCATCTTGGCTTCGGTTCAGAACTTCCTGGCAACCCTCGACCGGCCCCGGGAAGAATTCGTGTTCGTGTCCGGCATCGGCTGTTCCTCGCGCTTCCCGTACTACGTGAACACCTACGGGGTGCACTCGATCCATGGACGCGCTCCGGCCGTCGCCACCGGCATAGCCGCCACACGCCCCGACCTCTCGGTATGGGTCGTCACCGGTGACGGGGACGCCCTCTCCATCGGCGGGAACCACTTGATCCATGTGCTGCGCCGGAACGTGAACCTCAAGATCCTGCTGTTCAACAACCAGATCTACGGGCTCACGAAGGGCCAGTACTCCCCGACGTCGGAGGAAGGCAAACGGACGAAGTCGTCTCCGGCCGGATCCATCGACCACCCCTTCAACCCGGTCAGCCTCGCCCTCGGATCCGAGGCGACCTTCGTGGCACGGACCGTCGACATGGATCGCAGTCACACGACCGAGATCCTGGCGGCCGCCTACGACCACCAGGGCACCGCCTTCGTGGAGATCTACCAGAACTGCAACGTGTTCAACGACAAAGCCTTCATCCAGCTCACCGGGAAAGCGGAGCGGGCACACAATCGCATCAACCTGGTCCACGGACAGCCGATCATCTTCGGCCCCGACAACGAGAAGGCGGTCGTCTTGGAGGAAGGCGAGGCCCGCATCGTCGATGCCGCCGGAGTCGATCCCGGTCAAGTCCTCGTCCACGACGAGACCCGCCCCGATCCCAGTGTGGCATTCGCCCTATCCAGGCTGTCCCACGGACCCTACGGACCGACGCCCCTCGGCATCTTCCGCAGGGTGAGCCGCCCCACCTACGAATCACTCATGGACGCCCAGGTGGCCGCAGCCACGGCCAAGAAAGGCCCAGGCGACCTGGCCACCCTCATCCGTTCCCACGGGACCTGGACGGTGTCTGAGGACTCGTCCGCCGACCCGGCCCCCGGTTCGCCCAACGGCTCCGCCAACGGCAACCCCCGTTGACTCGCCCCGGCTGAGGAGCCGTGCCCGTCGAGCCAGAGGTGCTGGTGCTGGCGCTGGCCGTCACCTTCGTGGCGGCCGCCGTCCAAGGCACGATCGGCATCGGTCTGGGGATGCTGTCGGTCCCCGTCCTCACGTTGGTAGATCCCACCCTGACCCCTGTTCCTCAGCTCATCGTCACGCTGCCCTTGACCCTCGCCATGACCCGATCGGAACGCCACGCCATCGATTGGCGCGGGGTGGGACGGCTCAGCCTGGCTCGGATCCCAGGGATCGGTGCCGGGATCTGGCTGCTGTCGGTCGCCGACGACCGCACCCTCAACGGGGTCATCGGGGGGATCGTGCTGTTGGCGGTGGCGGTCATCGCCAGTGGTGTGACGATCCATCGCAATCGAACGTCTGAGATCATCGCCGGGATGGCATCGGGAGCTACCGGCACGGTCAGCTCGATCGGGGGCCCGCCGCTGGCGCTGCTCTATCGTCGCGACACCGGCCCGGCGATGCGTTCCAACATCTCGGCCATCTTCGTGGTCGGTCTGGCCATGATGCTCACCGCACGGGCGCTGTCCGGCAACGTGAGCACTTCTGACCTGATGGTGGCTCTGTGGCTCGCACCCACGGTGTGGGCGGGGTATGTGGCGTCGCGGGCCGTACGCGCCCGGGTGGAAGGGCCGCGGCTGCGCGCCGGGATCCTGGCGGTGTCGGCGCTGGCCGGCCTGGGACTCGTCATCGAGTCCATAGCCGCCTGAGTGTCACCATTCGAGGAGCACCTTGCCCGACTGCCCGGAACGGACCATTCGAAACGCCGACTGGTAATCGTCGGCAGAAAAGCGATGAGTGATGACGTGATCGATGGCGAGACCGGTCTGGAGCATGGCCGACATCTTGTACCAGGTCTCGAAGATCCGACGACCGTAGATCCCTCGCACCGTCAAGCCCTTGAAGATCACCTCCTCGACCGCCAAACGCACCTCACCCGGCGGGATCCCGAGGACGGCCACCTGACCCCCATGGCTCATGGCGCCGAGCAGTTGATTGAAGGCGACTTCGCTGCCCGACATCTCCAGACCGACATCGAATCCCTCCACCATGCCGAGACCCCCCATGACCGACGCCAACTCCATTTCCGTGGTGTCGACGGCTCGGTCGGTTCCGTTGGCCAGGCCGAGGCGGTACGGGTTCACATCGGTGATGACCACGAATCGGGCCCCGATATGACGGACGATCGCCGCCGCCATCACCCCGATCGGTCCCGCTCCGGTGATCAGCACGTCCTCGCCCACCACGTCGAAGGCGAGAGAGGTGTGGGTGGCGTTTCCCAGCGGGTCGAGGATGGCTGCCACTTCATCGGAGATGTGGTCCCCGACGGGGAACACGTTCGAGGCGGGCAGAACCAAGAAGTCGGCGAAAGCCCCGGCCCGGCTTACTCCTACTGCCCGATGGTTGTGGCAGAACTCGCGCCGACCAGCCCGGCAGTTGCGGCAATGTCCGCACGTGATGTGACCCTCTCCTGAGACCCGTTCACCCTCGTGCAGTCCTTCCACCCCCGACCCGACGGCGGCAATGCGGCCCATGAACTCGTGCCCGATCGTCAACGGCACGGGCACTGTCTTCTGCGCCCATTCGTCCCAGGCTTCGATGTGGAGGTCGGTGCCGCAAATGGAGGTCTTGTCGACCCGGATCAAGACCTCGTCGGGGCCCATCTCGGGCGAGGGAACTTCCTGCATCCACAATCCCGGCTCGGGCCGGGCCTTGACGAGTGCCCTCACGGCACCACCCCGAGTTGGCGGCCCACCTCGATGAATGCCGCGACAGCGCGATCGACATCGTCGGAGGTATGAGCGGCCGACATCTGGGTGCGGATGCGGGCCGCCCCCCTCGGGACGACCGGGAACGAGAACCCGGTCACATAGATACCGCGTTCCAAGAGGGCTCCGGCCATGTCCCCGGCCAGCTTGGCGTCACCCACCATCACCGGGATGATCGGGTGCCCATCGCCCACCAGGGTGAAACCGGCCGCCGACATGGCGGCGCGGAACCGGGCAGCGTTGTGGCGCAGCCGCACCCGCAGGTCGTCGGAACGCTCGAGGAGGTCCAGGGCTGCCAGTGAGGTGGCGGCGATCACCGGAGCCAGGCTGTTGGAGAAGAGGTACGGCCGTGATCGCTGGCGCAGCCACTGCACGATCTCGGCCCTCCCCGACGTGTAACCGCCCGAAGCCCCGCCCAGGGCCTTCCCCAAGGTGCCGGTGACGATGTCGACGCGGTCGCCCGTTCCGGTCAGCTCGGGGGTGCCGGCACCGTGGTCTCCCACGAAACCAACGGCGTGGGAATCGTCGACCATCACCAAGGCGTCGTAGCGGTCTGCCAATTCGCAGATGGAGGCGAGGTCGGCGATCACCCCGTCCATCGAGAACACACCGTCGGTGGCGATGAGGCGATGGCGCGCTCCTTGGGCCTCCTTGAGCTTGGCCTCCAGGTCGGCCATGTCATTGTTGGCATACCGGAGGCGCGAAGCCTTGCACAACCGCACGCCGTCGATGATGGAGGCGTGGTTGAGAGCGTCGGAGATGACGGCGTCGGACTCATCCAGGATCGTCTCGAACAGCCCGGTGTTGGCGTCGAAGCACGACGAGTAGAGGATGGTGTCCTCGGTACCCAAGAAATCCGACATCCGCTGTTCCAGTCGGCGGTGCACGGTCTGGGTGCCACAGATGAAACGAACGGAGGCCATCCCGTAGCCGTAGGTATCGAGGGCCCGGTGGGCGGCGGCGATCAAATCGGGATGGTCGGCCAGCCCGAGGTAGTTGTTGGCGCAGAAGTTGAGCACCTCGGGACCGTTCTCGAGTGTGATCGTTGCGCCCTGCGGGGAGGCGATCACCCTCTCCTCCTTGTAGAGGCCCTCTTGTTTGAGCCCTACGAGCCGGCCGGCCAGATCGGCGGTGAGTTCAGGTGGCATACCCCGACGGTAACGCACTCCTCACGGTGCCCAGGTCACCATCTCACCCTCGCCCAGGTCGCGACGCTCCCCGGCCAGAGGTTGGACCCAGATCCTGCCGACCCCATCGTCGCCCACCGCCGCATAGGCGAACGCGGTCCCGTCGGGTGACCATTGGGTCACCGAGCGGGCATATTGGAACCAGAAGGGGAGGTATTGGGACAAGAAGACCCGAGTGGGGAGGAAGCCGGGATGCTCGACAGCCACCGATCCATCCCAGACTCGCGGCACCAGTCCCTCCTGGCGGTCGAGAGCCAGGAACAGGAGATGTTCTCCCCCCGGGCTCCACTCGAAGGCCACCACCGCGTCGGCCACCATCTCCGACGACGACCCGTCGGACGCCACCACCCGCAGGGGCCCCAAGGCCGTCCCGCCCCCTCCGAGACCGTCGACGTACGCCACCCGATCGCCCGTGGGCGCCATCTCGAAGGACACGAGCGAGGAGGCGGTCGCCAACCGCTCGAACGACTCCCCCTCGGCGTCGATGAGTGCCAGGCTGCCACCTCCGACCTGAGCGGTGAGGGTCTCGGCCGCCGCCGCCGCCGTCACACCGCCCGCACCTACAACCGCCAGCACGCGCCCGGCGGGCGTCACCTGGGGTGCCTGGAAGGTACCTGGCTCCACCCCGAGGAGCTGGCGTCCCCCGTCCACGGTGACGGTGGCCAGCACATCCCCCCCGATGTGAGCTACGAGCCGGTCGCCATCGGGATGCCAGTCCATGAAGTAGGGCTGGCCGGTGTCGACGATGTCGCCCACCCCTCGGGCGAGGTCGACGATGATCAACGCCACTCCGCTGCCGTCGGGATCGTTGCCCAAGGCTGCCAGCCGATCTCCCCCAGGGGCGAACAGGTAGAAGAACGGTGCCGCCGGGACCGGGACCCGGCGGGTTTCGCTGTTTTGATGCACTGCCACGGCGGGGCCACCGGGCCCGGCCTCCGTCCACACCACGGTGGTTCCGTCGCGAGAGGCGGTGGGTTGAACGACCGCTTCGACCCGGCCGCCTTCGGCCAGCACCTCGCTCCCACCATCGACCGGATCGACGAGGGCTACCGCACCGTCGGCTCCCGTGACGACCAGCCTTCCCTCACCCGTTTCGACTGCGGCCTCCTCGCCGGAGCAGGAAGCGACGGTCAGGGCCACCACCATCGACAGCACAACGGCTCGCACCGGGCACAGCTTGGCACCTCGGCGGGGTCAACCTGCCACGAACCCCCAGATTCGCTGAACGAGGGCGGCAGGATCGAGCGGGCCATCGGGGTCGTACCACCGTTCGATGGCGTTGAGAATCGACAGCACCAAGATCGCTCCCATCTTCGGGTCGATGGGCCAGTCGAGTGAGCCGTCGGCGAGGCCGTCGCCGATCGCCCGGCGAAACTCGGCCTCGTAGGCATCGCGAGCAGCAACGATGCGACTGCGATGCACGATGTCGAGGAAGCGGGCTTCGTTGAGGAACGTGCGGACCTCGTCGAGGTGGGCAACGACCACCCCGACGTGTCCCGAGATGAGCGCCCGCAATCGTTCGGCTCCACTGGTCCCGACGTCCTCGGCGGCACGGGCAGAGGCATCGAACAGCTCTGCTCCCCGCTCGACCACCGCCACCAGCAGGTCCTCTTTGGAGGTGACGTGCGAGTAGAGGGACGATCCCAACAGCCCCAGTTCGCCTCCCAGGTCGCGCATGGAGGTGCCGTGATAACCGCGTTCAGCGAACAACCGTCCGGCAGCCGCCACCACGTCGGCGCGGGAGTGACGAGTGGTGGTCACCGGTCCCCAACCATTCTCGGTGCGAACACGCTCATACGTCGTAATCCACCGAGACGCTGTCTCCCAGCGGGTGGGACTGACAGGTGAGGATGTAACCGGCGGCCACCTCGGAATCGACCAAGGCGTAGTTGCGATCCATGCGCACCTCACCCTCAACCAATCGTGCCTTGCAACTGGCGCACATGCCGCCCTTGCAGGAGAAGGGAAGTTCGCGCCGCACCCGGATGGCGGCGTCGAGGATCGTCATCTCGGGCTCCATGAATGTGTCCGTGGTGCGCCCGTCGACGGTCACCCTGAGCTCCACCGACCCTTCGATCTCATTGGGCGGGGGCAAAACGGAGGTGTCGAGCAAACCGGCGAAGAACAGCTCATCGTGAACGGAGGCGGGATCGGCGCCGCGGCCTTCGATCACCGAGCGGGCGGCGGTGACCATCTCGAAGGGCCCGCACAGGAACCAATCGTCGACCGAGCCGGGATCGACCAGAGTTTCGAAAAGGTCGTCGAGCTTGGATTCGTCGATGCGGCCCCCGAACAGGTCGAGGTCGGGTAGCTCGCGACTGAGAACGTGGATGAGCTGGAGCCGGTCGGGATAGCGGTCCTTGAGACCTTCCAACTCGTCGAGAAACATGATGGACGAGGCGGCCCGGTTTCCGAACACGACCGTCCAGCGCGAACGCGACTCAGCCTCCAAAGTGGTCGACACGAGCGACAGAACGGGGGTGATGCCCGATCCTGCCACCACTGCGGCGTAGTGGTTGGCGGCATCGGCCCGCGGACTGATCGTAAACTCCCCAATGGGCGGCATGACTTCGAGCATCGTTCCCGGTTCGAGCCGAGTCGTCGCCCAAGTGGAGAAGGCGCCCCCCTCGAGTCGCTTGACTCCGACCCGCAACGTCCCCCGGTTGGCGTTGGCACACACCGAGTAGCTCCTCCTCACGTCCAGCCCGCCGATGTCGGCCTTGACGGTGACGTGCTGTCCGGGAAGGTAACGGAAGGCCTCTGCCAGGTGGGCCGGCACATCGAAGGTGAGGGCCACGGCGTCTTCGGTGAGTGGCTCCACCTCCGCCACACGGAGCGGATGGAACTCGACCCCGGTTGACACCGGTCAAAGCTCCTTGAAGTGGTCGAACGGCTCGCCGCAGGTGTCGCACACCATGAGGGCCTTGCAGGCGGTGGAGCCGAACTCCGACACGATGTGGGTGGCCGCGTCCCGGCAGCGGGGACAGAGGATGGGCAGATCGAGCACCTGTGAGACATCACGCGGGGGAGCGATCCCGGCCTGCTCCAGCTTGTGCCGCCCGGCGGGTGTGATGTCGTCGGTGGACCAGGCCGGCGAGAACACCGTGCGTACCCGGGCTCCGGGAGCCCCGGCCATCTCCAAAGCGGCGATGATCGAGTCGCGAATGACCTCGGTGGCCGGGCAACCCGAGTAGGTGGGGGTGACGGTGACGAGGACACGACCGTCCTCTTCCAACTCGACCGTCCGCAAGATTCCCAAGTCCTCGATCGTGATGAAAGGCAGCTCGGGGTCCTCGACGGCGGCCACAGCCCTGCGAATGTCAGGTGGTGCCTCGACGCCGCTCACCACTTCGCTCCAGGGTGAGCACGCGACATCCACTGCATCTCGCTCAACAGGTGCCCGAGGTGTTCCCCGTGATACCCGCGGCGACCGCCCACTCTCACATACGCGTCCTCGGGGCGTTCCAGGTTCGCTTCGCTCAACACTCGTCCCACCGTCGCCTCCCAGGCCGGTCGCAGCGCCGGCGGTTCGATTCCCACGCCCTCGGCCACCATGTCTTCGTCGACCTCGTCCTCGATGAACAGCTCGCCCGTGAAGCGCCACAGACGATCGATTCCAGCTTGCATTCGCGCATGGCTCTCGTCGGTACCGTCGCCCAGGCGGATCACCCACGTCGAGGAGTGACGCAGGTGATAGCGGGCCTCCTTGACGGCCTTCTGGGCTATCCCGGCCAGGACCTCGTCACCCGACGCCGACAGAGATTCCCACAGCGGGACCTGCCATGCGTCGATAAAGAGCGACCTGGCCATAGTGTGAGCGAAATCCACATTGGGCTGTTCGCACAGGATCAGGTTGTAGAACTCGCGCTCGGAGCGACCCATGGCCAGTGTGTCCTCATCGCGGCCCCGTCCTTCGAGGTCTCCGGCGTGGGTGAGCAGATATCGAGCCACGCCAAGGTGGTCGAGCGCGATGTTGCCCAGAGCTATGTCTTCTTCGAGGTCGGGGCCGCGGCTGATCCACTCCCCCATCCGCTGCGCCAGCACGAGGTTGTCGTCGCCCAAGCGAAGCACATAGGCCACGTGCGAGTCCATCTCCACCTCCGGCGCCCCCTGCGGCGGCCCGGAGACGACCATCTCCTCAGCGGCCGGCTCGCGAGTTGCGACTTCTGGTTTCGAGTTCACATCTGGCCCACTTCATCGGGGATCTGGTAGTGGGTGGCGTGTCGGTAGGGCTTGGCCGACGCGTCGTAGTAGTCGGCTGCCGCCTCAGGGTCGAAGGCGCTTATCGCCGAAGACGGCACCACCCAGATGCTGATGCCCTCCTGACGGCGGGTGTAGACATCGCGTGCCGCCTGGAGCGCCGACTCGGCGTCGGGGGCGTGGAGTGACCCGGAGTGGACATGGGAGAGGCCCCGTCGCTGACGCACGAACACCTCCCACATCGGATAACCCGACGCACCTTCCGAGGTGGTCTCGAACACCTCTCCGGCGATGTGGGGAACGTCGTAGCTCAAGCCGCCACCCCTTTGCGCTTCTTGGCGTCGTGGGCAATTGCCGCCTCGCGCACCCAGGAGTTGCCTTCCCAGGCATGCACCTTGTGCTCGAGTCGCTCCCGGTTGAGTGGTCCGTCGCCCTTGACGACGGACCAGAACTCGTCCCAGGCGATCTCACCGAAGTCGTAATGGTCACGTTCGGGATTCCAACGGAGGTTCGGGTCGGGGATGGTCAAACCCAAAAAGTCGGCTTGGGGAACCGTCATGTCGACGAACTGCTGACGCAGATCGTCGTTGGAGACCCGTTTGATCTTCCACGCCATCGACTGGGCCGAGTGCGTCGATTCGGCGTCGTTGGGCCCGAACATCATCAGTGACGGCCACCACCATCGGTCGAGGGCATCTTGGGCCATGGCCCGTTGCTCGGAGGTGCCACTGCAGAGGGCGAGCAGGATCTCGTACCCCTGTCGCTGGTGGAAGGACTCCTCCCTGCAAATCCGCACCATGGCCCGCGCATACGGCCCGTAGGAGCAGCGGGTGAGCATCACCTGGTTGGTGATGGCGGCCCCGTCGACCAGCCATCCAATGGCACCCATGTCGGCCCACGACAGCGTGGGGTAGTTGAAGATGGACGAGTACTTGTGCCTGCCCTTGTGGAGAAGATCCACCATCTCGTGTCGGGTGATGCCCAAGGTCTCGGCAGCCGAGTACAGATAGAGGCCGTGCCCTGCTTCGTCTTGGACCTTGGCCATGAGAATGGCCTTGCGGCGCAGGGTGGGAGCACGAGAGATCCAATTGGCCTCAGGCTGCATCCCTATCACCTCGGAGTGGGCGTGTTGGGCGATCTGGCGGATCAGGGTCTTGCGGTAGCCGTCCGGCATCCAGTCGCTGGGCTCGATCTTCTCCTCGCCATCCACGATGGCCTGAAAGCGGGCCTCCTGATCGATCGCAGTGTCGATCGAAGGTGGCTGTGTCAACGGGCCCTCCTCCGTCGGTGTCCTTCACAGCATATACAAACGAACGTTCGTTTGTAAATTCAGCCGGCCTCCGCCACCGCCCGCTCGGCGGCCACTCGGATCAGGGCCAGGGAGGAAACGCGACCCACGGCGTCGGAGGCTAGCCGTTGCAGCGACGTAACCGGAGTGGAGGGATGGCGGGCCACCGCCAGGCGAACATCGGGATCGGGATCGTGGGCCAGGATGTCGAGCAGGTGCGGCGAGGCGTCGTGTCGGGAAACGGCGCTGCGCCGGGCATGGAGTGGGATGCGGGCGAATGCGATCTGTTCCAATGTTCCTTCCTCCTTGTGCGAGTAGGACGACTTCTGGCGCCAGAAGGTTCCCGGTGATCTCAACGACGGGTATCAACTGTCACACTGCGCCCGTATCCTCGGCCGGGTGCCCATTGCGATGTCATCGTTTCCTGGTCCTCCCGAGCTGGGACGCGGCCTGGTTGTCTCGCCGGACGGCGTCATCCCCGACGAGGCGAACGACTGGCCCGTTCTCACCGTCGACGCCGCTGCCCTCGCCGCACCCGCCGCGGTGCTGGGCACGCTGGACACATGGTGGCGATCCCGCACCCCGTCCATTGTCGTACTGGCCGTGCCATTCGCCGATCTCAAGGCGGCGGAGTCGACCGATGCCGCCCCCTTTACCCTCACTCCGAGTTTCGAGTTCGAGAGGGAGCGGATCCACTTCCTCGTGTGGGCCAACCGCTACGACGGGAGGGACGGTCATATTCGGTGGCATCATGGCGAACGCGCCCTGAGTGCGGGCGCCCTCGACTGTGCGGAGGCCGATGCCGAGGTGGACGCCACACCCGTGTGGATCGACGGTGGTCCCCGCACCTACGACGTCGGTGGGCTGGACATCGTCCATGTCGAGAGTGTGTGGTCGGGCTCCGTACAGACCGACCGTCGCCGCCGGCCCTCCTCGGAGCTGGCTAACGACCAGCTGGCGGCCGTCAACCATCCCGGGGGCCCGGCACGGATCATCGCCCCGGCCGGTTCGGGCAAGACACGTGTCCTGACCGACCGGCTCCGCCACCTCGTCCACGACCGGCGTTGGAATCCCGACTGCATCACCGCCCTGGCCTACAACAAGCGTGCTGCCGAGGAGATGCGTCGGCGTTTGCCCGGACCCGGTCCTATCAATGTCCGCACCATCCACGCCTTCGGATATGAGATCGTGGGACGCCACAACGGAGGCAATCGCCCCCGGTTGCTGGGCGAAATCGAGGTACGCCGCATCCTCGATCGGCTCGCTCCCCTCAAGCCGCGCGCCAACGAAGACGTCTACGCCCCCTACATCGAGGCGTTGTCCGAGGTCCGCACTGCCCTTCGCTCCCCCGAAGTGGTAGAAGTGGAACGAGACGACGTGCCCGGGTTCGCCCAGCTCTTCGACGAGTACCGCCAGGTCCTGGCCTCCCAGAGTGCCATCGATCACGACGAGCAGATCTACGGTGCCCTCGAAGCGCTCCTCACCAATCCGCCATTGCGGGCCTGGGCGCAGGCCTGTTGCCGCCATCTCCTCGTCGACGAATTCCAGGACCTGACCTCAGCCCACCTGCTGATGGTGCGGTTGCTGAGCGCCCCCGCCTACGACACGTTCGGTGTGGGCGACGACGACCAGGTCATCTACGGGTACGCCGGCGCCACCCCGGAGTTCCTCGTCGAGTACCACCGGTTCTTCCCCGGCGCCGTGACTCATCAACTCGAGGTGAACTACCGCTGCCCCGCTCCCGTAGTCCACGCTGCCTCGAAGCTGCTCGATCACAATCGGACCCGCGTGCCGAAGAACACCAGGTCGGCCTCGACTGCAGACAGCGGCCTGGAGGTGGCCCTGGTTGGCCAAGAAGACATGGGTGAGGCGTTGGTGAGGGTCGTGGGCGAGTTGGTCGAACAGGCCGGCCCCGCTTCGGTTGCCGTGCTGACACGTGTCAACGTCGGTCTCCTGGTGCCGCAGGTGAGCCTGCTCGAGTCCGGCATCCCCGCCGACCGGGCCCTCGATGACAACCTGATGAATCGTTCGGGGGTGCGAGCGGCGCTGGCGTGGCTGCGAATGGCCGATGCCGTGTCCCACCGCAACCCCATGGACGGGACCGACCTCTCCGAAGGCACGCGTCGGCCGCCCCGCAGCCTCCCTCCCGGCGTCCGCGCCGCCCTCGGACGGGGCAGTTGGACTCTCGAGCGGCTGACGTCGTTCGCCCAGGGCTCCGACGATGCCCGCACCCGCTCCCGTCTGGAGGACCTGGCAGGCGACATCGAAGCACTGGCCCGGGTGGCAGCGAAGGGCAAATCGGTCGCCGCCCAGCTCACCCACATTCGCGACGAAGTAGGGCTCGGCTCGGTTCTCGATCGCCTGGACAATTCCAGAGCACGACCCACCGGCGGCCACACCGACGACCTCGACGCCCTCATCGTCCTCGCTCACACCCACCCCCAGGTGGAGTCGTTCGAGCCCTGGCTACGGTCTGTGCTCGGTCAGGCCCCTCCCGAGGGGCCGCGTGTCACCCTCTCCACGGTGCACCGGGTCAAAGGCCTCGAGTGGCCTCACGTCGTGGTGTGGGACGCCACCATCGGCCTCATGCCTCACCGTCTGGCGACGGACATCGAAGAGGAGCGCCGGATCTTCCACGTCGCCATCACCCGTTGCTCCCAATCGGTGACGGTCATCGGCCGGGCCGAGGCGACATCGCCCTTCGTCTCCCAGATGTCCGCCGCTGCGCCTCCCCCAACAGCCAAGGGCCCGACGACATCCACGATCGAGGCCGCCGTCGACATGGAGATGACCTGGCAGGGTTTCGCCGCCCGGGTGATAGCCATCGAGCCCGAGGCGGCCCTGGTCAGCGTGGGGGCGGCCTCACGCATGCGAGTGCGATGGGGCGAAACCGTGGTGTCGAACGGCCGCCGCGGGGGCCTGGTGGCTCCGGGTCCGCCACCCGTCGACCAGTCGGTGCTGGATCGCCTCAAGGAGTGGCGCCGCCGTCGGGCCACCTGCGAGGGTGTGCCCCCGTTTGTGATCGCTCACGACGCTCATCTCGCCTCGATTGCTGCGCGCCGACCCGCCACTTTGGAGGAGTTGGCCCGTTGCGAGGGGATCGGGCCGTCGCGCCTCGATCGCTACGGCGCCGACATCCTCGAAGTCCTTTCCTGAGCCGCCTCGACCCAAACCCCGGGTTGCAGACCTCGCTGAGCACAGTCTGGAGCCCAGAAAAAAGGGACGCGCCGGGAGCGGGCCCTCAGGATGTTTCGATCGCCCGCCGCACATGCTCGGGGACGGGGGCCGACTGGGGCATGAGCAGGGGCGTGATCGAGATGACGCCGTCATGGGCGGCGTCGATGTCGTTGCCGTCTACGGCCCCATGGTGGCGAATCCCGCCGCTGTATTGGTGCGAGTAGTGGCCGTCGCCGGTAGGGGCGAACAGACGGTCGTAACCGACCCGGGCGATGGTGGTCACCCGACGGGCGGTGTCCGATGTCGACTCGAAGGGCATGTTGACCGACACGACGTCGGCCACGTCGTGGAGTCCGGCCCGGTCGATTTCGATGAGCAACTCGACCGTGACCGCGGCCAGGCTCTCCCACGCCCCATGGGCTTGCGACGATTCAGCCCTCCTTCTCCACGCCTGCCAGTCGGTCATGGTTCCCGTCGACACCGCCACGGCGTCGATACCGGATATCCACGCCTCTACCGCGGCTCCCACCGTCCCCGACGACATGAGAAACCCTGCCCCGTGGTTGTACCCGAGGTTGATGCCGGATACGACGAGATCGGGGGGTGGTCCTCCCACGAGCCCGTGCACTCCGAGTTGGGTGGCGTCGGCCGGGTAGCCGGAGGTGGCGAACATCGTCATACCCCCCCGCTGTGTCTCGTGGATCGAAACGGGGTCGAAACGAGTGATGGCTTTGGCCACCCACGAACGCTCGCGGTCAGGCACGACCACGGTGACATCCCCGATCTCGCCCAAGGCCCGAGCCAGTGGGATGAGGGCGGGGGAATCGATCCCGTCGTCGTTGGTGAGGAGGATGCGTCTCATGCCGGCACGGCCACCTCGACCCATTCGTCGACGAGTGCGCCCACGACCGACGGCCTCTCCAGCATCGCCAGATGGCCGGTGTCTTCGAGGATCTCGATCCGCCAGTCAGGTCGCAGGGAGGCGAGCCCGAGGATCGACTCGTAGGGGACAAGACGGTCCTCTCGGCCCTGCACCACCATCGTGGGTGCGCTGATGGAGGCAAGGCCACGACGGAAGCCGCCCCGGGCCCCCAGATACGGGACGAGGGACCGGGCCGCCTGGGTAAAGGCGGCATCGACTCCCTCGAAGCCGAGGCGTCGGCGAGCCACGTCGATGTGCATGTCGACCACTTCGGGCTCGATGCGCGACATGCGCGCAGTGCACAGGTCCAAAGTCCACCGCGCGATCTCCTCGGGGCTCTGGACGCGGCGGCGGCCCGCCAGCGCCAGCGTCGCCAGCCCCGGTACGAAGTACAGGCAGAAGAAGCCGGCCACCACCGGATCGACCTTCGTGCCTCTCGGAGGCACCACCGGCGAAATCAGGAACAAGCGTCGCACGGTCTCCGGGGCGGCGGAGGCCTGCAGCATGGCCACTGCCGCCCCCATGGAATTGGCCACCACGTGTGCCGGCTCGTCGAGGGAACGGAGGTAGGCATCGAGAACGCGCCGATTGGCTGCTATCGAACCAGAGCGTCCCAGCGGCGGCGTGAGGCCGAATCCGGGCAGATCGATGGCCGTGGGCCTCACCGGGGCGGAGATGGCTCCAGCCACAGGCATCCAGTTGACATGAGAGCCTCCCAACCCGTGAACGAACACAAGCGGAGGTCCCTCACCTCCGAAGTCGACGACATGAACCGGTCCCGACCCATTGTCGACATAGTGGGATCTGCTACCTGGACGCACGGGGGGAGAGTAGGCCGACGATCCGCCGTTTCCGCCATCGTCTTCTCTACCCTGAAGGCCGTGGTCGACGATCGCCAAGTCCTCGAGACGGCTTCCGACCGGCTCCGCAAGGCCATCGAACGCGGGACCGGAACCAGCCTCGACGCCGACGAGGTGCGCGTGCTGGGCCGGCTCCTCCACGCCATCTCAGCCGCCACGCTGGGAACAGCGGCCGGCCGGGAGGCGTGTGGGGTGTGCGGACGAGCCGAACATCCACCCCAGTCCGTCGGGGGGTACCCCAAACACGCCTATCAGCGGGCGATCCTCGTCCCCCTCACCGCGACCGTGGAGTGAAGCGGCGCCACCCTGGAGCCGAACCCATACGCGGGGGAGGGGCGGCGAGTCGCCGCCCCTCCCCCGAACTCTCGTCGGTTTCTGTCAGCTGCCGACGCCGATGGCACGTGCCAAGAAGGTGGCCATCTCAGCACGGGTCAGGGTCCGGTCGGGGCAGTACTCGTCGTTGTCGGGGGGATTGCAGCCGGCCGTGATTCCGATCGCAGCGATAGCGTTGATGTCGCCCTCGAAGACCGAGTCGCCGACATCGGTGAAGCGGTCTTCACCACCACCACCACCACCACCCACATATGCCCGGTTCAAGAAGGCGGCCATCTCACCACGGGTGATCGGGTCGTCGGGTCCGAAGGTCCCGTTGGCCCGGCCGCGAGTGATGTCGGCTTCGGCCAAGGCGTTGATCTCGGCCTCGAAGATCGAATCGTCGTCGTCTTCGAAGTAGTCGGTGTCGCTGGCCGGCAAGCCGAGGGCCCGCACCAGGAACGCCGCCATCTCACCGCGGGTCAGGTCCCGCTCGGGGCAAAACTCGGTGTTGTCGGGCGGATTGCAGCCGCGGGTCACTCCGAGCCGAGCCATGAGACCGATATTGGCCTCGTGCACGCTGTCGTCGTCGTCGACGAACGAGCCGGCGGGGCCGATCCCGGTGATCAGATCCACGAGAACCGTGAAGGTTCCCGACTCGTCACCGGTGAAAGTCCCGATGGCGTACACGATGGTGTTGGCGCCCTCTTGCAATGTCACCTCTCCGAGTTCGGCCAACACCGCCTCGGCGTCATTGGGAGCGGTCACAGTGGCGTCGTAGGTGTCGGCGGGAACATCGGCGACAGCTTCGGCGCCGTTGACGAACTCACCGGCCGTCAATTGGACGGCACCGTTGGCGTACACGTCGACCTCGGGCGCCTCGGCAGTGTGCCGGATAGTGATGCGGGCTTCACCGTCGGCCACTTCGCTGACGTCGTTGACAAAGACCGAGGCCGTCGGGGCGCCGTCAGCGTCGAGGTGGGCCACGATGGCTGCGTAGATCCCTGCCGGCACCGCCACCCCGGGGGCGTCGATCACCGGAGCCTCCATCTCGGGGTCGGCCCCGGCGGCGTAAATGGCGATGTCGTACGTTCCGGCGGGCAGGGCCACGGGGCCAACCATCGTCTCGGGCTCGAAACCTTCCAAGAACAGTCCCTCGTTGACGTAGACGTCGACGGTGACGCCTGGGATTCCGTGAACCACGGTCACCAGACTGGCAGTGCCGGGTGCGGCTCCGAGGGGAGCCACCCCAATCGTGGCAAAGGCGACTAGCGCCGCCAACAGGGTCGTCATTCTTCGCATACGCGTTCCTCCTAGTGATCGCGGGAGCGTCTACCGCTACCCATACGGAGGCGCCGGCAAACCCGGATGAACGATTTGGGGAACGCGGGGATAGATGGCCGACCAGGCCAAGGAGAGCCCCACGGTAGAACGGCTCCGGTTCCTGCAGCCGTCCCTGTCCGATCGACCCCTCAGGCGAGGGCGACGAGCTCGAGCATGCTGTCGTCGAAGAACGACGACGCACCCTCGGGCATGACGATGGCGCGGGCCGGGCCGAGACGGGCGACGAATTCTGTGTCATGGCTGACGAGCAGGATCGTGCCCTGGTACTGATGTAGCGCCGCCAGCAGTGCATCTTTGGCCTGGGGGTCGAGGTTGTTGGTGGGCTCGTCCAACAAGAGGACGTTGGGTCGAGCCATCACCAACATCGACAACGCCAGCTTCGTCTTCTCTCCCCCCGACAACGAAGAGGCATCCTGATCGATCCGATCGGCCAGAAGGAAGTGACCGAGCACGGTGCGGAGAGTCTGGTCGGGCTGATCCGACACCAACCGAAGATGGTCGAGCACCGACATTCCCGCCTGCAGCTGCTCGTGCTCTTGGGCGTAATAGCCCAGCGAGGCGTTGTGACCGAGAACCACCGAGCCGAGATCGGGAGTCTCCACCCCGGCGAGGATGCGCAGTAGCGTCGTCTTGCCGGCGCCGTTGAGCCCCAGGATCAAGAGCCGCTCCCCCCGGTTCGTGTCCACCTCGACATCGACGAACACCACATTTTCGCCATATGCCTTGCCCAAGCCATGTGCCGTCAGGGGTGTGCGGCCCGACGGCTCAGGCTGGGGAAAACGGAGGGCCACCGACCGACCCCTTCCCTGGACCTCGACCAGGTCGCGGCGCATCCGTTCCACCCGTGTCTCCATAGACCGCGCCACCTTCGACATCTTCTCTGTCCGACCCTTGAAACGGCGGATGTTCGACTCCAGACGGGCGATCTCCGAGTCCTGGTGCTGTCGTTCTTTCTCTCGTTGCGCGCGCCGACGTTGGCGTTCGTCCAGGTAGTGGGAGTAGTTGCCCCGGTAGGCCTCCACGGCACCGTGCTCGAGAGCCAACACCGACGTGATCGCCTCGTCGAGGAGGGGAAGATCGTGGCTGATGACCAAGAGACCTCCTCGATAACCCCGGAGGTGCTCCATGAGCCACTGTTTGGCATCGAGGTCGAGGTGGTTGGTCGGCTCATCGAGCAACAGGACGTCCGTGTCGGCAAAGAGGATGCGCGCCAACTCGACCCGTCGGCGCTGCCCGCCAGACATGGTGGCAATCGGCTGAACCAGTTCGTCGTCGCCTATTCCCAGGGAGGCGGCCACTCTCTTGGCCTCGGCCTCGGCCACAAATCCCCCGTTGGCATCGAATTCATCCTGCAGCCTGGCGAACCGGGCGATCGCCCGGTCCCGTGCATCGCCTTCGAGACGTTCGATCTTACGGCGCGTCTCCTCGATCCGCCGCAGCATCGCCCCGATCTGGCGGGCGGCGAGGATGCGCTCCAGTGCCGTCACATCGGGGCGTTCCAGATCCGGGGGGTCTGTCTCCTGGGAAAAGTACCCCAGATTTCCCGAGCGGGTGATGGCGCCGGCCGCGGCTGGAAGATATCCGACCAAGGTCTTCGTCAGGGTGGACTTGCCGGCACCGTTGCGACCGACCAATCCGATCTTGTCCCCCGGCTGCACGCTGAATGAGACCCCGTCCATGAGAGTGACGGGGCCGACATCGATCCGGAGGTCCTTGACGACGAGCACGGGGAACAACAGGTTACGACCGGCTCCCCGCAAAGGCCGATTCAATTTTGTCGGGAGATCCCCCAGACGCTGGATCAGTGTGCTCGAATGTCCCAATGCCTCCCTTCAGTCGAACGCTCAAGATCATTCTCTGGGCCCAGGTGGCTCTCACCGTGGTGTTCGCCACTTTCGCTTTCGTCAGCGCCGCCGACGCCGACGGCTGGGCTGGTTTGGCGCGCGTGGCCGCCGGGATCCTCGCTTTCACCTACCTCGTGGGAGTGGCCGTGGCGACGGCGGCCAACCGCTACCTGGTCGGCTCTGAAACGGCCAGGGTGGTGCTGGCTGTGACCCTTCCGCCGGCGACGCTGCTGATGCTCATATTCCTGCTTCGGCTGGGTTGAGAGGGGCGCGGAAATAGAGCTCGTGCGTCCCAATTGGCCCCAGCATCCCGGCATCCACGGGGCCCTTGGCGAACCCGGCCTCACAACCCGGCGAAGAGGTCCCCGTCGTCTTCTGCGGCGACGGCGGTGTGGACTCGATAGAAAGTCTCCACCCCGACCACCTCGGTACGCAGCTCTTCGTCCACCTTGAGCATGAACCAGTCCTCGGGAATCTGGCTGCGGTGGGCCCGCAATGCCGCCAGTTTCTCCTCGATCCAGTCAGATGTGTCGATGAAGGTGAGAAGGTTGTCGGGTGTGCCGCTCACCGTGGCGGCGTCGAACTCCTCCTGGGTGATCTCACCGGCGGCTAGTCGGATCTCGGCGAATTTTCGGCGGCGGCTCCGCGGCCACGACGACCAGTACACTTTGGGAACCATCCACGGCTCTTCGTCCTCACCGATGGGGTAGCGACTCAGGTCCGTGGCGGCCCACACGGCGGCCAACCCTACGCGATGCACCTGGATGTGGTCGGGGTGGCCATATCCCCCGTACGGGTCGTAGATGGTCATGACATCGGGCCTAAATCGCCGGATGTGACCGATGAGACGGCCCACGGCGCCGTCGAAGTCGGCCTGCCAGAAGCTGTCGGGATGCAGGTTGGAGTCTTCGCCCATCATCCCCGAATCGCGGTAGCCGAGAAAGTGCTGCTCTGCCACCCCCAGGATCCGCATGGCTTCGGCGGTCTCCTCGGCCCGGATCTCGGCCAGGCGCAAGCGTATCGACTCGGGATCGTCGTAGTTGTGTATCTCACCCTCGGCACCGTCGGTGGCCGTCACCACGAGCGTCGGGTGGCCGTCCTTGGCGGCTTGGGCGAGAATGCCGCCCGTCTGGATGACCTCGTCATCAGGGTGGGCGTGGAATGAGAGAAGTCCCGGCATGTGGGCAAGGTACCACTGCTCCAACGCCACGCAGAACGGCACCCTGGCGGACATCCGTGCGTTACAGTCTTGGCCCGATGCCCGACCTACGTTTCAGCCATCGCACCACCACCCCCGCCGCTCCGATACAGGTGTGGAAACATTTGCAGGACCCCACAATCTGGGCGACGGTGGCCGGGGTGGACCACACATCCGACCATGAGTTCGCAGGAGACTCCCTGGTGCGTTTCCGCTTCAGCACTTCGATCAGCGGGGTGACCTACCGAGGAAGGGCCAACGTGACGGCGTCAGAACCGGAAACGTCGATGTCGCTGGCCATCGCATCGAGTGAGATCGCCGGAGACATCCTGGTCGCCCTGGCGCCCGCCGTCACCGGCAGCGACCTCGAAGTTGTCATGACGATGCGACCGGCGGGCCTGATGGGAACCCTGGTGTTCCCACTCGTCTCCGGAGTCGTCAGCTCGGGATTCGGAGACTCGGTCGACCGACTGGCAGCCCGGATGGTCTGAAGCCCTCAGTCCTCGACCGAGGGCGCTTCGGCCAGTTCGGAGGCGACTTTGGCGGCGTCCTCGCGCCCGCCCTCGGCGATGGTGGCACGATCGGTCAGGAGCGTCACCTGGTTGTCCAAGATCTGCAAGAACCCGCCGTGCACGCCGATGGTGATGCGTTCGTTGCCGGCGTCGATGACAACGGCACCGGTTTGGAGAGCGGCCATCACCGGCTCGTGGTCGGCCAGTATCCCGATCTCGCCCTCGGGCGTGCGGGCGATGGCGAAGGTGGCTTCCCCCGACCACACCGTCGCCTCGGGCGACACCACGTCCACACGGAAGGTCTTAGCCACAGCTCACCACCCATTCTCGCGCGGAAAGCGTGCAGCGGAGAGCACGGTATTCGCGCCAGAAGGGGTTCGGGCGGGCTGTCATGCTGCTTCCCCTTCCTTGGCGATCTCGGCGGCCCGGCGTTCGACGTCCTCGCGACCACCCACCATGTAGAAGGCCTGCTCGGGGTACTGATCCATCTCCCCATCGATGATGGCCCGGAAAGAGGTGATGGTCTCCTCCAACGGGGTGTACACACCAGCTTGCCCGGTGAATTTCTCCGCTACGAACATCGGCTGGGCCAGGAACCGCTGGATGCGGCGAGCACGGCTCACCACCAGCTTGTCTTCTTCGGTCAACTCGTCGACACCCAGGATGGCGATGATGTCCTGGAGGTCCTTGTATCGCTGCAGGATGCGTTGCACCTCGGAGGCGACGAAATAGTGCTCCTCGCCGATGAGCTGGGGGTCGAGGGCCCGGCTGGTGGAGTCGAGCGGGTCGACGGCCGGGTAGATGCCCAGGGCAGTCAACGGACGGCTGAGGACAGTGGTGGCGTCGAGGTGGGCGAAGGCCGTGTGGGGGGCAGGGTCGGTGATGTCGTCCGCCGGCACGTAGATGGCCTGTAGCGATGTGATCGACCTTCCCTTCAGCGAGGTGATCCGCTCCTGGAGGAACCCCATCTCGTCGGCCAGGTTGGGCTGGTAGCCGACTTCAGACGGCATGCGACCGAGAAGCGTCGACACCTCGGATCCGGCCTGGGTGAACCGGAAGATGTTGTCGATGAACAACAAGACGTCTTGGTTCTGCTCGTCGCGGAAGTACTCGGCCATGGTCAGAGCCGACAATGCCACGCGCAGGCGCACCCCGGGCGGTTCGTCCATCTGGCCGAACACGAGGGCGGTCTTATCGAGCACCTCGGCTTCGGCCATCTCCAGGTAAAGGTCCGTTCCCTCCCGGGTGCGCTCGCCGACTCCGGCGAACACCGACACGCCGCCGTGCTGGCCGGCCACCCGGTTGATCATCTCTTGGATGAGGACGGTCTTGCCTACTCCGGCTCCCCCGAACAACCCGATCTTGCCACCTTCCAGATAGGGGCAGATGAGGTCGAGGACTTTGATGCCGGTCTCGAACACCGCCCTCTGGGGCTCGACATCCTCGAAGGCGGGCGGCTGGCGGTGGATCGGCCACCGTGGCTCGCCGAACTCCTTGTCGGGGGCATCGAGGGAGTCTCCCCAGACGTTGAAGATGTGACCCAGGACCTGATCCCCCACTGGGACGGTGATCGGGCCACCGGTGTTGCGCACCGGTGTCCCCCGTGTAATGCCGTCTGTCGGGGCCATGGCGATGGCGCGCACCTTGGAGCTGCCCAGGTGTTGGGCGACCTCTGCCAGGACCATCCGGGACTCCCCGCCCAGCTCGAAGTCGATCTCGACGGCGAAGAGGATCTCGGGCAGCTCCCCGGGGGGGAACTCGATGTCCACGACGGGACCCGCCACCTTGACGATGCGGCCGGTGCTGGTGGGTTCAGTCATTGGTGATGGCTCCTTGGGGTCGGGCTATTCGGCCAGCGCCTCGGCGCCGCCCACGATCTCGGTGATGGCAGTGGTGATCTCGGCCTGACGGGCCCGGTTGGCCGCCACGGTCAGGTTGCGGATCAGGTCCTCGGCATTGTCGGTGGCCGCCTTCATCGCCCGCCGTCGGGCCGAGTGCTCCGACGCAGACGCCTCCAACAGCATGTTGAAGATGGTGGCCTCCACATAGCGGGGCAACAGACGGTCGAGGATCTCTTCGGGGGAGGGTTCGTACTCGTAGGTGACGGGAGCCCTCTCAGCACCGTCCTCACCGCCGGGTGGAACGATGGGGAGGAGGGAAAAGCGTGTGGGCACCTGGCTCAACGCCGAGCGGAAGGTGGTGAAATAGCATTCCACCCTGTCGGCGTCACCCGAGGCGAACGCCTCCATCAAGTTGTTGGCCACGGCACGGGCGTTGCCATACCCCGGGGCATCCGTCACCCCCAGCCAAGCCTGCTCGATAAGGTAGTTGCGGTAGCGGAAGTAGGACTGAGCATTCTTACCCACCGTGAAGAGGACGACGTCGCGACCCTCCTTCCTGTGATCGATCATCGACTGCTCAGCGAGACGGATGATGTTGGTGGCATAAGCTCCGGCCAACCCGCGGTCGGAGGCGATCACCAGTACGCCCACGGTCTCCACCGGGCGTTCCTCCAACAGCATGTGCGAGGCCCCCCCAGATGCCTTGCCGACATTCTCGATGACCTCCACAAGCTTGGCGGTGTAGGGCTTGGAGGCGTTGACCCGACCCACTGCCTTGGGGATGCGCGAGGCGGCGATCAGCTCCATGGCGCGAGTGATCTTCTTGATCGACTCGACGCTGCGGATGCGCCGGCGCGTGTCCCTGAGGGCAGCACTCGCCATCTAAGGCTCCCGAAGGTGGGGTCGGCCCATAGGGGTCTACTCCTGATCCGATCCGGCCGCGAAGGCATCGACGTAGGTCGAGATCGCCTCGTCGAGGCGATCGGTGTCGCCGATCTCGCCAGTCTCGGAGATGGCGTCGAGGACATCTCCGAACCGGGAGCGTACATGTTCACGTAACCCCAGCTCGAACCTGTGCACGTCGGCCACGTCGACGGAGTCCATGTGACCCTCGGTCACGGCGTAGATGCCCAGAACCTGCTCCTCGACCGGCACCGGCTGATACTGGGGCTGCTTGAGCAACTCCACCACCCGCCGGCCACGTTCCAGCTGGGCGAGCGAAGCGGAGTCGAGATCCGAGCCGAACTCTGCAAAGGCGGCCAGGTCACGGAACTGGGCCAGATTCAGCCGCAGAGGCCCGGCGATCTTCTTCATGGCCTTGATCTGGGCATCGCCGCCCACTCGCGACACCGACGTACCGGCGTTCACCGCCGGGCGGATCCCCTGATAGAACAGGTCGGTTTCCAAGAAAACCTGCCCGTCGGTGATGGAGATCACGTTGGTGGGGATGTAGGCGGAGATGTCGTTGGCCTTCGTCTCGATCACTGGCAACCCCGTCAACGAGCCCGCCCCCAGCTCATCGTTGAGCTTGGCGCAGCGTTCGAGCAGGCGAGAGTGGAGATAGAAGACGTCACCCGGGTAGGCCTCGCGACCGGGAGGACGACGGAGCAAGAGCGAGATCTCACGGTAGGCGATGGCCTGCTTGGTCAGGTCGTCGAACATGATGAGGGCGTGCTGCCCGTTGTACATCCAGTGCTGGGCGATGGCCGAACCTGAGTAGGGGGCGTACATCTGGAGAGCGGGGGAGGCCGACGCCGGAGCGTTGACGACCACCGTGTAGTCCATGGCGCCGCGCTCTGTGAGCACGTCGACGACTTCGGCCACCGTGGAAGATTTCTGGCCGATGGCGACATAGACGCATTTCACCTCTTGGGGCGTCCCCTGATACTGCTTCTGATTGATGATCGTGTCGACCAAGAGAGCGGTCTTGCCGGTCTGGCGGTCCCCGATGATGAGCTGGCGCTGACCCCTCCCGATCGGAGTCATCGAGTCGATGGCCTTGATGCCGGTCTGCAGTGGCTCATGCACGGGCTGGCGCATCACCACCGACGGCGCCTGAGTCTCCAGCAGACGGCGTTCGGTCGACTCGATGGGGCCCTTTCCGTCGATGGGGTTGCCGAGCGGGTCGATGACCCGGCCCAGCATCCCGTCTCCCACCGGGATCGACAGCAGGTTGCCGGTCTGCTTGACCGGGTCCCCCTCTTGGATGTGAGACGCCTCTCCCATGAGGACGACGCCGAGGTCGGCCTCGTCGATGTTGAGGGTCACCCCCAACAGCCCCCCGGGGAATTCCAGCAACTCTGAGGCCATCACCGACGGAAGCCCCGACACGCGGGCGACGCCGTCAGCAATGGACGTGACGTAGCCAATGGTCTCCTCGGAGACAGACGGTTCCCATCCTTCCAGGTTTTTGCGGAGGGAGGCTGTGATGTCTGCAGCCGTGATGGTCAGTTCAGCCATGGATTCTCCTCATCGGGCGGTCTGGAGCGCTTGGCGCAGTGATTCGAGTTTGGCGGCCACCGACCCGTCGATGACGGTGTCACCGACCCGGGCAATGATCCCGCCCACGACGGAGGGATCGACGACAGTTCGCACCTCGAGGGTCTTGCCGGTCGTACGGCTGAGGGCCTCGGTGAGACGGGCGAGGGTGGCTTCGTCGAGGGCGACAGCAGATCGGATCTCGGCCACCTGGCGATTGCGCGAGGCAGCCGCCTGTTCGGCCAGCGCAGAAGCGATGGCTCCGAGCTCGGACGCCAGATCCTGGCCGAGCAGGAACTCGGCCAGGCCCACGGTCAAAGAAGACGCCCGTCCGCTCAGGAGATCGGAGACCACTGCCCGCTTGCGCTCCAGAGGAAGCTGGGGGTCGGTGAGGGTGGAGCGCAGCTCCGGGGAGGTGTCGAGCTGACGACCGAGCTCGTACAGCTCGTTCTGAACCCTTTCGAGAACACCATCGGCACGGGCGATCTCGACGATCCCTGCCGCGTACCCTGAGATCCGATCTGACACTACTGGCGCTCCAGTTCGGCGATGTAGCGCTCGACCAGCCCCGCCTGGGCCTCGCGATCGAGACTCTCGCCGACCACTTTCTCGGCCAGATCGAGGGACAGGTCGGCTACGTCCCGGCGGGCGTCGGCCAGGGCTCGAACCCTTTCGTTCTGGGCGTCTTCGCGTGCCTTGGCGACGATCTCCGCTGCCTGCGCCTCGGCCTTCGACACGATGTCGGCTTTCATCTGCTCAGCCTGGGTGCGGGCCTCGTCGATGATCTCGTTGCCCTTGGACTTCGCCTCTGCGACCTGCGCCCGGTAGTCGGCCAGCAAGCTCTCGGCCTCGGCTTTCGCCTTCTCGGCTGCGGCCAGTTGGCCCCCGATCGCCTTCTGCCGCTCCTCCAGCATCTGGCTGATCTGTGGACCGGCGAACTTCCAAATGAAGACGAAGACGATCGTGAAGGCGATGACCCCGCCGATGAGCTCGGAGAGGGGCGGCACCAGGAGGGCGGCGCCCTCCCCTTCGGCGGCGAGATTGACGGTCTGTGCGAACATCTCCGGCTCAGCCGAGGAAGAAGAGCACGAAGCCGATGAGGGCGAGTGCCTCGGTGAAGGCGATTCCCAAGAACATGTTGGTACGTACCATGCCGGCTGCCTCGGGCTGGCGGGCCATGGCCTGAACGGCGTTGCCGGCAACGATGCCGACCCCGATGCCCGGACCGATGGCGGCCAGGCCGTAGCCGACCACGTTCAGACTGCCGGTGATGCCCGTCGCCTCCTGGGCAAGCACCTGGGCAGCGGCCGTGACGACGGCGAATACTGCGTCCATCCTGATTTCCTTTCTTCCCTAACCGTGGGTGTGGGGGTCTGTCTGTGTAGATATCGATTTCTCATGGTGACGTCAGTGCTCGAAGTGGAGCGAGTCCTGGATGTACACCGCCGAGAGCAGTGTGAAGATGTACGCCTGCAACACAGAGACCAGTATCTCGAACACGTAGATGGCCAGCCCCATGATGAACCAGAGGATTCCGGCGCCGCCCTTGAGTATCGAGACCTCCCCGGTGAAGGCGGCCCCCACGAAGATGACACCGGTGGCGAGCAGGAGGCTAAGCATGGTGTGCCCCGCCACCAAGTTGGCGAAGAGCCGCACAGCCAGCGAAAAGGGACGTATGAGAAAGTACTGCGCCAGCTCGATGGCTCCCACCAGCGGACGCAACGCCACCGGGACGTAACTCGGCCAGGCGATCTCGGCCAGATAGTGGAAGCCGTTCTTCCTGAAGCCCACGAACAGATAGATGAGGTAGGTGAGAAGGGCGAGGAAGCCGGGCACGGCCATGCGCGAGGTGATGGGAAAGTTCACGAGCGGCGTGACCTCGAACAGATTCCCGATCAGAGTGAACATGAAGATCGACAGCAGGTAGGGGAAGTACTTGATCCCCTCGGGGCCGATGATGCCGATGGCGACCTCGTCGCGCACGAACCCGACGGTTCCTTCCATGGCGGCCTGGAATTTTGTCGGGATCAACTTGGGTGCCCGGAAGGCGAAGAAGAGCAGTCCCACGACGATGAACGCCGCCAGGAACATGAGGAGGACTGTCCGGTTGACCTGGCCGACGATGTTGGGGAGAACGAAGAGCTCCGTGACGTCGGCCGGCGCACAGATCGGTTGGGTGAGGTCGCACTCTGCGGCGGCGACGATGAAGGTGTCGCCGAAGGACCGTGCTCCGGCTACTATTTGATCCAATCCAGGTTCCTTTCTCGTCCTCTGGCCACCGCCACCGCCTCCCACGTGAGCAGCACCAGGTAGGCGACCACCGCCGAGATGCCGAACGCCAGACGGTCGAGGTCTTCGACCAGACGCGCTACCAGGAGCATCGTCACCATGATCAAACCCAGTCGCACGAAGAAGCCGAACAAGGCGGCCGCATGATAAACCGCGAGGCTGATACGGGCCGAAATCGACAATATGGCTCCGGCCAGGAGGAAGTTGGCCACGACGACCGCCACCCCCAACGCCGCCCCCAACGCCCCGCCGGGACCGCGGGTGACCCAAAAGAGGGCAATGATGACCGGGGCCACGTAAACGGCCCGGGCAGCGGTGTGCCGGGCGAGGATGGTCTCGACGGGCACCCGGTCGCCGGCGACGGGGTCGTGGCGCTCATCGAGGGTCATCATCGACCTGCCTCGAGTGGGGCAGGGTCACTGCCGGCGGGATGGGCTGGCTCTTGAGACTCTTCCAGGTGCGGGCGAACCCCGAGTACGCCCCCAGGACGATGCCACAGATCACCAGCCAGGGATTGGTTCCCAGCCACCAGTCGAGCCCCAGACCCAAGAGGGTGCCGGCCAGGATCGAACTGAAAAAGGAACCGCCCTCCAACCAGCCATCGTTAACGGCCGCTCCGACTTGTTTGGTGACCGACTCGTCTCTCATGCCTCGCTCAGGAGCTGCTTGTGATCGGGTTCACAAAGTGTAGACAGGGAACACCGACGGGTGAAACCTAGCCGCCTGGCGCATGCAACGTCGGGCGCCGGGGCGCGCAAACGCCAGATCCGCCTCCGGAGCGGAGACGCCAACGGGCCCGTGTCCTCAGCTGCCAAATACCCGGTCCAGGAATACCGCCATCTGACCACGCGTCACGAATCATCCGGACAGTACCGGGTGTTGGCAGGTCCAATTCCGCCTCAGGCCAAGATTCTCGCACCGCCATGCCCCGTTACGCCGCCGCGCTGAGGGAGCGACTCATCGGCCGCCGGTGGGGCTGATCCCCCACACCCTCTACACGTGGCCGGAGAAGTCGTGGGGGTAAGGGGGGAATTGGGCGGCGAGCTCGGCCACGCGGGACTTGATCTTGGACTTGGTGTCGTCGTCGTCGTGGGCGTGGAGAGCACGAGCGATGAGGCGGGCGACCTCGTCGGCCTCCAACTCGGTCATGCCCTGGGTGGTCATGGCGGGGGTGCCGATCCGCAGTCCTGACGCCCGGAACGGGGGGCGGGGGTCGTTGGGAACCGTGTTGTAGTTGAGGGTGATACCCAGTTCCTGGAGCATCCGCGCCGCCTGACGCCCGGTGAGCTCGGAGTCCACGGACCGCAGGTCGATGAGAAACAAGTGATTGTCGGTGCCCCCGGACACGACCCGTGCCCCCTCGTCGGCCACGGCGGCGGCCATGGTGGAGGCATTGGCGACGATCTGATCGGTATAGGTGGCGAACTCAGGGGCAGCCGCCTCCCGGAAGCACACCGCCTTGGCGGCGATCTGGCTCTCGATGGGCCCACCTTGCCCACCCGGGAACACCGCCTTGTCGATGAGTGTGGCGTACTCCTCGGTGGACAGGATCAGTCCGCCGCGCGGTCCCCTGAGCGCCTTGTGGGTGGTGGCCGTGACGATGTCGGCGTATTCCATGGGGTTGGGCATCGTCCCGCCCGCCACCAGGCCGATGAAATGGGCGGCATCGACCAACAGCACCGCTCCGATCTCGTCGGCGACAGAACGGAAAGCTCCGTAGTCGAGATGCCGGGAGTACGCCGAATAGCCGGCGAGCACGATCTTGGGCCGGTGTTCGACGGCAAGAGCCCGCACATGATCCATGTCGATACGTTCCGTTTCGGGATCGACGCCATAGGCGACGAAGTCGTAATACCCGCCGGAGAAGTTGACGGGCGAGCCGTGGGTGAGATGCCCCCCCTGGTCGAGGCGCATACCGAGCACGGTGTCGCCCGGCTCGAGCAGCGCGAGGTAAACGCTCATGTTGGCCTGGGCGCCAGAATGAGGCTGGACATTGGCGTGGCGCGCCGCGAACAAGGACTTGGCTCGTTCGATGGCCAGCGACTCCATCTCGTCGACGACTTCACATCCTTCGTAGTAGCGCTTTTGGGGGTAGCCCTCGGCGTACTTGTTCGTGAACACGGACCCCGAAGCCGCCATCACGGCGGGGGAAGCGAAGTTCTCGGAGGCGATGAGATGGATGGACGAGTTCTGTCGTTCGAGATCCCGCCGGATGAGGTCCGCCAACTGGGGGTCGACGGTTTCGAGGGGGTTCATCGAGATCATTGGTGAGCTGGCTCCAGATCGACGTAGGTCGGCACAGTACCCGGTGGCGGCACAGACCGGATCGACGGTATCCAATTCAAGGTTTGGCGGATCCGGAACCGATACATGTCATGCGCATGCCAGATCTCCAAGCGAGGGCCATGAGCTCACCGATCTCGACGACCGACCGCCGCGCCAACGGCGCATCCCTGTCCGGTTTATCGCGTCGCTACTCGGCATCTGCCAAGTTCCAGGTGGAGCTCAGCCCGCTGCTGGCAGCTTCCGACCCTTCCGGTGCGGCCGCCGGTTATCTGGCTCGGCCAGACACGACCCCCGACGACCCGGCTTCGACCGAGGCCACCGATCGGGAACTGGCCATCTTGACCTGGACCACGATGGCAGTGGACGCTCTCCATCCCGACGAGTTCATCGCTGTGACCGTCACACCTGAACTGGCACTCGCTCCGGCCTTCGGGCGCACCGTCCGCCGGCTGACGGGCCATCGACTCATGCTGGTGTTCGAAACCGCCCGGGTGGGCCGCCGACGCCAGACACTCGCCGACGCTGTGTCCGAGGCGCGCCGATTTGGGGTTGACGTGGGTGTCAGCGGGCAGCGGTTGGCCTCCGCCGAAGGATTCGACGCATTGGTGGTGACCCCGTCGACGACGGCACTGGCCCCTCCGGTAGGTGGATCGGCCATGATCATTGCGGCCGAGCTGCGCTCTGATGGCGATCTCGATTGGGCACGTTCTTATGGGGCGGATCTCCTAGAGGGACCGGTGCTTCGAGCACCGATGACCGTGGCCCCCGTCGATTTGGGCAGATTCCGCCGTCTCAACACAGCTTGATGGGGCCCGGCCTGAGGACGGTGAGACTGGGCCCGGTGGCATCCACGACGGTGGAGGCCACTCCTCCCTGGCTGCGGCCGGGCACGTAGACCGCCACCAGAGTCCCAAAGACACGCCGAGCTTCGACATCGTCGCCGGCCTCCGGCTCGCCTGTGCGATTGGCCGACGTGACCGCCAACGGACCGGTACGGGCGAGCAGATCTCTGAGCACCTCATGGTCGGGCACTCTAACGGCCACGGTTCCCAGGGCCCGATCTCCCACCCAGTCTGGAATGAGGACCCGGGGTCGGACCACGACGGAGAGAGCACCTGGCCAGTGACATTCGGCCAGGGAAGCGGCCGGGCCGAGATCGACGATCTCGGTCACCTCGTCGATAGAGCCGGCCAGCAACCCGATGGGTTTGTTGGGGGGGCGACCCTTGATGACGAACAAGGCCGCCACGGCGCTTTCGTTCCAGGGGTCTACTGCCAGCCCGTACACGGTGTCGGTCGGGACACCCACCACCAACCCCTCGGATATCGCCGTGGCCGCCGTCTCCACGGACGCGGCGCTCACGTCGGCGCCTCGACAGACAGGTATCGGGGGCGACCGGCGAGATCGTGATGAACCAACACTTGGCCCAACGGTGCCATGGCGTGCTTCAGACCATCGGCTTGAGTCTCCCCCACCTCGCAGACCACGACACCCCCCGGTGCCAGCCAGGGCCCCACCTCGCTCGCTATCCGACGCAGAACCTCATCGCCGACGGGCCCAGCGACCAGAGCGATTTGCGGTTCTCGGCGCACGTCCTCGGGCAGACCGGCCCACTCTGGTGTCGACACATAGGGAGGATTGGACACCACCAGGTCCACGCCTCCCAACAGATCCCCGGGCAGTGGCTCGAAGAGATCGCCCAGATACAGCGCCACACCGACACCGAGCCGGTTTGTGTTCTCCCGGGCCACCTCGAGAGCATCCGCCGAGATGTCGACGGCGTGAACCGACGCCGCCGGGAACCGGCGTGCCAGCGCGATGGCCAGGACCCCCGAACCCGTCCCCAGGTCGACGATCACCGACGGCGATTGGGACAGGGTCACCGCCAACTCGAAGAGTCCTTCTGTTTCGGGCCTCGGCACCAGCACCCTCTCATCCACGACCACGTCGAAATCGGTGAACGGGGCAAAGCCCTCGAGGTACTGGAGCGGCGTGCCCTCGCAACGCAGCCGAGCCAGATGTTCCGGATCGTTACTGCCCAGCGCCAGCAAGCGCCGACGCTCGTGGCTGGGAAGCTGATCGAGATAGTGGCCTTTCACCCTGCCCATGCTGCCAGAATGTGGGCATATGGCCCGGATCCTCGTCGCCGATGACGCACCCAGCGTTCGCCTCCTCGTCCGACGACATTTGCAGGCCGACGGGCACGAGGTCCTCGAAGCGGACAACGGCATGGAAGCCTACGACCTGGGCAACGAGGCGAACATCGACCTGGCCATCCTCGACCAACTCATGCCCGGGATGGTGGGCACCGACATCCTCCACCGGTGGCGGAAGGAGGGTCGGATCTTTCCCGTGCTGCTGCTGTCAGCCGTCGACGATGACATGACCGTCATTCAATCGCTCGAGTTGGGGGCCGCCGACTACATTCGCAAACCCTTCAGTATGCCTGAGCTCAAGGCCCGGATCGCCCCCCACCTCCCCCAGCCCTGATTTCTCAACCCCGCCCGAGCAACGCCGATAATGGGTGGTGGACGCTCGCTTCATCACCGCCCTGGCCTTCGCTGCCGCCGTTACGGCCGGCCTGGTTGTTCTCCTGGTGGCGATCAAGCTCGCTCATCGGCAGGTCGAGCGCTATCGGGGAGTGCGCAGCGCCCACTACGTGGCAGCCGTGGGCGAGATGGTGAGCCGGGGCATGCTTCCGACCGATCCACCGCCGGCATGGTCCGACGACCCCTATTTCCACGATGCCGTGGCCGATTACAAGCTCCTCCTCACCGGTGCCGACCGTCGCTTCGTCGACCAACTGGTCGACCGCCTAGGGATCGCCGACAACCTGATGGCACGTGCCAAGCGTCGGTTCCCCGCCGCCTCCCGGTTGCGCGCCTTATCCAGCCTCGTCAACCTGGCCGGCACCCGCCACAGCGAGGATCTGCGCTCACTCCTCGCAGACCGCAACTCTCACGTCAGGGTCAACGCGGTTCGAGCACTGGCACGGCTCGGTGACGTGGCGTCGGTTCCCCGAGTTCTCGAGCTTGCCACCCGGATCAAGCCTTGGGAAGCCGCTCGCATGGCCGATGCGCTCGTCCAGATGGGAGCCGTGGCGGTGGAGCCGCTGCGACAATGGGTCGAACAGGAGGCGAACCGGCCGCACGCTTCGGTGGAGGTCGTGGCGCTGGCGGCACGCCTTCTCGGCTTGATCGGCGATACCGGGGCCGAGCCCACGCTCGTCACCCTCCTCACATCGAACCAGCCGGATTGGCGAGTGGCGGCGGCTTCGGCCCTGGAACACACGGGAAGCGAAGCGGCCGTCGAGCCCCTCCGTCGCGCCCTCAGGGACCACGAATGGCGAGTTCGCGCCCGGGCGGCGACGGCCCTGAGCGGAATGGCCGATCCCCGCGTCGCCGGCGATGTGGCCCGGCTCCTCACAGACGAAGTCTGGTGGGTAAGGCAGAACGCCGCTACCGCCCTCGGCTCGATTCCTGGTGGTCGAGCACTACTCGTGGCAGCCCTCGACGGCCCCGACCGCTACGCCGCCGACGCCGCCCTCAACCAGCTGACGATATCGGGGGCCTTCGGCGAAGCAACCGTACGGGTGGCCAATGGCGCCGGCACCGACGCCGACCGGCTCCTCCTCGCCAAAGTCGCTGGCGACCAGTGAGCTGGTTTCTCGCCTTCTTTTCTCTGGTCGTGCTCGGGTACTACGTGGCACTCCAGGTCGTCATGCTCCTGCTCGCGGTGGGGTCCGCTCTTGTTCTCTACCGGGAACGGATGATCGAGCGATTCGGGCGCATCGAGGACATGCTCAATTCAGATCTGGCTCCCCCGGTGTCGGTCGTGGTGCCTGCCTACAACGAGTCGGCGGGGATCGTCGAGGCGATCCGGTCGATGACGATGGTGTCCTACCCCCGGTTCGAGATCGTCGTCACCAACGACGGCTCGACCGACGACACGCTGGCCAAGCTCATCGAGGCCTTCGAGCTGATACCCGTCCCCTACCCCCTGCGCGCCAACCTCGAGACGAGTCCCATCCGCCAGGTCTACAAGTCGCGCCGTCCCATCGCCCTGACGGTCGTCGACAAAGAGAATGGAGGACGTGCCGACGCCCTCAACGCGGCCATCAACGCCGCCCGCTTCCCTTACGTGATGGCCACCGACGCCGACGTGCTCATCGACGGCAACGCCCTCGTGCACGCCATGCGCCGGGTCGCCGAGGACCGGGACAGGACCATCGCCGTGGGCGGCAACATCCGCCCCATCAACGGTTGCACCGTGAAGCACGGCCATCTGGTCTCCGCCACCGTGCCCGAGACCGTCATCGAGCGATACCAGCTCCTCGAATACCTGAGGGCCTTCATCGCCTCCCGGCCGGCCTGGTCGGCCATCAACGCCCTTCCTCTCCTCTCCGGGGCGTTCGGCATCTTCCGACGAGACGCCCTCGTGGAGGTGGGCGGGTTCGCCCATGGGCACTTTGGAGAGGATCTGGATCTGACGATGCGGCTGCACCGGCACTACCGCAACGAACGCCTCCCCTATCGGATCGTGTACTCGCCGTCGGCAGTGGTGTGGACGGAGGTGCCGCCGACCCGAGCCGTGCTCCGCAGGCAGCGCATCCGCTGGCACCGAGGGCTGATGACGGCGGTACGGGACTTCAGGTCGAGTTTCTTCAACCCTCGCCACGGACCTGTGGGGATGGTCTCGTGGCCGTCGATGGTGCTCTTCGAGTACCTGGCCCCTCTGGTCGAGTTTCTCGGTTACATCATCATCCCCATCGCCGTCTTGACCGGCGCCGTCTCACCCATGCACGTGGCCGTCTTGTTCCTCATCGCCCTGTTCATCGGGGCTATCAACTCACTCTTGGCGCTCGTGCTCGATGAGCGCTTCGGCTACTTCAACGACCCGCGGGAAACCATCAAGCTCCTGGCGGTGGTCTTCGTCGAGAACCTGGGGCTGCGTCAGATGACGGTGTGGTGGCGGGTCCGGGCGATGCTCGGCGGGAAGACGACCCAGGTGTGGGGCGACATGGAGCGGAGAGGGATCAGCCAACTGGGCCGAGAGGCGAGTTGAGCGGATCCTTGGAGAAAACAATGATCGCTCAGGAGGGTCGGGAGAGACGCTCGGCTTGCTCGGCGGCGGTGAGGGCTCCGATGATCTCGTCGAGTTCGCCTTCCAGCACTTGACCGAGTCGCCGCGAGGTGAGCCCGATACGGTGATCGGTGACCCGGTTGTCCTTGTAGTTGTAGGTGCGGATCTTCTCAGACCGGTCACCACTACCGACCTGGGAGCGACGCTCCCCGGCCACTTCGGCCGCTTGCTCGGCCTGGCGGAGTGACAGCAGACGGGCCCGGAGAATGCGAAAGGCCTTCTCCTTGTTCTGGAGCTGGCTCTTCTCGTCCTGGACGGCGACCACCAGCCCGCTGGGTTGGTGGGTGAGACGAACGGCGGAGTCGGTGGTGTTGACCGACTGGCCGCCGGGGCCCTGAGATCGGTACACGTCGACTTTGACATCTCCCGGATCGATGTCGACCTCAACCGCTTCGGCTTCGGGGAGCACGGCCACGGTGGCCGTCGAGGTATGGATACGTCCTTGCGATTCGGTCTTGGGAACCCGCTGAACCCGGTGAACTCCGGCTTCGTACTTGAAGCGGGAGAAGGCGCCGGGCCCCTTGACACCCACCGTGACCCGGCTGTACCCGCCGGACGGCGATGGGGATGAATCGATGGCCTCGACCCGGTAACCGTGCCGGTCGGCGAACCGCTCGAACATGCGCAACAGGTCCCCCGCCCAGATGGCAGCCTCGTCTCCCCCGGCGGCAGCCCTGATCTCCACGATGACATCGCGATGATCGTTGGGGTCGGCGGGCACCATCGCCAGGCGGAGTTCCTTCTCCAAGCGGTCAGCCTCGGCGCGACGTTCGGCCGCCAGGACTCTCAGTTCAGAGGCGAGCGAGGGGTCGTCCGACGCCAACTCGAGAGCCTCGTCGTGGTCGGTGAGCGTGCGCCGCCATCTTTCGATCAACTCGACGATGGCAGCCAGTTCAGAGTGGCGCCGGCCGAGATCGGCCAGGTTGGCCGGGTCCGACACCGCCGCGTCGGCCAATTCGGCGGAGACGGCCCGGAAGGCCTCCTCGACTTCCGCCAGCCGATCGGTGAGGGACTCCTCCATCACTCGCCGGCGGCAACGACCGCCTCGGCCCGGGCGGTGAGAGCCGAATCGGGCACCGGTCCCCGCGCCCGGACATCGATCACCATCTCGTCGTCGAGCGCCGTCATCATCGAGGCGATAGCGACTTCGATCTGATCCGCCCCAGGGCGTCCCGTTGTCAGCTTCTGGAGCCACATCCCGGGTGCCGCCAGCACGGCCGAAAGCCGGCTCTCCCGCCGCAGACCCGAGTAGCGCAGCAGTTCGTACGAGAGTCCGGCGATCACCGGGATGCCGGCGATGCGGCTCACGACGAGCCAGAGGATCCCGGGCTGATGCAGCAAGGAAAAGATGACGATCGAGGCGAGGATCACGATGAGAAGGAAGCTCGTCCCGCAACGGGGATGTTCTGGTTGATACCGGGCCACCGACTCGACGGTGAGAGGGTCACCCGCCTCGAAGGCGTGGATGGTCATGTGTTCGGCGCCGTGGAACTCAAACACTCTCGCTATGTCGGCGGCCCGGCCGATCGCCCAGATGTAACCGACGAAGAGGGCGAGGCGCACGAAGCCTTCCACCACGTTGAAGAGGATGGCCGAATCTCCGGTGGTCCAACGGGCGACAAACGCCGGGACGAGCATGAAGACGGCCACGAAGAACACGAGTGCGATCGTCATCGACACGGCCACCTGGCGGCTGGTGAGCGGCTCTTCTTCTTCTTCGTCTATCGCTTTTTGCGCGGACCAGGACAAGGCGCGATAGCCGAGGGTCAGCGACTCGCCCAGCACCATGACTCCCCGGATGAGAGGAGTTCGGGCCGCACGAGAACGCGTGGAAAGGCGGGGGAGCTCGTGGCGCACCGCCTCGATGGTGCCGTCGGGTCGCCGCACTGCCACCGCCCACGCCGACGGGGCGCGCATCATGACCCCTTCGAGTACAGCCTGACCGCCCACAGTCGACGCCGGGTCGATGCTGGGACCAGAGTCAGATTCGGCTCCCGGCGCTGGGGCCGTCATTCGTCGGCGGCGGTCTCCGTCTCGGTCTTCTTCTTGGTGAAGGAGTCCGAGCCGTAGCGCTTCTTGAACCGCTCGACCCGGCCACCAGTGTCGACCAGCTTCTGTTTGCCGGTGAAGAAGGGGTGACACTCGTTGCACAGCTCGACTCGCATCGCCCCCGGCTTGGTGGAACGGGTGCTGAACGTGTTACCGCAGGAGCACGTGACAGTGGTCTCGTCGTAAGCGGGGTGGATCTCGGTCTGCATGATTCCTTCTCTTTAGTTGCCGCTCTTGGCGACCTCGGCCAGGAACTCGGGGTTGGAGACGGTGTTCTTGAGGCGGTCGATGAGCAGCTCCAGCGCCGCGCCTGGTTCCAGTGCCAGCAACACACGCCGCAGTTTCCACACCTGAGCCAGTTCCTTGTTGTCGAACAACAATTCTTCCCGTCGTGTTCCCGACGACTCGATGTCGATGGCGGGATAGATCCTCTTGTCGGCCAACTTGCGGTCGAGGCGCAGCTCCATGTTCCCGGTTCCCTTGAACTCCTCGAAGATGACCTCATCCATCTTCGAACCGGTCTCCACCAGTGCGGTTCCGAGGATCGTGAGGCTGCCGCCCTCCTCGATGTTGCGAGCAGCACCGAAGAACCGCTTGGGGGGGTACAGGGCCGTCGAGTCCACCCCACCGGAGAGGATTCGACCGGAGGCCGGGGTGGCGAGGTTGTGCGCCCTCGCCAGGCGCGTGATCGAGTCGAGGAGGATCACTACGTCGGTTCCCGACTCGACGAGGCGCTTGGCTCTCTCGATGGCCAGTTCGGACACCTGGGTGTGCTCTTCGGCGGGGCGGTCGAAGGTCGAGAAGATGACCTCGCCCTTCACCGACCGTTGCATGTCGGTGACCTCCTCGGGCCGCTCATCGACCAGCACCACCATGAGGTAGCACTCCGGGTTGTTGACGGTTATCGCCTGGGCGATCTCTTTGAGAACGGTGGTCTTGCCGGCCTTGGGGGGTGAAACGATGAGACCACGCTGACCTTTTCCTATGGGGGCGATCAGGTCGACGATTCGCGTCAGTGTCGAGTCCCCTTGGCCGTCCACCTCCAAGCGGAGGCGAGAATCGGGGAAGAGGGGGGTCAGGCTCTCGAAACGGACCCGGTTGCGTGCCTCCTGGACATCACCACCATTGACGGTGTCAATGCGGGTCAGGGCCGGGAACTTCTCTTGAGACCGGGGCAAGCGGATGGGCCCGGCGACGAGGTCGCCCTTGCGCAACCCGAACTTGCGCACCTGGCCGGCCGACACGTAGACATCGCGATCGCTCGGCAAGTATCCGCTGGTGCGGAGGAAGCCGTAGCCCTCGGGAAGAATGTCGAGGAGCCCCTCGCGGACCTCCTGCTCGCCCTCGGGCTGCTGCTCGTAGCCGCCGCCTCCTCCACCGCCCCCGCCCTGGGGGTTGCGGCCCCGGTTGCGCTTGCGCCGGTTGCGGTTGCGGTTGCCCCGGTTGTCGTCGTCATCGCTGTCGTCGTTCGAGTTACCCCTATCGGGATTCTGGGTCCGGTGCTCGTCACCGTCATCAGAGCCGTGGCCGCCAGGCGTGGATCCGTTGGATGTCCGGCTTGCATCATCTCCCTGGTCCGGGGAGGCGTCGCGAGGTGTGGCAGCGGGAAGGGCGACCTCGGGAGCCGAGTCGGACGCTGCTTCGCCTCCCCCGTCCCTGTCCATGATCTGGGAAATCAGCTTGGACTTTTGCAGTCCGTCAGTCTCGATTCCCACGGATTCGGCGATCTCGCGCAGTTCGCCGATCGACTTCTCCTGCAATTGAGCTCTCGTAGTCATGTGAACCCTCGTGGTGTACCCAACCCTGGAATGACGACTAGGCCTGGACCGGCGCAGCGCATGTGCGGGGTGGGAGTGGATCCCATCGGGGCGGACCCCCGACAGTGCACCAATCATAACCCGACTCAACCGATGTGACAAAGGACCAAAAGGACCATGCCCATATCAGTCGATGGACCGACCCGTTTCCCCGCTTCCGCTGCGCCATGCTACCCGTCGACGGACTGGAACAGCGCGGCAATGGCATCGACGATCGTGTCCTCGTATTTCTCGGGGGCGACATTCCAGGCCCGCACGTGCTCGGCGCCCGCCACTTCGATGAGGTCGACACGGGCGGAGGCGGAGGCGAAGCGGCGGCTGCTCTCGATCGGGACGGTGGAGTCTTCGTCCCCATGCAGGACAAGGACAGGAACCGCAATGTCGCCGGCTCGCTCGACGTAGTCGATGGCCGACCAATCAACCCCTATTCGGAAGGTGGTGATGGTGCGCGCCACCCAGGCCAAAGATCCTGGCACCACGATGTCGGTGAAGGGAAGGGTGCGCTGGGAGGCGTTGTAGTCGACGGTGGCTGCGAAGTCGATGTTGGGGGCATCGAAGATGGCACCGATCACAGGCCCCTCGGGTACCCGTTCGAGATAGGAGAGTGAAATGGCAGCCCCGGTGGAGTACCCGAACAGGACGACGGCTTCAGCGCCCCGATCGACGCTGAGATCGACGGCTGCCGCCAGGTCTTCCCATTCCGTGGCACCGTACTGGTAGTAGCCGGACGGGTCGAGGGGTCCTCCCTCATCGTTGCGGTAGCTGATCACGAGTTGGGGGTACCCGCCGTCGATCAGCGGGCCGACGGCCCGAAGCGCCTCGGAGCGGGTCGCACCTTTTCCGTGCACATGGATCACCCAAAAGTTGTTCGAGCCGTGGATGAGCCACGCTTCCGTTCCACCCAGAGCCGAGTCGACGACGACGTTCTCCCAGTCGGCACCGAAAGCTTCGGAGGGATCGCCGGGATAGGCAACAGCGTCGACCGCCACCAGTTGCCCGAGCCCCGGCTCAGCGCCGAACCTGGCCGAGAAGGTGCGGGTGACCGTGCTCCCGCTCGCCAGGATCTCCCCCACCCTGGCATAGCCGCCCTCCCACCTCAGGCCGTACTCACCGTCCCGCTCGAGGTCAGAGTCGGTGCCGGTGGCCTCCTCGAGCTCGATCGCCGAGCCGGTCAAACCGACCACTCGCAAGTTGTCTCCCGCGTCGGAGACCGACACCTCGAAGGCATCGGCGATCAATTCGTTGGAGAAGTACCACCCGCCGGCGCCGTAGAAGAGCAACGTCAAGACAATGATCAGAGCCCCGACCCATTGCAGGAATCCGCGCATCCCGGGCACGGTACATGGCTCGGTGACGGTGAACGAGGAACCCTATCCTGTGATGCCCATCTGGCTGAGACCAAAGGAACCCCGAAAGCCTCAGGCACGTCACATTGCCATGAGAGCCACTCTCCTGCTCGCACTGGCATCCCTGCTTCTGGTAGCCGGATGTGGCGATGCGGGCGTTACGACAGTCGATGACCCATTGGTCGACGTTGCTGTCGTGGTGTGCGAGCACGGAGGAACTCGAGTTGACCCTGTTACGATTCGACCCCAGGGCGACGGAGTGCACTTTCGAGTGCAGAACCCGACAGCCGAGGAATGGATGCTGCTCGTCTATCAGCATGGCAGCGAGATCGCCCCTCCCGGCACGACCGAGATCGTCAAGATTGTGCCCCCTGGTGAGGCAAGGGTGGCCTGTATCGGGCCGGGGAAGCCAGAGACCCCCGAGGAGCTCGAGGAGGCCGGGGGGACCTACTGGCCGTATCCGCGCGACGACGAATGGGTGGGGTTCGAGGTAGTTGACATGGACAGGCTCTGGACCGACGACACTCTGGCCTGCGAGCACTACACCGGCTGGCACAACGACTATCCCTGGGACCTGGAGGACCTACCAATGCCCGAGGGGGAGAAGGGCGACCTGGTCGACTTGGCGGTCAGGGATCTCCCCGCCGAGCTGGGAGAACTGGGAGTCATCCGCCCAGGAGACATCGTGGAGAGAGCCGGATATCCAGAGGCCTCCGCGAGCGTAAGGCTCGTCCGCAGGGGAGAGATCGTGGCCATCATCGGGTATCGACCAGACGGTCGCGACGGGTGGCACTTTGGAGGGGTCGCGTACTGCGAAGAATGAAGGGTCCGCACGGAGGCGCACCTGGTTCCGGCAGTCGACAGAGCCTCGTTCCCCCACGGCGCCCGAGCAGACGGAGCGGTAGCGGCCCTCGGGGGGTCCGGGGGGTCGTCCCCCCGCCGGCGGCGCAGCCAGCCGGGAAATCAACACGGCGCCCCCGGCAGGACTCGAACCTGCGCACCTGGTTCCGGAGACCAGTGCTCTATCCCCTGAGCTACGGGGGCGGGGAACTGGGAGTGTACCGGAGCCACTACCGTTGCCCGCCATGCGTGTCGGAATCGGGATCCTCGGTGGCGGCGTGGTGGGGGGCAGCCTCGCCCACAAACTGCTGACCGAACGCGAGACCATAACGGCCAAGACCGGTCTGGACCTGGTCTTGGTGAAGGTGGCAGTGCGAGACCTCGATAAACCACGCCCGTTCCCGGAGGGGTATGCAACTGACCGGGCCTTCGACGTCGTCGACGACCCCGACGTCAAGCTCGTCGTCGAGTTGATGGGAGGCATGGAGCCGGCGCGCGCCCTGGTCATGGCCGCCTTGGAAGCGGGAAAGCCCGTGGTTACCGCCAACAAACAGCTGGTGGCCTCCGACGGGCCGGCTCTGTTCGAGCGCGCTGCCGACAAGGGGGTGTCACTGCTGTTCGAGGCGGCGGTGGGCGGGGGGATCCCCATCATTCGCCCCCTGTCTGAGTCGCTGGCCGGTGAGCGCCTCACCTCGGTGATGGGGATCGTCAACGGAACCACCAACTTCATCCTCAGCGAGATGTCCGACAACGGAGCTTCCTACGCCGAGGTGCTGGCCGAGGCGCAAGCGCTCGGGTATGCCGAAGCGGACCCGAGCGCCGACGTGTCAGGAGCCGATGCCGCCGCCAAGTCCGCCATTCTGGCGGGGCTCGCTTTCGGAGTCTGGGTCGATGTCGAGCGGGTCCATTGTGAAGGCATCGAGTCCATCGAATCCACCGACATCGAGTTCGCCGCCAGGCTCGGTTACGTGGTCAAGCTCTTGGGGATCGCCCAGGCAACTCCCGAGGGTGTGGCCGTTCGTGTCCACCCCTCGCTCGTTCCTCGCGACCATCCCTTGGCCGCCATTCGCGGTCCCCAGAACGCGGTGTTCGTGGAGGGGCCGGCGGTGGGCGAGCTGTTGTTCTCGGGACCGGGCGCCGGAGGGACGCCAACCGCCACCGCGGTCTTGGGCGATGTGATCACCGCCGCCCGTGAGTGGCTGGCGAACACGCCGGTCGCTCCCCGCGTCAAGATCGGGTCCGGTGAGATACTCGACTTCGGGCTTGTCGAGACCCAGCACTATGTGAGGTTGGAAGTGGAGGACGCCCCGGGGGTGCTGGCGGCGGTGGCAGGGACTTTCGGCGCCGCCGGGGTGTCGATCCGCTCGGTGTGGCAGGAAGGTCGCGGCGAAAGCGCCACGCTCCTGCTGATCACCCATGGTGCCCCCGAGGCTTCCCATCGCAGGGCACAAGAAGAACTGAACCGCATCAAAGCGGTCCGCCAGGTGGCGGCGGTGATCAGAGTTGTTGGGGATTCCGGCTGATGCAGTACCGGTCGACCCGAGGAGGGTCGGCACAACGGTCCTTCTCCGACGTCCTCTTGGAGGGCCTCGCCCCCGATGGCGGACTCTACGTGCCCGAGACGTCACCCCGCCTCCCCCCCGTCGAAGGACCGTACGCTGCCACGGCAGCCGCGGTTGCACGCCTGTTCATCGAGCCCGACCCGGTCGCCTCCGAACTCGATGACCTGTCGGCGAAGGTCTACGGACGTTTCGCACACCCCGAGGTCGCCCCGCTGCGTCGCATCGGAGACAGGTTCGTCCTCGAGCTCTTTTGGGGCCCGACGCTGTCATTCAAGGACTATGCCCTGCAGTTGGTGGGTGCTCTTTTCGGACGCGTGATGGAGCGCCGGGATGAGAGGATCGTCATCTTGGGCGCCACCAGCGGTGACACTGGCGCCGCCGCCATTGAGGCATGCCGGGGCCTACCGAGCGTGGACGTGGTGATCCTCTACCCCGTCGAGGGAGTGACGGAGGTGCAGCGCCGCCAGATGACCACCGTGACCGACGCCAACGTCCACGCCGTGGCCGTGGCTGGAACGTTCGATGACTGCCAGAGAATGGTGAAGGACGCCTTCGCCCGCCACCCCGACGGGCGACTGGCGGCGGTGAACTCGATCAACTGGGCCCGCATCATGCTCCAGGCCGCCTATTACGCCCACGCCACCGCCCAACTAGAACGGCCCGCCCATTTCGTCGTTCCCACCGGGAACTTCGGGAACGTGCTGTCGGGTCACCTCGCCCGGCGTATGGGCGTTGCCATCGCCGGCCTGACGGTGGCCAACAACGCCAACCACGGCCTGACCGACCTCATCTCGACCGGTCGACTTCAGGTGAGCGAGGTCACCTCCACGGTGGCACCGGCGATGGACATCCAGCTCCCTTCCAACCTCGAGCGCTACCTGTTCGAGGTGGTCGATGGCGACAGCACCGTCATTCGCGAGATCCAGGCCCAGCTCGCCCGAACGGGAACCCTCCACCTCGACGCGACGATCGCTGAGCGTTTGCGCGCGGACTTCTCGGCGGCGTGGCGGCCCGATCTCGAGGTCGTGGAGACGATTCGGAGAGTGTTCGAGACGACTGGTGTGGTGATCGACCCGCATACGGCGGTGGCATGGGACGTGGCGAACGACCTGGCGGATGCCGATCCGCTCATCGTGATCGCTACTGCTCATCCGGCCAAGTTCGACGAAGTCGTGACCGAGGCGATCGGTTGGGCGCCGGAACTGCCGGCCGAACTCGCCACCCGGCTGTCGGGGCCCGAAAAGATCATTGACATAGAGGCCGACACCGACGCCCTCGGGGCCCTCCTCATCGAACTGGGTCGTTGAGAATCATGCGTGGCACAAGGGCCGACACGTCGTAGAATTCGACGATGCCTCGTTCAATCTGGAAGGGCGCAATCAGCTTTGGCCTGGTTTCGATCCCGGTCGGGCTCTACTCGGCTACCGAGAACCTGAGCCCCAGCTTCAAACAGCTGCGCGCCACCGACCACTCACCCATTCGATACAAGCGGGTTGCCGAAGCCGACGGCGAAGAGGTGTCCTGGGACGACATCGTGCGAGGCTACGAGTTCGAGAAGGGCCGCTATGTCGTCTTCACCGACGAAGAGCTCGAGGCTGCCGGCCCCAACGCCGGTGGCAAGCTCGTCGACGTCGTCCAGTTCGTCGACGAAGCCGAGATAGACCCCATCATGTACAAGTCGTCTTACTACCTCGCTCCGGAGAAGACGGGCCTCAAGGCATATCGCATCTTCCAAAAAGCAATCGAGGAGAAAGGTGTCGTGGGTATCGCCAAGGTGGCTTTTCGTGACAAACAGCACCTGGCCACGCTGCGATCCAAAGACGGGGTGCTGGTCATGGAGACGATGCACTGGCCGGACGAGATCCGGGCCGCCGAGTTCGAAGAGCTCGCCGGCGAGGTCGAGGTCCGCGACGAGGAGATCACCATGGCCGAGTCACTCATCGAGAACCTGACGCGCCCGTTCGAGTCCGAGGCCTACGTCGACACCACACGCGAGAACATAGAGGCCGCTGCTCAGCGCAAGGTGGCAGGCGAGGAGATAGTCGCCCCCGAGTCGCCTGAACCGACCAAGGTCATCGATCTGCTCGAGGCGCTGAAGGCCTCCGTCGAAGCGACCAAGACCTCCGACGAGGCCAAGAAGAAGGCCGGCTGATCTCTTTCAGCCGGCGCCGAGCTCACTCTCCCAGGTGACGGCGGAGGCAGGTGCGTCGTCGATCCCCTTGAAGACGGGAGCGCGCAGGTGACGGTCCCGAGTCAGTTCCTTGTACTCGACCGAGACCACCATCACGGGCTCCACCCAGCGTGCTCCTCTCGGAATACCCCTGGTATCGCTGAAGGGAGGGACATCGCGGGAGAGCTCACTCAAGGCGGTACGGAGCGGAGCGAGTTGGAGCTCACTGAATCCCGACCCGACCGCTCCGATCCAGGCGAGGCCGTCTCCGCGCCACAGCCCGACCAACAAGGAGCCGAAAGTCTTCGAACGTCCGCCATCGCCGGGGAGCCAACCTCCGACGACGGTGCGGATACGTCGACGATGGGCGATCTTGCGCCAGTGGGGAGACCGCTTGCCCGGGGTGTACGTCGATCCGGCCCGCTTGGCGACGGTTCCTTCCAAGCCGAGTGCTGCCGCGGCTTCGTGGAACGCTCGTCCCGTCCCCCGAATCTGGTCGGATATGACCACCTCGGAGGGCAGGCCGGCCTGGGCGAGTAGCTCTCGTCTCCGCTCGAGTGGTTCGCCGACAACACTCTGGCGGTCGGCTTCGAGCAGGTCGAACACCACGAGAGTGTGGGGACCGTCCCCAGACTGCAGAAGGGAGAAGTCTGGTCTGCCTTCGGAGCTCATGACGACGACCTCGCCGTCCACGACCCAGCCCGACGGAATGGCGAGGGCCGCCACCCCGGGGAACCGTCCTCCCAGATCGAGACCCCTTCGGCTCCGGAGAGTCGACCGGTGCCCGTCACCGCTGGCCACACATCGATATCCGTCCCACTTGATCTCGAACCACCAATCGTCGTCATCGAACGACTCTGGCCAAGCAGTCGCCAGCATCGGGAGGTATGAGATGCTCACGGCGCCGAGCACAGGCGCCAGACGGAGCTCATGTCACGCCAAGTTCCTGGCGGGCAATCTGGTTGACCAGGTTTCCGTCGAGGTCGTCGCGTGTCTTCATGAGCGCACCGACCACCCGGCCGACTGCCTTGGGGTCACCGTCCACTCGCAAGTCCTCGATGGTCTGACGAACGAGTTTGGCGGTCTCGCCGGCACCGAGCTTGGTCGGAAGCCAGCGCGACAGGTACTCGACCTCGAAACCAAGCTTGTCGGCCATCTGCTCGCCGCGCTCTCCCAGCTGGCGGTATTCCTGAGTGGCTTTCGCCATCTTCTTGACGTAGGCGCCGATGACAACTTCGTACACCTCGTCGGTCGCCTCCCCCACGCCGGGTTGGCTCGTGACGGTTCGCACCTCGGTCTCGATCTGCCTGATGGCGTCTCGCCGCAGCGTGTCACCCGACTTCATGGCGTCTTTGAGCTCAGAGGCCAGTTGTTCCTTGATGGTCGTCATTAGTGGCCCCCTCCCGAAAGGTGGCAGACATGTTCTGGAGCGAGAAGAGATGATCGCCGTCCGGCCGAGTCCATACAACTCACGAACCCGACAACGCCCTGTGTCACCGGCGTCGCGCAGTGGCGCCCCGACTGCGATGGGTGCCCTGATCCGACCCGCTTCGGTGGGGCGATCTCGAAAGAATCCATTGCGTAGGCGTCGCGGTCACGGTACCGTTGCGGTATCGCTCTTCTGCCTGCGGTCCTCTGGCCCACAGGCTTGTGAACGAGTTCACGAGCCGTGTGCTCGTCGCTCACCGACACTTCTTGGAGGAATCCCAACGTGCTCACCGTCACCCCTGTCATCACCACCGATTGGCGCGAGCTCGGAGCCTGTCGAGACTCCGAACCGTCGCTCTTCTTCCCGGTAGGGACCACCGGTCCCGCCGTGGAGCAGATCGCCGGTGCCGTAGCCATTTGTGCCTCATGTTCGGTCCAGGAGACCTGTCTCGAGTACGCCCTCGAGAGCAACCAGGAGTCAGGCGTGTGGGGCGGGTACGCCGAGGAAGATCGGCGCCGTCTCCGCAAGCGGTGGCTGGCCGACCGCCGTCGCCGCCGATAAGCGCTACGGACGTCAAGCTCTTCGGGATCTTCTCGCGCCGGACCGAAACGGACCTCTCCCCCTCGGGCGGAGAGCCTCTCAGGGCGTGAAGCCGACTGTTCTGGCGGACTCTTCGGAATCGACCTCGACGTAGGCGAGACGGTGGGTGGGCACGCCGATCGTGCGCTTCCTCGAGTCCGTGAACCACATCATGGCCTCGCCAGAGGCCATGGCCTTTTCGACCGTGGTGCGGAAGGTATCCGGGTCGTCGATGTCGATCTCTATGACTTTGCCGGTGTCGGCCACGCCGATCCTCGCCTGCAATCTCTCACGTCTCCTCGTCCCGGGTCCACTCAGGATAGACCCCTTCCAGACGCGGCCGGACTGGCGTAGGTTCGCACTGTGGGAAAGATCCGGCACCTGGCGACAGCCGCCGCCTGGCTGGGGGGGTTAGGCACCGCAGCGTGGTCGCTGGTACGCCTTGGACGTCTACCGTGGCTGCGGGTGGACTGGAACGACCCGCAGCGATGGCTGACCACTTCGGAACTAGAGGTCGTGCTGGCCGCCCTTGCCAGGCTCACCGGCCTGGTCATCGTCGGCTGGCTGGCCGCCTCCAGCCTGGGCTACGCCCTGGCGCGCCTGGCAGGAATCCGTCGCCAGCCCCTGCGCTGGCTGTCCATCGGACCGATACGCCGGGCCGTCGACACTGCCTTGGCCGGGTCCCTCCTGCTCTCGACCTTCGTGCCGGGTGCCGCCGCCGCCTCCGCCCCACAGACCACCACGAATGATGATGTCGCCAGCGAGGTGGTGGACCCGGCCTATGTTCCATGGCCCGCCGGGCCCGGGAACGACAACGAAGGGAGCGGGAACGAGACCGTCGCAGAGGCGCCCCCCCAAGAGGGCTCTGTCAGCCCGGTCTCCACCGATGCCGAGACGGTCGTAGTGGTTCCTGGCGATCACCTGTGGCGACTGTCCGAGCAGAAACTCGAAGCTGCGCTGGGCCGCTCCCCCACCGATGCCGAGGTGGCTCCTTACTGGGCACGCGTGATCGACGTCAACCGACCCGTTCTGATCTCGGGCGACCCGGACCTGATCTTTCCGGGTGAGGAGATAGTGCTACCGGAAGTCAATCCAAGAAGCTGAGTCGCACCTGGCGACGCGGGTTGTCGATGTTGGTGTCGACGAGGACGATGGATTGCCAGATCCCCAGCGTCGGGGCTCCCCCCACCACCGGGACGGTCAACGAAGGGGAAACGAACGCCGGCAGCACATGGTCGCGCCCGTGACCCGCAGAACCGTGCGAGTGTCTCCAACGCTTGTCGGGGGGAAGGAGGTTCTCGAGGGCCTCGAGGAGGTCTTCGTCGGAGCCGGCGCCCATCTCGATCACGGCCACACCGGCCGTCGCGTGAGGAACGAACGCCGACATCAACCCGTCACCGCGCCCGTCACAGAAGTCACGGACGACCGGAGTGAGGTCGAAAACACCTTGGCGGCTTCCGGTCGTCACCTCGACCACCTCAGTGGCGAGGCTCATGCGTTGTCGCCGAGGAATATCTCCGACACCGAACTGTCCATGAAGATCGCCTGCAGCGCCTCGGCCACGATGGGCGCGATCGACAGCACCACCACCGAGTCGAGAGCAGCTGCGTCGCTCGGGACCGGCAATGTGTTGGTGACGATCACTTCATCGATCGGTGCGTTCTTGATGAGGTCGATGGCCGGACCCGACATGATGGCGTGGGTGGCGGCGATGCGAACGGACGTGGCACCGCGGTTGCGGACCATCTCGGCGGCATTGCAGACCGTGCCGGCGGTGTCGATCATGTCGTCGACGATGACTGCGTGCTTGCCGTCTACATCTCCGGAAATGTCGAGGGCTGCGCTCTCGTTGTGCAGTTCGGGATCCCGGCGCTTGTACACGAAGGCCACCGAGGCGTCGAGGCGGCGGGCGTACTTCTCGGCCCGTTTCACACCACCGGCGTCGGGCGAGATGATGGCGGTCGGCCCCGAGATCTGCTGGCGCAGATAGTCGGTGATAATGGGGAGAGCCGTCAGATGGTCGAACGGCTTGCTGATGAAACCCTGCAGCTGTCCCGTATGCAGATCGACCGATACCAGCCGATCGGCTCCTGCCGTCATGTAGAGATCCCCGATCAGACGGGCAGATATCGGCTCACGCGGCAGCACTTTCTTGTCCTGTCGCGAGTAGGGGTAGAACGGCATGACTGCGGTGATGCGACGTGCGGATGCCCGGCGGAGCGCATCGATGGTGATGAGCTGTTCCATGATGTGCTCGTTGATGGGATGACAGTGACTCTGAAGGATGAAACAGTCCGCTCCCCGCACCGACTCGGCGGGCCGAACGTATATCTCGCCGTTGGCGAACACGGATTGCTCGAGCCTGCCCAAGGAGGCCCCCAAGAGATCGGCCACCTCGGTTGCTAGGCCGGGATTGGCAGTGCCCGTAAAGAGCATCAGCCGGCTTCGGGAAACGATGTCCATCAGGTGCCCTTTTCGGCGTCTCTCGATCGTCGGCGTGCGGCCCGGCGGCCAGCGTAGCCGGGGATGTCTTGTTGGGGCGAACGCTCCACGGCCAAAGCTCCCGGCTCGACGTCGGTGGTGATGACCGACCCGGCTCCGGTCACCGCTCCTTCGCCGATCGAAACGGGTGCGACCAGCATGGTGTCGGAACCGATGAAGGCATCGGCTCCGATTACCGTCGGATGCTTCTCGTAGCCGTCGTAGTTGCAGGTGATCGAGCCGGCGCCGACATTGGCCCCCTCCCCGATCGTCGCATCGCCCATGTAAGCGAGATGGGGCACCTTGGCTCGTTCCCCCACGGTCGTGTTCTTGGTCTCGACGAACGTGCCCACCTTCGATCCGCGCTCGAGCGCCGAGCCCGGTCGGAGGGAGGCGAACGGCCCGACACTGGCCCCCTCACCCACCGACGACTGGCGAACCACCGAATACCAGACGATCGAGCCGGCGCCGACGGCGGAGTCGACCACGAAGGCGTCGGGTCCCACCTGGGCGCCGGTCGCTACGGTCGAGGAGCCCTGGATGTGCGTTCCCGGGTAGATCCGGGCCCCCGCCGCCACGGTGACATCGGCATCGACATACGTCTTGTCGGGATCGAGCATCCATACTCCCGACTGCATCAGTTCGTGGTTGATCCGTCGTCGAATCCGCCCCTGGACTGTCGCCAACTGGTCGTGGGAGTTCACTCCGATGACGTCATCGGAGTGGGCAGCCACCACCTCGACCGTCTCTTCGGCCCCCACCAATTCGGCAATCACGTCGGTTAGGTACAACTCACCCTGCGAGTTGTCGGGGCGAAGCTTGCCGAGGGCCGCCAGCAATGCCGACGCCCGAAAGGCGTAGATACCGGCGTTGCGTTCGGTGATCTGTGCCTGCTCGAAGTCGCAGTCTCGCTCTTCGACGACTCCCGTAACCGCCCCGGTCTCATCGCGGATGACACGGCCCGTACCGGGCTCACCGGGGTCGACCGTCACCATGGCCGCCGCCGCTCGTCCTGCTCGAGACGCCAGATCCAGATACACCGACGCGGGAACGAGGGGCGTGTCCCCGTAGCACACGACCACCACATCGTCGCCTGCGACGTCGCCCAGATACGCCATCCCCACCTGGACGGCATGGCCGGTGCCGTTCTGCGGTTCTTGTAAGACCGACTCAACCCCAGCGGGTAGACCGGCGACCACCGAATCGGCTTGGTGCCCGACGACGACCACCACCCGGGCCGGTTCCAGCGGGGCCACCGAGGCCAGCACCCAGTCCACGAGCGTGCGCCCGGCTGCCCGATGCAGCACCTTGGCCAGATCGGAGTTCATCCGTGTTCCCTTGCCGGCGGCGAGCACGATGGTGTAGACGGACACGACGAATCGGCCTCCTGGGTTCCTTCGGTCGCTGGGGGGGCAGGATTCGAACCCGCTCTGACGGGACCAAAACCCGTAGTGCTACCTATTACACCACCCCCCATTTGGCGGTGTCGGGCGCGAGGATAGTGACGCCAGCCGCCGCCGGGCCGAATCGAGGTATCCCAGGACGTGTTTGCACAAGGACGGAAGCCCAGCCGCTCGCGCGTCGCAGTGCCGGGTAGGAGCAATGCTATCGATAGCTGGAACGACTTGTTCACACTGTCCGAGGCCTCACTCCGTTCGACGGGCTACGCCCTCGGACCGGATACCGCATGCCTGTGCCGCCCGGTGTTCGCCAGCCGATCGGAGGGCGTCGGTAGCTTCGTCATCGTCGATGAACACGGCAAAACATGCCGGGCCGGAACCCGTCATGAGCAGCGGCCGTTCCCAGCGGCGGGCCTGCTCGGCCATCCAATCGCCCAACTCGGGGCGAATGGACAATGCCGCCGGAACGAGGTCGTTGCGGAGGTCGTCGAAGCGCCGCAAGGGCGGTGGGAGGCGGGACCGATCGATCGTCGCACCGACCGGTCCGTTCAAACGGTCCCACATTCCGTACACCTCGGGTGTCGCCAGTTCGAAAGGCGGGACGACCACCGCCACCGAAAACTGGTCGAGAGGATCGAGGGTCGAGATCTCTTCGCCGACTCCTCCCATCGATGCGGTTCCCCCGGTGAGAAAGTAGGTGACGTCGGCGCCCACGCTGGGGGCGATCTGGGCGGGCACACTGGCGGCGAGGCTCAGCATGTCGGTCACGGCCACAAGCATGGCTGCCGCGTCGGCCGAACCCCCGCCCAGACCGGCCGCGACGGCGATTCTCTTCGTGAGATGCACATCCATCGCTGGGCGGTCGGCCAAGCCCATCATCGCCACCGCCTGCCAGACGAGGTTGTCGCCCCCTTCGGGCAGTTCGATGCCGGCGACGACGAGACGGTCGTCGTCACCTTCGTTGATTTCGAGAACGTCGCACCACTCGATCGTCTGCACAACTGAATGGAGGGGATGGAGGCCATCGCGGCGAGTCGGGCCTACGCGCAGGTCGAGATTCAGTTTGGCGGGGGCCAGCCACTCAACCATCGCCCACCGCCGCCGCCAGGTCGAGGAACTGACGAGGGGTCAGCTCCTCGGGTCGCGCCGAAGAGACGATGCCGGCCGACGAGAACTGTTCGGGCGTGACCTTCTCGGCCAATGACCGGCGCAGCATCTTGCGTCGTTGGCCAAAGGCCACCCGGGCCAATCCGATCGCCGCTTTCACATCATCATCGACCATGACCCTGTCGAGACGGATCACGGCCGACTCCACAGCCGGGGAGGGCACGAACACCTGAGGGGGAACGTCGAAGCGGTCGACGACTTCGGCAGTGAGGGCGACCACCACGGACGGCAACCCGTAGGCGGAGGTAGCGGGGCGAGCGACGAGGCGATCCGCCACCTCTGCTTGGACCATGACGACTGCCGTTTCCACAGCCACCACGTCGACGAGGACGTCGAGGAGAAGCGGTGTCCCCACGTTGTAGGGGAGGTTGGCCACCAGCTTCCACGAACCCTCACCCAACACAGCGGCGAAATCGATGTTCATGACATCGGCGAACCTCACGTCGACAAGGGAGCCCGCGAGCGTCTCCGCCAGCACGGGCCGCATTCGCTCATCGACTTCATAGGCCAAGACGTGGGCGCCGGTGGCGGCGAGGGCCACCGTCAAGGCCCCCGTTCCTGCTCCCACTTCGAGCACCCGGTCGTCGCCCGTCACCCCTGCCAGCTTCACCACCTTGTCAATCAGGTTGGGATCGGCGAGAAAGTGTTGGCCGTAGGCCTTCTTGGGTATCACCCCATGCCGCCCCAACAGCGCGGAGATGGCCGCCGGCCCCTGCCGGCTCACCGGAAGACCCGTTCGGCGGTGTCGGTGGTAATGGCGGCGACAACGTCGACAGGCATCCCCCACGCCGAAGCCAGGGCGGCGCCCGTGAATGCGACCCAAGCCGGTTCGTTCGGTTCGCCTCGATGGGGGGGTGGTGCCAGGTAGGGAGTGTCGGTCTCGACCATGGCCCGGCCCGGTGGGACCAACTCAGCCGCAAGGCGAATGGTCTCCCCAGTCTCGAACGCCAGCGGCCCCGCAAACGAGAAGACCACCCCGAGCTCGAGGAAGCGGCGGGTCCAGCGCCGGCCGCCGGTCCAACAGTGGAGGACGACCAAGGAGGAGACACCAGCGGCGGCGATCATGTCGTGCACGTCGGCAAAGGCGTCACGACAATGGACGATCACCGGCTTGTTCAGGGCTTGCGCCAACTCGAGATGGGCGCGAAAGGCGTCCTTCTGGGCCGCTTTCGGCGACAGATCGCGGTAATAGTCGAGTCCGGTTTCGCCGACAGCCGCCGCCTCGGCGGCGAGCGCAACGATCTCGTTGGATTGGGCCGACCACTCGGCGGCATCATGAGGGTGAAGCCCCGCCGACCAGAGCAACCGGCCGGCATGTTCGCCGGCAAAGGAACGGGCGGCACGCGACGAGGCCGCATCGACTCCCGGCACCACGGCCCAGTCGACCTGGGTGGCGCGACCCAGCAGCTTCTCGGCCGGACGGTCGTCGAGTTGGAGATGGCAATGGGTATCCACCCAGGTCATGAACTGGGACGGTACCGGGTGACGCACAGGACACGGATCCTCGCCTACGCCGGCGCCATCGGGCGGGTAGGCTCCCATCACCGACGAAGCCATTCGGAACAAGGACCATGGACGCAGGCATCGCCAGAAAAATCGACGACCTCGGACGGGTCGTCATTCCCGCCGAGACCCGCCGACTCTTCAACATCCGCGAGGGCGACCACATCTTGATCTCTGTCGAAGGTCCTCACATCGTGATGCGGAAGTTGACGAGCACGTGCACGTTCTGCGGCGCCGAGGACCATGTGACGGATTTCAAAGGCAAGGGGGTCTGTTCGTCCTGTCGCAACCAGCTCCTCCTCTGAGGAGTGTGGCGCTCAGCGGCTTCACCGACGCTCCGCTGAAACGAGAGCGTCGTAGATCGCCCGACGGTCACCACCCGTCTCGGCGGCAGCGCGACGGGCCGCCTGTGACGCCCCCAGGCCCTCCGCCTGATATCTCATGGCCAATTCCAACCCCACCTCGGGATCGGCCATCGGAGCCGGGGCGCCGGACACGACCACGGTGAACTCCCCGCGAGGAACTACCTCCGACCAATGGTGGGCGGCCTCGTCGAGGGTGCCCCACCACACCTCCTCGTGCAGCTTGGTCAGTTCCCGAGCGATGCACGCCTGGCGTCCCTCTCCGGTAGCCGCAGCCAGAGCATGGAGGTCGGTACCCACCCGGTGCGGGCTGAGGAAGAGAACTGTGGGGCGTCGCTCCGTCGACAGCGCGCCCAGTTGATGAGAACGCTCCCTTCCCTTGCGGGCCAAGAACCCGGCGAAAACGAAAGGGCCCTCCACCAGGCCCGACACGGCCACTGCCGCCGTCACCGCCGAGGGGCCCGGCACGACCGTGACGCCTGCTCCCACCCGGC
>JBGTLA010000138.1:0-9637 GCA_041744375.1 Acidimicrobiia bacterium | reverse complement strand
ATGCGACGAACGCCACATCAGCCGCCACATCACCAACCACTACCACCTCCCCACCACCGACATCGAAGCCGACCACCTCTGGCCCCTCGCCCACTACCCCCACCACGGACCCGACCCCGACGAACCCAGTGTCGGCGCCTTCCAAGCGCTCATCGACCACACCCTCACCACCGCCACCACCCACGGCACCCGCCTCATCCTCGGCGGCGACCGCGGCGACCTGACCATCGGCCCCGCCTTCACCCTTCAGTCACTCATCGAGGGCGGAAGGACGCGAGAAGCCGTGAGGGGGCTGTGGGATCTGGCGCGACTGTCGGGTCGGCGGACCGCCTTGGCTGCGGTGGGGAGGTCGCTGAATTCGGCTCCCCGGCTCACTTGGAGACGTCTCAAGAGGGCGGATGACTCGGAAGCGCCGTGGATAGACCCCGATTTCGCCCGACGAGTCGGACTGGCCGAGTTCGACCGCCAGATTGGTCCGCCCGGTCCCTACGACGACGTTCGCTCGTTGCGTCACGCTCTCATTTTCTCCCTCATGCACCTACGGGGAATGGTGTGGTCGAACCGCAGCTACGCCAGGGTGGGGGCGGTGTTCGCCGATCCTTTCTCCGACCGGCGATGGGCGGAGACCGTTTTGGCCATTCCCCAGATCATCCTCAGCCGCCACGCCAAACACCTGCTCCGGAATGCCATGACCGGGGTCATGCCCGAGCCGGCCCGTCAGCAGTCGGCCAAGATCCTCCCCCTGCCCTTGTTTCATCGGGGACTGGTGAGCCACGCCGCCTCGATCGTCGAAGAGCTGATCGAAGGCCCCATCTGTGGCCACCTGGGGTGGGTGGATGCGGCCGCCCTCGCCACGGCATATAGGCACTACCGGAGCACCGGGCAAGGTCACCCCCTCATCTGGGACACGCTGAGCCTCGAGATGTGGCTACGAGACAATTGGTCCTAGGGACCCAGACCCAATGCCATTGACTAAGGCGGCGGCGCGGCTACCTTGAGAGGAGTGGAGTGGGACAGAAAGTTCTGCTCAGCCAGAAAGGGAGGCCATATGGGCTACGAAGTCAAGGCCGAATACGATACGCCGCGTATCGAGGAGTGGGGCACGGTCCAGGAGCTGACGCAGGTCGGTCTGACCCGTCCCGGCAGCGATCCCAAGAGGGGCAGCGTCCTCCATTCGCAGGGCATCTGACACAACCCAAGATACGATTGGAGGCACCGGCGCCACGCTGGTGCCTCCAGTCACGTCTGGACCTGGTTTGACCAGCCTCAAGACCTTCACCATCGGACCGGACCTCATCCCGGTCGGGTACTCCGCCGTCGTCGCCGGAGACCCGGTGGACCAGCTCGATGCGTTGGGACGAGCCCTGGTGGCCTCTCCCGAATGGCCGCCGGACGTGACCGCCACCATCTCCGCAGACCCGGGACCGGTGCTGTTGCTGACCGGCAGATTCTCCGACGAGGACGACATGCAGCTGGCAACCTTGCTCGATGAGCTCATCCACACCCGCATCCGGTACGTCGACTACCCAGAGGTCGAGACAGTTGCCGAACGGCTGGCGACAGCACTCCGGTCCGAAATCCCCGACCTGGACGACTGGAGCTTCGCGGCCGTTCCCCGGGGCGGACTCATCGTCCTCGGGATCCTGTCGTACCTGCTCGACTTGGCCCCGTCTCGCATCGTGGCACTCGACGCGCCGGTCGATTCCCTGGTGGTGATCGACGACTGCTCCCTGTCGGGGGCGAGAATCCAGACCGCCCTTTCCTCTCTCAAGGCCGACCGGGCGGCCGTCGGCACCCTCTACTCCGTCCCCGCCATCGGGGCGGCACTGAGATCCCGCACTGAGCTGGTCACCTTCGTGAGTGGCGAGGATCTCGCCGACACGGCCCCGGCACGGTACGGAACCGAGCACGAACGGTGGCTGGCACGCTGGCACCAGCGCGGAGACTATCTCTGGGTCGGGACCACCGACCACCTGGTGTTCCCCTGGAACGAACCTGACATCGGCTTGTGGAACGAGACGGAGGGCCGTCTCAAGCTGGCCTGGCGCCTGATCCCCCCCGAACGATGCCTGAAGAACCGCACCTTCTCCGCCCACGAAGCCACCCTGCGCCACTTCGTGAGGGCCGCAGGACCAATCCGGCAAGGCCAAGGGGTGGTCGACCTTCCGATCGGCGACGAGCTGGTGGTGGTCGACCTCGCAGGCAGCCGCACGCTGACGCTGACGGGGACCGCGGCAGCCATGTGGATTTCGATCATGGCTGAGGGAACGACCGCCGGGGCGGCGGCGGCGTTGGCCGTGGCCTACGAGGTCGATGTCGTCGACTTGGAACGTGACATCGACGACTTCACGGACCGGCTCTCAGGCGAGGGCCTCATCTCCTTCGGGCTTCGAAACGACGACCAGCCCTCGTGACTCCAGCTCACCCACGAACTCCGCCAAGTCGGCATCGAGACGCACCTCTTCGACATCGAAGTGCCTCAACAGCTGATCCCGTGCCGCCACGACCGTGGGACTCTCGACCAACGCCGTCCACATCTCGGCGCCCACCGCGTCGAGACCGAAGTACTTCTCGGTTTCGAGGTCAAGCACCACCGAAGAGCCGTCCGGGAGGGAACGAACCATGGCCGTGGCGGCCGGGCGTATCTGGCTGTGGCGTCTGGGCCCGAGGGGGGAAGGGTTGGTCGGCATGCAAACTCCTGACTTCATTCGCAGTGGGAACGGACGGTGTCGGTAGACGAATGGAAACCTCAGCGTATTCTGGCCAAGCGTCATGACAACCACCGCCGCCATCACAATCGAAGGTGTGTCCCGGTCCTTCGGGTCGAAGCTGGCCCTCGACGATGTCGACGTCACCGTCTTTCCCGGAGAGATCCACGCCCTGTTGGGACCCAACGGTGCCGGCAAGACGACCCTCATCAGGGTGATCGTCGGGTCCGTCAAGCCGACGAAAGGATCGGTGGCGGTCATGGGGGTTCCGTGGTCGGACCTATCCAAACCATCCTCACGAACTCTCTTCGGGCTGGTCGCCGCCAGCGACCGCAGCGCCTATCACCGCTTGTCCGGGCTCGAGAACCTGATGTTCTTCGGCCGGTTGTATGGCCTGTCGAAGCGGGAGGCGCGCCGGCGTGCCCTCGAAGTCCTGGCCCAGGTCGGCTTGGAAGACGCCGCCAACGTCAGGACAGGCGTGTACTCACACGGTATGCAGAAGCGCCTGACGATGGCTCGGGCCATGCTCATGGAACCACCGGTCTTGTTGGTTGATGAGGCAACCCATGACCTCGACCCGGCCGGAGCCCGCCGAGTTCGCGAAATGCTCCGCCGCGCAGCCGACCAGGGAGCAGCGATACTGTGGGCTACCCAACGGGTCGACGAAATCCGCGATACCGCCGACTCCGTCACCGTACTGGATCGTGGCAGGGTGAAATTCACCGGCACGGTCGACCTGTTGGCGCGGTCGTTCGATCGGCATAGGTACCGCCTCGAACTTGCCACCCCGGTCGATCCGGATTCGTTCAACGGCTCCAGCCTGGCCAGTCGCCTCGAACCTCTCGCTCACTCCGACGGGTACCTCCTCACCCTTCCCGACGGCGTCAGCCTGGGTCAAGCCATCATCGCCCTGAGCCAGGACGGCCTCGACGTCACCGCGTGCCGACTGGAGCGTTCCGACGTCGAAGATGCCTTCCTGGAACTGACCACCGAGGTCGACAGATGAAACAACCGGAGGTGGTCACCGAGGCTCGCAAGCTGCCGGCTTTCTTTCGACGGGATCTCCTCACGGCCCTCAGCTACCGGACCGCCTTCGTGCTCGACTGGGGCAACCTGCTCGTCCAGCTCTTCTTGTTCTCGCTCATCGGGCGCCTCGTGGACCCAGCCACCTTGGAAGGGACGGGTAGCTCCAGCTACATCGAGTTCACTGCGGTAGGCATCGCTCTCGCCGGTTTCATGCAGCTGGCCATGGGCCGGGCCACCGCATCGGTGAGAGAAGAACAGCTCATGGGCACGCTGGAGTCGGTTTTGCTCACTCCCACCAGACCCATCACCTTCACGCTTGGGTCGGTGACCTACGACCTCATCTACATCCCGATCCGGACGGTGATATTCCTGACGATCGCCTCGGTCATCTTCGATCTCGGGTTCACCGCGGCCGGTATCGCCGGGGTGATGGTGATCCTTTTCAGTTTCATACCGTTCGTGTGGGGCCTGGGCATGGTGGCTGCAGGGCTCACCCTCACCATCCGCAAGGCGAGCGTGATCGGCGGGCTGGTGGGCCTGGGCCTGACCCTCGGATCGAACACGTACTTCCCCATCGAAGTGCTGCCGGCATGGCTCCAGCCCATCGCGCGCGCCAACCCGCTCACGGTGTCCCTCGATGCCGCCCGTCTCGTCCTGACGGGCGAAGGCTGGGGACCAGTCTGGAGCGCAGTACAGCCCATCCTTCCCCTGGCGGTTGTGGCCTTGGCGCTGGGAGTCGTGGTGTTGCACCTGTCGCTGGCCAGGGAACGCTCCAAGGGCACCCTGGGCCAGTATTGATCGATGTCGCGCCCGCATCCAGCTCTCGTGGCGATGGCTCGATCCGAAACGACCCCGCCGCCGCATGACCTCGAGGAGTTCCTTCGCTCAGCCGCCGAGCATCGAATGACCGGACTGGCCTGGTCGGCGGTTCTGTCCGGCGAGTTCGAGCTTCCACCGATGGCGGTCCAAACGCTGGCCGCCGAAGACATGGCCGTCACTGCCCATCACGCCAAACTGTGGCGAACGCTCGACGAGGTGGTGGGAACGCTCGGGGCGGCCGGCATCGGCACGGTCACCTTCAAGGGTGTCACCGACGAGGCGCGCTGGTTCCATCGCACGGGGGAAAGACCCTGCGCCGACGTGGATGTTGTCATCGACGACATCGATCGCTTCGACGACGCCATAGCCGCCCTCATGCCCACCCATCAGTTGATCGGCCAGGCGACCCGCATCGCCCGGCGCGGACAGGCCCGGGCCATCGACCTTCCCATTGGGGACGTGACGGTCGACCTGCACGTCGACCCCGTCAAAGTCGGGCCGGGGTGGGTCAATCCGAAGACTTGGTGGAGCCATACCGAGCCGTACAGCACACCCTCCGGCGACATCGTCCGCGTCTTCGACCGTGAAGCCACCACCGCGCTGCGGCTCCTCCACCTGGGGCGGGACAGGTTCCGAACCCTGTTGGGATTGGTGGAGGTTCAGCGCCTCGCCGACGCCGGAGTGGACTGGTCCATCGTACGGACCTTGGCTGACATGGAGGGTGTCGGAGCACCGGTGGGCGTGGCCGCCGAAGTCGTGGCAGAAGAGCTCCGGGTTGAGCCATTCCTGACGCCTTCTAACGACTGGCGGACCCGTTGGTGGCGCAAGCTGTGGAAGCCCGAGATGCGGCTCCTGGGGGAACTGGCTCGGGTCCGCTATGTGCGCCGATCGCAGTGGCTGTTGCCGTTGTCCATGCCGGGGCGCGTGTTCGAGACTCTGGCATGGATGGGCCGCACAGCCGTCCCGCCGGCCGCACTATTCGACCTCAAGCATCCCGGCCACGACGGCCCGTATGCCTGGCGGCTCATCGCAGCCCGCAATTCCTATCTGGTCAAGCGACGGCTCAACGCCCGCATGCAGAAGAGGGCCTGAACCCGACTCAGGCCAACTCCTGCTCCCAGTCCCAAGTCTCCAGGTTGTGCTTGATCCGCTGCAGGAAGAGCACGGCAGTCGATCCGTCGAATGCGCGATGATCCCACGACAGGCCCAAGTAGCCGATGTGACGAATGGCGATCATGTCCTGGCCTTCCGGTCCGGCGATGACGGCGGCCCGCTTGGTAATGGTGTCGGTGGACAAGATGCCCACATTGGGCACGTTGATGACCGGGGCCGACATGAAGGAACCAAACGGCCCCGGGTTGGTGATGGTGAACGTGGCACCGGTGACGTCGTCGGGCTCCAGCTTTCCGGCCCGCGCTTTGTTCGCCAGCTCGCTGATCCGCCGGGCCAGACCCACCATGCGCAGACCGTCGGCCTCTCGGACCCCGGCCACGACCAACCCCTTCTGATCGAGATCGATGGCGATCCCGAGGTTCACCGAGCGATGCATCACGGACAGACGCTCCTCGAGATGGAACGAGGAATTCACCACCGGATAAGCCTTGAGGGCATCGATGGTGGCCCGGGCGATGAAGGGTAGGTAGGTGAGCGAAAAGCCCTCTTCTGACTTGAACGCCTCCTTGTGGATTTGACGCACCCGCTCAACTCGTTCGTAGTCGACCTCAACCGATGTCCACACGTGGGCGGTCGACTGTTTGGCGCGGTGCATGTTCTCGGCGATCCGCACTCGAAGCCTGTCCAGGGTGATCTCCTCGTCGCCCTCACCCTTCATCGGTGCCGGGGCAGGTGTCATCGCCGCCGGTTGGGCCGGAGCCTCGGCGGGACGGGGGGCAGGCTCGGGTTGCTTCGGCTCGGGTTCAGCCTCGACTGCGGGGGCGGGTTCGGCGACGGGTTCGGATTGAGTATCGACAGCAGCACCCTCGATGTAGGCCTCGATGTCGCGTCGAGTGATCCGGCCCCCCTGGCCGGTGCCTTCGACCTTCTCCAGGTCGACATCGTGCTCGCGGGCGAGCTTGCGCACCACGGGTGAGAGCAGAAGTGGTTCGGGACCACCTCGCTCGCCTTGCGCCTCGGCTTCAGGCGCAGGCTCGGCTTTAGGCGCAGGCTCGGCTTCAGGCTCAGGCTCGGACTCAGGTTCGGGCTCTGGCTCGGGTTCGGGTTCAGGTTCGGGTTCGGGTTCGGGTTCGGGCTCTGACGATCCCTCCCCCTCTTCCCCGATGACCGCCAGGGCCGCTCCCACTTCTACGGTCTCTCCTTCTTCTACCAGGATCTCGAGGATCACGCCCCCCGCCGGCGATGGCACCTCGGTGTCGACCTTGTCGGTGGAGATTTCCAGAAGAACTTCGTCCTCGGCGATGGAGTCTCCCACCGCCTTCGCCCACCGCAGGATGGTTCCCTCGGTGACCGTCTCACCCAATTGGGGCATGGTGACTGTGGTTGACATATGGTGCTTCCTCTCAGTGCAGGCTGCGGCCGGCCGCCGTCAACAGGGTCTCGCCCACAGCCTCGGAGAGGGTGGGATGGGCATGAATGAAGGCGGCGGCCTCGGCAGGCAGCGCCTCCCAGCCCACGGCATACATCAGTTCGTGAATCATCTCACCAGCCTGGGGGCCTACCACCGATGCCCCCACGATGGGACCGTCCTCTTGTATCACCAATTTCACGGTTCCTTGGTTCTGGCCAATGATGATCGCCCGGCCCACGCCGCCGAAGCCGTGGGAATGGGTGCTCACCTCCAGGCCGGCTTCTGCCGCCTGCGCCTCGTTGTAGCCCACCTCGGCTACTTCGGGGTGGGTGTAGGTGATGCGTGGAATCGCCCGGTAGTCGACCGGTTCGCTGCGACCGGTGGCGATGTGGGTCACGGCGGTCATGGCCTCGGCGAACCCCACATGAGCAAGCTGAGGGGTACCGGCCACGATATCTCCCACCGCGTACAGGGTCGGATCGTCCGTTTGCATGGTGGCACGGTCCACCGCCACGAATCCATGGTCGAGTTTCGCCGTAGTGGACTCCACCCCCACGCCTTCGGTGTTGGGGCCGCGACCCACGGACACCAGCACGACATCGACCTCGACCGACTCTCCACCGAAGGGCACGACGACGGTCGATGCCCCGATTTTGGGGGCGTCGACACCGGTACCGGTGTGGAAGCGGACACCCCGCCGATTGAGCTGGCGCTCCAGTTGGCGGGCAATGGTGGTGTCCGTACCGGGCAGGATCTGCTCGAGTACCTCGAAGACGTGCACCTCGGAACCGACATCGGCCAGCATCGAGGCGAATTCACATCCGATGACACCGCCGCCAATGATCGCCACCCGGTTCGGACGGCTGGTCCAATCGAGGGCGTGGTCGGAGGTGACGATCCGGTTGCCGTCGATCTCGTATCCGGGGATGGAGCGAGCGTGCGATCCTGTCGCCAGGATCACATGCCTGCCTTCGATGCGCTTCTCACCGTCGTCGGTCGAAACGACAACGGCATTGGGGCCATCGAGTCGTCCGAAGCCTGTTACGACCTCGACGTTTCGCTTCTTGAGAAGGCCCTCAACTCCGCGCACAAGACCATCCACCGTCTTGTCCTTGCGGGCCAAAGCCGCTTCCCAATCGAGCTCTGGCTCGCCGGCCACCACTCCGAAATCGGAGGCGTGGCGCACGGTGGCGAACACCTCGGCCACTTGGAGCCATTGTTTGGCGGGGATGCACCCTCGCAAGAGGCAGGTGCCTCCCGGTCGCTCATCAACCACCAACGCCACGTCGAGCCCGAAGTTGTGAGCGTAGAGACCAGAGGCATAACCGCCGGGCCCACCCCCCAAGACGACGATGTCATGCACGCTTGAAACCTTTCTGAAACGCTGCCACCGAGCCTAGTGCCCCCACCCTCTCAGCCCTACTGACCGCATCCTTCTCCACGGGTGGGTCGAACGACCCATATCGGTCTCAGGACCTTTTCTTGCGACCAGGTTTCGCTACTCTCCGTGGTGGGAAACACAGGGCTGGGAGATCGGCAAAAACGCTGCTCCTCCCCCCTGTAAGGGATTGTCCGGGGAGGCCAGGGATGGATGCAGCAGCAAGGGCAGGCGGAGAACGAGCCACAGAGGCTCCGGCCGCCCAGACCGTCGTCGAAATCGACGGTACGGCGGTGCGGGTCACACCGCTCGCCGAGGCATCCGCCCGATCCCGCAGCCGCTACGAGCGCTTCGCCAAACCGGTGATCGATTGGCTCGGGGGCTTGGTGCTCCTCGTCGTCACCGCTCCGCTCATGCTCTTGATTGCCATCGCCATTCGGGCCACGATGGGTGGTCCCGTCATTCTGCGCCAGGAGCGCGTCGGCAAGCACGGTGAAGTGTTCACTCTCTACAAGTTCCGCACCATGGAACCCGATCGTCGCTCCAACGACGTCCCCTTCATCGGGGAGGATCGCCGTCGCACTCACAAACATCCTCACGACCCACGCATCACCGATGTCGGTCGATTCCTGCGGGTGTGGAGCCTCGACGAGCTGCCTCAATTCCTGAACGTCCTCAAGGGCGAAATGAGCCTGGTCGGGCCTCGCCCCGAGATGGTCGGGATCGTGGCCTCCTACGCGGAATGGCAGCACCGCCGTCACGCCGTCAAGCCCGGCATCACCGGCTTGTGGCAGATCTCCGAGCGGGGCGACAAGGCACTACACGAATGCACCGAGAGCGACCTCGAGTACCTGGGTCAGGTATCGGCGTGGACCGATTTGAGGATCCTGGCGTTGACACCCCTGGCGGCCCTGGGTGTGCGGCGAGGCTCCTGAACGGGGACCGCGTCCCGGCGGGGAGGAGGGGAGTGGACGGATGCCCTGGCCATGCTCGACGCGCACCACCGCCGCCTGGCTCACGACTCTGGTCCTGACCGCCACCCTCAGCCCTTTGGCGGGAACGGCCACCGCCCAGGGAAGCTTCGTGGATGTGGATTCCTCGGTGCATGAGGCCGATATCGAATGGATCGCCCGAGCCGGCATCACCCGCGGCTGCAACCCACCCACCAACGACCGTTACTGC
>JBGTLA010000137.1:0-28413 GCA_041744375.1 Acidimicrobiia bacterium | reverse complement strand
TGCCGCCCACGACGCTGGCGTCGGCTCTGCGTCCCATCAGGTCCTTGGCCAAACCCAGGTCACCCAGCAGAAGCCGCTCGTGGGCCCCCAGCAGCCCGGAGCGGAGCTGGGTCACGGCCGCCCGACGCTGCTCCCGCCCCTTCTCCCGGCCCAGGCCCCGCAGAAGCAGGTTGTTTGGGTTCACGTCCCTGTGGACGACGGCGGCTTCGTGCAGGGCACCGAGACCGGAGGCGAGGGCATCGATGAGCGTCCCAGCGCTGGTGGGGTCGAGCCCTCCCGAGGGGCGCTTGGCGAAGCGCGCGGCCAGGGTCCCCTGGTCGGCGAACTCCATGACGAAGTACGGCCGGCCGTCGTCGAGGGTGCCGATGTCGTGGACGGTGATCAGGTGCTCGCTCCGGATCCGCCGCAGCAGGCGGGCCTCCTGCAGGAACCGCTCCCGGATGTCGGGGTCGGCCGACCAGTTCTCGGCCAGGACCTTGATGGCGACCGTGTCGTCGAGCGTCTCGTCCCAGGCGCGGACAACAGTGGCGAAGCCGCCTACTCCCACCACCGACTCGGCGCGGTACCGGCCGATCCGCTCGGGGAGTGCCATCTCCCCTTCCGCTCAGCCGTCGAGGAGCTCGTCGACCGGGCGACAGTCGACCAGCCCGGAGTCCAGGACCACGTGGTCGCGATCGCCGGCGGTCACACAGACCGTGGTGGAGTCGCCCCGGCCCGCAACGGAGGCGCCGGCGGTGGTGGTGTAGTTGGGGTAGGCGTCGGTCGGGTCCCAGTCTCCCTGATCGACGCCTCGTGCCTGGGCGTCGTCGGAGACCTGGTCGGCCGTGTAGATGTCCCAGTACACGTGGACGTGGTTGCCCGACATGTCGGGGAGAAAGTTGGCCTCCCAGGTGATCTGCAGCTCATCCCCGTCGAGGGCGACATCGACGATCCGGACCTGGCAACCGTCGGCTGGGCAGGCGTTGGCGACGGGGCCCTCGGTCTCGGCGAGGTCCGGCTCGAGGTCGGGTGCCTCATCGGTGGCATCTCCACACGCGACCACCACCAGCGCTAGTGCCGGCAGCACGATGCTCAGCTTGTGGCGGCGAAATGGGCGCATGACCAACCTCCCGGCGCCTCCAGGTCTTGCAGGCCGCGAGGCGCATCGCTCGAAACATCGCGATCCTAGTCCTCTGCTGACGCCCGTGGCCGCGCTGGCGCCATGTCTTGGCCCCATCAGAGTCTTCTCCCCCGCTGGAGAGGGTTCCCGCTTAGCGCCTTCGTTGCACAGACCCTCGTTGGCCACCACCTGCACGCTTGACGGGCGGTCATCCGGCTCACGCCGAACTCACGGCACAAGTCGGCGTCGGAGGGAACGGCGATCGCCGGGAGAGGCGTCGCCGATGAGATCGTGCAGATGCGCAGCAATCTCTCGTACCTAGAAAGATCCTGGCGCTCCATCCGGGGTTCCATCTGAGGGTCAACCCACCCGTTCGACATCCCGCAACAGATTTCTATACATTCTGGCGCAGAGAATAAAGGAGGCCGGGTGGCACCCTCGGGTGTGCGGGCAGGAGTCGTCGGGATCGGTTTTGTCGGTGTCGCCCATGTGGAGGCGCTCCGGCGGCTCGGTGTCGACGTCGTCGGTGTGGTGGGGTCCAATCCCCAACGGGCACGTGCCAAGGCCGACTCGCACGGCCTTCCCCCGGTGTACGGGAGCGTCAAGGACCTGGCCGCCGACCCCTCGATCGACGTCATTCACATCGCCAGCCCCAACTATGCCCACGCCGACCAGGTCCGGATCTGTCTCGCGGCCGGCAAGCACGTCGTATGCGAGAAGCCGTTGGCTACCGATTCCGGCGACACCGCCGACCTGGTGGCGCGGGCCGAGGCACTCGGTCTGGTCAACGCGGTGTGTTTCAACATCCGCTTCTATCCCGCCAACCACCAGGCCCGGGCAATGGTGGGAGAGGGTGAGATCGGCGAGGCCCGCCTCATCACCGGGTCCTATCACCAGGATTGGCTGCTGCGCGACACCGACTGGAACTGGAGGCTGCAGCCGGATGAGGCGGGAGAGTTGCGAGCCGTGGCCGACATCGGCTCCCACTGGCTAGATCTCTCCCGGTTCGTGAGCGGGTTGAGAGTGACCGAGGTGATGGCCGATCTGCATACCCTCGTGCCGGTTCGCCGCCACCCGGCCGGGCCGGTGGAGACATTTGCCGATGCCGGCGCAGAAGCCGACCTGATCGAGGAGACGATGAGCTCCGATGACGCTGCCGGAATCCTGCTGCGGTTCGAGAACGGCGCCCGAGGGGCGGTGACCGTTTCCCAGGTTTCGGCCGGGGAGAAGAACTCCGTGCGCTACGAGATCGCCGGATCGGATTCGGCGTTGCGCTGGTTCTCGGGGGATCCCGACGCCCTCCATATCGGCCACCGGGGGAGGCCCAACGAGGTACTGCTGCGAGACCCCGGGCTATATCACCCCGAAGCGGCCGCCACCGTCGCCTATCCCGGCGGACACGTCGAGGGCTTCCCCGATACCTTCCGGGCTCTGTTCGAGGCCGTGTATCGCGACGTAGCCGGGGGTGGTCCCAGCCCGACCCCGACATACCCCACCTTCGCCGATGGTCACGATGTGGTGCTCGTCACCGAGGCCGTGGCCGACTCGACCCGCTCCGGGCGTTGGACGCGCGTGAGCCGCTGACAGATAGGAGAAGAAGACATGAAGCTCGGACTCCTCACCGCTCCGTTCCCCGGAACTCCGTTGGAGGAAGTGGCCGACTGGACCGCCGCCAGCGGATTCACCACCCTCGAGATCGCCGCCTGGCCGGCCTCGGGAGGTGACACCCGCCGATACGCCGGCACCAGCCACGTCGACGTCGAGGATATGTCGAAAGCGAGAGCCTCCGAGGTCGTCGACAGCATGAGCCAGCGGGGACTCGAGATATCGGGCCTAGGCTATTACCCGAATCCTCTCCATCCCGACGAGGATCATCGACGGACTGTGATCGACCACCTGAAGAAGGTGATCGCGGCGGCGTCGAAGATGGACGTAGGGGTAGTCAACACCTTCATGGGTGCCGATCGTTCGAAGACCCAGGACGAGAACTGGAACGAGGCCACCCGCATCTGGCCGGAGATCGTCTCCTGGGCCGAAGAGAACGGGGTCCGGATCGCCATCGAGAACTGTCCGATGATCTTCTCCACGGACGAATGGCCTTCCGGCCACAACCTCGCCTACAACCCCAAGACATGGCGGCGCATGTTCGAGGAGTTCGGAGAGACGATCGGCCTCAACTTCGACCCCTCCCACCTCATCTGGCTGATGATCGACATCGAGTCGGCGATCCTCGAGTTCGGATCCCGGTTCTATCACTTCCAGGCCAAGGACGTGATGATCGACCACGAAGGCATGTACGAGAACGGAACCCTCTCGTCGGGGATCGGCTGGCAGATTCCCCGCCTCCCGGGCCTGGGGGACGTGGACTGGGGCCGTGTCTTCTCCTCCCTGTATCGGGCCGGCTACGACGGCCCAATCATCATCGAACACGAAGACAGCGACTTCGAGGGCAGCGACGAGTTGGTCAAGCGGGGTTTCCTCCTCGCCCGAGACATCCTCGCCCCTTATGTGAAGTGACGTCAGGGCCCTCCTCCCCGCCCGAAGGTGGCCACGACACCGACTTCACTCATCACACGGTGTCTATGACGTTTCGACCCAACCGTGACTCGAGATGATGCTGTCCGCCCCGGCGTTGCTCGGGGGCCCTGTCGTTAATAGTGTGCGGCGGGAATCCCAGAGGAGACCATGCCGGCAGAGTTCTTTGATGTAGTTGAGGGCACAGTCGCGTTCGAAGGGCCCGACTCCGACAGTGATTTTGCCTATCGCGTCTACGACCGCGACCGGCTGGTCCTGGGCAAACGCATGGAGGACCACCTGCGGGTGGCCGTCTGCTACTGGCACTCGTTCAGCTGGCCGGGGAGCGACGTTTTCGGGGCCGGTACATTCGACCGGCCCTGGCTGGACGCAGGCGTCGAGCCGATGGAGGGGGCCCACTCCAAGATGGACGCTGCCTTCGAGTTCATCTCCAAGCTGGGGGTGCCCTTCTTCTGCTTCCACGACATCGACATCGCCCCACCCGGCGACACCTTCGCCGAATCCGCCAGGAACCTCGAAACGATGGTGAACCACGCCGAGAAGAAGATGGCCGACACCGGAGTGCGGCTCCTCTGGGGCACCGCCAACCTGTTTGGGCATCCCCGGTATGCGGCGGGAGCGGCCACCAACCCCGATCCGGAGGTGTTCGCCTACGCCGCCGCCCAGGTCAAACATGCCCTCGAATCGACCCATCGGCTCGGCGGGGCGAACTACGTGCTGTGGGGGGGACGCGAGGGTTATGAGACGCTCCTCAACACCGACCTGCGTCGCGAACAGGAGCAGCTCGCTCGATTCCTGACGATGGTGGCCGAACACAAGGCTGAGATCGGCTTCGAGGGGACTCTCCTGATAGAGCCCAAGCCGGCCGAGCCCACGAAACACCAGTACGACTACGACAGCCAGTCGGTGCACGGCTTCCTCGAGCGATTCGATCTGGTGGGCGAGTACAAGGTCAACATCGAAGGCAACCACGCCACCCTGGCCGGCCACAGTTTCCACCACGAAGTCGCCTACGCCGTCGCCAACGGGATCTTCGGGTCCATCGACGCCAACCGGGGCGACTATCAGAACGGCTGGGACACCGACCAGTTCCCCAACTCGGTCGACGAGCTGGCGCTGGTGCTCTATGAGATCCTCGTGGGCGGGGGGTTCACCACCGGTGGTTTCAACTTCGACACCAAGCTCCGGCGCCAGTCCATCGACCGTGCCGACCTCTTCCACGGTCATATCGGCGGGATCGACACCCTGGCCCGGGCTCTGCTCGTTGCTGCCGACATGGTCGAGGGCGAGACGATCTCCGCCGCCCTGACCGAGCGCTATTCGGGTTGGTCGGGGCAGCTAGGGTCGGGGATCCTTACCGGCGGCGAAAGCCTCGCCTCACTAGCCGCCAAGGCGATGGCCGGCCAGATCGACCCGGTGCCCGTTTCAGGTCGTCAGGAACTGCTCGAGAATCGTGTAAACCGGGTCATCTGGTCCCAGGAGGGATAGGTGGACGGCGGGTCGACCGAGGCAACGACTCCCGAAGTCACCCGCCGGCTTGGGCACTTCGAGGTCACGGTACCCACCGGCTACGGGCCCCGGCTTTTGGGTCTGAGACACGACCGAAGCCCCGACATCCTTCTCAGGATGGAGCCTGAGGCGGGGATCACCACCGAGGGTGTGGGCACTTTCCATTTCCGGGGTGGGCACCGCTTGTGGGCGGCTCCCGAAGTGCCTTGGGTCACGTACGTCCCCGACGACGACCCCTGTGAGGTCACGTTCCGAGATGGAGTCATCCGTGTCGCCGGTTCCGTCGACGCCGCAGGGTTCGCCAAGGAACTGGCGGTGTCGGTCGGGGGCGAGGAACTGATAGTCGACCACACTCTCAGGTGGACAGGCCCCGGCGCCGTCAGGGCGGCGGCGTGGTCGATCACCCAGCTTCCCCGCGGGGGGACAGCCGTCCTCCCGGTCGTGGGTATCAACAATGGCACGGCGCTCCAGGCCGACCGGAGTCTCGTCATCTGGCCCTACACCGATCTTTCCGATCCGCGCCTTTCGTTCCGCCCTGCGGCGGTGGTCTTAGATTCCGCGGCCGGTCCCAAGCTGAAGTTCGGCTCGGGCCCAGCGCCCGGCCGGGTCGGTTACCTGCGGGAGGGCTGGTTGTTCCTCAAGTCCGTGACTCCGGCGAACGCCGGCGACTATGCCGACAGGGGAGCAGTGGCTCAGGTGTTCTGCAACGAAGAGTTCTGCGAGCTCGAGAGTCTCGGTCCTCTCGTCGAGCTCGAGGCGGGCTCTGAGGTCAGGCACCGGGAGCGGTGGTCGGTGGGCGAGTGCCCCGACGTGGAGTCGGCTGTGAAGCGGGTGATGGGGGCCGGCACCGCGTGAGTTTCGTCATCGGCATCGATACCTCAACTACCGCCACCAAGGCACTTCTCCTCGACCAGGTGGGCGCCGTCATCGCCATCGGTGCCAGCGAATACAACTACGAGACACCGCAGCCACTGTGGACCGAACAGGATCCCGAGCTGTGGTGGCACGCCACCGTGTCTGCCGTCCGGCGCCTGATCGACGAGAATGACATCGATCCCGCCGGGGTGGCCGCCATCGGCCTCACCGGCCAGATGCACGGTTCTGTTCTCCTCGACGACCACGGCGAGGTAGTGAGACCCGCCATCCTATGGAACGACCAGCGCACCGAGGCCGAATGCGACGAGATCAGGCGGCGGGTGGGTCCTGAGCGCCTCATCGAGATAACCGGCAACGATGCCCTCACTGGTTTCACCGCCCCCAAACTCCTGTGGGTGGCGCGGCACGAACCTGACAACTGGGCCCGGGTCCGCCACGTCCTCCTGCCGAAGGATTACCTCCGCTATCGGTTGACCGGCGACTACGCCGTCGACGTCGCCGACGGGTCGGGAACGATTCTCTTCGATCTTGCCCGGCGCACCTGGTCGCCTGAGATGCTCGACGCTCTCGCCATCGCGCCTGCGCTCATGCCCCCCACGTTCGAGGGCCCCGCCATTACCGGAACCATCACAGCTGATGCCGCCGGGGCGTTGGGTTTGGCGGTCGGCATCCCGGTCGTGGCGGGAGGGGGCGACCAGTCGGCCACCGCCGTGGGGGTGGGGGCGGTGACCTCCGGGGTCGTCGCTCTGTCGCTGGGAACCTCCGGAGTCGTCTTCGCCACCACCGACGGCCCCGCCATCGAGGCCGGGGGACGGGTCCACTCCTTCTGTCACGCCGTCCCGGACCGCTGGCACATGATGGGAGTGATGTTGTCGGCGGCGGGCAGCTTGCGCTGGCTCCGTAGTGCCCTTGCCCCCCATGCCTCGTTCGAGGAGCTGGTGGACGGGGCGGCCGAGGTCCCTCCTGGCAGCGATGGTCTGTTCTTCCTCCCCTATCTGACCGGTGAGCGGACCCCGCATCCCGACCCTCACGCCCGGGGAGCGTTTGTCGGGTTGACGATTCGCCACGACCTTCGTCATTTCACCCGCGCCGTGCTGGAGGGAGTGGCCTACGGGCTCCGCGACGGCCTCGATCTCATGACCGGCGCCGGTTTGGAACCTCCTACACAGATCCGGGCTTCGGGCGGAGGAATCAAGAGCGTTCTCTGGCGCCAAATCCTCTCCGATGTCCTCGGAGCCGACATCGTCACCGTGGCCACCGAAGAAGGAGCAGCCTACGGCGCCGGTGTCCTGGCCGCGGTCGGGGCCGAATGGCACGCCTCCGTCGAATCCGCCTGCCGCCAGGTCGTGGTGGTCCATCCCTCGGCCACCCCTTCGAACGAACAGGCGCCTTACCAAGATCGCCACCACCACTATCAAGCCCTCTACCCGGCCCTCCACCCAAGCCGTTCCCCGTAGGCCGCCCAACCCCTCCGTCTTCCGTCTTCCGTCTTCCGACTTCCGACTTCCGTCAGCCCATCGACTCTTCCGACATCGGCCGAAACGCCACCTCGAGAATCCGATGATTGCGGGGTCTGGTCAGCACATACACCACCGCCTCGGCCACATCCTCGGGACTCATCATCGTCGCCAACTGGGGCATGTCGGGGGTGCGCCCCCTTCCCATGGCGAAGTCGGTGGCCACGCCGCCGGGAGCCACGTTCGTGCAGCGGATCCCCTTCTCGCGCAACTCGTGGTCGAGCGCCCGTATTAATCCGACCTGGGCGAACTTGGAGGCGCAGTACACCGCCTCCAAGGGCAGACCTCGACGTCCCGCTTCGCTGGAGAGCATCACGAGGTCGGCGGCGTCGCTCTCCATGAGATGGGGGAGGGTGGCGCGTATCGAGTAGAGGGCACCTTTGACGTTGGTGTCGATGATGTCCTCGAGCTCGTGCGCCGGCATGTCGCCGATGGGCCCGTAGGACCCGACGCCGGCGTTGACCACCAGGATGTCGATGCCCCCGAACTCAGCAACCGTCGCCTCCACGATTCGCTCCATAGACTCGGGGTCGCGTACGTCGGTGGGGAGGGCCACCACTCCGTCGATGCCGAGATCGTCGCCGCTGCGCGACGCCAGGCCCACCTTGGCTCCTTCGGCCGTGAGCGCATGGGCCACCGCCGCGCCGATGCCTCGGCTGGCTCCGGTGACGAGCGCCACTCTTCCGTCCATTCGATTCATCCCGGTTCCTTCCGCTTCAGCCTTCCGACTTCCACCATCCCGTCTCCAAGGCTCGCCACCGCTTCCGGTACTTCCGACTTCGACTTCCGACTTCCGCCTCAAGAACGTAGATCTTCCAACTCGCTTTGGGTCACCTCTCCGGGCAGCTTCCCGATGATGATCATCGCCAGCACCTCGTCCATCGTCACGTCGCCTCGGTCGACGGTCCCGACCAGGCGCCCTTGCAGCATCACGCTGATCCGGTCGGCCATGTCGAAGACGTCGTGGATGTCGTGGCTGATCAGGATTATCCCGATTCCTTCTTTCTTGAGGGTACGGATCAGGCTTCGCACCTGCTCCGTCTCCGCCGGACCGAGTGCCGCGGTGGGCTCGTCCATGATCAGGATGCGGGCGTTGAAATGCACGGCGCGAGCGATCGCCACGGACTGGCGCTGACCGCCCGACAGCGAAGCCACCGGTGTCTTGAAGTTGGCGAACTTGGGGTTCAGCCGGCCCATGACCTTGCGGGCGGCATCCTCCATCGCCGAGTCGTTCAGGTTACCGAGAGGCGTCGTCAGCTCCCTGCCCAGGAACATGTTGCCGGGAGCGTCGATGTTCTCGGCCAGTGCCAGCGTCTGATAAATGGTTTCTATCCCCAGCGCCTTGGCGTCGCGGGGGTTGTCGATCGTGACAGGTTCGCCATCGATGAGGATTTGGCCGGAGTCGGCCCTCTGGGCACCCGAGAGGGTCTTGACCAGTGTCGACTTGCCGGCGCCGTTGCCGCCGACGATGGCCAGGATCTCGCCCGGGTAGAGGTCGATGGTGACGTCCTCGACGGCATGGACCCCACCGAATGAGACGTTCATATCACGCATCTCGACCAGGGGGGTGCGATCTGTCATCGGGTAGACCTCCTGCGGTAGTAGACGTCGACGGCCACGGCAATGACCAGGACGATTCCGACGACGATGTCCTGGAGGGGGGCGTCGACACGCATCAGGACCATGCCGGACTGCAACGATTGCATGACCAGCGCGCCGAGGACGGCTCCAGATACGGTCCCCAGCCCGCCGGAGAGTGAGGTGCCGCCGATGACGGCGGCGGCGATCACGTACAACTCCGAGAGGGTTCCCAGGCCGCTCGTGGCCGCGTTGAGCCGGGCGATGGTCACCGCCGCGGCCACCGCCACGAGGATCCCCATCACCATGAAGGCCTTCACCACGGTCCAACGGGTGTTGATGCCGCCCAGCTCGGCTGCCTCGGGGTTACCCCCGATCGAGAAGACGTAACGCCCGAAGCGGCGCCGGTTGGCGATGAAGCTCATCACCAACATGGCGCCCATGGCGATCAGCACCGGATAGGAGATACCCAGCGGGATCTGCAGGCCCGCTTCCGGCCAGGCGATACCGCGTTGCTCGGCGATCTGGCGGGCGAGGTTCTCGGGCAGGTAGTAGCTGTTCATCACCCAGACCGCACCGAACACGGCCAGGCAACCCCCCACACCCAGAGCGATGACGACCCACCGCGGCCGGAGCGTGAAACCGTAGCGCCGGCGCTGTCGTCGGTCGTAGGCCAGGTAGGCGACGATGCCCGCCGAGACCAGGCCGGCCACGATCCAGCTTCCCAGTGCACCGAGAGAGCCGCGTGAGCCACCTCCCAACAGCTGGAAGGTGGAGTCCATCGGCGCCACGGTGCGCCCGCTGGCCAACGACCACGCCACCCCTCTCCACACCAGCAGGCCCCCGAGGGTGACGATGAAAGCCGGCACTCCGGCGTAGGCGACGACGAAGCCCTGGAACATCCCGACGAGAGCGCCGAGCACCAGGCCGAAAGCGAGGACGATGATCCACGTGGCGGGATGTCCGAAGCCGAGGTAGGTGGGGAGGATCTCGGCCTGGACGACGGCCATCGACATCCCGATGAGACCGAGCATCGACCCGACCGAGAGGTCGATGTTGCGAGAGACGATGATCAGCACCATACCCGTAGCCATGATGGCGACGGGTGAGAACTGGACAGAGAGGTTCCAGAGGTTTCGGGGGGTCAGGAACGTGCCACCCGACATGAAATGGAAGCCCACCCAGATCACCACCAGCAGGGCCATCATCCCCAGCATGCGGGTGTCGATCTCGGTGCTACGGATCAGGGCCGTGAACGACCTGGGCGGAGGCGGACCCTCGAGTTGTTCCGTTTCGCTCGGCGGGACCTCGGTCACACTCATGATTTCAGAAGCGGAGGATAGGCGGCGCCCCCGGTCCGGTGGGGGCGCCGCCCAACTTTCCGTTCGAGTCTGCCTTAACCGCAGATATCCAGCGACGTTACGCCCTGGCACACCTGTTCGATTGTGATCCATCCGGCGTCCACCACCAGATTCAGGTTGTCCTGGGTGATGGCGATCGGCTCGAGCAGTATCGACGTCATCGAGTTGCCGCCCGGGGAGTCGAACTGGACCACTCCCGGCACGTCACCGATGGCCGCTCCTCGCGCCATGGCGATGGCCGCTTCGCCGGCCGCCTTGCCGAGTTCGCGGGCGTCCTTCCACACCGACACCGACTGGGTGCCCAGAGCGACGCGATTGAGCGCCGCCAGGTCCCCGTCTTGGCCGGATACCGGAACCTCACCGGCGAGGCCCTGCGCCTCGAGCGCCGAGACGACGCCACTGGCCATGCCGTCGTTCTCCGACAGCACCGCCTGGACGTCGTTGTTGGCCTGGGTGAGGAACTGCTCCATCTGGGTCTGGGCAAGTGCCGGGTCCCAGTTGTCCGTGTAGGACTCGCCGACGATTTCGATGTCGCCGGCGGCGACCGCGTCGCCGATGACCTGCTCGAAGCCCTCGCGGAGGAAGTCGGCGTTGGCGTCGCCCGAGTCGCCCTTGATGATCACGTAGTTGCCGGAGGGCACCATGTCGTAGATCACCTCGGCCTGGAGTCGGCCAACCCCGATGTTGTCGAAGGTGATGTAGAGGGCTCCCGGGTCTTCGATCAGGCGGTCATAGGCGATCACCGGGACGCCTTGTTCCAGCGCGGCCTGCACTGCCGGCAGGACGGCTGTGCCGTCCTGGGCCAGGATGATGAGGACATCTGCTCCCTGAGAGATCAGGTTCTCTACGTCGGTGAGCTGCTGCTCGGCCGAAGACCCCGCGTCAGAGGAGATGTAGGTGGCGCCGCCCGCCTCCAAGGCCTCTCTGATCGAGGGCTCGTCCCATCGTGCCCAACGTTCTTCGTTGTAGTTGTTCCAAGAAACGCCCACGATGATGTCCTCGGCACCCGCTCCTGCCGTCGTGTCGGGAGCGTCGCCCGCAGTGGTCGTGGTGCCGGCGTCGCCCGCAGTGGTCGTGGTACCGGCCTCGCCGCCGCAGGCTGCAGCCACCAGCGCCAGGATGGCTACCACCAACAGGCTCTTTCGTATCTTCACGTCTTCCTCCTAGGTTGATTGCTCGACCAGACTGCGTCTGAGCGAGACGGGCAGGGTCGCCCGCCGGCCGCCCCTCGGTTCGTGCTCCGGCCGCGAAGTCCCGCGAGTGGCCTGGGCGACACGATACTCCTCAATTGTTCGGCTCCGCAACAAATATGCCCGCATTTCGGGTGGCCTCTACTCAGCGACCCCGCAATTCCGGGGCACTGCGGTGGCCCTATATAGTGGAGTCCCCGACAAAAGGCACAAGATGGACCGCCGCCGCCGCCCCGATGACCCCGGACCACGTGGCCAGGTACGGGGTGTTGCCGCCGAGGAGTTGCGCCGCCACAACCTGACGGCGATCCTCGAGCCCCTCCACCTGTCGGGCCCCATGTCGCGGTCGGCTCTGGCGGACAGGACCGGGCTGAATCGCTCCACCATTGCCGACCTGATCGGCGAGCTGAGCCGGCTCGGTCTCGTGGAAGAGGGCCCGGGTGCCACCAACCTCGGACCGGGACGCCCGTCGCCAGTGGCCCGGGCACGACCGGACGGAGCCGTCGTGCTTGCCCTCGAGCTTTCGGTCGATTCCATCGCCGTGGCGACCGTCGGGCTCGGGGGCCATGTCTACAACCAGCTTCGCATCGCCCGGCCGCGGGAGCGTTTCTCTCCTGAGGAGACGGCTCAGGACATCGGCAAGCTCGTCGAGCCCCTCCTCGCTTCCCTGCCCGAAGGTCATGTCCTGGCGGGAGTGGGAGTGGCGGTGGCTGGGATCGTGCGCCGCACCGACGGTTTCGTCCACCTTGCCCCCAACCTGGGGTGGAGGAACGTGGCACTGGGCGAGTTGGTGGCGGCCGGCCTGGGCCTGTCCGGATCGGTCGAGCTGGCCAACGAGGCCGACTTGGGGGCGCTGGCCGAGTACCGGCGGGGAGCCGGCTCGGGTGTGCACGATCTCTTGTACCTGGCCGGTGAAGCCGGGATCGGCGCCGGAATCATCCAGGACGGGCGACCGATGTTGGGATCGACCGGTTTTGCCGGTGAGGTGGGCCACACCGTCATCAACCCCGACGGCCGGCAGTGCCGTTGTGGCGGCAAGGGATGCTGGGAGACCGAAGCGGGCGAGGCCGCCCTCGCCCGCCGCGCCGGCCTGGGCAACTCCGTGGGCCCGGGACTCCTCGAGCAGGTGAAGGCCCAAGCGGAGGCAGGTGACGCCAGGACGCTGGAGGCGTTGGCCGAGACCGGACGGTGGCTGGGAGTTGGCATCGGCAACCTCATCAACATTTTCAATCCCGAGGTCGTGGTGGTGGGCGGCGCCTACCAGGAGATCTTTCCGTACCTGGAAACGTCGCTCGCCGCGGGAGCAACCGCGGCCTCCCTCGAAGCCCCACGGGAGGCGGTCACGATCCTCCCGGGAGTCCTCGGTGTCGATGCCTCGCTGCTGGGAGCCGCCGAGCTTGTGCTCTCCGGGGTGATCGGTAACCCGGCGGAGGTCACCGGCATCTTTCCCCACTTTCCCGCCCCGGTCGCCGAAGGTGGCGGGTGAGCCGCCTCAGGGTTGGGCGGCGTCGGCGAAGATCCTCTCCAGGACGACCAGGTTGGCAACGGCATCCCCGGGCGGGGTAGGAACCGGCGTGTCCTGGCGGATCGCCCGCGAGAAGGCATCGGCCTGGACGCCGTACTGGTCTGCCGGCGGTATCTCGTGAATCTCGACGTGGGGGTCCAGCGGCGGGTCGCCACCGGCCACGTGCAGAATCCGGGTGGCGTGGCCGGGAGGGATGTTGATCGGGATCTCGACGATCAGGTGACCCGCTGTCCCGTGAATCGCCGCCCGCTGGTCTTCACCCATCTGGGTAGAAGCGGTGAAGGTGGCATGACGGCCGTCGAAGTCGAGGAGGGCCGAGGTCACGACGTCGGTCCCGAAGGCCTCGTCCCGGTTGATGGCCCCCTTCACGGCGGTGGGCTCGGACCCGAACAGCATCCGCGCCATGTTGACGGGGTAACACCCGATGTCGTAGAGCGCTCCGCCCCCAAACTCGGGTACGTTGCGTATGTTGGTGGCATCGACGTTCGTGTAGGAGACGACAGCCTGGAACGCCCTGACCTCGCCGATGAGCCCGCTGCTCACCATCCGCTGCACCTCCACCCACATGGGGTGGAGGCGGTACATGAACGCCTCCATCAGCTTCACTCCCGCCTGGGCGCACCCGTCGACCATGGTCTGGGCCTCGGCGGACGTCATGGCCATCGGCTTCTCGCACAGGACGTGTTTGCCCGCCTGCGCCGCCGCCAGCGCCCACTCGGCGTGGAGATGGTTGGGCAGCGGGATGTAGACCGCCTCGAGGTCGGGGTCGGCCAGCAAATCCTCATACGAGCCATACACCTTGGGAATGCCCAGCCTGCCAGCGGCTTCCCTGGCCCTTTCCTCCGATCGCGAGGCGATGGCCTCGACGCGGCTCATCTCCGAGCCCTGCATTCCCGGGATCACCTTGTGGACGGCGATCTTGGCTGCCCCCAACACTCCCCAACGAACGGGCGATTCCAATTCGGGCCCCTCTCTACTGAGCGAAGAAGCGATTCTCTTCGCCGTCACCCCGAAGGGCAAGTCACCCCCCAGCCGCCAACCGCGACGTGACCACGCCGGAAGACGTCGCCGACCGGGGGAGCACGTACTGGTGGTTGGTGGCCGGAATCGTGTTCGGCGCCGGGGCCACCGCCGGCTTGGCCCTACTGGTGGCGGGTCTTGTCCGGGGCGACGCTCCGACTACCGCCCTGGGGCCGCCCCTCATGGTGGCCGAGACGACCGCTGCGGGAATCGACCACGTCTACGACGGCGACTTCAACTACTTCGTGGGCGGGGGAGTGGCCGTTTTCGACTGCGACGACGACGGTCGCCCCGACCTCTACTTCGCCGGGGGGACCAATCCGGCTGCGCTGTATCGCAACGGGAGCTCAGCGGGAGGCGAGCTGTCGTTCACTCCGGTCGAAGGGCCGATGGAGGTGACCGGGGTGACCGGGGCCTACCCGATCGACATCGACTCTGACGGCAGCATCGATCTGGTCGTCCTGCGGGTGGGTGAGAACCTCGTGCTGCGGGGCCTGGGCGACTGCCGCTACGAGCTCGCCAACGACCGCTGGAACATCGACGGTGGCGACGACTGGACTGTTGCGTTCAGTGCCACCTGGGAGCAAGACCAGACCCTGCCAACCCTCGTGTTCGGCAACTACCTCGAGGTCGAAGACTCATCCGACGTCGATCGCACCTGCGCCGACAGCTATCTGGTGCGGCCTGACGGCGACACCTATGCCCCCGCGGTGGCCCTCGCGCCCGGATGGTGCACCCTCTCTGCCCTCTTCAGCGACTGGGACCGCTCTGGTCGCCGGGACCTGCGACTGACCAATGATCGTCACTACAACCGCGACGGTGAGGACCAGCTCTGGCGGATTGAAGCGGGGGCGCCGCCCCGCCTGTACACACGCGAGGAGGGCTGGGAGAGGCTTCACATCTGGGGGATGGGCATCGCCAGTCACGACCTCACGGGCGACGGGAAGCCGGAGGTCTATCTCACCAGCCAGGGCGACAACAAGCTCCAGAAGCTCGCCGACGGCCCGGCACGGCCCACCTACGAAGACATCGGCCTCCCAACCGGTACCAACTCACCGCGCCCGTTCGTCGGCGACAGTACGCGCCCGTCCACGTCCTGGCATCCCGAGTTCGGCGACCTCAACAATGACGGTTTCGTCGACCTCTTCGTCACCAAGGGCAACGTCGAGGCCCAATCCGATTTCGCCGCCGAAGACCCCAACAGCCTCCTCCTCGGCCAGCCCGACGGGTCCTTCGTCGAGGTGGCCGACCAGGCCGGCCTCCTCGACTTCGCCCGCAGCCGCGGGGCGGCGCTGGTCGACCTCGACCTCGACGGCCTCCTGGACGTGGTGGTCGTCGAGCGGCGTGAGCCGGTCAAGCTGTGGCGAAACGTGTCCGAACAGGCGGGCAACTGGCTGGCCGTGGGCCTCGAGCAGGATGCGCCCAACCTCCACGCCGTCGGCTCTTGGGTCCAGGTCCGGTTGGGCAACGTCGTCCTCGGGCGAGAGGTCACCGTCGGGGGCGGCCACGCCGGCGGCCAGCTCGGCCGGCTCCACTTCGGCCTCGGTCAGGCCGGCAAGGCTGACATCCGCATCCAATGGCCCAACGGCGACGTGACCCCCTGGACCTCCTTCGAAGCCAACCAGTTCATCACCCTCCGGCCCTGAACGGGCGAAGGGCGAAGCCTCAGGCTTCCCCGGGCACCACGGAGGCGATGAGCCAGCGATCCCCCCCGACCCGTCGGAGCATGAACGTGGCGGTGAACTCGGATGTGACCCGGGAGATCTCGCTGCCGAGAGCGTCGTGGGTGACGACCGCCACGGTCCCGGTCGCTGCGAAGGAGAGGCCGGCACTCGTCTGAACCTCATCAGTCGCGGTCACGTCGAGGATGAGCGCGTCAAACGAATACTCCGGTACCTCCCTCTCGCCGGTGCTGATGGCGTCGACGACGAGCTGCTGCATCTCGGCGAGCCGTTCGCCGGTGGCGACGGGTCCCAGCATGCCGGCATCTGCCCGTCGCAGCGCCTCTCCCTCTATGTAGAGGTTCTCGGCCAGGGTCACAGCCAGTTGGGAGGCTTCGACGTCCAGGTTCACCGCCGCCACCCTCGGGCTCACCCTAACTTCGGGAAGGCTGGTGGGGTCGATCTCGACGAGCACGTCGGCGGGAGCGACGGGAACGGCCTCGGCGCTCTGGCGGGCGGGCAGCCCGGCCAGAACGATGGCGACCGCCACCACCACCAGACCGACCCCGACGCCTATCCCTTGAACGAAGGCGGCGCGGGGCCGACTGGAGACAACGGCCCCTCGTGGCCCGGTGGGAAAGCGGCGGTCGAACACCGCTCGGATAGGGCTGAGAATGACCAGACTCCCCAACAGGGCCACCTTGGCCCCGAACTCGACCGTCTGGGGAGCGATGAGGAGGGTCGCCAGGATCCCCAAGGCCAAGGCGAAAACCACCCGGGCCAGTCGACCGGTGGGGATGGTCTTGGGATCGGTGATCATGAACAACATGAACACGAGCAGTTCGGGCGACGTGACCAGGACCCACCAGAAGGCGGAGCCGCATACGGGCTCGGGGGACCACGCGGCGATCATGCAGTGTCCCGATGCGGCGAGGACACCCAGGCCGGTGGCCACCACCACCCAGAACGCCGCCGCCATCTCGAAGAGAGCCAGGCGGCTCGTGATGGCTATCCCGCCGCCGAGGACGATCAGGTAGGCCGCCAGCATCCACGGGCCGGGAGGCGCCCACCAGAAGTCGAGGGGCTCCACCACGCTGCTGCCCAAGACCAAGAAGGCGGCGACAAGTCCCACGTTGGACGGATTGAACAGGTGGGCGCCGCGATGACGGATCAAGAACTTGGTGGCCACCGACAGACCGGCCACCGCGGCATAGATGTGCCAGCCGCTCCACGTCCATTGGTTCCCCGCTTCCATACCGACCAGTCGGAGAATGAGAGCCACACCGCTTCCGGTGAGCATGCCGCTAGCCGGCCACACCAACCTCCCCGTCAACCGCAGGGAGAAAGCGACGTCCACGAAGGCGGCGGCGATGACGGCGCTCAGAATATGAGGCACCGACACCCTGAACCCCAGCGCCATGATCCCGATGGCGTGGACCGAGATGATCACCGCCGCCGTGTGCAGGCGGGCGTCTCGCCACGAAGGGAACACGACAGGCACCCGTCTCCCGCCCAGTCGGACCGTCGGCAGATCGGCTGTGGCCATCGTCACGAGATTAGGCCGTCGCCGGGGAGCCGGGGGCAGAGATGCTCGACGCCCGACACTCTGGGGGCACTAGACCAGGGGTTGGCAAAGGACACGTTCGGCTCCCGGCGACGAAGGAGATGTAGTTACCGGCGACCAGTTTGCTTGAAAATGCAACTCCGCCGACTTGAGCGAGAGGTGGTCAAAGCCTTTTGATGCTGCCAACACATGACGCACTCGGGCACCGGGGGAAATGACGGACGAACTCGTTCATGGTCACCTTGCGACCACAGGGACTGGAAGACGCTCATTGGAATCGCGCCTCCGGTGGCAGCATCCATTCATACTCGGGCCACAGATTGCCGATGGCTGCACCCGCCAGGATGTCGGTCGTTTTGGCGTCCTTGGTCAGCGGATGGAGGTAGCTGACAGCAATACCGAAATTGCCTCCGTCATCAAGAGATTCACACACAGTCCGGCCTGCATCGAGGATGATGTGGGCGTGGGGGCAGAGCCGGTCGAGGAGGCGGCGCCCGACCTGACGCCGACGACGTGGTAGGCGATGCCCGCCTACGCCGAGGGAGGCCCCAGGGGCAAGGTGGTCCTCTTCTTGCAGGGGCAGCCAAGTTCGACTCCCGTTACCTGACGTTGGGGACATGGCCCGCTTGAAGAGGGCAAATGTGGCCGACCGCCTAGGCAGCTCAAAGCTCACCGTCCGCCAAGGAGAAGAAGATCCGAGAACTGGTCAAGAAGGCGGTCGGCTGCCCCCGAGGGTCACGGCGCCACTTCGACCGGACAGCGAATACCGGGTGCGGCGGCGATGTGAGCATCTGCCGTGACGAGGGTTACGGGCAGAGTCTCCGCCAAAGCCACGTGGCGGCGTCGTAGACCGAGAGGGTGTACCGGAGCTCCCAGGCGCGCGGGAGGAGGGGAGCGTGGGGAGCCCGTTCCATGGGCAGGTCCGTAAGATCAGCCAGAGCCAACTCGGCCCGACGTTCGGGCATGATACCCGAGGCAACCTGCTGCCGGAAGACGGACGCCACCTCCAGATCGATCAGCTCTGGCGCCGCCAGCGATCGCCGCAGCGGCCGTCGGCGGCTATGACCAGAAGTCGTCGAAGGCGGTCTGATCCTCGGGGAATGCCCAGAACTCGGTCATCTTTCCGTCCTGCATGTGGAATACGTGAACGGCCCGCTCATCGAGCGACTTGCCGCCACGGGTGGCGGTCTGGGTGACGAGCGCCACACCATGCTCGTCGTTGGTGAGCATGTCGTGGATGTTGTTCTTGAGGCTGCCGCCCGTCTCTTGGGCCAAGCGGCCGAAGAACCCGAAGACGGCTTCCTTGCCCTCGTAGTCGCCGGACAACATGTTGTCCCCGCCGACATGCCAGACGATGTCGTCGGCGAGGACGTCGTTCAAGGTCTCCATGTCTCCGTTGGCGAATGCCTCGTATCCGGCGCGCGCTACCTCCAGATTGGGGTGGTCGGACATCTCTGCCTCCTTGTGCCTTGGCCGTCGGCGACGGCCTCAGCCGAGCCTACGCTTCGGAAACGCTGCGCGCGGTGTGGGCGGTGCTTCACAGGCCGAGATGCTGCGCAAAGCCTCGTCCGCTCGAAGCATCAGCGAGGCCGGCATCACCCGATGTCGCTCCCAATCGAAACCCTCGGCTAGAACGTGTACCGACCGGCCTGAGTGTGTCTGGAATCAGGTGGTGGGAGGGGCGGCCTCTCTCCTCCTCAACGCGTAAACCCATATGTCTTTCCGCCGGTCGGCATCAGGAGCGAACCTCCACGACCCTTCCGACCCTCGGCGCGTACCCCTGGGCCACGCGCAACTGAAGAGCCGATCGGCCCGCCCGGTGAGACTCCGCTCAAGGCTGTTGGGGTCGGGCATGCCCGCTGCTCTGGCCCGCCGTCGCAGTCGGCAGATTCAGGATCCCGCTCGCCGATGCCCGGATCATGGCCTCGGTACGAGTGGCACACCCCATATTTCGGTACAGCTGCCGCAGTCTCCGGTACATCTCCCGCTCTGAGAATCCGACCCGGGTTGCCAGGGCCTGGACCGTCGTGCCCGTGGCCAGGTCACGCAGCCACGCCTGTTGGGTGGCGGTAAGCGAGTGCGCGTCGGTCTTGCCCATCTCGGCGGCAGCCAGGCTCCGTGCGATCGAGGCAGGCATGATCGCCATGCCCCGCATGCCCGCCTCCAATGCGAGCGCTAGCTCCTCACCGCTCCAGTCCACAGAGACACACGCGCGCGCCCCGGCGCCGATACAGAGGTGGAGGTGCTCGATCGACATCGGGTCGAGGAGGGCGATGACAGCCATCGAGGGAAGATCGCTGAGGAGGTCCAAAAGGAGGTCCACGTCCTCCTTGTTGCGGACCGCTACGAGAATGGCCGCCGCGGGATTGGAAGCTGCCCAGGCCCGCGGATCGGCGACTCGCTCGACTGCGTATCCGGAAGCTTCCAGCTCCTTGGAGAGACCGAGAGCGATGAGCCTCGGGGTGTTGATCGCAGCAACTGGTGTCGGCATCGGCGAGTCCCTCCGAGTTAGGCCTCTCAGATGCCACGCCTCCAACCAGAAGCTACACCCTTGCAAACCTGAGTGTCGGGTTTGGCAGGATTCCGCCGGATCCGGCAGGAACCTGCGCGCTGATCGCTGACAACGCTCGCTCATCTCGTGGCGGGGACGTGGCTCGGTGCTCCATCCGGCCGACACCCGCTGCCGGTCTGCCAGGTCTGTCAGGAAGGTGACGCCATTAGTCATGGCAGAAGGTGTCGGTTTCATGTATATGGAGACGCAGGTGTCTGTCGCCCGCCGAATCCGCCAAGAAATGCCGGTTCGGCGACGAGTGGAGACCCAACGACGGCCAAGGAGGCGCAGTGAGCGACACCGACAAGTCTCGACAGGCGATCCGGCGAGTCAAGAAGCAGGTGGAGGAAGAACTGCTCGGCCTGCCCAACGTGCACGCAGTCGACATCGGGGAGAAGATCACCGGGGGTGAACCGACTGGCGAGCTGTCGATCGTTGTCTACGTCGACCAGAAGAAGGACGTCGCCGCCAAGAACAGGATCCCCGAGGTCATCGAGGGGGTCAAGACCGACGTCCAAGAGGAGGAGCCGGACGTCCTCCACCCCGCCCTACTCCGTCTCGAAGAGGACGAGTTGAGGCTGGATGCCACCCGCTACGCCACCCTCGAGGGCGGGATGAGCATGGGCCCATGCCGGGCTATACACATGGAGCCTCCGGACGTGGAGACAGCCGGCTGGTACATCACAGTGGGGACCTTGGGTGCGATTGTCAGGGACAAGACCTCCAACGATCCCATGGCGCTCACCAACTTCCACGTGGCCGCTGTCGACGACACCTGGTCGGTCGGGGACGGGATGGCCCAGCCGGCCCGCAACGACGGGGGCAGCTGCCCGGCTGATCGTTTCGGGGCCTTGCAGCGAGGTGTGCTCAGCGCCAGCGTCGATGGGGCGGTGGTCTCGATCGAAAGTCGACCCCACGCATGTGAGATCCTCAACATCGGAGAAGTGACCGGCACCCGGGCGGCCACGGAGGGAATGGCGGTGCGGAAGCGGGGCCGCACCACCCAACTGACTCACGGCGAGGTGATCTCGGTCGAGTACACCACCACCATCCCCTACGGGGACGGACTCGGATCGGTGACCCTATTCGATCAGATCCGGATCGCGGTCAAGTCGCCGAGCACCATGTTCGGCACCAACGGCGACTCGGGCTCGGTGGTGGTCGACGACGACCGCAAGATCGTCGGTCTCTACTTCGCCGGCAACCCCTCGGGTACCCGCGGGGTGGCCAACCCCATCGCCAAAGTCCTCTCTGAGCTCGACATCGAAGTCTGCGTCACGCCCAAAATCCTCAAGGAGTGGGGCAAGGAATTCAAAATCGAGAAGCTGGAGAAGATCGAGCTCAAAGAGTGGGCCAAGTGGGAGAAGTTCGAGAAGGAGAAGCCGGAGAAGGAGAAGCTGGAGAAGTTCGAGATCGAGAGAGGCCCCAAGGACCTGGGCGAGGTGAAGGGGCCCCGCCTCGAGAAGGACCCCCGGGTGGAGAAGGGACCCCAGATCGAGAAGGGCCCGCAGATCGAAAAGGGCGCCGACCAGCCGCCAGGGTTCCGACCGCCACACAACGGTCCCGGGGCCATGCCGTCGGCAGGCATCGGCATCGGCATCGGCTGGGGCGATCCCTGGGCCCATCCGATGAAGAACTTCTTCGACAAACCCTTCCCCGAGGTCTACGACCCCAAGTACGGGATCAAGGACAAGGACGAGTGGAAGGAGAACAAGAACGAGCACAAAGAGTCCAAGGAGATGAAGGACGGCAAGGACTCCAAGGACCAAAAGGACAAGGAAATGGCCTTCGACATTCCACCCGGTGGCGGGATCTTACACCCCGGCGGCAGCGCCGACCCGGCCCACGGCTCGGGAGCCGGCTTCCATTTCATCCCTCAACACATGAGACCGGACCTGGGCAAGGGCGCCCTCCGCAACGAGCAGATCTGAGCGCGTTGACCGTCTTGCTGGTACTCAGCGACGACGGGGACCCGGTCGGTCCCTGGCTGGCGGAGGGGCTGACCAGTCGAGGTATGGCCCCGGTTCTCCATCTCACCACCGGTGACCTGCTCGGTCCCACCACCTGGGTGCACACCGTCGGAAACGACGGAGCCGCCTTCACCGCCCGCCTCTCCGACGGGACCGAGCTGAAAAGCCAGAACGTCGCTGGGGTGGTCAACCAGATCGGGTTCATACCACCCTCCTACACCGCCTCTATGGTCGAAGCCGACCGCGAGTACGCCTCGCACGAGGTGAACGCCTTCTTCCTGAGTTGGCTCAACTCGGTCGATGCCCCCATCCTCAACCCTCCGTCTTCGCGAGGTCTTGCCGGGGCGTGGCGACCAGCATCGGAATGGGCCTCCCTAGCGGCAAAGGCCGGCCTGGGCCATACGCCGCTGACCTCGACCGGTCCTGAGCCAACCTCCCCCTGGTCTGAGGGGTCACCTCCTCACCGGACCGCGATCACCGTTGATGGGGAAATCGTCGACGACGGACTGGACGAGGAGACGCGTCAGGCGTGTCTCCGCCTCGCCGACCTGGCCAGTACTCCGCTCCTCGGTATCGAGTTCATCATTGGAGACGGAGGGGACCTGGTGTTCGCCGGTGCCAGCCCGCAGCCTCCACTGCCGGTCGCCGGCGAGGCCATCATCGACGCACTGGCCTACGTGATGGAGCGATCAGCCGCATGATCCTGCTGTGTGGCATACCGTCTGAGACACCGCTGGCGATGGTGGCCGATGAGCTCGGCCGAATCGGTGCCCCCTACACCTTCTTCAACCAGCGCCGGTTCGCCGAGTATCGACTCGAGTACCGGATCTCGGGAGGCGAGGTCGACGGCTCGATATCGCTGGGTCGCGATCTCCATCCGCTTGGATCGATCGGCGCGGTTTTCGTCAGGCTCATGGACGATCGCCTGTTGCCCGAACTCGACGGCGAAGCCGAAGATTCGCCGACCCGACTCAGATGCCGGCAACTTCACGACAGCCTCACCCGCTGGATGGAAATCACACCGTCCCGGGTGGTCAACCGATACGGCGCCATGGGCTCAAATGGCTCGAAGCCGTATCAGGCCCAGCTGATCACTGCCCACGGGTTCAGGACGCCGGAGACCCTGGTCACCAACGATCCGGCCGAGGTGCTGCGATTCCGGCGGCGGCACGGGAGGATCATCTACAAGTCGGTCTCCGGTCTGCGTTCCATCGTGACCGAGTTCACCGACGCCGACATCGACCGGCTCGACACGATCCGCGCCTGTCCCACCCAGTTCCAGGAGCTCGTCGACGGCCACGACGTGCGCATCCACGTCGTCGGTGACAAGGTGTTCACCACCTCCGTCGAGTCGAACGGTGTCGACTACCGATATTCGGGCCAAACCAACGGGGGCGAGGCACAACTCCGCGCCATCGAAGCTCCCCCGGAGATCGCACGTCTCGCCGTGAAGTTGTCGGCAGCGCTCGAACTGCCGGTGGCCGGTCTCGACCTGATGGTCGATCGGGGCGGCAACGTCTACTGCCTCGAGGTGAACCCGAGTCCGGCCTTCAGCTACTACGAGCAGCACACCGCCCAGCCGATCGCCCGAGAGATCGCCCGGTATTTGGCCGCCGCCTTGAACTGACCGATAGACAGAGCCGAAACAGCAAAGTTGGCTCTTGTGGTCGACGAGGCCAAACCCCAAACGGCAGAAGCGATCCTCGACCCCCACTACCCGCGGATGGTGCAAACACGAGGTCATTCCCGCCCTCGATTCCGGGAACATCGAGGGGTGCTCGCACATAGGGCTCGCTTGCTCGGGTTGGCAGGTACTGGGCGTAATCGGCGAGCGCCTGATGAGCACCCCGGCGGCTCCGAACCCGGTAGCCCGCCACAGCTCATCGGGCCCTACATCTGGATGCGGTCGGCCCTGGGTGTAGCGGATGCCATCTTTGAATCGGTGGTGGGCTTTCTGTCTGCATGGCTGGATGACTGGCGGATCGGGCATCGCGTATAGGTGGCGACGGTCCCCGATCCGCAATCCTCTCCTGTCCCGTCGACCAGGGTCAGACTGATGGGCGTCGGGCGTTCACCGCAGGGGACTTCTCGTCTCGCCATCCATTCGACCAGTCGCGGAGCCGGGCTATTCGTGAGCAACTCGAAGGCCTCCAGACGACGGACGATCTCGGTGCTCAAGACGGGTGGCAACGGCTTGCCTTCGAGCCCCTGTTGGATGACGAAGGCGACCCCTTCCACTCCTCGTTCGTTCCAGGGCACCTCTGTACCTCTCCACACGCTGTGCCCGCGCATCTGCATGAAGGCTTCACGCGTCTGGTTGGTGAGCGCAGCACGCTCCCAGGCGTGGGCCAGTTCGTGCTCGTAGACGAAGTCGAGTGACGAGCAGATCGAGATCCGCCACGGTGTCGTATTCGTGTCGAAGAGGCTGAGGGTACCGCCGCACGAGTCCTCGGCCGCCACGAACTCGACGTGGAGCTCGGGAAGCGGGAGTCCTGCGGCTGTGAATCGATCGATGGCCAGGTCCAACCGATCGAGCTGGATCTGCGAGCCGTTGCGGACCGTCACCGTGGGGGTGAGCGAGACGGGCACCGCCGGGGGGCGCTCGGGGGAGGGGCCGCCGTCGATCTCGGGCCGGCCGGCTGCCTGTGTACTGGGTGGCGGGGAGTGCACTGCGACCGGGAGATCCGCCACGAGGACCGCCAAGAGGGTGATGGACACGAGAGCGGTGTGGCCAACGGGCATGGCCCGCACCGTTCCGAGGAGAGGTCAACGGGCCGCAAAGGACGAAGAACCCACGGTTAACCGGGCCTCGGTACCTGCTGCGCCCGAGGTGGTCCTTGGGTCATCGCTCAAGAACGATCGGTACGTTTGAGTCACCACCGTCGGAGGTCATCTTGGATGTCGCACTGCTCGGGCCCCTGTCGATCAGCCGCAACGGATCGACACTGGCGCTGAGCGGTCCGAAGCGACGGGCCCTCTTGATCTTGCTGGCCCTGAGCGCGGGAACTCCGGTGAGCAGAGACCGGATCGTCGAGGCGCTCTGGCCGGAGCGACCGCTCCAGACTCACCCAACATCTCTGACTCAACGTCGGGTCGGACCACCCTTTCGAGGGGGTCGGTCCTCTCAGTCGGCGATGAATGTCCCGAGGAGGTCGGCGAACCGATCGGGCTCGTCGAGGTGGGGGAAATGGCCTGCTCCCTCGAACAGCTCCACCCGGCTGCCTGTGAAAGCCTGCTGGGCGGCGGTGGCGTGCCATGTGGGGATCATCCTGTCGCGGGTTCCCCACACGATGAGGGTGGGGATCTCGTTGGCCAACGGAAGATGATCGTGGGCAGACACGGTCTGTCCGCCCGTGTCGATGACTGAGCGCGCCGTGGCGAGGAACGCTCGTCGGCTGTCGGCATCGGCCAGGGACGAAAAACCCCGCCAGGCCTCCACCACGTCGGAGCTCGCCCGCCAGCCGACCTTGCCCAGAGTCCGGCCCAACGCCTCGGCCCGTTCCCGTACCCAGTTGGAGGCGATCAACGGGAGGATCCATTCTGCGCCCGGCAGGGCGGCAGAGCGCAGCAGCGGGCTCACGGAGCGCCCGAGCCCGCCACTGGCGACGAGAACGAGACGATCGACCCTGTCGGGAAACAGGTACAGGAACTGCATGGCGATGCCACCGCCGAGCGAGTGACCCACCAGCGTCACCCGGTCGATTTCGAGCCGGTCCAACAGGTCTCGCAGCGTGGCGGCATGCGCTCCCAGCGAGTAGTCGCCCACGGGTTTGGCCGATGCTCCATGCCCGAACAAGTCCGGAGCCACAACCCGGTGATGGTCATCGAGCCGGTCGACAAGATGTGCCCAGTTGCGGTGCGAGCCGAGGATCCCGTGGATGAACAGCACCGCCGGGCCGTCGCCGCTGTCCACGAACCACAGATCGTGGCCGTGAAGCGTCTCGGTCCGCACCCTCGCGTCGGTCAAGCCCTCTCCCTGCACCGGGTACAAGGTAGTCGGTCGGGTGGCGGCGAACGGGATCGGCTTTCATCGTCGGGCGAGCCCACCAGAAGACCGATCCTCCTGGTGGGCCGGCGACCCGGCGACCGGCGGGCGTGGGCCCCTCTTCAGTCCCCGGGGATGCCGCGCATCGCCCAGACGACGTCTTTGATGCTCACCATCCCGATGGGCTCGCCGTCGACGTCGATGACCGGCAAATGCCGGAATCCGTGTTCGAGCATCACGTCGGCCGCGGAGTCGAGATCCCATTCAGGGGTGGCCACCTGGGGATACTTCGACATCCAGTCACCCGTCAGGGCGCTCTGCATGTCGACTTCGTGGGCTACGGCCCTCGTCAGGTCGTGTTCGGTGAGGATGCCCTGGACCTTGCCGTTGGCGGTGACCAAGAGCGACCCCACTGATCGCGATGTCATCCATTGGGAGGCGTCGACCAACGGGGTGGCGACGTCGATTTTCTCGACATGACCTCCAATGAGCGAACTGAGTTGCATGTCGCCTGCCTTTCCTTCCGTCGACTCCTCGTTTCAATGTAGGAAGAGAGGCGGCCCGCGCCCAGGGCCATAGGTCCCGGTCGAGAAGGGTGGAAGCCGCCGGAGACCCGCCGTCTCTGAGGTCCGCCGCCTGGCTCGGGTGCGGGGCCCGGTCCCTGAGAGGACCGGGCCCCGCTGGGGGGGAGGGGGTTCAGGCGCCGAAGGCGCTTTCGAACGCTTCTTCGAGGTCGGGGGTGGCGAGGCCGCTGTAGCCGCAGCCGTTTACCACGCCATCGGTGGCGGTTATCAGGTAGCGCTGGCCCATTTCCATCGTGGGGGTGCCGATGAGCGCCTCGAAACCGGGCGTGTACTGGATATCGACGCTCTCGGCGTCGCCGTCGGTGTACCAGCCGTCCACCTCGAGTGTCGCCACCGAATCGGTCAGCTCGGTGACCGTGCCGGCGAACGCCGGGCTCATGGTGGCCAGGGTGGCCTCGTCAAAGGGGAGGCACGAGGCGAGGGCGTCGCTGCCTCCGGTCAGTACGAGCGGGTCGCCGCCGGCGCCGGGTCCGGTGAGGACGGCTGCCCCCCCAACGACCACCACCAGGGCGGCCGCCACGGCTCCGATCAAGCGGTAACTCCGCCTCTCGGTTCGGGGCCGCGCAGTTTCTGTCGACATGATGTCCTCCATCAGTGCTCGGGCCCGATCGCTATCGACCGGGTCCACCGGTTCCCAAGGAGGGGTCGGGTTCGACGCAGACAGCCTTCGTCGCAGGTCGTCGTCGGTCATGACCGGTCCCTCTTTCTGCTTTCCCGGTGTGAGTGTCCGGAGGCCACCGCATCCTTTCGCATCGTTTCGAGTTTCTCGCTCAGTTTCTTCTTGGCCCGATGCAAGCGGATGGAGACGGCGTTGGGGGTGAGCCCGAGCACCACTGCGATGTCGGCGGGCTCGAGGTCTTCCCAGGTCCACAGGTGCAACAGCTCCCGGTCGGGCTTTGAGAGGGTGGCAAGGGCGGCATCCAGCTCGAAGTCGAGGGGGTGGTCCGCCTCGGGTGGGACCGGTCGCTGTGCCTGCATCCGGCTGACGAGGCTCAGATGGCGCCGAGAGCTCCTGTGATGGTTGGCCACCTGGCGGCGGGCAACACCATAAGCCCAGGGCAGCTCGGCCTGGGGGGGCACGTCGTCGAGCCGGCGCCATATGGTCAACATCGTCTCGGACACGACGTCGTCGGTGGAGTCGGCGTCGACGCGACGGCGTACGTACCGCTGAACCGGTTCGTAGACGTCGGCGGCGAGAGCCTCGAAACGGCGGCGGCGGGCGGCCGCGGTGCTGTCCATGACCCTTCGATGCCACCGAACGGACTCCGGTTCCCACGCTGGTACGTGGCAAGGTGCTGTACGGGGGTCGGTCGGCGCTCGGACCCACGGCCTCCCATCAGTGTCGCGCGGATTCCCTGCACCCGAATGCACGGAATCCGCGCGAAAAGCGGAAATGTTGGGTCGGGGATATCAGGGCCAGAGGTCGTCGGGCTCGGAGGAAGGAGAGCCGGCAAGCTCCCACGCTCCGCCCCGGCGTTCGAAGCGCCACCACAAGCCATCGGCCCCGAGACGGACCTGAACGTCGTCCACCGTCAAGGTGTTGAGGCGGGTCCGTAACCGTGAGACGGGGGCGCCCGCCTCGATGAGGGCCTGGCGGGCGGCGGCCATGATCCGGGTGTCGGGCCGCCACGGTGGCGCCTCGGTCGCCTTCACGCCTTCAACGCCACTTTCACGCCACGCGATCGCTCGACGAGCTAGCCGTCGCGGGTCAGCTCCGGCGGCAGCCACCAGGTGCGACCAGTCGGCGGTCCCCAGGGCGGAGGCGGCCCGGCGGGTCAAGTCGGTATCGAAGTCGTCTGTCAAACCGGTGGTGCCCTCGCCGCGATAGGCGAGCCAGGCCCTTTCGGCTGCGTCGGCGGCGAGGGAGCGGAGGCCGGTCGCGGTGAAA
>JBGTLA010000136.1:0-4921 GCA_041744375.1 Acidimicrobiia bacterium | reverse complement strand
CGCTCGACATCGCCGACGAGCACGCCGATGTCGAGCTCCGAGCCTTGGCACTCAGCGCCACCGGGACGGCCATGGTTCGCCAGGGCAAGTGGGTGGAGGGAATGGCGCTGATCGACGAAGCCGCCGCCGCCGCCGGGTCGGGCGAGCTGGGACCGAAGACGGCGTGCGATGTCTATTGCATCACCATCTCCACTTGCTGTGAGGCGAGCGACTATCGCCGCGCCGCCGAGTGGACCGAGCAGGTCGACCGCTGGATGGAGCGTCAGGCCATCCGGGGGTATCGCGGAGAGTGTCGATTGCACCGGGCGGAGCTCAAGAGACGTCAGGGAGCATGGTCCGACGCCGAGCGGGAGGCACGAGATGCCTGTCGCGAGCTAGAGAGCTACCGACTGATGGACTCGGTCGGTCTCGCTCACTACGAGATCGGCGAGATCAGGTTGCGCATGGGCGACCTGGAGGGGGCAGAAACCAGCTTCGCCACCGCCTACGGGTTCGGTCACGATTGGTTGCCCGGGTTGGCGCTCGTCTCGCTGGCACGCGGCGATGTGGCGGGTGCCGTCGTCGGAATGGAGCGGATTCTACGGACCGGCGTTCCGGCTTCGAACGGGGTGCATGTGGGCGGTGATCTGCTCGCCCGTTCGATGATCCTGCCAGCCGCTGTCGAGGTAGCGCTGGCAGCGGGTGATCTGGAAGGCGCATCCGCCGCCGCAGACGAGATGGGCCACATCGCTGATTCCTTTGACAGCGTGGCGCTCGAAGCGGCGGCACGACACGCCCGGGGGGCGCTGGCGCTGGCCCAGGATCGCGTGGATGACGCCGTGACAGAGCTGGATCAGGCGTGGCGTCTGTGGCGTCGGGCCGACACGCCGTACGAAGCGGCGAGAACCCGACTTCTGCTTGGCCGGGCGCGCGCCCAGACCGGAGATGAGGCCAGCTCGCGACTCGACCTCGTGGGGGCCCGGGCCGAGTTCGCCCGACTGGGCGCCAAACTCGACCTTCGCCAGGTCGACGAGCTGCTGGGTGAGCCGGATGGCGCCGGCCATATGGGCAGCCGAACCCACAAGGCGTTCATGTTCACCGACATCGTGGCGTCGACAGAGATAGTGGAGGCGATAGGCGACGAGGCGTGGCAGGATCTGTTGGGATGGCACGACCGGGTGCTCCGGGGAATGATCAGCGACGGTGCCGGTGAAGTGGTCAAGCACACCGGCGACGGCTTCTTCGCCGCCTTCGACCACTCGGTGGACAGTGTGAGGTGCGCCGTGTCCATCCAGAAGAGGTTGGCTGAGCATCGCCGGGAACACGGATTCGCACCCAGGGTGCGGATTGGCCTCCATGCCGCCGAGGCGACGAGGGCCGGAGATGACTACACGGGACAGGCGGTCCATGTCGCCTCGCGCCTAGCGGCTCTGGCAGAGGCAGGCGAGATCCTAATCTCGGAGGCCATCCTCGATACCGCGGCTTCCCTTCAGGTCGATGTGTCCGACGGTCGCAATGTGGCCCTCAAAGGCGTACGGGAACCCATCCGGGTACGGCAGGTCTACTGGTGACGCACGAATTCGATTTGCGCGCCTCCAGGCCAACGGAAGGCGGAGACGGCCGGCCAGGGAAGGGAGCGTTGCGGTAGAGCGGCGCCGGTTCCTGCCGCCGTCCCTATCCAATGGGGGTTTGTCCGCCCGCCCCTGGGCCACGTCACCGCACGAGGCGGGGCATCACGAGCGAGGCGCAGGTCACTCCGACGATGACGGCCACCACCAGCACGCCGATGTCGAGCACCAGGTTCGTCGGTGTTCCCAAGAGGAGAAAGCGCAGGGCATTGACCTCGTAGGTCAAGGGGTTGATCCTCCCCAGCCACTGTACCCACACCGGCATGAACTCGATCGGGTAGAGGGCGTTCGATCCGAAGAACAGCGGCATGGTGATGGCCTGGCCGATACCCATGATCCTCTCTCTCTTGAGGACCAGTCCTGCCAACGCCATCGAGAGGGCGGCGAAGAACGCGGCCCCCAGCATCACCACCACCACGACGCCGAGCAGGCGCCAGGGCGCCAATTGGAAGGTGACACCCAACAGCAGGGCGACTGCGACGACCACGACGGCCTGAACGAATGCTCGGATGCTGGCGGCGAAGGACTTGCCGGCCACGACCGCCGAGCGGGGCGTGGGAGTGACCATGAGCTTGGCGAGAATCCCGGCGTCTCGTTCCCAGATGACCTGAATCCCATAGAAGACCGAGACGAAGAGGGTGGATTGCGCCAGTATCCCCGGGGCGATGAAGTCGAGGTAGGGAACACTTCCACTGGGTATCACGCGGAACTGGCTGAAGGTCATCCCGAAGATGAGAAGCCACAGGACCGGCTGGATGGCTCGGGTCAGGAGCTCGGTGCGATCGTGGGACAACTTCTGGAACTCGAGAACGCAGAACGTCCAGATGCGGGAAGCAAACCACCGGGTGGTGGCGACGGGCCCGGCCCGATCAGCCGAGACGATGGGCGGTGCGTCGGGTGCTGACAACATCGCGCAGGCCACCTCCCTGTTGCTCAATCGTCTCGCCGTGGTGCAATCTGAACACGTCGTCGAGGGTGGCATGCTGCCCGACTCCAGCCCGTAGCTCACCCGGCGAGCCCAAGGCACTGATCCGGCCGTGATGCATGAGCGCCACCCGATCGCAGACGTCGTTGGCCTCGTCCATGTAATGCGTAGTGATGAGAACCGTCATTCCTGTCGTGTCGCGCAACTCGGTGATGCGTTCCCACACTCCTTGCCTTGCCACCGGATCGAGCCCAATGGTGGGCTCGTCCAAGATGAGAAGTCGGGGCTGGCTGATGAGAGCCTGAGCCAGCTCGAGGCGCCGGATCATCCCCCCCGAATACGTGGAGACGAGACGGTCGGCGGCGGCGGTGAGGCCCATCGACTCGAGGGCCTCGTCCGTTCGACGCCCCCGGTGGCGGCGGGGCACGTCGAAGAGGCGAGCGAACAGGGCGACGTTCTCGCGTCCGCTCAGGGAGCCGTCGGCGGAGAGTTGCTGAGGAACATACCCGATGAGGCGCCGGACGGTGATGGGGTGAGTGGCAACTTCGAACCCGAAGACGGCCGCGCTTCCCGCGTCGGCCGGCAGCAGGGTCGTGAGAATGCGGATCGTGGTCGTCTTGCCGGCCCCGTTGGGACCGAGTAGCCCGAGGATCTCACCGGGGCGGATCTCCAGGTCGACGGAATCGACGGCCGTCAGGTCGCCAAAGCTCTTGGTGAGCGAGCGGCACTCCACCGCCGGCGTCATGTCGGCCTCACCAGCGTGTCCAGGTGCTCTATCAAGCGACCCATGACCGGGATCGACGCTTCCAGGGCGGTCCGCTCGTCGTCGTCGAGATGGTCGAATGCCTCCTCGAGAACCTCCAGTCGCCGCCGCCGGAGGGCGGTGACACGCCTCTGCCCGGTGGTGGTGAGATCCAGCTGGGCGGCGCGGCGGTCGTCGGGGTCGGCGCTCCGCTCGACCAGGCCGGTGCTGCAGAGGTTTGTGACGAGGGTGCTGACGGTGTTGGGCGCCGTGACGAGGACCCGGGCGGCCTCGCCGACGCCAATCCCGGGCCGACGGTGGATGAGCATCATGAGCTCGACTTCGGCGGTCGTGAGGGCCGAATCGCCCAGGCTGGTGCGAACGACCCTCCGTGTGGCGCGCCGGAGGGCACCGATCGAGTCGGCAAAGTCGGATACCGTGGACGAGGGAGAGGATGGCACCTAACCCATGATACCTCTGTAGCAGAGCTATCATGCAACGCCGTGACATCCGTCCCCGCAGCCCCCTCCCCGTCCGTCGTGTCGTTGCTGGGCATCGGCGTGACAGCAGGCCTCTTCAGCGGAATCCTCGGCGTGGGGGGCGGCATCGTCATGGTGCCGCTCATGGTGGGGGCGCTGGCGTTCGACCAGCATCGCGCCCATGCCACCTCGCTGGCAGCCATCGTTCTCATCGCCCTCTCGGCAGTATTGGGATTCGGTTCCGCCGGGGAGGTAGAGCTGCTCTTGGGACTGACCATCGGCCTGTCCGGAATCATCGGGGCGACCCTCGGTGCCAACGTCATGCACCGTCTTTCAGCCTCTTCGCTCACGGTTGTGTTCGGAGGGGTGATGGTCCTGGCCGGGGCGCGCATGGTCTTGGGTGGGAGTCCGGCACCCGGACAGGCGCCGGGGACGGGATCCATGGTCGTGGCGGGTGTTCTCATCGGCCTGGTGGCCGGCTTCGCCTCGGGGGTTGCCGGCATCGGAGGAGGCGTGATCATGGTCCCGGCCATGGTCCTGTTGGGCTTCGGCCAGCATTCGGCCGAGGGGACTTCGTTGCTGGCCATCCTGTTCACGGCGGTGGCGGGGACCCGGGTGAACCTCCGTCACCGTCGTGTCGACCTCAAGCAGGCCGTTGTGATAGGAATGGGTGGGGTCGTCTCGGCGCAGGCCGGGGTGTGGATCGCGCTCATGCTCCCCGCCGACCGCCTGGCCCGGTTGTTCGGTGTCTTCGTGGCGGCGCTGGGGGCGCGCATGGTCGTGGGCGTCTACCGCCACCGCTCACGTGACCTACCACACCCCTAAAGGGCAGGGGGCTGAACAAGTCTCCGCCATCACGACAGTCCTCCTCTCAGAGGGAGCGCAAATAGAGCTCGCGCGTTCTAGCCTCTTCCAGCCACAACGCCTGGTGTTGAGCAGAAATCGCAACACGATGGCTCACCTATTTGCGCGCCCTCTCAGGCACTCTGACACGCTGACCACGGGCCTCCGCCGCCCTGCGACGACGTACTAGTGTCTCGCGTCAGAAATGCCTCGCGCTATTGGGTGTGGTGGTGCATACTGGGTAGATGACAAATCGTGGTCGTCCCCGCCAGCCGTTGAGTGTCACTGATGAGGAGCGTGAGGTGCTGGAACGGTGGTCTCGTCG
>JBGTLA010000135.1:0-12249 GCA_041744375.1 Acidimicrobiia bacterium | reverse complement strand
TGATTCAGCTCCGCCCGCTCATCGGAGCTGAGACCTTCGGCCTCGCCCCTCTCCATCCGGTCCTTTTTCACCCAGTTCCCCAACGTGCCCGGATGGATACCAAGATCGTCGGCGACACGAGCGATCGGCTTGCCCGTCTCCTCACGATCCGCACCGCTCCCTCACGGAACTCGGGGTCATACTTTCTCCGTGTCTCTGACATAGCTCCTCCTTATAGAGCATGCCTCCACGGTTTGAGGGGAACCCCGGGTCGGCCAGCGCTGCGGGAAGTCGGTACCCATCTCTCAACCTGGTTTAGCTCCTTCTGTAAGGCTCTGAATAGCGGATAACTGTCCGCTTGTGGGTACCGCGGAGAGCTCACCCCAACCGGAGCTTTCAATCGCTGCCTCCCTTAAGGAGGGGAGCCGAGCAGGTTCCAACTGTGGCAATGGAGCTGCTCGTCGCGGAGGTACCGCTAACCACCCGAAACCAACACCGATCACCAGATATCGGCGCGTAACGCCCATGCCAGGGAGTGCGCTAGAACGGCACTTATTGTTCGGCCCACCCAGCGGATTCTCTGTGACGGGTCATGAATCGTCTTAGGATCTCTGCCGTGGCAAGTGCAGTCATCGATGCCCATCACCTGGATGGGTTCCCCCGTTTGTGTGCCAAGACGGGTGCGCCGACAGAGACGACCAAGAGTCAGGAGTTCGGGGACATTCCCGGCTGGACGTTGCTGCTGATCTTCTGGGGTCTAATCCCTTTCTTGATCGCGGCTGGTTTCGCTCGCCGCAAGGTCACAGTGAATCTCCCCGCCTCAGGCGACACGCTGCGTCGGATACGTCTCGTGGATCTCGGCTCCGTCGCGGGTCTTGCACTCGGTATCGGACTGCTGGTCTCAGCCCTGTTGACCCAGGAGAGCGCGTGGGCATGGGGTGGGATCACCGTCGCACTGGTGACACTGGTTAGCGGGGCCGTTGCTCGCCGCATCGTCTGGGTGACTGGTCGTCTGGACGGTGATGTCCTATGGCTTTACGGAGTGCACCCATCATTCGCTCAACAAGTCGAACCGCTGGCTCCACGAAACCTTGGGACAATTCGATCCACGAGACGTTGGACGACGGTGCTCTTGGTCGTCGCGGTCGTCGCGTTGGGCGTCGTTCTCTTCCTCGCATTTCAGCCAAGAACCTGAATCGCATACAGGCTGCGCAACAGCGCAAGTAGCGCAGATCAACCGATCCCGAGCGAAATCGCCCATATCTGAGACCGCTACCGATCGGCACTTATCGCGTCGCCTCACCAGGCGGTGTGACAGTTCCGAGCGCAAACGCCGTGCACCGGATTCGGCGCCTGCCGGCGTGGCGATCCTTCCTGGCAAAGGGAGGCTCCGACGTCATCGACCGTGGCATTGCTTGTACTTGCGTCCTGATCCGCAAGGGCACCGCTCATTACGACCGACCCTTGGGACGGGCGGCGCGGGTTGAACGGCGATCCTCGATCTGGTCTCCAGGTTGTGTTCGAGGCTCCGCAGTTGAGCCTGCCAGCTACCCAGGCGTTTGGCCTCGGCTGCGATCTGATCTGCCTCGGTGTCGAGTGCACGTTCCCGAACGTCGAGTCGCTCCTCCCGAGCGTCCAGTTCCGCCTCGCGGGGGGCGAGTTGTTCCTGTACGTCACCCATAGAACCGCGCCGTTGGTAAGCGTCGTCATCGTCGACCATCCCGAGCGTTCGTTCGATCAGGGCCACGATGGCACGACCCATCGAGGTCCCGGTGGCCCCGCAGTACCGTTTCCACGTCGACCATGTCGCCGGTGTCACGGGCACTCTCACCATTTGGTAGGTCTCGTTCTGGCCGAGGCGGGCGAGCAGCTTCCGGTCGACCCTCTCTAGCTTTTCTCGTTCCAGGTCCATGTGCTTCTCCTCGCCTGTCTACATGTAGACAGCAACTGTGTTGCAGGTGCGTGCTGCTTTCGCTGGTGGCTTGTGGTCGTACGGCTTGCCGGTCATTCGACTACCTCTCTTTCTGATGTGGCGTTCCCTACGGAGGGGTCGCTGGTCGTTGTGTCATTCCTATTGCTGGGTTTCCCTTTCGATGACAGCGGAGAAGTGTTCGATGGCCACGACGCCGACGGGCCACCACTGTCTGGAGAGATCAGTCGACGCACGCTCGGGGCTATGACCCGCCCGCCAGCCACCGGCGTCCGCAGGCACCGGAGGATGCGAGGTCGGTTGTCCGACCGGGTGAGGCCGTCTGGAGCATTCACGTGGGCCTGTATACAGCCGAACCCTCTCCTCGACCTCCGTTTGAAGTCCGTCTGGAATCCGTTTGAAGTCCGGTTGAAGTCCGTTGTCACGCTCACCGGCTCTTTCCCGGCCCTTTGCGCCCGGCTGCAACTCCCTGCCGACATGGCTTCGCATGAGGGCGGCGACAGCGGAAAAACCCCCGCCAGGAAAGGCCAAGGAAAGAAGTAGGAGAGAATGAGGAAGAATCAGGAGAGGTCCTGACGCGCCCAGGGGACTTCAAAGAGAGTTCAAGGGGAGGGTCGTCACCGACGATCGCTCGATGGACGACTCAGATCGCCTGCTCAGGGTCGACGAACTCGCCGACTACCTCGGGGTCCCAGCCAAGACGCTCTACGCCTGGCGTTACCGGCGAGAGGGACCACGCGGCTTCCGGGTCGGACGGCATCTCCGCTACCGGTGGTCCGACGTCCAACTGTGGATCGAAGAACAACTCAGCGTCACGCACGTTTGGTAGCTTCGGTCTCAGCCTCGACGACAGGAACGGAGCCATGGCACGAGCGACAATCGATCGACGTGAGAATGGGCGGTATCGGGCTCGGTACGAAGGTCCGGATCTTCGTTGGCGGTCTCGCACATTCGACAGACGAATCGACGCCCAAGCGTGGATGACTAACGAACTTGCGAAGCTCCACCGGTCGGAGTGGGTAGATCCCCGCGCAGGACGCGAACTCTTCGGCGTCGTGGCGGATAGGTGGATGGAGGGTCGAGTAGCTCTTCGAGAGAGCACATTGGCCCGTGACCGATCCTATTTGCGTTCTCTTGTTCTTCCCGCCTTTGGGTCTCGGCCGGTCGGCACCATCCAACCCTCGGATCTCGCCACATGGATCGCCGGGATGAATGCGGCGGGGAAGTCACCGGCAACGATCCAGAAGGCTTGGCAGATCGCCTCCGGCGTTCTCCGACTGGCCGTACGTGACCGACTGATCGCTCTCTCCCCCGCCCGAGATGTCCAGTTGCCGAAGATCGAGCGAACTGAGCCGATCGCGTTCACCGTGGACGAGGTTCTGCACCTGGCCGACGTGATCGATCCTCGCTACCGCGAACTGGTCCTCGTCGGTGCCTTCGGAGGGTTTCGTATCGGGGAACTCGCCGGCCTCCAACTTGGTGACTTCGATCCGCTCCGGAGCCTCATTCGCGTCCGCCGAACAGCGTCTGACGTCGGCGGCAAGGTCATCGTGGGACCGCCCAAGACGAGCAAAGGCATCAGGACCGTGGCACTGCCTCGGTCCATCACCCAGCAGTTTGTGGATCACGTCGCCACGCTCAGCGACAAGGGCAATACGGCCTGGCTATTTCCTGCGCCCGAGGGTGGACCAATTCGTCGAACGGCGTGGACACGTCGAGTGTGGAAGCCAGCACTCGCCGCCGCCGGCCTCGATGAAGCGCTGGGCACGCACACGCTTCGACGCTCGCAGGTAGCCCTCCTCATCGCCCAAGGTGAGCATCCGAAGGTGATCGCCGACCGGCTCGGTCACACGTCGGTACGGACGGTTCTCGATGTCTATGGCCATCTGTATGAAGGCGCCGACCAATCCGCCGCTGAACGACTCGAGGCTCAGCTTTCCCGACGTAGGACCGGGTAGCCCCGAGACGGGAGGCCCGGGTGGACTCCTAGGGAACGTCTCGTCGTGGGCTCCGACGGCTCAACTTCGTTACAAATCGCGTCCTATGCGCGTCCTTAACGGCTTAGGTTTGGTTTTCGCGAGGGATAGAACGGGCGGAAACCCTTGTGGTGTAAGGATTTCCGGCGTGGGCGCTACTGGGATCGAACCAGTGACCTCTGCCGTGTGAAGGCAGCGCTCTCCCGCTGAGCTAAGCGCCCGAGGCCGGAATGTTACCCGATGGCCGTAGAGCGACTTCAATCTACGTCGATGATGAGCAGAGCCCATTTCGAAGCCGTGGTCGATCGGGTACTCGACGAGTTGCCGGAGTGGGTGCATGCCCAGGTGGACAATCTCGTGGTGGTGGTCGAAGACTGGCCCACCCGCGAACAGGATCCCGACGGAACCGGGCTATTGGGCATCTACGAGGGTGTGTCTCTCTTGGAGCGATCCGGCGATTACTTTGGCGCCCTACCTGATCAAATCACGGTGTTCCGCCAACCGCATCTGCAGCTAGGTTTGGCGGGAACGGAACTGGAAACCGAGATACGACGTACCGTTCTACACGAGTTGGCTCATCATCTGGGCATCGATGACCACCGCCTCGAGCAACTCGGCTGGGATTAGCTTAGTTCCTCAGGTACGTCGGGTGCGTGGAATTCCAGCATCTTTGAGTACCGAAGCAGCAACGCCCACCTGACGCCAAGCCATGTAGGAGATGCCCTTCCGCTCCGAATAGTCCTTGGCAACGTCGACAAATTGCTTCTCGAGCTGGTTCAGGTCTTGACGCGCTTCGAGCTGGTGAAGATTCTCTTCGGCATCCAGCTTCTCCTGATGCAGGTCGAGGAGCTTGAGAGCGTCCTCCTCGGTGGTGAGGCGCTCCTCGATGGTGGCGAGCCGCTTGCGCACTCCTTCCGGGGTAACAGGACGGCCAGGACGACGGGATTGGAGGGCTTTGAGATAGCTCTTGATGATGCGTGATTCTCGACGGCCTTTGGCCAACGCAGCCTTGTGTTCATCGGACAGTGCCATTGAGGTTCCCTCCAGGCGGATCGGTAGAATATGTCAATTGACTATATCGCAATCCAAGAATAGTACGTATTCGTGTGGGCGCTATTTCTTTGTCCCGTTAGCGAAAGGGTTGTGGATTGGTTCAACCGACCCGATGGAGAAGCTGGGTGAGAGCCGGAGCTGGAAGCGCCTCCACAGATGCGAAACCCCCCGTTTATCCGGGGGGTTTCGCATCTGTGGGCCCTAGAGGATTCGAACCTCTGACTTCTTCCGCGTCAGGGACAAGGGCGCTTCAACACCACTGACCACGGTCGTCCACCTGTGACCACGTTTTTAGCTGCCTGACCTGGCCTTTTGTCCCTCGCATGAGACGAAACCCAAGAGCCACAAGGGATGGCGAGAGGGGCGATTTTGAGCACATAGGCACCCTGATAGGCACCCTGGTCACAGACCGAGTGCCGCTTCGAGGTGGTCGGCCGCCACCGTAACGGTGGGAGAGACCGGGTGCCGATAATGCTTGTGCACCATCCGAGTGTCACGGTGGCCCAGCAGGTCAGCCAACAGCTCAGGAGCCACCCCAGAAGCACTCAGAAGGCTCGTGGCAGTGTGCCGCAGGTCATAGGGCCGCACACTCCCCTCGATGCCCGCCCTCGGACACCAGGAGGGCCACAAGCCGCCTCAGATTGCCGGGGTGCAACGGTGTGCCCACCTCGGTCACGAACACCAGGGATTGCCACTGGAGGGGCCACCGCCCACCCATGATGAGCCGTTCCTCGGATTGGAGCTTCCGGTGGGCCGTGAGAGCTTCGACAGCCCGACCGGGCAGGTCGAGAGTCCGGGGCCGTCCCGTCTTCGGAGCTTTCAGGTATGGCGATTGCCCGGTCCACGCCAGTGACTGGTGCACCACTACCCGGCCCTCGTCGAGGTCGAGCGCTTCCCAGGTCAGCCCCGATACCTCTCCGGGCCGCAAACCCAACGTCATCGCCACCGTGACCCAGGCCCCGAGACGATGATGGTCGGCAACATTCAACATCGCCCTCGCCTCTGAACCTGTCAGCGCTCGCCCCTCCCGAGGGGCATCGGCGGGAGGAGGCAACTCGGCCAACCTGGCCGGATTCCACGTCACGTGACGACGCTTCAGGCCGTAGTCGAAGGCTTGGGCCAACTGCTGGCGAATCTTCTGGACGGTGGCCCGGGCGAGGTGGCCCGACAACCCATCGAGCCAGACTTCTACGTCCTCGACCGTGACCGCCGTCAAACGCACGTGCCCGAAGGTGGGCATGATGTGGGTTTCGACGAGGTGACGGGCCGTTGTCATCGACGAGGGGCCCTTCCTCTTCGGTGCCGCCCTCGTCAGCCACGACTCGACCAACTCCCCCACCGTCCCCGGGGCTGCCGGTCCAGCATGTTCGAGCTGGTCAATCCGCTCACGGAGCCGGGCCGCAACCTCTGACTTCGACTCCCCCGCCGCCCCGACCACCTTCACACGCCGCCTCTTGCCCGTCTTCGGATTCACCCCTGCATCGGCCTGTCCTACCCATCGACCCCGGGAGTCGTCGAAGTAGCGCGATCCTTCACCTTGTGCTCGACGGGTCATTTCTCATCCTCCATCAATAGATCTTTCAACTCGCTCAACAGCCCTTCGATCCGGTCTTTCCTCATCTTGATTAGTTGGTCTACTTCTTGCGGTTCGAACCTCACCCCGAAAAGGATGTGCATCATGACGCCACGGTCGTCTCCTCGAAACGAATCTCGAAGCTCATCGGAAAACCAAGAGGGAAGGGGAACTTCATCGTCTAGCCACTTGGAGATTGTGCGGTCCCCCTCATCGGGCAGCACCAGCTCGAAGATCGTCACGTCGAGGCCAGCGCATAACAACACGATTTCCGACCAAAGAAATTGACGCTGAGCAGCCCCTGCCCGAGGCCGTTCGTAGTCATAGACCCGATGCTTTCCCACGCCGATACTCTTGGCGAGGTCGGCGACGCTGAGCCCTTTCTCCTCGCGAATCCGACGTATGTTGCGGGCAACTATCTGGTCGTCCGTCCGTGGCTGGGGCGCTGTCTCACCGTTCGTCATTGCAGCGACTGTAACGCCTGATTGCACTCACGTCAATGGCCCGGTACGTTCATGGACATGGTTGAACGAGCCGCATACCCACTCGATGAAGCCAGCCGGCTCGCCGGCGGCATCAGCCGCGGCACCTGGTACAACCTCGAAGCCCGCGGCCAGGTTCGACTGGTCCGCATCGGCCGCCGAGTCCTGGTGCCGGCCTCTGAGATCGAACGGCTGACCGGCGTCGACCGGTGGGTCGACGAGCACACCGAGGCGGTCAAGACGGGATGACCTCCACCAACAAAGAACCCGCCCCAGAAAGGGCGGGCTCCGAATGGCTGGTCGGCCACCCGGATGATACCCCATCGAAGCGGCCCAGGGCCACCAAGGCCGAGATGGAGCAACGCCATGCTGCTCTCGTCTCCCTGACCTATGAGCACGGTCCCTGCTCGGTTCGCCACATCTACTACCGGGCCGTAGTCGAGAGCGTGACCGGGATCGCCAAAGACGATCGGGGCTACAACAAAGTCCAGCGTGCTCTCCTTCATCTTCGCCGGCATGGGGACATCGAGTACGGGCTGATCACCGATAACACCAGGTATGTCACTCGTGCCATCACCTGGCACGGAACCGACGAGGTGCTCAATCATGTGGCGCGCACCTATCGGCGCGACCTGTGGGCCACGTCCGATCACCGTGTGGAGGTGTGGGTCGAGTCCGACTCGATCAAGGGCACCATTTACCAGGTTGCTGACAAGTGGGCGGTCCCGGTCTACACCTGCCGAGGCCAAGCCTCCGAGTCGTTCGTCTACCAGGCCGTCGAGGACTGGCACCACGAGCCCGACCCCCTGCGGATCATCCTCTACATCGGTGATCATGACCCGGCCGGCATCGAGATCGAGAAGTCGCTCGTCGAGAAGCTCGCCCGGTTCAACGACCACGTCGTCTACTTCGACCTCACCAGGATCGCCGTCACCTGGGATCAGGTAGAGGAACACGATTTACCGGGCTCGCCCCCTAAAAAAGAGTACGGGTATCCATTGGCAGTAGAAGCCGAGGCCCTACCCCCGAATGATCTCCGTCAACTCCTCGATGCCGAGATCGCGCAGTACGTCGATCACCACCAACTCCATGTACTGAAGACAGTCGAGGAGTCCGAGCGGCAAATCCTCATGCGGATGGCCGGAGAGGTGGCGTGATGGAGACCGTCACCCTCGCCGACACTGCCGTCGACTATGCCGCTGGCGGCTGGCCCGTCTTCCGCCTCCGTGGCAAGACGCCACTCCGCGGCTCCGGTGGGTTCACCGACGCCACCACCGACACCGACCAGGTTCGCCAATGGTGGAAAGACTGCCCCGACTGCAACATCGGCGCCGCCATACCCCCGTCGATGGCCGTAGTGGACGTGGACGCCAAGGCTGGCGGGCTCATCACGCTCCACCGGCTCGAGGAGGCCGAAGGCGTGCCCGACACGCTCACCGCCCTTACCGGAGGCGGCGGTCTCCACCAGTTCTTCCTTCACCCTGGTGGCGAGTTACGCCAGGGCGCGGGGATTCTTGGCCCTGGCATCGACACCCGCATGCCTAACAGAGGGTATGTCGTCTTGCCCCCATCGGTCCACGAGTCCGGCCGGCGCTACGAGTGGTACGACCCCGACGCCGACGCGGCTCCCATGCCGAGATGGATGGTCGATCGGCTCCGACCCGAACCGCCCAAGCCCCGACCCCGTCGCCCCATCCGTTTACCCAAGGGCAATATCGACAGCCGCCTTCGCGGTGTCCTGTCGGTCCTCGGACCCGAGGGTCCACACTGGAACGACCGCCTCCACTGGGCCGCATGCCGGGCCGGTGAGATGACCCTCGAAGGTGCCGATGCCAAGGCACTCGCTGACGCCCTCCTCGACGCCGCCCAGCCGCGGAACGACCGGGAGGCCCGCAACGCCGCGAACACCATCCGCTCGGGCATGAAAGAGACCGGGATGGCGCCATGAGCGTCCCAGTCGTCCCCCTCATCCCCGACATCACGCCTCCGCCGCGAACCACCTGGACCGCCATCGACCTCACCGAGGTGGGCGACGTGGTCGAACAGGCGACGATCCTCGACCGCCTCGACGGCGTCGCACTCATCTACCGCGGGCGGGTCCACTGGTTCCAGGGCGAATCGGAATCTCACAAGACCTGGGTGGTACTCATCGCCGTCGCCCAACAGCTCGACGGCGGCTATTCGGTCGTACTCATCGACTTCGAGGACCACCCCGCCACCATCAAGGCCCGGCTGCTCGACCTCGGAGTGCCAGAGACTGTCATCAACGATCCCACACGGTTCGCCTACATCAGACCCGATGAACCGCTCGGAGACGACCAGACAGACGACCTCCTTGCCGCCATCGACGCCAACGGCCCCTCCCTCGTCGTTCTCGATGGTGTTTCGGAGTCGATGAACATCGAAGGGCTCGACCCCAACTCCACACCAGACACAGCCGAATGGATACGGCGTCTCCCTAAGCGGATCGCCGCCACCGACACCCTCCCCGCCGTGGCAGTTATCGACCATCAGACCAAGGCGACCGAAGGCCGCAAGGGGTGGGCTTTCGGATCCCAGCACAAGAAAGCCGGCACCGACGGCGCCGCCTACGACGTGACCGCCATCCGCAAACTCCATCGCGCCTACCTCTCCGACCCCGTCGACGGGCTCGTCTCGGTCAAGATCGCCAAGGATCGAGTCGGATACGTGCGCGGTCACTCACCCGGAGACATCGCCGCCACCGTCAAACTGACCGCCTGGCCCGATGGCGGCATCACCTACGAAGTCACCACCGACGCCATCGCCACTGACCACACCATCCGACTGCGCATCGCCCAATACCTCAACGGTGCACCCGGGTCCTCAAAGCGGGCGCTCAGAGATGCCGGCGGAAAGGGCGAACTCATCGACCAGGCCCTCGCCGGGATGATCGCCGATGGGCTAGTCCGCATGGAAAAGCAAGGCGCCGCACACGCCCACTACCTCACCGACAAGGGCATCGAGACCTACCTCGGAGACGACGAATGACCAACCGTGTCCCGCGTGTCCCAACCGTGTCCCCTAGCAGGGACACGCCCCCGCGGATAAGACCAGAGTGTCCCTCAAGCGTGTCCCTCCGTGTGTCTTTAGACACGGGGACACGCGGGACACGCTTACCGCCGACTGCTCCACCGAGTGCAACAAAAAGGACACCGCGTGTCCCAACCGTGTCCCGAACCCACCCCCAGGAGGTAGCCCGATGACGTGCCCCGACTGCTCCCAAAAGAGCAACCGTGACGGCCACCTCAAACACGCCGCCACCTGCCCACTCGGCCACGCCGAAGACCGACAACTCGCAGACGACCGCGACTGGTTCGACCGTCACCCTTTCGCCCCCTACCGACGCCGGCCGCCTCACTGGTCGGAGGTGGAGGGCCTTCGGATGGTGGGCGCCATCCCCGGAACGGGGGAAGTGTTCGGCGAGGTGGTCGTCGTCCCTCTCGCCCCAGGAGTCCGCGCCAAACGCTTCGACCAACTATGGGTCGCACCATGACTTCCCGGCATTGCCCAGCTGTCGCCGGGAGTGGCACAACGTCCCGCCGCACGTCGTCGAGCTATATCACGTCTGCCCCAATGGAGGCCCCCACCGCAACGGGCATCGGCGCCGGGTCGCCACGATCCCGAGCCGGGAGGAACATCGCTCAGCGTTCTGGCACGCCCTGCTAGCCGAGGCCGGCCCTGCCTCGATCTGGCGACCACTGACCACGGAGGCGGACCGATGAGCCTGCGCCGACGAAAGGACGGGCCGATTTTTTTGAGGGCGCTCTTGCCTGGCAGCTCCGCTGCCTCCTTTTCCCTCCGAGCACGCACCCCCAGGATTTTGCCATCGACCAAAGGACATGAAATTGACGAAGAAGACAGATTCGGCCGGCGATCGGCTGCGAAAAGCGATTCTCGCCGAGTTCGAGTTGACCGACCCGGAACTTGAACTTCTAGCGAAGGCGGCTTCCGTCGCTGATCTTCTCGACCGTGTTGAGGGGGAGCTTGCCGGCGCGCCGCTGGTCGAGGCTGGGAGCCGCGGCCAGCCGGTGGCGTCGCCGTTGATCCGGTCGCAGATCGAGCTCGGCGGGCACCTTGTCCGGCTGTTGGAGGCGTTGGCGTTGCCTCTGGGAGACGAAGACAACGAGGAGTCTCGGACGACGCAGCAGGCGAGGAAGGCGGCGATGGTTCGTTGGCACGGGAGGTCGATCAGATGAGACGCAAGAAGGTTCAACGGGCCTCGTTCGTGGACATGCCGGAGGAGCTCCGACCGCGGGAGGGTGAGTCCCGGGAGGAGGTTCGGGCTCGGCACGACTGGCTCGATGACAATGGGCTGTCGCTGGTCGACTACTTGGGGTGGCTCCGGGAGCAGGTACCCAATCGGCGGCCGCCGTCCCGCCAAAAGTTCATGACCCCCGAGCAGTTGGCGGAGTTGGATGCCCGGCTGGAACGTGAGGGGGATGGGCAGTGGTGACTCAGCGCAAACGCCAGCCCACCGGCCACCCGATGAATTCGTCCCGGTACAAGCGCGCCCGTCGAGAGTTCCGACGCCGGCAGGGGCCGGTCGGGATCTGCTCAATCTGTGGACGGCCAGTCAACATGCGTCTCAGCGGCCGAGATCCCGATGGCCCGACCGTCGACCATCGCCAGCCGACCTCCGCGGGCGGATCGTTCTTCGATCTCAGCAATTGGGCGCTGGCGCACAGACGCTGCAACAGCTCGAAGGGCCGGGGGGCGGCTCCGTATGAGCCGGTGAGCCCCCATGCGTAGCCACGGCGATGAGCGTGTGGTGGGCATGGTGGTCGTGAAGCATCGTGAGTGGATCGACCCGACGATCGAGAGGCAGGGGGTGTTGTTGGGCCTCCACCATCTCGCCTCGGCCGGCCTGGAGCTGTGGCGCATTCCTGAGGGGATGGAGCTTCGACTGATGAGATCTCGGCGCCGTTGGTGGCGCCCCAACCGATAGGAGACGGAGATGAAAATGGCAACAACCTACGTGTGGGGGGTCGCCGCCGACGACGCTGGCATCATCCAGCACACAAGTTACGGGAGCAAGTCGCTCCCCGGAGGCGGATTGCGTGCCTGGAAGGATGTCGAGGTCGATCACGAGCCCGCTACTAGTGTCTCGCGTCAGAAATGCCTCGCGCTATTGGGTGTGGTGGTGCATACTGGGTAGATGACAAATCGTGGTCGTCCCCGCCAGCCGTTGAGTGTCACTGATGAGGAGCGTGAGGTGCTGGAACGGTGGTCTCGTCG
>JBGTLA010000134.1:0-30965 GCA_041744375.1 Acidimicrobiia bacterium | reverse complement strand
GCGCTACTCCCACTTCACCTCTCCGATCCGCCGTTACCCCGATCTCGTGGCGCACCGCGCCCTGCTCAGCGGGCTGGGGCTGGACGATGTGGCACCCCGGGCCGGCGAGCTCGAGGAAACCGGCATCGAGAGCAGCGCGCGCGAGCGCGAGGCGATGAAGATCGAGCGCTCGGCCGACGACGTGTGCCTGGCCTTCCTGCTCGAGGCGGCCGTGGAGCGGGCCGGCGGGGACGACGCGCCGGTCTTCGAGGGCGAGATCGTAGGCCTGATCGCCAAGGGAGCGTTCGTGCGCTTCAGCGAAGAGGGCTTCGAGGGCCTACTGCCCGCCCGCCGGCTGCGCGATTGGTATGAGCTCAACGAGGAGGGCACCGCCCTGATCGGCCAGGACTCGGGCCGGGCGCTGCGCATCGGCGACCCGATCACGGTGGCGGTCGAGCGCGTGGATGCTCCGCGCGGGCGCGTGGATCTGCTGGCGGCTGCCTAAGCTCTTCCCCCATGGCGAAGAAGGGCGCGAAGCGAAAGACGGCGGCGGGTGACGTTGCCACCAACCGGCAGGCCTCCTTCCGCTACCACCTCCTGGAGAAGTGGGAGTGCGGGGTGGAGCTGATGGGCTCCGAGGTCAAGTCGATCCGCGACGGCGGCGTGCAGATCAAGGACGGCTATGCCGCGCTGGAGGACAACGAGGTGTGGCTACACAACGTGCACATCGCGCCATACGGGCCGGCCGCGCGCGAGGGCCACGAGCCCGAGCGCCCCCGCAAGCTGCTGCTGCACAGGCGGGAGATCGACCGGCTGATCGGCAGCACCCACGAGAAGGGCCTCACGCTGGTGCCCACCCGGATCTACTTCAAGGGTGCCCGTGCGAAGGTGGAGATCGCCCTGGCGCGCGGCAAGGACGCGCGTGACAAGCGGGCATCGCTGAAGGCCAAGGACCAGCGGCGTGAGATCGACCGCGCGCTGGCCGAGCACGGCTGATAAGGGGAGAGTTGGGGGCTCGCGCTCCCAGCCCCCGGCGTGTTGCAGTTGCGCTAGCGGAACTCGGCCTTCAGCTGTTCGGCGGTGGGCGGCTTCATGTCGGGGTTCAGCTCGGTCATCCGGATGTGGTTGCCGAACGGGTCGCGTATGGCACAGTCGACACCGTAGGGTTGCTCGACCGGCTCCTGGGTGAACTCCACGCCGAGGGCGGAGAGCTCCTCGTATGTCTTGCGGCAGTCGTCGGTGCGGAGGATGAACGCCAGCCCCAGCGCCCCCTTCGTCAGGAGGTGGCGGACCTGGGCGGCCGTCTCCTCGCTCATCACCGGAGGCGCCGGCCTCTCCAGCAGGATCTCGCGGTCGGTGTCGCCGAGTACACCGACGGTGAGCCACCGCATGAACCCGAGGTCGACGTCCGATCGAACCTCCATTCCCAGTTTGCCGACGTAGAAGTCGAGCGCCTCGTCCTGGTCGAGCACGTAGATGCCTGAATGTGTGATCGCATTGAACATGGCGGTCACCCTACGGGGCCACCCCCGACTCCGCTTCTCCAAAAGTGCTCGGTCGCGTCCAGGCCATGGCGAAGCACGTCGGAACGGGGGTTGTCGGCCGGGCGGCCTGGCGGTAGGCGGAAGGTGTCTGGCCGACGATGGCGGTGAAGGTGCGACTGAAGGTGCCGAGGCTGTTGAAACCCACCTGGAAGCAGATCTCGGTGACGGATCGGTCCGATAGCCGCAAGAGCGCCATGGCACGCTCGACCCTCCGCCTTTGCAGATAGCGGTGGGGTGTCTCACCGAACGTGGCCCGGAACGTCCGGATGAAGTGGGCGGGCGATACGGCGGCGATCTCCGCCAGATCCCCTATATCGAGAGGGCTGGCATAGCGGCGGTCGATGGCATCGCGAGCCCGGAGCATCCAACGGTTGCGCTCCTCGACAGGAGAACTCCGCTGATTTCGAGTCGACGCGTTGCTCATTGCGAGGAACGGTAGCCACGCGCTCGGGATGAAGGGCGGGTTGGGTCGGAGGCCTCACTACCGTTTCGTCTCGTGATCCTCTCGACGCTCGGGATCGTCTTCGGTCTCTTGATCCTCACCTACTCCGCCGACCAGTTCGTCACCGGCGCCGCCCGTACCGCCGTCTCCATGCGGATGTCCAAGGTGGTGATCGGGGCGGTCGTGATCGGTTTCGGGACCAGCACACCGGAGCTGCTCGTCTCCGGTCTGGCCGGAATCCAGGGCTCGCTCGATCTGGCCGTCGGGAACATCGTCGGCTCCAACATCGCCAACCTCACGCTGGTGCTGGGGGCGGCGGCCCTGGTGACCCCCATCGTCGTCCGTTCCCCGGTACTCAAACGAGAGGCCCTGTTGTCGCTGCTGGCAGTGACCGCTTTCGGCGTCCTCATCCAGGGCGGGGTGAGCGGGTGGGAGGGCTTCGTGCTCGGAAGCATCCTGGTGGTGTCTCTCGCCATCATCATCATCGCCGCCCGTCCCGGCGACGAAACCATGAGCGGGGAGGTGGACGAGTACCTCGGGGTTTCGATCTCACCCTCCCGCGAATGGATTCGCACGGTCCTCGGTCTCGCCGGCACACTCGGCTCGGCCCAGTTGCTGGTGATCTCCGCCACCGACATCGCCGACCAACTCGGCATGTCCCAGGGCTTCATCGGTCTGACGGTGGTGGCCATCGGCACCTCGCTGCCCGAGCTGGCTGCCGCTCTCCAGGCGGCGCGCCGAGACGAGACCGACCTCATCGTCGGCAACCTCTTGGGAAGCAACCTGTTCAATGCCGGCGCCGTGGGTGCCACCGCCGCCTTCGCCGGGGCCGGCCAGATGGCGAGCCCCACCATCACCACGGTTGGAGTCGGGCTCATGATCGGAGTGGCGCTCATCGCCACCGTCTTCATGGCCACCGGCCGCCGCGTGGTCCGCTGGGAAGGGGCGGTTCTCATCATCGCCTACCTGGCGATGATCCCCTTCCTGGCGACATGAAGGCGGTTCGAGCTTGGCCCTCGGAACGTCCCAAATCCCTAGTGGTACCAAGGACCTATAGAGATTCGCTATTGTTCCGTCGATCATTCCCTGAGGGTCGTATCTGGAGAACTCGGGCCGAGCCGCCAAGCCGGCGGATTCGGAGCAACCGAACGATTGGCCGGATATGAATACGGGAGTGGGTAATGCGTAACAGGGCTGGGTTAAGCCTGAATATTCGTTCAGATGAAAGAGGCGCAGCACTGGTTGAAGCAGCCCTCATCCTTCCGTTGCTTTTCCTTCTCACGTTCGGGATCTGGGAAACAGCCAGAGCGTGGAACGTCAGCAACACCATGGAGCATGCTGCCCGAGAAGCTGTCCGATTCGCGGCAACCGAACTTCCATGGGACGGATCGTCACCCGGCAACGTACGTGCCGTCGTGGACTCTCAACTGGCTGGTTCCTCGATCTCGCCAAGCTCCGTGCAGACGAGCTGCATCGACCGAGCGGCATCACCCTGCTCTTTCGGCGCCACGAGCCAGGGATACCAGCAGGTCGCGGTCGAACTTGTATGGCCTAACTACACCTTGAACTTTCTCTTTTTTGCGATCGATGTTGATCTAAGCGTGGAGGCAGTAGGGAGGTACGAGGGATGAGTCACCAACAGGGTTTCGCGGCACTCTGGGTAGCAATGGTTCTCTTCTTCCTGATGGGTGCGGCCGCACTCGCCGTGGACGTTTCAGGCTTTTACGAGACTGCCCGAGCTGATCAAACCACTGCGGATCTCGCGTGTCTCTCTGGGATCCCTGAGATGCCGGAGAATCCCGCCGCAGCACGAAACGCCGCTGCTGAGAATGCAGCTGCCAACTTCCCAGCACTCGCCGGGGTAACGGCGAGTTCTTCGGGTAACACGACAACCCTGAGCGACGGGGATGGAAATATCGTCAGTGTGGAGGCTCCCTACGGAGGGGATGCCAACAAGATGCACGTGGTTGTTACTGAAACTGACAGCGCCACATTCGGTCGGGTTCTTGGAGCGGATGAAGTGCCTATCGTCCAAGAGGCCTTCTGCAAGGTCTTTGCAGGCAACGGCGGGGACGTTCCTTTCGGTGCCCTGCCCGGAGGCTGGAGCGGCGGTCTCCAGGCCGAGAACCCGTGTGGCACAAACTCAGGGAACTGCGGGCGGCTCTTCGTTCCTCGGGCTGACACCACGGGGAACAATCCGACAACGATCAAGAACATCGCTGAGGGCCTTGACCGCACCCTCAATCCGAGCCTCGGGTCACTAGTTAATTGCTCCTCGGTGGGTGCCGGCGGCCAGTGCAACGTTGTCGACACGAACACCGGCGTCAACGCAGCGGCCTTAGGACAGGGATTCCGCGATCGGCTGGACGACCCGGCGCCAGATGCACTCACCTTTACCCTCAACGGTAACGAGTACGACGCTGACACGGTCGCGGCAGTCCTGGGCTCGTCACCCAGCCCGCTCAGCTTCCAGCCAGCAGGCTGGCAGGACTGGATTCATGGCGAGTGGGGTACCGTCGACGTGTCGAATCACTTCTATTGGAATGACGTCGTCGCCAAGTGCGACAGCCCACGGCTCGTATCCTTTCCGATAGTGTCTTCGGACCTCGAGTGGTCACAGACAAAGTACGACAACGGCGATGACTTTCCCGAGTGGCCGAATGGCCACAAGCAGATGCGAGTCATCGGCATCTACAACGGAATCCTCATAAAGCCGAACTCATCTGCGGACTTCATCGGCGCTGGGAACCTCAAAGAAGCATCGAGCGCCATCATCTGGTTTGGGCCGGATGCACGCTGTGTCGGGCCTAGCGGGTCAACGACCACCTTCTCTGCGGGCGACATCAAATCGTGGAGACTCGTCGATGCAGGTGCATGAACCCAGGTGTAGGCCCTCTCAAGACGTGCCGGGCAACCTACTCCGCCAGATCTAGACCGCACCCCGCAGACCGTGTAGCCTCTGGACGGGGTCGGAATCTCGTAACGCTGACGCCGTTGCTGATACCTGAACCCATGTAGGCTAGGGAGGCTGTGGGAGTGCGACCGCTGCGGGAGCGAATGGCGAATGATCGAGGCGCGACCTTGGTCGAATTCGCCATCATTGTGCCCCTCCTCCTCCTGCTGCTTTTCGGAATCATCGAGTTCGGGCGGATAGTTACCGAGTTGACCACGGTACGCACAGCCGCTCGAGAGGGTGCTCGTTTCGCTACAACGGTGGACGACGCATCAGGCATTCCCAACTACCGAAACTGTGCCGGAATCATCGCGGCCGCACGCGCCAAGGCGGTCGTGGGTGAGCTCGAATCGATTCTGGTTACATGGAATGCCCCTGAGGGATACACGTTTTCGTGCAACGACAGCGCCTTGTCGAACCCCGACGCTGACGAGGTGACCTCCGGCACGATTATTGACGTCACGGTCCGGAGTACGTTTAACACAGCTGTTCCTCTGCTCGCAGCCTTCCTCGATGGGACCTCGCTCGACTCAACTCAGAGCCGCCAAATATTTATGGGGGTGATGGGATGAGATCGCGTTCGGAAAGCGGCGCGGCCGCCGTTGAGATGGCATTTATGACCATCTTGTTGATTTGGCTTGTTCTTGGCACAGTCGACATGGGCAGGGCGATATCTACCAATATCGCTCTTCAAGAAGCGGCACAGGCTGGGGTAGCCCACGCGAGCTTCACGGAAGATGCGACCGTGGCTACCGTCAAACAAACGGCCATCGCATCGACTGATACCCCGTCGCTAACTCCGGATGACATAGATGTTGCCTGCGTACCCGTATCCCGATCGCAACGAGATGGAGCTCGGGTCCGCGTCGTGGCCCGTCATGACCTAAACTTGGTAACCCCCCTCATCGGTCAAGTGCTGGGCGGATCAATCGAGTTGTCCAAGCTGGTCGAGGCCGAACGGTTTTATGATAGTTGCGTAGGAGCCTGAGGAGGTCAGCTGGTGAGTTATTTGAAGCGGTCAGAACAAGGGGCCACCGTTATCATCGTAGCCATCTCACTACTCATGCTATTTGGTGTTGTGTCTTTGGCTATTGACGCCGGATTCGGATACAACGAGCGGCGCGGAACACTCAATGCGGCCGACAACGCTGCACTTGCAGCGGCATGGGAAGATTGCAATCCTACCGGAATCGGACCCGAAGCTGCTGCACTGGACACTGCCTCCGCCAATGGCTATGACGATGGGAGCGACACCGTAGATGTCGATGTTGTTGGCTTGGGTGATGGTCAGTGGCAGGTTGCGATCGCAATCACAACCAGTGGCATTTTCGGTCCTGCCACGCCGTACGCTCCTGATACCCTGGACATCGTGTCAGAGGCCGTAGCGCTATGTGATCCAACACAGTTCCTGGGCGGGAATGCTATCTTTGCTGGAGCATCCGCCTGCAACACCAACGAACTCGCTCTTGCAGGCTCCAACATCACGATCAATGGAGCAATCCACAGCAACGGCGACCTGCAAATTACCGGAAGCAGCCTAAATCTATCGGGCCCAGTCACCTATAGAGTTTCCGGTAATCAAGGAACCCAAGATACCGGCCCACCACGCGACTATCCGATTGATATCGACATTTCTGAATATCGACCGGGTGGTAGTCGGGCGAATGGTCTCTACTTTCCGCACACGGGCGTGATCAACAATAGCTGGCTCGTAGCAGAGGGCCACGCGGAAGACCTGGGCGGTAATTCGATCAGGATCACCCAGTCCGGCATTTACTACTCTTCCTTCACAACGAACAACCCCAATGCTGCTGCTATCAGCCTTCAAGATGTAGACGTCGACCCAGGTGTCACGGTCACATTTGTAGCTGAAGGACCAATTCGCCTCCTCGGGCCCGTCCTCAATAATCTGAGAGGTCACGACCCCATCGTTCCCGGTGGTACGGTCGGAATGCTCTTCTTTTCAGATCATCCCGGAGCACCTACGTGCAATCCATCCGTCGACGCGGTGCGTTTTTCCGCAAACGCTGCGCTCACGAATGCAGCGGGAGTCATCTTCGCGCCTAACGCCGCTGTCCAGATATCCTCCGCAACCGTGGAGCTTGATGGAAGCATCATCGCCTATTCGGTCAAGACCTCCGGCGCAACCCTCACCGTCACGTATACCACTGACGCTGCCTTTGTCCCGGACTACAGGGTCGAACTGATTCGCTAGTCAGGCTGCCGGGTTCGCGTCGAGGCCCACGCGCCCCTTAAGAATTAGTGGCGCTCCGCGTTTCAGGGCGCTCCGCGTTTCAGCGGGGTGTGAGGGTCGGGAGTAGGTCCCAGTTGGGTTTGCCGGCGTAGAGCAGTGCCCGGATGCGGTAGTTCCGGAGGTTGGCGATCCCGAAGGCGACCCGCTTGATCCGCTTCACGAGGTTGTTGACCGCTTCGGTGGGGCCGTTCGACACTCGAGCCCGGTGCCAGGCCACGATCTGGTCCCGCCACCGGCCCATGGTGCGACCCAGCGAGCGGACTTCGGGTGGCATCGAGTCGTCTCGGAGGTCGTCTGTGAGTTGGTCCACGAACTCGGCGGCGAGGTCACAGTCGTCGATGTCGTAGATCGACCGGATCGTCTCTTTGGCATGCCAGGTCATCTGCACCTCGCCTCTCGGGTCCCCAGCCTGGAGCAGACCGCGGAGCTTGTCGTCGCCTCGCTCGTCGAGACGTTCGTGAGCCTTGGTCAACAAGCGTCGCACCCGATACAACGGGTCGTCTTTGCGGCCCCGATGTCCAAGGGTCTCGTTCTGGACCCTGCGGCGGCACTCATCGAGCTTCGAGTTGGCCAGCTTCACGAGATGAAACGGGTCCGCGACCTGGACGGCTTGGGGCAGCATGATGTCGAAGGTCTTGCGGTAGGGGCCGGAGAGATCCAACGTCGCCCACTCGATCCGCTCCCGCCACTCCTTGGGTCGCTTCGAGAGCCACTCGATAGGGCCCTGAGCGGAGCGTCCTTCCACGACATCGAGGAGCTGACCCGCTCCGACGTCGACGATCTGGGTCGTCCACTGCTGGCGACGCCACGGCCCGAGCCGGCACCGCAGCGTCTCATCCAACCCCAAGGCGGCGACGTCACCGAACCGGTTCGGGTCGTCGACCAGGACCTGCCCGTAGGCGACCACGGCGTCCATCACCGTGTGCCACCCACACCCCAGATCCGATGCGACCTCGGCTACCGACCGTCCATGGCGACCGACTTGCACCGTTGCCCACCGGGCGGCGCGATCGGTGATCCGCAGCCGGGCCGCAGCGATCTCGGGGACGTGTTCGGTGAACGACCCGCACCCCCCGGCGCACCCGAAACGCGTCTTGCGCCCACAACGCCAGCACCGCCGGCCGGCCAAAGCACGGCAAGTCGACCAGCTCCACCAGGTGCCGGTCCTTGACCACCACCGCACCCATGCACCGGGGACACGGCGGGCGCTGCGTACGGGTCTCGACCTCGATCCTCAGCTGGCCCCCACCCTCGGTCACATCAAGGACCGTCACGTCGCCGAGGCCGACCAGCAGCTCACACATGGCAATAGGATCAGATGACACAGGGGCTCCCGAATCTCGATGGCTTGAACACCTCAAGATTCGTCGAGTCCCTGTTACACGCCGAGGACCCTCACCCTGTCAAACCCCGCTCGAACGCGAAGCGCCGAATTAGTGCATGTTCGCGCTCAAGGCTCGCTCCCAGGCAGCCGATAGAACCCCCAAGCGGTGCATCACCGCGACAGAAATGCACGCTTGAGGAAACGCAGGGGTCATGGAGACTGGAACAGGCCGGAAACGCAGGGAACGAGGGGCAGCGCTCGTGGAGTTCGCTTTTGTGCTCCCACTGCTCATGCTGCTGTTGATCGGCATGGTTGAGTTCGGGTGGTTGTTCACTCAGAACATCGATCTGCGACATGGGGCACGGGAGGGCGCCCGGCTGGCAGCAGTCGACTTCGGGAACGAGACCACCCTCATTGCCGAGGTCTGCAACCGAATGGACGTCGCCGGAGACCCGACCGTCACGGTGGAGTTCTCCCGGAGCGGTAGCGCTATCGGGGACAGCTTGGTTGTGAGCGTTTCTAAGCCGATCGCGACCATGACCGGCTTTGTCGACTGGGCGTTTTCGCCTGGAGCAACCATCTCTTCGACCGTGGAAAGCCGCCTCGAACAGCAACCTTCGTGGAACAACGGGAGTGGATCATGCTGAGTCACAAAGACGAACGCGGTATCGCCGCCATCGTCGTGGCGGGTTCCCTCGTAATGCTGATGGGGATTGCCGCCTTCGCAGTCGACTACTCCGCTGCATTGAACGAGCGCCGCCAGGATCAGAGCGCGGCCGACGCCGCCGTGCTCGGTGGGGGTCTCGAGCTCATAATTTCCACCGCCGCCAACAACGTCCAGGCATCCGTGAACGAGGCCAAGCGTCTCGCTGCTGAGAACATTGGCCGGCCGATTTCGGCCGCTCAATGGACAGCTTGCACCGACCCCGACGCTCTGCAATATCCATCGACAGCTCCGGCGTTGGGGGTCAGCGGCGGCACGCAATGCATCAGCTATAACCAAGGCTTTTCACAGATGCGGGTACGAATCCCCGTTCAGGAGACGGCTACCACGTTCGGCCGTGTCCTAGGCGTCATGAGCATCAGCACCGATGCTGCGGCAGAGATTACGATCGATAATCCGGGAGGCGGCGCTTTCCCAGCCGGCGTGTTCGCCGGGTCGGGCGCCGGCACGGAATTCTGCATCAAGACTGGAACCGGGTCTGGCAGCCATGACAGCTGTGGCAGCCCGTCGACGGGTGACTTCGGAAACTTCCAACCCTATTACTACACCGACGTCGCCCCGGGTGGCATCGACACGACCTGCTACTCCGGAGGTGGGCAACCAAACTCGCTGGCGAGAAGCATGGCCGACGGTCTCGACCACCAACTCGGAGTGTCGGCCGGCATCCCTGGCAATCGCATCAACGGCAGCCAATGCCCGCAGTTCCCCGGCCCTGCCTACCCGAATCGGGTTGACTCAACCGGTGGATACTCGAACAACGACATCACCAATGGCCTGGTGTCGGGTGGCAGCTTCGACGGCGCTTTCACGGGCCGACTCACCCGAGGGCCCTACGTGAACTACGCCGGTTCCATCGCCATATTCGGAAGGAACATCGACAACCGCCCCCTGTGGTCGTTCATCGACCCGGCACTGGCCTCCCATCCCAGTTGCATCGATGCTGCGGCACTGCCGGACGCCCCGTTGACTCCAGCCGATTACCTCGCCGCCAAGACGATCATGCAGGACTGCCTGGCCAACCAGAACAGCCAGCTCTTCACAGACGCCATCGCAGTTAGCCCACGCCTGGCGCCGGTACCCCGCTACCACCAGGCCAGCCCGCTGCCGAGCAACGCCTGCTGCTACGACATCAAAGAGTTCGTGCCCATCTTCCTGCAAGGAATCTGGACAACCGAAGCCAACCCGTGGACCTGCACGGGAACTGTCGAGACGATACCGGGTAGTCACTGCAAGCATGAGCCCGGCATGACCGGCGTCATCACGGCCAGCGCCGCTGGTCAGCGAAAGATCGACTCGGCCAGCGCCCTCCTGTTGACCTGTGCTCAGCTGTCAGAGCCGACGTGTCGGACGGTCCAGAACGCCGGAGGACCCGCGACTGTCTTGTTTGATCTCACGCTGTCTCGCTGATTGCAACACCCGTCCCACCCTACGGGTATCGACAACGGTGCACTTGCCGCTCAAGCTGCTCACGCAAGACCATTGCGCTCGTACATCGCTGCGACTAGGGTGAACGCTGGGAGTGGCGAGCATCACTGTATGTCGCCACCGTCGACCTAGGAGAACGGCAAGTAAGGGGTGCCATGGGAGGCATGTTCGCAGCCGGGGGTCGGACGGAACCTGGCGAGTTGCGTTCAACCCGGTGCAGTGGATTACAAACTAGCGGAAACGCCTCTATCGAGCGCCGCCGATCTGAACACGGTGCCTCGGTGGTCGAGATGGCCATCATCCTTCCCCTTCTCGTCATGCTGCTGCTCGGTATCGTCAGCTCGGGCATCGCCTTCAACCACCAGCTCAGTTTGACCCACGCCGCCCGGGAGGGAGGCAGATATGGCGCCACGTTGCCGGTCACGAACTTCGGGTCGATCGACGCATGGCTCGACTCAGTCGCAGGCCGAGTCCTCGACGACGCCACCGGCACGTTGTCGTCCACCACTCAAGGGCTGCTGATCTGTGTAGCGTTCGTCCACCCCGACGGAACCACCAGAAGCCGCACCCAGAACACGAGCGGGGCAACCTACTCCGGAAGTCCCTGCTTCGCTGATGGACGTCCAGGCGCCGAACGAAGGGTGCAGGTCACTGTGGCCCGTGAGGTCGACTTCAACGCCCTCGTCTTTCAGACGACCTTGACGCTCGACTCTCAAGCCGTAAACCGATTCGAAGCTGCATTGGGGCTGTGATCGCTTTGGCTCGACACGACTCAGAGCGAGGGGCAACCCTCATCATCGTGGCGGCGTCACTCCTCATGCTCTTCGGTGCTACAGCCATGGCGGTAGACCTGTCGGCCTTGCGCATGGACATCAGGGCAGATCGCCTTGCTACCGATGCCGCCGCCACCGCCGGGGCCGCATACATCAATCCCTTTGCCGGCAGTGAGGCCGACGAGGCATGTGAGGCGGCATGGGAATACGTCCTGCTGAACATCGGCGACATCGACACGAGCGCCCCTCCCCCGAATTGCGGCGCCTTGGCCAGCGAGTGCACCCCCAGCGTTTCCCGCACGGTCGAGAGGACGGCCGGCCCGTACCGGGTGGCAATCACTCATCCGGTACCCGACGGCCACCCCCTCATGGGCGGTCAAACACTCAACGAGGAGGTCGACGGAGCCAGTTGCCAGCGCCTCGGCGTGGAGGTCGAGCGGCTCAGGGACTTTGCGTTCGCCCCGGTGTTGGGATTTGAGTCGGGCAGAACCACCGTGAGCAGCGTGGCTCGCATCGCTGCCGGAGTTGGCGCGGGCGAGGTTGTTCCGCTCCTCGTCCTGGAGCCGACGTCGTGCAATGCCCTCTACACCAGCGGCAAGGGCGCCATCACCGTGATGAGCTACGAGGACTCCCCTGGGCTGATCGTCGTCGACTCCGACGCCAATGGGGGCAGCGGTAGTAACCGCTGTCAGAGCAACCGCTACGCCATCGACGTAAAGGGGGAGCAGAACAACTGGATCCGCGCTCTGCCGGTGCCGGCGCCCAGGAACATCCCATCGGCCATCTTGTCGTATGCACTGTCCGGCCGGCCCGGCACAAACCCCGCCTACGCCTACGACCCCAGCGACGTGATGAGCGGGACAGGAGCGATTGCAGACGACCCGCCCGAGACGTGGTTCCGCTTGTATCCCGAACCGATCCCCGTGTCGCGACGCATCACCCGGGCACCAATCGACTGGCGATACAACTGCAAGACCTCCTACCCCCTCTATCTGGGAACGGTGCCCATAGATCCTTGCCCTCATGCGACAGCAACTCATATCGACAACCTGGTGACCTCCTACACGGGAAACATCGCTCCACCGGGATTCCAGCGTTGGACGGTAGATTCCGGACTGGGCTGCAACGTCGGAGCCGACATCGCCGTTACAGGGGACTGGTACATCGACTGTCCCGGGGGGTTCATCGTCCAGAACGTCGATGTCAGCTTCACTGGGGGTGATGTGGTGCTCGAAGGTGACATCGATGTCCGGGCGGAAGGATCATTCAGCGTCAACCAGGGCGGCTCCGCCGATCGGATCGTCTACGTCCGCAACAACGGCACCCTGGAGAAGCGGGCGCAGTCGTCGATACACCTGGAACGAACGTTCGTGTACCTGGAGCAAGGCCGGGTGAACCTGGTGGGCGGATCCGGGGGCCTGGTGTGGACCGCTCCAGTGGAGGGCAATTTCGAAGATCTGGCCCTGTGGGCCGAAGCGGACACCACCTTCGAGATCGGTGGCCAAGCGGGTAACAACCTCACCGGCACGTTTTTCACCCCTCTCAGCAACCCGTTTGCACTCAATGGTCAGGGCGGCCAATTCCAGACCGACGCCCAGTTCCTCACCCGACGCCTCGAGGTGAAAGGTCAGGGGGAGGTGCGGATGAGGCCAGACCCGGACAGGCAAACTCTGATCCCGATCCGTGAGGTCAGGCTTATTCGCTGAGCAGGCTGGCTCATCGCTTCAGGATTGCCCGGATGGTGTCGATGAGTTCATGGAAAGAGGTTCGGCCCTCGGTAACGTTTGGCACCGGAGCGGTACCTGTATGACAGGAATTCCGCCTGAGCGGGGAGTGAAGTGACTGATCGAGTTCGAGGAGTCCGCAACTGGACGCTGCTGGCCGTGTTGGTGGCCGCGTTCGCCCTTGGGGGCCTGGCGATCGCTCAGGAGGATCAGGCTCCCGCCATCGAGCCCTCAATCGAGGACTCTGAAGAAGACCTCGGACCCCGCTGGATGCGCGAAGACGCCGACGGCTGGAAACCCGGGCCCGGCAGCGGACCACCCCCCTGGGCCGGCCAAGACCGCGACCCCAACGACCCCGACGACCTCGGACCCCGTTGGATGCGCGAAGACGCCGACGGCTGGACACCCGGACCCGGCAGCGGACCACCCCCCTGGGCCGGCCAAGACGACGGCGACACCGAGGACTGACAGAGCTCATCTTCGAATCGCTATAGGTCGACCAAGCTCGATCTCCTCGCCATCGCCAGCGCAGTCGTTCGCAAGCGGCGGCTACCTGTGACAAAGACTGACTGAGCGACACTGACTGACCTCTCCCTGGCAGCGTTACCCTGCTTGCTCATGCCCAAGCTGCCACCGCCGGTCATGCCTGCCCTCATCACGCCCTTCGACGAAGCGGGTGAACTCGACATCGACGCCCACCGACACAACGTCGAGTATCTCAGCGAGGTGGGCATGGAGGGATTCGTGCTGGGCGGCTCCAACGGCGAGGGGCCGTATCTGGAACCCGGGGAGCGCCGGCGCCTCCTCGAGGCTGCTCGGCAATCGGCACCCCGTGCCTACCTCATGGTTGGGATCATGGCCGAGACCGTGCGGGACGGCCTCCGCCAACTCGATGAATGCGAAGACGCCGATTCCTTGCTCGTACTGACGCCCACCGCGCTGGCGCGCAACAGAAGTCCCTATGTCCTCTCTTATTACGACCACATCCTGGAGGCAGCCGCTCACCCTGCGTACCTGTACTCGGTGCCGCCCAACACCGCCTACAGCCTCCCGGTCGAGCTGGTGTCGGAACTGGCCGACCATCATTCGGTGGCGGGAATGAAGGATTCCGCTGGCGACGTTGTCCGGCTCCAGGCCATCGTGGATGCCACCCCGGACGACTTCATCCTCTTTTCCGGTTCTTCCCCCGCCGTCACCGCGGCGCTGACCGTCGGTTGTCACGGCGTCATTACCGGATCAGGGAACTATGCGGCCCGCCTGCTGCTCGACACCGTCGCCCGCACCCCGGATCGCAACCTCCAGAAGCGTCTCACCGAGCTGTCGCGAGCAATCGACGGCCACGGGGTGCCCGGGGTCAAGGCGGCGAGCAGCGCCGTGGGGCTCCGAGCCGGCCTACCCCGACTCCCCCTCGAACCCCTCCCCGCCGAGATCGCCCAAGACCTGGCGGACCTCTCAACCGACTGACCCGCACAGTCCGGCAAAACCCCCCGACGACCCCCTGGAAAGTGTCGTAAGGATACCGTAGTTTGGCGGTATGAGGGAACATATGTTCGATCATGGTGAAGCTCACTTCTCGGTGGTGGAGTGGACCCGGGCCGTCGATTCCGCTCGCTTGTCTCGCCTCGAAGCCATCGCCCAGATGGAGAGCTCTGAGGACCACACCTACGACGGTTTCACGTCGGTCACCGCTTTCCTCATCGCCCATTGTTCGATGACCGTGCGCCAGGCCAACCGTGAGGTGTTTCTGGCCCGCTCCCTCACCGCCATGCCGGGGGCGGTCGCCGCGGTGAACCGGGAAGACATCTCTTTGTCTCAGTTCGAGGCGCTCGCTCAGGCTCGCTCCCGTCACCCCGACCACTACACCTGGCAAGAGAACGGCCTCATCGAGGCCGTGAGCGGGCTCACTGCCGGCGACACCCGCCGTGCCATCGACTACTGGTCCCAGGCCCACGACCCCGAAGGTGCCGCCACCGAATGGGCCGACACCAAGGACCACAACTTCCTGCACGCCTCCACCACCTATGGCGGCCGGGGCCGCGTCGACGGCGAACTCGACCCCGAATCGATGGACATCGTGAAGGCCGCTCTCGACAGCCTCATCGGAGAGATCGTGCGGGCCATGCCCTCAGCCCAGCTCCCTCGACTGTCCCACCTGCGCTCCCAGGCCCTCACCGAGATGGCCCGCCGCCACCTCGATTCCAACACCACCCCCACCGATCACCGCACCCGCCCCCACATGACCGTCGTTGTCGACTGGGACACCCTCGTCGGGAGCCGCCCCGATGGCGTCAGCGAACTCATCAACGGCACCGTTATCCCGCCCGAAACCGCCCGCCGACTCGCCTGCGACGCCACCATCAACCGTCTTGTCACAGGACCCGACAGCGAGATCCTCGACCTCGGTCGCAACCGTCGCACCATCTCCCCTGCCCAGTGGCGTGCCCTGCGAGTACGCGACCGTCACTGCCAGTTCCCCGGCTGTCGGAGGCCCTACACCTGGTGCGACGCCCACCACCTCGAGCATTGGACCGGACACGACGGGCCTAGCGATCTCTGCAATCTCATCCTCTTGTGCCGGCTTCACCACACCTTTGTTCATGAAAGGGGTTGGACCATCGCCGGCACCCCCGGACACTTGTCGTTCACCCGGCCCGACGGCACCAACCTCCCCAACGCTCCACCCCGAGAAGTCTCGACGATTTCCCCTTAATCGGTGGACCGCGTCGACATTCGCCAGAAGTCGGGCAGGCGTTACGATTCCCTGAGTCGCTCAGTACCTCCAGGAGGGATACCAATGGCCGTGAAGTTTCTATCCGATGACTGGGCCCAGGCAGTCACCGATGCACTGAACAACCATCCCGGTTTCAAGACATCGATGGGTGCCGCCGATCTCTCCATCCAGTTCAACACTTCTGAAACGCCCGACGGCGACGTCTCCTACTACCTCGCCACCTCTGCCGGGGTCGCCGAACTCGGATTGGGCCAGACCCAGGATCCCGACGTCACCGTAGAGCAGAGCTACGAAACGGCGGCAGCCATCTCCAAGGGCGACCTCAACACCCAAACGGCGTTCATGACCGGAAAAATCAAGGTGTCGGGGAACCTGGCCAAACTGATGATGCATCAGAAAGCCATCTCCGAATGGGGTTCGGCCGTCAAGGATCTGGACGTCGAGTACTGAGTGGTTGAGTCCAACGACCTACCCAGTTACCGAGGCAAAAGGCCGATGAACTAAACACGGTCGGAGTCCCCAACGGCCGACAACTAGGACCGACCTCCCATCGAGTCCTCCCAGAAACCTCCCTCTGGGCACCAAGAGAACCCCGAACACCCCCCGGGGTTCTCGCCTGTCCGGGCCGTTTCCACCCCGGTTTGCAGCCTGACACTGAGAGGGCCCCGGCGGTTTGCCGGGGCCCTCTCGTGTCGGATCGGGTCAGGTCAGTTGACGGCTTCCTTGAGAGCCTTGCCGGCCTTGAAGGCGGGGGCCTTGGAAGCCCGCACCTGGATCGTCTCGCCTGTCTGGGGATTGCGGCCGGTACGAGCTGCGCGGTTGCGCACCTCGAAGGTGCCGAAGCCGGTCAGCGACACCTTGTCGCCGGACTTCAGAGCTCCTGTGATGGAACTCAGCACGGCGTCGACGCTGGCTGCAGCACCCGCCTTGCTTTCGCCGGTGGCGGCTGCCACCGCGTCTACGAGTTCTGCCTTGTTCATGAGCCACTCCTCCTTTGTGTCGGGGCTCGAATGACAACGGTGTGATTCTGGGCGTTTTCGCGCCGAAAGGCAAGCCTCAACCGCTCAACCAAGCGATTTTCTTTGCGACGGTCTCGGGCTAGATGAGCCCCAGATCGCTGACGGCGTCGCGTTCGGAGACCAATTCGGCCACCGAAGCGTCGATGAGCGAACGCGACCAGTCGTCGATCTCGAGTCCCCCGACGACCTCCCATGCACCGGCCCGGGTGGTACACGGGAACGACGAGATGATGCCTTCGGGTACTCCATACGACCCGTCGGACACCACCGCCATCGAAACCCAGTCCCCCTCGGTCGTGCCGCCCACCCAGTCACGCATGTGGGCGATGGCGGCATTGGCGGCCGAGGCGGCCGACGAGCTCCCCCGTGCCTCAATGATGGCCGCACCCCGCTTGGCGACGGTGGGGATGAAGGTTTCTGCGACCCACTGGTGGTCGTCGACGACTTCATAGGCGGAGCGGCCGCCGATGAGACAGTGGAAGAGATCCGGGTATTGGGTGGCTGAGTGGTTTCCCCAGATCGTCATCCGGGAGATCTCCGCCACCGGGGTGCCCGTCTTCTTCGAGAGCTGGCTGAGTGCCCGGTTGTGGTCGAGACGGGTCATGGCGGTGAACTGGCGTGGATCGAGCCCAGCGGCGTTGTGCATGGCGATGAGAGCATTGGTGTTGGCTGGATTGCCCACCACCAGGACCTTGACGTCCGAAGACGCCGCCGATGCCAGCGCCTTGCCCTGGGCGGTGAAGATCGCGCCGTTCGCCTCCAGCAAGTCACCACGCTCCATTCCCGCCTTTCTGGGCATGGCCCCCACCAGCAGAGCGACGTCGGCATCGGCAAACGCCTCCTCGGGGTCGTCGCTCAGGACCATGCCCTCGAGCAGCGGAAAGGCACAATCTTCCAGTTCCATAGCCACACCTTCGAGGGCACCGAGCGCAACAGGTATCTCCAGCATCTGGAGGATGACGGGCTGGTCCTCACCGAGCATCGCGCCGGCGGCGATCCTGAAGAGCAGGCTGTATCCGATCTGTCCGGCCGCGCCGGTCACGGCCACACGCAGGGGTTGAGTCATAGCCTCACAGTAGTGGCCACATCGTGACGGGCAGCCGGCTCAAGTCGGGCAGAGCCGGCGCCGATGAGTTGGAGAGTCGATCGAGGAGCCGGACCATGAACATCGAACACGCGTATCAGCTGGTAGTCCGCGCCACACTGGTGGCGTCCGCCATCCTGCTATTCGTCGCCGTCGCCACCGCGCTGTCGCTTGGAGCGCCAACCATGGTCATGTGGGCCATCCTCGCCGCCACGGTTGGGATCTACGCCCGCCATCGGCTCCTCGTCATCAACAGTCGGAGAGCCCCTGCCCAATCCGGTCGGCATTCTCAGACGAAGTCCAGCGCTATGTCCAACTGACGGACCGAGTGAGTGATCCACCCCACGGAGATCACGTCAACTCCGGTCTCGGCCACCGCTCGCACCGTGTCGGCGGTGATACCGCCCGACGCTTCGCACACCATCGCCCCTCCCACCATCTGCACGGCCTGGGCGAGCGTGTCGGTGTCCATGTTGTCCAAGAGGGCGATGTCGGCACGGACCTCGAGCAGCTCTTCGAGTTGCCCTAGGGTCTCGACCTCCACTTCGATCTTGACCGTGTGCCCCACCCGGGCGCGCACGGCCCGCACCGCCGCCGAGATCCCTCCCGCAGCCACGATGTGGTTGTCTTTGATCATGACGGCGTCGTGAAGACCGAATCGATGATTGTGTCCACCGCCCATCCTGACGGCGTACTTGTCCAGAGCCCGGAGGCCGGGCATCGTCTTGCGGGTGTCGGCTATCACCGCCTTGGTGCCGGCGATGGCCGCCACGAGTTGGGCGGTGGCGGTGGCAACTCCCGACATCCGGCCCACGAGGTTGAGCGCCGCTCGTTCGGCGATGAGAATCGATCGGGAACGGCCTTCCACCGTGGCCGCCACCGTGCCCACGGCCACTGCCTCGCCGTCGGAGAGGGTCGCTTGGAAATGCAGCGAGGGGTCGACTGTCACGAAGACCGCCTCCGCCACTGCCACTCCGGCCACCACCCCCGGGGAACGAACCACCATCTCAGCCCGTGAGCGGGAATCAGCCGAAATGCAAGCCTCGGTCGTCAGGTCCCCCGCCTCTCCCAGGTCTTCGTCGAGAACCCGACGGACAATGTCTTCGAACATCGAGGGATGCAGCGTCATGGTCCTCTCAGGCTACCGGCGCCTCTGGCAAGCTCAGAGCGACACCATCTCCGCCACGGCGGGCTCCACCATCATGCGTTCAGCCTGGAGCGGGTCGGGGTCGGGGTAATCGGCGCGGTAGTGGCCACCGCGGGACTCACTGCGTCGCAGAGCGGCGGGAATGATGAAGCGGGCCACGTCGGCGGCAACTCGACCCGCCACCGACCTCCTCAGAACCGAGTCGAGCTCGAGAAGCTGGTTACGGGCGTCCCACAACCCGTTCCCGATGCGAACCAGGCCGACCCTTTCCCACATGAGCTGACGCAGCTCCTCCAAAGCGGGACCCGGACGCAGGGGGAGGTCGAGAGCGTCGATGGGTACCCGGTAAGGACCGGAACCGGGTACCGGACCCGACTGGGACACGTCGAGGGCTGTGCGGGCACCGAAGACCAACCCCTCGAGTAGCGAGTTGGAAGCCAGCCGGTTGGCACCGTGCACTCCGTTGGAGGCGCACTCGCCCACCGCCCACAGGCCGTCGATCGACGACCGGCCCTCAGGGCCGGTGTCGATTCCACCCATGAAATAGTGAGCGGCGGGCGAAACGGGGAGCGGGCCCGCCCGGGGATCGAGTCCCATCGACAAGGAATGGGCGAACACGGTCGGGAACCGCTCGGGAAAGTTCCCGATCGAGGTGGCGTCGAGATACGCCCCGGCACCCTTGTCCAGCTGCCACCAGATCGCCCGGGCCACCACGTCCCGGGGCGCCAACTCGGCGTCTCGATGCTGAGACACCATGAACCTTCGCCCATGGGCGTCCACCAGGATGGCTCCCTCACCCCGCAGCGCTTCGGTGAGCAGCGGGAGCGGATCCTTGCCTCCTGCCAGGGCCGTGGGGTGGAACTGGACGAACTCCATGTCGGCGAGGCGCGCCCCCAACCTGGCAGCCATGGCGATTCCGTCACCGGTCACTCCCTCGGGGTTCGTGGTGCGGGAATAGAGTCGTCCGATTCCTCCTGTGGCCAGTACCACCCCCGGCGCCAGCACCACCTGACGGCGACCGCGGGAATCACTGATGACGGCCCCCACCACCCGACTCCCCTCTTGCACGAGGTCGATCGCCTTCCAACCCAGCATCTGGGTGACGGTTTCGGAAGAACCGACGGCGGCGGTCAGCGTGCGCATGACCTCGGCCCCGGTGGCGTCGCCGTCGGCGTGGAGGATGCGGCGGCGACTATGCCCGGCCTCCTGACCCCACAGCAACACGCCGTCTTCGTCGGTGTCGAAGGCGGCTCCCAGAGCCATGAGACGCTCCACCGCCTCCGGTCCTCCCTCGGTCAGGATCCCCACCGCCTCCTCTGCCGCCAGCCCTCCGGCCACTTCGAGGGTGTCGGCGGCGTGCAGGCCCGGATCGTCGCCCTCGGCCATCGCCACGGCAATGCCGCCCTGCGCCCACCAGGTCGACCCGCGCTCATCGGGAACCAGCACGGTGGCGCGGGGAAGGGCCAAAGCCACCGTCAACCCGGCCACCCCGGCACCCACCACCAGAGGATCGTCGAGACGGACGACTTCTGTCACGTCACGTCAGTCGTCGCGCCCGACATCCAGCATCCGTTCGACGGCCAACCGGGCGCGGGCGGACACGTCGGGATCGATCTCGACCTGGTGCGTCATCGTTTCCAGTGATCGGCGAATGCCCTCCAGCGTTATCCGCTTCATGTGGGGGCACAGGTTGCACGGCCGCACGAACTCCGTCTCAGGGGATTCCAGGGCGACGTTGTCAGCCATGGAGCACTCTGTGATCATCATCACTCGCTCGGGCCGCTGGGTCTTGACCCACTCGATCATCCCATTGGTGGAACCCACGTAGTCTGCTTCGGCCAGGACGTCGGCCGGGCACTCGGGATGGGCGATGACGGCGATGTCACCCAACCCCTTCCGATGGGAGGCGATCTCCACTCCCGTGAACCGTTCGTGGACCATGCACGATCCTGCCCACGTGTGGATGGTGACATCGGTCTGGGACGCCACCCAGTCGGCCAGGTACTGGTCGGGAATGAAGATCACCTCGTCCACACCGAGCGACTCGACCACCGCCTTGGCGTTGCCCGACGTGCAGCAGATGTCGGACTCGGCCTTGACCTCAGCCGACGTGTTCACGTACGTCACCACCGGTGCCCCGGGATGTTGCTCTCGCAACCGGCGCACGTCGGCGCCCGTGATTCCCTCCGACAGCGAACAACCCGCTCTCAGGTCCGGGACGAGCACCGTCTTCTCGGGGTTGATGATCTTGGCGGTCTCGGCCATGAAGTGGACACCGGCCAACACGATCACATCGGCGGGAGTCTCGCGGGCCACCTGAGCGAGATATAACGAATCGCCGCGTAGATCGGCCGTGGCGAAGATGTCGGGGGTCATGTAGTTGTGGGCGGCCACCACGGCATTGCGTTCCGCTTTGAGCCGGTCTATCTCGGCCAGTGTGGGAGCGATCGCCGCCAGCTCTGCTTCAGGCAGAACATCGGACCTGCGGGTGATCTGGAGGGTCGTCATGGCTTTCCTGGTCGGTTGAGCTAAGTATGGCGGTTCGTGACACTCACCGGCATCGAGGTCATCGATCTGTCTGCAGAGGGATGACGATGACGGGGCTCGGTGCGTCCGTCTCCAAGGCCGAGCGCTCCATGGATGCCCTTGCTGTCGACACGTAGAAGACGGCGGCCGGCCTTCTCAGGTCCCGCCCCGTAGGGACGGGATTGCCACGATCACCACGGGTAGGGAGGAGTTTTCAGCCATGTAGCTGATGCGATGGCCGAAGAACGGCCGGTTCGTCACCGGCCGATTCGATGTGCCGAGCACGACCAGGTCCATTCCGTTCCGGTCCGCAAATTTGAGAATCTCTCGTTCCGCGTTGGGAGCGATTCGAGTCTCCGTTTCCAACTCCACGCCCAACCTAGCACCGAATTCCTGAGAGCCCATGAGCAACGCATCGGCCGTCCGTATCGACTCTTCCATCCGGTGATCGGGCAAATACACGCCTTCGCCGTCGGGGCGATTGACGACGTGTAAAGCCACTGCTTTTCCGGCTGACACACGGGCCAAGGAATAGCCAAACTCTTCAGCAGCTCGGCTCGATCTGCTCGCGGTGACCGGCACCAGCACTCTCTCGGGGAGGTGCTCAGGAGCCTGTTTGCTCGGGAACTGGACTATCAGGGTCTGGATTCCAACCTCGCGAAGGACCCTCTCGACCACCGTCGACATCACCGACAAGCGCTCCTCTCCCCGCGACGCCCCCACCACCAGGAGGTCATAACCCAAACGGCTCTCGGCCAAGATGGCGCTCACCGGATCGGATGCCACCTTGTGAAGCGTTCGGGACGGCGTCGCGCCCAGAGCCTCGACGATCAGGTCGGGTTCAGAAGAATCCCCCACACCTCTCCTCAGCCACCGAAAGGCACCCCGGCGTTCGGGTAACTCGACGGTGAATACCGTCACCTCGGCTTGGGGAAAGGCGGCCGCAACCAACCGGGCCGCATAGATACTGTTTCGACCGCCCCGGGTGGGCAGGAGGATGCGGTTGGCACCAAGAATCTCCGAGTCGTCGCGGAGGGATTCCCATTCGAGCCGACCAGCCTCTTCGGCCGGCGGCTCCCAACGGCCCACAGCCCACTTCAACATCATGGGTGCAAGCAACGACGTAACGACCGCCGCTAGCACCAAAATGGTGTAGGCCGCCTCGTCTAGCACCCCCACGTTCAGGCCGACGATCGCCACCACGACTCCCATCACGCCGAGGGGGCTGAGTCCCGCACCAAGCGCTACTGCTTCGCGTGTGCCGACCCCTGCCAGACGCCCACTGATCACGGCTCCCAGTACCTTGGAGCCCACGGCCAGAACGATCGCTCCCACAGTCCATGCGGCTGTTTCAAGTTGAGCGAGCGCCGTGATGTCGACCCGCAGCCCGCTGACAGCGAAGAAGACGGGGGCGAAAAACGCCGCCGTCATCATCTCGAGTCGCTCCCGCACTTGGGGTAGTTGATGGCGCGTTCGCGCCAGGACCAATCCCACCAGGTATGCGCCGAGGATGGCCTCAACATGCAGAGCCTGGGTCACCACTCCTCCGGCCAGAGCCGCCACCACAGCTATTGAGACCCCGGCCGCCACCTCCGAGCCGCGCGCCAGCACGAACTTGAACAGGGCATCGATCAGGCGGCGACCAAGCGTGAAGACGAACAGCACAAAGATGGCCAGACCACCGAACGACACCATGATGCTGTCGAGCCGAACACCGCCGAGGGCCACACCCGAGAGCACGGCGAGGATCAGCCAGCCCACGGCATCCTTGGCCATCGCGGCGGCGAGGGTGATCTGACCGAAGTTGCGCCGCAGCACGCCGAGGTCCGCCAGAATCTTGCCCACCACTGGAAGGGCCGAAACCGACAGCGCCAGCGCAAAGAAGCTGGCGAACACCCACGGCAACGGGTCAGCCACCCCCGACAACTGATCCGCGAGTCCCAACCCGAACGCACCCGTGACAATCATGGGCAGGATCAGAGACCCGGCCGCCACCGCCAGGGCCACGCGCCGGAATCGAGAGATGATGGCCAGGTCGGTTTCGAATCCCATGACCACCAACAGGAAAACAACACCCAGCCATGCCAGCGCGAACGTGGACGAGTTGACGACAGGGCTGGCGACGAACACCCACGCGTGGGCGGAAGGAAACACGATTCCAAACAGCGATGGCCCCAGGGCGACCCCGGCCAGCAACTCACCCACGACCGGCGGCTGACCCAGCCGCTTCATCACGGTGCCGAAGAGCCGGGCCACGCCCACCAACAGGAGCACCTGGACCAAGAAGACCAAGACCTGGTGCTCGGTGAGCGGCGCAATCGGCCCGCTGGGGTTCTCGACAGCCCAGAAGCCCGAAGGACCGTGGGTGATCATCCGGGCACCCTAGTCCCCGCTCAGATGCGCCTTGTGGCCTTCCAGCCACGCTAGCGTGATCGCTTCACCGCCGAACCCGGCCAGACGTCGGGTGGGGGGAACCACTATCCCCGGGGCGAATCCCGGCTACGGCCGGGTAGGGCAACCTTCCAGCCCGAGCCCGACAGCTAACCCCCAAGGCGACAAGGAAGGGGTTGGCTTGCTCGAGACTTTTGGCGCTGCCTCGCACGACGAGGTGTTGCAGCTGGTGGCCCAGGTGGCCATCCTGTTGTTCACGGCGCGTCTGTTGGGCGCGCTGTCCCTGCGCTTGGGTCAACCCTCAGTTGTCGGCGAGATTCTGGCAGGGGTCATTCTCGGGCCGTCGCTCCTGTCGAGCCTCGTACCCTGGCTGGGCCGCCTCGTGCTTCCCCAGAGTTCCGTCCAGGGCTACTTACTCGAGGTGGTGGCGCTGATCGGAGTAATGCTACTGCTGGTGGTCACCGGCCTAGAGACAGATCTCGCACTGATCAAACGCAAAGCCGGAACGGCACTCGGGGTTGCAATCGGGGGGCTGGTCCTGCCATTCGCTACCGGTATCGCTTTGGGATACGCCATCCCCGACAGCCTCCTCGCAGACCCCGACCAACGAACGGTGTTCGTTCTCTTCTTGGCGACAGCGCTCTCGATCTCGGCCATTCCCGTGCTGGCAAAGGTGCTGATGGATCTCGACCTGATGCGGCGTGACGTCGGCCAGACACTGCTCGCAGCCGGGATGATCGACGACATCACGGGGTGGACGCTTCTGGGTTTGGTCACTGCCCTTGCCTCTGCCACCGCTCTCACTGCAGGTACTGTGGCTCAAACCATTGGCATGGTCGTGGTGTTCGTGGTGGCTACAGCCACGATCGGCGTCTGGTTGGTGGATCGCGGTTTGGCGTTTGTCCAAGATCATTTCCGGGGACACGACCAGATCCTCACGCTGGCAGTGGCTCTAGCGTTCGCCTGGGGCGCCTTCACCCAGTACTTACACCTGGAACCCGTCCTGGGAGCTTTCGCCATCGGCATCCTCTTCGGCCGGTCGACACGCCTCCCCACAGATACCATCCGCAAGATCGAAAGCATGGCCTTGGCGGTGTTCGCGCCGGTCTTCTTCGCCGTCGCCGGGCTCAAGGTCGACGTCACCGCCATCCTCACGCCCTCTCTCCTGATGCTCACCCTCGTTGTCATCGCCGTGGCCACCTTCGGCAAAGTCGTTGGAGCGTATTTGGGAGCCCGGCTCCTCTCCGGCCAGGATCACTGGTCGGCCCTGGCGTATGGCTCGGGGCTGAACGCGCGCGGCGCCCTGGAGATCATCATCGCCACCATCGGGCTCTCGCTCGGCATACTGAGCCAGGAGATGTTCTCCATCATCGTCGTGATGGCCATTGCCACATCTCTCATGGCACCGGTAGCACTCCGCTTCACCACCAACCGCATCGAGATCGGGCCAGAGGAAGGTGAGCGGCTGCAGCGGGAAACGGCCCTACAACACTCCTTTGTCGGGAGGATCCGCCGCGTGCTGGTGCCGGTTCGGCCGGGTTCGGCGACGGCTGGATTCACCAGGGAGATGCAGGCAACACTTCTGAACCAGCTCACCCGGATGAGAAACACCTCCCTGACGTTGTGTGCCGTAACGACCGCCGAGGGCCGGACGATCGCCTCCCGCTACCTGGGGCAGATGCGGAGCCTGTTCGACACCGAGGCGGCCACGCGTATCCTCGTCTCGGACGACCCGGTAGCGGCGATTCTGCACGAGGCCGAAGGCGATTACGACCTCATGGTCCTCGGAACTCCGAAGGCGGGAGGTTCGGACGCAAGCTTGTTCGGTCCAATGATCGACGACCTCGTCAAACTTGCACCATGTCCGACCATGCTGGTCCGAGGAGTGGCACTAAATGAAGAGTGGCGACCGAACCGCATCCTCGTGCCGACAAACGGCACGGCCGCGGCCCGCCGCGCGGCCGAACTTACCCTCGCCATAGCGCAGGAAAGCTCCGAGGTCATAGGCATTCACATCGTGACCATGGCCCACGGTCGGCTTACACGGGGAGTGGCTAGCGACTTGACAGCCGAGCTGGCCCAGGTGGCAGTGGCACTCGGTCACGAGATACAGACGCACGTTCGCCGCTCCGACGACGCCACCAATGGCATCCTCGCCGCCATCGACGAGTTCGGGGCCGATCTCTTGGTGCTGGGGACCAGCGTCCGCGCCGGCACCACCCGGCTCCATCTCGGCCCCAGGGTGGAGCATCTGGCCAGACACGCCCCCATCCCGGTCCTGATCGTCAATAGCTGACAGCTTCCACCCATGACGTGAACCATCGACCCCGCCTGAACTTGAAATCGCCACGATTGGGCGCCCCGATGGGGGCGCCCAATCGCAAGCGCGCCCTGCTCAGGAACCGAGACGGGGCTGGAGCACGAACAGCCCACGCTCCATCGAACTCACCGCAACGATCTTCTTTTGATGGAAGTAGGGGTAGTTGCTCCACGTACCACCCTCGAACGTGGGGTTGTCATTCAGCGGGTAGACGTCGAAGAACGCCGCCGGCGGAAGCAGGCCCTGATCGACCTTGGTGATGTCGAAGATCCGCAGGCCCGACGTGTAGTTAGACGCATACAGGTAGCGGCCTTCGGTATAGGCGTTGTGCCCGATCGATGTCGTCCCGTGGTCGACCTCCACCGGGGCGGTCAGTTCGGCCAGATTCTGCACGTCGAAGATCCGTGTCACCGTCCCGCCCACCTGTCCGAACACCTCGTCGAGTTCGTCGTTGTGCAGGAAGTAACGCTGGTCGGGCGTCAGCCAGCCCTGATGGCTGTACCCGTCGTTGGCGTACTCGAAAAAGGACAGCTCGATCGGATTCGACTTGTCGGTCACATCGACGATCGACAGGGTGTTGTCGATCAAGTCGGGGTGGAAGCCAAAGAACTCGGCCGCCGAGTTGAAGCAGATCTCCTTGCCACGGTGCTCGGCGTCGGGGCCTTCATAGATCACGCACTGGGTGTCGTGGATGTACCCCCGTTCGCCAAAGCATCCGGCGAAGGACGGAGCGGCGGGATCGGATATGTCGATCATGTGCAGGCCACCAGAGCAACCGCTTTCAGTACCCGACGCCGCCCCTATCGCGTAGGCGAAGCCAGTGTCCTCGTTGATGGCGATGTTGTGGGCGCTGCCGATACCGTCGTAATGGGCCGTCTCAGAAAAGACGACCGGATCTCCGGTCACACCGCGCACCTGTGTGAGATCGAGCACCTGGACGCCATGCCCCGTGTGTTCCGACACCACGTAGGCGTGATCGTCATAGACCTTGATGTCTCGCCAGAAAGGGCCCCCCGCCGTCGAATGAGTCGGAAGCATGCCGGTGATGGCGGGACGTCTGGGGTCGCTGATGTCGACGACGACCGTTCCTTCGGTGCCGCCGATCAGGGCGTAGTCCTTCGTCGTCAGCGGATCGGTCCAGCCCCAAATGTCGTTGGCGAAGCTGAGACCGAGATCACCAAGCGTCAGGTGACTCAACATATCCACCCTGTGGCAGGGGTAGGTGTCGGCCGCCATGCCGCGGATGCAAGGTGCAAAACCGCGGGGAGCGTTGCCAATGGGATTGGCCTCGGCAGCCACCACGTTCTCGAATTCGTGCTCGAGTTCCACCAGGTTGGGCGGGCTGACATCGCCCTTCCCGTCGTCGTGGTGGCCCCCGGCGGGTATCGCCACGAGCGCGACTACCAGGAGTGCACCGGCCAATACCGGCATCATGCGTCGCATTTCTTCTCCTTGTCTCCCCGAACCGAGCAGGGGTGCTCGGCGCGTATGCACCGAACCTACGCGAAGATCACCGCCGCTGGCGGAGAAAGGCCAAGGCGTGTCTCCTGGGTCAGTTCGTGGACGAGGCTTAGTGCTCTAGCACTAGGAGTCGACAATCCTTACCCTGGCCCTGGATCGACCTAAGGAGTGGACCCCTCCATGATGGACCACCTGACCGTTGCCGACATCGACCGACTCGTCTCGCACCAGCGCGGGCCGTGCGTGTCGATCTACCTGCCGACCGAACGTCGCGGCCCCGAGACTCGCCAGAACCCGCTTCGGTTCCGCCACGCCATCGCAGAAGCCCTCGACGAGCTGACCAATGGGGGTTTTCGCCAATCCGAGGCCGAGGCCGTGGTGGCTCCGGTCATGCATCTCGCCGACGACAATGACTTCTGGCAGCACCAGGAGGACGGGCTGGCCCTCATGGTGGCCCCCGGGAACTCGGACGTCTTCCGACTTCCTCAATCGTTCGATCCGCTCGTGGTCGTGGCCGACCGGTTCCACATCAAGCCGCTGGTGCCGCTGGTGGCAGCAGGCACCGAGTTCTATGTCCTCACCCTCAGCCACAACAACATCCGTCTCCTGCGGGGCAGCCGGTTTCGCGTCAGCGAACTGGAGTTGGAGGATGTCCCCACCAGCGTCGCCGAGGCCTTGTGGTATCGCGACCCCGAGACGGAGCTCCAGTACCACGGCACGTCGGCCGGGGCAACGGCTCTCGCCTTCCATGGCCACGGCCTTGGCGATGAGTCGACCAACGAAGAGCTGGTGGCCTTCTTCCGTCACGTGGACAAAGGTGTGAGCGCCATAGTCAACAGCGGACGCGCCCCCGTGGTTCTGGCAGGAGTGGCGTACCTGCACCCCCTGTACCGGCACGTCACGAACCTCGACGTGGTGGACGAAGGAATCGAGGGCAACACCGACAAGCTGTCGGCCGAAGTTCTCCATGATCGTGCCTGGCCGCTGGTGGCGCCCATCTTCGACAAGCAGCGGGACCGGGCGCGTCAACGTTTCGAAGCCGACTGGCATGCCGGCAATGGCACGGCGTCAGGATCGGTTCCCGAGGTGGTGGTGGCCGCCCACCAGGGCAGGGTGGCGACGCTGTTCACACCGCTCGGTCGCCAGCAATGGGGCTCGGTCGACCCGACCACCTTCGAAGTGACGATGAACGACTCCGAACACTCGACGGACCTCTACGACCTGGCCGCCGCCGCCACCTGGCGCAATGGCGGCGAGGTGCACGTCGTCGACCCCAACGACATCCCGGGAGGAGGGGAACTCGCCGCCGTCCTCCGCTACTGAGGGCCGTGCCGTTACATGCGTTCGATGACCGCGTCGCCGAAAGCCGACGTGGGCACCTCGGTGGCGCCGTCCATCAGGCGGGCGAAGTCGTAGGTGACGACCTTGTCGCCGATGGCTGCCTCCAGACCCGTGACAACGAGGTCGGCGGCCTCGTTCCATCCCAGATAGCGAAACATCATCTCACCCGAGAGGATGACCGAACCTGGATTGACCTTGTCCTGGCCGGCGTACTTGGGCGCGGTCCCGTGGGTGGCCTCGAACACGGCGTATCCCGTGTCGTAATTGATGTTGCCGCCGGGGGCGATGCCTATACCGCCCACCTGCGCCGCCAGGGCGTCGGATAGGTAGTCTCCGTTGAGGTTCATGGTGGCGATAACGTCGTAGTTGGCGGGGCGGGTGAGAACCTGCTGCAACATGGCATCGGCGATGACGTCTTGGACGAGGAGTTTGCCGGCCGGGTCGCCGCCGCAGTCCTCCCAGGAGACGGCCACATCGGAAAATTCCTCGGCGACCAATTCGTACCCCCAGGTCCGGAAGGCGCCTTCCGTGAACTTCATGATGTTGCCCTTGTGCACGAGTGTGACCGACTCGCGACCGTTGTCCAAGGCGTAGCGGATGGCGGCGCGGATCAGCCGTTTCGAGCCGGTGGCAGAGATGGGTTTGATACCCAGGCCCGAGTCGGGTCGTATCTCCCACCCGAACTCCTGGTCGAGAAACGAGAGCAGCTTGGCAGCACCCTCGCTGTTGGCCTCGAGCTCCTTGCCGGCGTAGACGTCCTCGGTGTTCTCCCGGAAGATCACCATGTCCACGAGCTCGGGATGACGCACCGGGGAAGGAACGCCCTGGTACCAACGCACGGGGCGAACGCAGGCGTACAGATCGAGCGTCTGGCGCAACGCGACGTTGAGTGAGCGAATGCCGCCACCGACGGGAGTGGTCAACGGACCCTTTATCCCCACCAGGTAGGTGCGGAAGGCGTCGACCGTCTCCTTGGGGAGCCAGGCACCGGTCGCGTTGTACGCCTTCTCGCCCGCCAGGACTTCTTTCCAGTCGATGGATCGTCGGCCTTCGTAGGCCTTGTCGACGGCGGCGTCGAAGACACGCTGGGCCGCCGCCCAGATGTCGGGACCGATGCCGTCTCCCTCGATGAAGGGGACGATCGGGTCATCGGGTACGGAGAGACCGGTGTCTCCCATGGTCACGGGTGTGGACATATCGTCTCCTAGAACGGTCACGGACGGGCTGAAGTCCTCCGAGGGTAACCGGACGGCCCTCACCCGAGGTTCGGAAACGGTCGAGTCGGCTCTAGCATCACGTCGTGGCGACGACCCTGGACACCCATCGCAGTGCGCCGGACCGTCTCATCCGACGCTGGCTGAGAGTGGAAGGCGATCCCGTTCCCGGGGCGGTCTTCGACGCCCAGAACAAGCTTCGGAGCTCGATCATCATCTCGGGGATTCGTTGCGTCATCACCTATCTGCTGGTGCCGATCGCCGTGCCCATCATCGGCTTTCTCGGTGTGGTGGCTGCCCCGATCAGTATCGGCCTCTCGGTGCTCGCCATGGTGTTGGGATACAACAGCCTCCGCCGCTTCTGGATGGCCGACCACCGACTGCGGTGGCGCTACACCGGCTTCATCGTGGTGGTGTGGCTGCTACTCACGGTTGGAATCGTCCTGGATCTCGGCGGGTTGTGGACATGAGCGAACGCCGCCTGATCTCCTCGGGGACGAAGTGGGAGACGATAGTGGGCTACTCCCGGGCGGTGCGGATAGGGGATCACATCTGGGTGGCAGGAACCACCGCCGGCGACGGGGCGGGC
>JBGTLA010000133.1:0-28403 GCA_041744375.1 Acidimicrobiia bacterium | reverse complement strand
TCAGAGCTGCGAGCACGGATCCCAGAAAAGCCGAAAACCCTTGCGGTGCAAGGGTTTTCGTTCGTAGCGGGGGCGGGATTTGAACCCGCGACCTTCGGGTTATGAGCCCGACGAGCTACCAGACTGCTCCACCCCGCGTCGTCGTCTCTTCATTGTACGGACGATGCGACGATCTGCAAAGTGGTCCGATCGGCACAGACACTATGGCTAAGCAGGTCTGCCCTCTTGCGCGAACGGATCACAAACCGGGTGATAGAGCCACCCACGCGACGGACACCCCTCCCGCCCAACATCCCACCACAGGCGTCCACTCGCCTTCAGGCGACTGAGCTAAGCGGCTTCTTCGAGATGGGAGATCGGCGGTTCGGGGCGCCGGTCCGACTCCAATAGTTCGTCGAGCAGCAACGACATCACCGAAAACGTCCCAGCCGCCACAAACAACAGCCCCGCCCCCGCCGCCACCACCATCAACACAACAGCAATGACTGATTCCATGTCCACAAGATGCCTGAGAGGTGTGACAGGTTCCATAGGGCGATACCCCCATACGACCTGACAATCTCAGGATGATCCCTTCGCGAGCTCAGACCCGTCAGTTTCATCGCCCGGGCGACGGACGTCGCATCGCCACTGTGACCACCACCTCATCGGGATACCCGCCGTCACCCTTGGATCGCCGGCGATCAAACATCGCCCAACGCCGCCCATGTTTGGGCGGTCCAACGACGGGGTAGACAAAGCGAGCCGAACGAGCCACCCACACGAGCGAACGCCCTGCCTGCCCACCAGACCACCGGGCGTTCGCTCGCGTTCAGGGTGCCCTGCGCCACCCGGCGGCTCAGCTTCGGGCCGGTCGGTCTCCAACAGTTCGTCGAAGAAGACGTCTGCCACAGGCGGAGAGGCAGGGAGTACGCAACCCTAACCCACAGCATTCCTCGATGGGCCGCCCGTGAGCCCCTCAGAGGGGAATCGATCAGCGCAGAAACGCTTCGATTCCGGAGGCACCGGCTTGGCGCGCCTCCTCGATCAAGGCGCCGGCATCTTCGACCAGTTGCTGGTAGCGACCCAAGTCTCCTTCTCGTAAAGCGTCATTTGCCTGCTCGAGCAGCTCGGATGCCCGCTCCAGCAACTCCATGACGGTTCCCGGTACCTCCGGATCCGGGACCGGGTCGGTGGGGTCATCGGTCGGAGGAGGCTCGACCGGGTCTCTCACCTCAACACCGAACACCGCCGACATCGCCTGGTCCAGGGTGTTGGCCCACTCGATGCGGTCGTCGAACACCACGATCACCCGCCGGAACTCGGGAAACCCACCCACCGCCTCCGACTGGAGATACACGGGCTGGATGTACATGACCGAGTCCTCGATAGGCACCACCAACAGCTCACCACGGATGACGCGTGAGCCCTGCTGGCCCCACAACGTGAACTGCTCGGCTATGCGATCGTCCTGTTGGATCCGCTCCCCTACCTGACCGGCCCCACTCACCAGCGTGCCTTGCGGCATGCGGAAGTCGATGAGCTGGCCCGGGCCCTCGGGACCAGGAGCATCCGCCACCAGGAACGATGACATGTTGGGTTTGTCGCGAGGATTGAATGGCTGGAAGAGAACGTAGGACAGGTCTTCGTCACCCGGAAGCCGGGTAAGCAAGTAATAGGGGAGGATGCTCGCCCAATATTGGATGGCGCTGCCGGCGGCCAGCGGCGCCTGGTCGCCCACCAGCAGTTCGATGCTGGGGATCTCCCCGCGACGGATGGTGGCCGGGTCGGGCGGGATCGACCAGGCATCGTTCCCCGTGAAGAACTCCCCTGGCTCGTCGACGTGGTACTCGAGCCAGAGGTCGCCCTGGACCCGGAAAATGTCCTGGGGGTAGCGGAGATGCTGGCCCAGCTCATCGGGCATCTCCGAGCCGGGGCGGAACAAGTCGGGGTAGGTCTCCTGCCACGCTGCCGCCACCGGGTCGGAGGAATCGACCATGTAGAAGGTCATCGTTCCGTCGTAGGCGTCGATCGTGACCTTGACCGAGTTGGTCACGTAATTCAGCCCGGGCTGGAGCATTGTCGATCGGGCGAGCCGTTGCCGGTAGTTGTTGGTGATCGGCTGCGAATAGGGGAAATACCGGGAGACGGTGTACGTGTCGACGACCCACACGATCCTTCCTTCGGTGATGACCGGATAGGGGTCGGAGTCCACCGCCAGGAATGGCGCCACCTCGTTCACCATCGCTCGGATGTTACGTTCCACCAACACGCGACTGTCGCTGCGCATCTGGCCTGAGATGAGCAGGTTGAGGTCCCGGTACCGGAAAGCAAAGGCGACTCGTTGCCACAGGCTGCCAACCCCCACTCCCGCCTCGCCGTCGTACTCGCTGCTCTGGATCCCCTCACCCCCCACGGGCATGTCGACCTCTTGGGGCGCCGAGCCGGTCTTGACGATCACCGGGCGACCGGGGGCATAGGACTCCCCGAAGTACACTCGCGGCTGCTCGAGCTCGAAGCGTTCGTCAGAAGCTCGGGGCGGAAGATCGTCGAGCAGGAACTGCGGCTGACCATCGGAGGCGACGGCATTGGCCTGGCTCACTACCGCCCCCAGCCCGTGGGTGTAGATGAGGCGGGTGTTCTGCCAGTCGGCTCGAGGAAGGTTCTGCTCGTCGAGCTCGCGCACCGCCACCATGGTCTGGATCGGCTCGCCGTCGACGATGTAGCGATCGGTGTCGACCTGATCGAGGCCGTAATAGGGGCGGATCACCTGGAGGTTCTCGTACGTTCGCGGCAACACCGACGCGTCCCATAGGCGCAGGTTGTCCACCACGGGACGATTGGCTTCGATGTCGTCGGGAGCAAGCACCCGCGAGGCGGGGAACTCGCGCACCTCCACATGGTCGAGCCCGTAGGCGATGCGGGTGAACTCGACGTTGTGGGCGATGTATTCGGATTCTCGGGCCAAAGGTTGGGGTTGCACCTGAAGACGATCCACGATGGCGGGGTACACCAGCGATGCCGCCACTGACACCAGCACCCACGCTCCCACCGACACAACCAGCAGCGTCCAGCCCCGCCGCCAGATATTGGCGATGAAGACGATGGCCGCCACGACGGCAATGGCCATGAGCAAACGCAGAGCCGGCAACCGGGCGGTGACATCGGTGAAGCCGGGACCGTAGAACGAGGGTGCCTGGCGGTTCGAAAAGACAAGAGCCAACGCGTCCATCCGGTACATGGCCGCTCGGATCAGTGCCAGCACGGCCAGCATCACCGAAACGTGGACCTTGGCCGAATGGGTGACGGTCGGCAGCGCGTTGCGCCGGAGACGAACGCCCCCGTTGAGATAGTGGGCCAGAGCCGCCACCACCGTCGCCACGGCCACCAAGTTGAACAGCCAGCGCAGGGCGGTGGCGATGAGCGGGTAGTGGAAGATGTAGAAGCCCACGTCGAGATTGAAGATGGGCTCCACGACCCCGAAATCGTTGCGGGCGAGGAACAAGAAGATCTCGTCTCGCCAGGTGGCTACCGCCAAGCCTACGAACAACGCCAGGCCGGCTGCCACCAGGACACGGACCAAGCCCCGACGGCCTTCGATCCATTGCCCGAAACGGGCGACGTGCTCTTCCTCTTCTGCCATGTCGAGCAGCGGGAAGCGCGGCCCGAGCCGGTCGGCGAGGATGAGGGTCGCCCAGAAAACCAGGAACGACACGATCGCGCCGGCCGCTCCCAGCCCGAGGCCGACCACCCATCGCTTCGTCCATACCGCGCCGAACCCCATCGAATCGAACCACAGGTAGTCCGTCCACAGCGTGCCGATGGCGGTCAGTGCCAGATAGAACGCAACGATCGCACCTATGACATAGGTGAGGCCGCGACGTCGGTCTGTCGTCGCCGGAGGCGGGGGAGTTCGCGTGAACATCGCTCCGATTGTAAGTAGATAGGGCGGTTAGCCCCAGATCGGGCCCTCAGACAGGCACGATGGTGCAGTCACAGTCCCGGTGGACCGGAGGCAGGACGTCTCCCGCTCCCGCCGCGGCGCGGCATTGGGGGCACATACGCCCGTACGCAACCCAACGCCAGCCGCTGCCGCCCTCCTCCAGGCCTCGCCTGAGTCCGCCGTGGTATCCGGTCAAGGCCACGAACCGAACCCGTCGCTCGGCCTGGTCGGTTCGCCAACCGCGAAAGATGCGAGAGGCGGCAGCCGATCTCTCCCGCGGCCCGCTCCCGGCCTGAGTCACGGCCGCGACCAACGCCACGGTCAGTTCCCCGACCAGATCGGTCGGCTCGGGTCGAGGAACCGCGGCGACGTCGACGTCGGCTTCCACTCCGAACTCGCCGGCGGCCGCCACTCCCGCAGCTATCGCCTCGTTCAAGAGGGCTTCGATCCCCTCCGCCAGGGCTTCGCCCAAGAAGTCCTCCTCAGGGGTCCAGGTGCCCTCCGACACCCGAATCTGGTCGAGAGCCTCGTTCTGGGCGTCGGTCAGCGTGCGTTTGACGGTTCGGAGAGCGGTGTTGGTGAGCGGCAACAACAGCCGCTCGCGGGTCTCGAAAGCCGCACCGGCGGCGGCATCACTGCTGTTGGCGGCCGGTTCGTCGGGATCTTCGGGATCTTCGGGTTCTTCGGGTTCTTCGGGTTCTTCGAAGGGGTCTGCCTGCTCGAACGTGCCTCCCGGGTGGCGGAGGCGGCGAAAGAGGTCGTCCACCTCGGTCGGCGGAGCGGAGGGCGACGCCGCATCCTCGACCGGAACGCGCTCACTGTCGGTGCGGTGACCCTCGGGGACGGGTTCCGAACTGGGCGCGATCTCAATGGGGTCGTCGGGCGCGGTCGGGATCGGCGGCTCTTCGACAGCCGGAACTGCGTGGTCGACCGGGTCGCCATCGGCCGCCTCGTCAGATCGTTCGTCCTCGCCGGCTGCGGGCATCTCCTCCTGAGTGTCGGAAGTCTCGGCCGACTCCGGTAGGCGAGAGAGGTGCAGGCGCGCCACCTCATCGGCGAGGTCATCGGCCGTGGGGGTGGATGTGTCCTCGACAGAACCGTAGGCTCGTTCGGGGCGGATCACCCGCACCGTATGGCCCTCCTCCCAGTCTCTCACGTGCGGTTCGCCACTGTCGTCGGTGACGACCATCCGCCGAGGGACCTCCGTCGGCTCGGTGAGGCCGATACCCTGACGGCGATCTTCCAACTCGTCTTCGAAGGCCGACAAGGTCTCCCGAACAGACTCCAGCTCGGCCATGAGCTCCTGGCGGCGTTGCTCGAGGGCCCGGGTTCGCTCCTGGGCAGCTTCCGCTTGCCGGTGTGCCGTGGCGATGACCTCATCGTGCTCGGCACGGCCGGCGGCCGTCAACTTCTCTGCCTCCATGCGGGCGTTGCGCACCAGGTCCTCGGCCTCTCGCCGGGCCGAAGAAAGGAGGCGAAGAGCCTCCCTTTCGGCTTCCCCACGCACCGAAAGCGAATCTCTCTCCGCCACCACCGCCGTCCGCTCCGCCTCCGCCACCGACTGCTCGATGAGCTCGGTGCCTGCGGCCCAGGCATCAGAGCGCATGGCTTCGGCGTCAGAGCGCGCATCCTTGCGGAGCGTCTCGGCTTCGGCCTGTGCCTCCGAGCGCCAACGGTCGGCGTCGCTGCTGGCACGCTCGCGCATCATCTCGGCCGCCTGCCGGGCGGATTCCAACACCGAGGCCACCTCGCGGCCCACTGCCTCGAATTCGGCGCGCAGGTCCCGCTCGGCGAACTCACCCAAGCGGGCCGTCAGCCGGTCGCGCTCAGCTTCCGACTCCTCGAGCAACACGGCCACACCAGCCAAGAAGCTCTCGACCTCACCGGGGTCGAAGCCTCTGAAGCCCATGCGGAAGCTGGCACGGCGGATCTCGTCTGGGGTGGGAGGCGACGTCATGGGCTATTCCAAGATACAGCCCGGGGAGCCGCAAACCCCGTGTTTGCCGGCAAGGTCAGAGCTCGTCGAGCCCGTTCAAGAACGCCAAAGCGTCGTCTATGGTCGCCACCGGCACGATTTCCATCGACAGGCGCGGTGCGGTTCGGGCCGCCTCGTAGTTGGCTTCCGGTACCAGCATGTACGCCGCCCCGGCCGCCTCCGCCGCCACCACCTTCTGTCGCACCCCGCCGATACTCCCCACATTGCCCTCGGCATCGATGGTGCCGGTACCGGCCACCACGTGACCCCTGGTGAGGTTTGCGGGGGTGAGAACGTCGATGATGGCCAGCGTGTACATCAATCCTGCCGACGGTCCTCCCACGATCCCGGGGTCGATGTCGACCCAGAACGGCAACTGACGCACGAAGATCCCGATGAAGGGCCGCTCTCTGTCCTCCTCGAAAGCGTCGAGCTCGATCTCGAAATGGACGGGATGACCCTCTCGCTCCACGGTGATGATCACCAAGTCGCCCGGCGAGTTGTCGGCCATCGCCACCTGGAGGTCGTCGGTCACCTCGATGTCGACATCGTCGAGGGCAACGAGGCGGTCTCCGATCTCGAGCACCTCACCCGCAGGCGTGTCGGCGGCGTAACCGGTGATGAACACCTGAGGCGGCAGGTCAGCCACATCGAGATGAGCCAGGGCCACCCCCACGGCGGTCTGAGTCGAAGCGTCCATGAGTTGAAGGTTGCGGCGGCGGAAGTCCTCGTCGGTTTCATCCGGCCGGCGCACAACCGCCCGGGCGAGCACGTCGACGGATGGGTCCGCCGCCGCCACGAAGGCTTCGAAGGCGTTGATGTCCTGGCCCGCCACGGTGAGCATGACCAGTTCACCCGCCGGCCGATAGACGTCGGCTCCATCCACGTTCACCGCGTTGGTGGCGTCGTTGGTCGGGCCCGGGGAGAAGGCCACGAGCGGCAGACGCACGTTCCAGGCCAAGATGACCACCCCGACCAGAAAGAACAGCACGGCGGCACCGGTCAGGGCACCCTTGGATCCGCGCTGGTGGTCCGCACGCATGGAGAGGATCGTATCGGCGCTGGCGTGGTAGCCAGGCGACGTACAATCGCCCGACCACCTACAGTCAGAGAGGTAAGAGTGACCTACGCCCCCACCGTCATCACGTCCCGTGTCACAACCCGGTCTTGGGCGGCCACCCTCGCCCTGGTGGTTGGTGTCGCCGCCCTCACCGCCCTCGCCGCCCAATGGCGGATACCTCTCTGGCCGGTTCCCATCACGGGTCAGACCTTCGCTGTGCTGTTGGGGGGCGCGGCCCTCGGCTGGCGCGCCGGTGGAACGGCCCAACTCCTCTACCTGGCGGTGGGAGCCGCAGGGGCGCCGGTGTTCACCGATGCCTCCGGGGGTATGGGGGTGTTCGCGGGAGCGACGGCCGGTTATCTCATCGGCTTTCCCATCGCCGCCGCTTTGGTGGGGTGGTTGGCGGAGCGACGCCATGACCGTCGCTTCTGGACCATGGTGGCGGCGTTCCTGGCAGGAAGCGCCGTGATCTATGTGTGTGGCATGGCCGGACTGGTGGCGCTGGGCTTTACCCCTGCCTCGGCTTTCAGCAACGGTGTGGTCCCCTTCCTGATCGGCGACGCCCTGAAGGCTACGGCGGCGGGGGTCCTGCTCCCGGGAGCCTGGCGTCTTCTCGACCGACCCCGCTGACCGCCGAGCCCCCGATACCCAGGGTTGGAGACGTCGCCCAGCGGTGGCTGGAACCCGGAGTTCGGCGAGATCGGGTCAGAGGGCGTCGACGCCCTCGGCGGCTGCGATGTCCTCACCCAGGTACGCCTTGATGACGTCCGTGTTGCGCTGGACATCATCGGGGAGGCCATCGGCGATCTTGCGCCCGAAGTCGACCACCATCACCCGGTCGGCGATGTCCATGACGAGACCCATGTCGTGTTCCACCAGGATCATGGTGATACCCAGCTCGTCTTGGATGTCGAGGATGAAACGAGCCATGTCCTCGGTCTCCTCGAGGTTCATGCCCGCCACCGGCTCGTCCAGCAACAACAGCTCCGGATCCATGGCCAGCGCCCGGCCCAGCTCCACCCGCTTCTGGATGCCGTAGGGCAACAAGCCCACCGGGTACTTGCGCCACTGTTCGATCTCGAGGAAGTCGACGATGTCCTCGACCCGGTGGCGGTTGGCTACTTCCTCCCGCTTGCCCTTCCCCACCCACAGCGCCCCGGCCAACCATCCGCTGGTCATGCGCACATGACGCCCGGTGAGGATGTTCTCGATGACGGTCATGTGCGGGAACAAGGCAATGTTCTGGAAGGTGCGGGCCATTCCCAGCTCGGCCGTCTTGTTGGGCTTGAGTCCAAGAACCGACTGGCCCTTCCACAGGATCTCGCCTTCTTGGGGACGGTAGACCTGGTTAAGGCAGTTGAAGATAGACGTCTTGCCGGCCCCGTTGGGACCGATGATGGCGAACAGCTCGCCTTCGTCGACGTGGAAAGACACCCCGTCGATGGCCTTCACGCCCTTAAACGACAAATGCAAATCCACCACCTCGAGCAAGTGGGGGCCCGGACCTTCCGACTTCCGATTTCCGACCCGGCGGTCATGACAGCCACCGCTTCCTGCGCTTGTAGTGCTTGACGTCCCGGAACGACTTGCGTCCTTCTCCTGACAGGCCCAGATAGAACTCCTGGACGTCCTCGTCCTTGAGCAATTTGGCCGGATCGCCGTCCATCACCATCTTTCCGGTCTCCATGATGTAACCGTGGTGAGCGATCGACAGCGCCATGTTGGCGTTCTGTTCGATCAGGAGGACCGAGGTGCCCTGTTCGTTGATCTCGACGATAATGTCTTTCATCTGCTGAACCAGCTTGGGGGCCAGACCGAGGGAGGGTTCGTCGAGGATGAGCAGTTTCGGATTCTGCATCAGCGCCCGCCCAATGGCGAGCATCTGCTGCTCGCCTCCCGACAGATACCCCGCGGTGGAGCTCCGTCGGCTCGCCAGCGGCGGGAACAAGGTCATCACCCGCTCGAACGCCTCGTCGGTCTTGCCGCCCTTGTTGATGTAGGCGCCCGCCCGGAGATTGTCGTCGACACTCATCTCGGCGAACACACGCCGCCCCTCCATCACCTGGCTGATCCCCATTCGAACGATGAACGACGGAGGCTTGGCGGTGATGTCGGAGCCGTCGAAGGTGATGTGCCCTTTGGTGATGTTTCCTTCGTGGATGTCGAGCAGGCCCGTGACGGCCCGCATCGTGGTGGTCTTGCCGGCGCCGTTGGCGCCGAGCAGGGCCACGATCTGGCGGTCGGGGACCTCGAGCGACAGGCCGCGCAGCACCAACACCACGTCGTTGTAGACCACCTCGAGATTGGAAACCGTCAGCATCGTTCCTGTCCGTCCCGGAGATGGGGGGCGGCCCGGAGGCCACCCCCCAAATCAACCAGGTTCGTCATCCGTGGAAGCACGCCTCCGTGAATTCGTAGGCGGCGGCCACCTCTCCGACGAAGAAGTCCTCGAGCAACTCCGAGCCGGTGGTCCCGCCGTTGGGAGCGGAGCCGATGGTCTGGGCCGGTCCGCCGGCCTCGTTGTAGAGCTCCAGGCTTGGCTTGAACATGGCGATGTCCCGTGTCACGTACGAGTTGGGGTCGTCCGGCGGGAAGAAGCTCTGGTCGGGAGCCAACCCGTCGAAACTGAAGCCCTCGATGGAGAGGGCCGCTTCCTTGATGCCGAGCCGAGTCATGTCGCCGCTGGCGGCGGCCACCCGCAGGACCTCTTCGGCCAGCTGTGCTTCCAGCCAACCGAACACAAAGGCGTCGGAGGGACGGAGGTCGGGGCGGGCTTCCAGCATTGCCTCGACGAGCGGGCCCATTCCGGGCACGTCGGTGCCCCACGACACGTTGTAGGCGGGCTGGAAGTAGGAGGCGTCGAGAATCGGGGCCACCGGCGAGTCGAGCAGACGGAAGTCGTAGCTGGGCACGGCACCGGTCCACAGGCCGGTGTAACCGGCCTGGGCCGCTCCGCCGACCAACACCGCGAAGTTGGTGGGGTTGACGGTGGCGAAGACGATGTCGGCGCCGCTGGCGAGAATGCCGGTGATGACCTCGGTCTCGGGGTCGTCGGGTGCCGGGGTCACCAGGCCTTCGCCGTCGAAGGCCAGCTCAAGGCCCAGTTCGGAGATGGCGTGCTTGGCTCCGAAGGCAGAGTCCTGTCCGTACTCACCGGGGAACGAGACCACGGCCCACGTGGGGGCCCGGCCGTTCTCGGCCTCGAACATGTCCGACATCCACTCGACCACGTTCATGCCCTCGAAGCAGTAGTTCGTCTGCACCTCCAGGACGGTGCTCTGGTCGATGGCGGGGTCCGCCCAACCCGAGTACCACGTCAGGGGGATGGCAACCATGTCGTCTTCGATCATCAGGTCGATGATGCCCGCAGTCTGGGGCGAGCCGGTCGACTGGCTGAGGATCGCCACCCGATCGCGGATGGCCTCGTACTGGGTGCGGTGTTGGTCGGGGTTGTAGTTCGTGTCGGCGATCTCCAACTCGATCATGCGCCCGGCGATCCCGCCGTTCTCGTTGACGATGTCCCAGTAGACCTCCTGGGCCGCCACGATGTCCTGCACCAGCGGGGCGAAGATACCCGTCAGGTCGGCCAGCAGACCGACGGTGATGGTGTCCTCGGTCACTCCGACGTCGAAGGCGACATCGCCTTCGTCGGGCGCCATCGTGGTATCGGGCGTGTCCGGCTCGTCCGGCTCGTCGGGAGCCGGCGCCGTGGTGTCGGGCGTGTCCGGAGCTGCTGTCGTAGTGGTGTCGGCAGTCTCGCCACCGCAGGCGGCGACGATCATCGACAACGCCAACAGGAGGGCAAGCCACCTGTGCTTCGTTCTCATCTTGTCTTCCTTCCTTTTCTCATGTCCGTCGGTCCGGGTCCGGGACCCGATCCGATGCCGTCCCCCGGATGTTCCCATCCCGGGACGGAATTGTCAGTACGTGAAGGGCCAACCTTTCCAGTAATTCCGAATCCGCAGCCAAATGCCGAACAGTCCGAGCGGTTCGAAAATCAAGAAAATGATGATGAGGGCGCCATACAACACCAGGTTGAGCTGGAAGACCGACAACCCCGGGCCGATGGCGGAAGTGCCGACCAGCCCGAAGTCCCCCGGACCCGTAGAGACGATGAAGTTGGCGACCGAAGCCCCGATTCCTTCGCCTCGAGTGGCTGCGGCCAGCCACGCCGTCAGGTTCTCGACCATCCGCGGCACCGTGACGACGAAGAAAGACCCAAACAGCACCCCGGCCGTCGTTCCGGCCCCTCCGATAAGGATGATTGCGATCACCTGCACGGACAGCAAGAGGTCCCAGGCTTCGGGGACGCGACTTCCGAAGAAGGAGGCGAGCAACGCACCCGACACGCCGGCAAAGAAAGACGAAAGAGCGAATGCCAAAGCCTTGTAACGGACCTCGTCAACGCCCATCACCTCGGCGGCGACATCCCGGTCGCGGATGGCGGCGAAGGCGCGTCCTACCCGGCTGCGCGCCAGGTTTTTGTGGATCAGCGTGAAGATCACCATCAGGAAGAGGAGGAAGAGAAACTGCTTGGCCTGGCGCGTTAACTCGATTCCGAGCCAGGGACCCGCCGACGAGAAATCGACGAGCGGCGTTTCCTCTTTCCACAAGCGGAACTCCAGCTTCGGCCATTCCCGACCCAGCCCGAATCCGCCCGAGATGCTGCGGGCGTTGCGGAAGATGTGATCGCCCACGAATACCAAGCCGATGGTGACGAAGGCGAGGTACAGCCCCCGCACCCTCACGGCGGTGGGTGCGATGAGGAGACCGACTGCCGCCGCGACGATCCCCGCCGCCGGCAGCCAGATCCACATGGGCAGACCGTAGCCGACGAGAATGGACGTCTCCGTGCCGCCCAGGATGACAGCGGCGTAGGCCCCGACCCCCATGAAGAAGGCGTGACCCAACGACACCTGGCCGGCGATGCCGGTGAGGATGTTCAGCCCGAGAGCGGCGATCGTGAAGATGCAGGCTTGGGCCAGCACCGAGAGCCACAGTCCGCTCCCCAACCACCGCAGCCCGGGGATGAGCTGGAGCGGTAGAGTGATCGCCACCACCAGCGCCAGGACCAGCATCACCTTCTTGGTCGTGGTGGGAAGCATCGCCTGGTCGGCCTCATACGAGGTGAAAAGCAGGGGGCGACCCCTCATCGCCCTCGCCCCACTCGCTGAGTCGGAAGTCGGAAATCAGAAGTCGGAAGTCCAGCTTTCATACCCGGCGGATCTCCTCGGTACCGAAGAGGCCGTAGGGACGCACCAGCAGGAAGCCGAGCATCAATAGGTAAGGGACGATGCCACCGAACCCGACGCCGAGGATGTTGGCGTAGCCGGCGGTGTAGGTGGTGATGACTACTTCGGCGATGCCGACGAGGAAACCTCCTACGACGGCCCCCAGCACCGAGTCGAGTCCGCCGATGATGATCGCCGGGAAGGCCCGGAAGACGACGAAGGCGGTGGTGTTGGAGACACCGGCCGACCGGGGGGCCATGGAAGCGAAGATCCCCGCCACCGCCGCCAACGCCGCGCCGATTGCCCACGAGATGGCGAAGATCTTGCCGACGTCTATGCCCTGGGCCTGGGCGGCCTCCTGGTCGAAGGCCGTGGCCCGCATCGCCACCCCCATGCGACTGCGGAAGAAGAGGGCGATGAGTCCGAAACAGACGACGGCCACCCCGACCGTGACGATCTGGGTGGTGTTGATGTTGACCCCGAAGATATTGCTGACGGTGATCCCCCAGGGGTCGCCCATGGTCCGGGCACCCTGTCCTATGAAGTCGTCGGTGATGGTACGGATGACGATGTCGGCCCCGACGGTGATGATCGCCACCGAGAAGAGCGGCTCGCCGATCATGGGGCGAATGAAGAGCCGCTCGACGATCAATCCGACGACCGAGGCGGCGGCCACGGCAAAGAGCGCCGACAGGCCCCATTGCACCCATTCGGGCGAGTCGGGGATGAGCCGACCCGGGAACCGGTAGATGGTGGCGAAGGCTGCGGCCAGGAAGGCACCCACCGCCGCGAGGGCGCCGTGGGCGAAGTTGACCACCTGGGTGGCCTTGAAGATGATCACGAAGCCGAGGGCCAACAAGGCGTAGATGGCACCCAGACCTATGCCATTGAGGAGGGCGAACACGAACTTGTCGGTCCCCTCCATGCCGAATTGTGCCAGGACAACGCCTGGCGTCATCGGTCCGGGCCGTACATGTCGGCGATCAGCTCGGAGAACATGTCGGCCATGGAAGACCGCTTGAGTTTCTGGGTGGCGGTGAGCTCACCGTCTTCGTGGTCCAGTTCCTTTGGGATGAGCCGGAACTGGCGGATGTTCTCGACTCGGGCGAACCGCTCGTTGGTCTTCTTCACTACCCCCTCGACCAGCTCGATGACCTCGGGCTTCTCCGACAAGTCGCGATAGGTCGTGTAGGGGATACCCCGGCGGGTGGCCCAGTCACCCACGGTGTCGAACTCGATCCCGATGATGGCCGACAGGAACTTGCGACCCTCCCCCACCACCATCGCTTCCTTGACGAACGGAGACGTCTTGAGGCTGTTCTCGATCTCCGACGGAGAGATGTTCTTGCCGCCCGAGGTGATGATGATGTCTTTCATCCGGTCGACGATCTTGACGTGGTCGCCGTCCCACTCCCCCACGTCTCCCGTCTTGAGCCAACCATCGCCGGTGAACATCTCTGCGGTCTTGTCCGGCTTGTTCCAGTAACCCTGGAATGTGCCCCGGTGCTTCGTCTGGATCTCGCCGGTTTCGGGGTCGATACGCAGCCCGATCCCGGGGTAGGGCTCGCCCACGGTGCCCACTTTGTTGCGGCCCCAGAAGTTGATCGTGGCGACGGCGGAGTTCTCGGTCATCCCGTAGAGCTCGTGGATCGGAATCCCCATGCCGATGAAGTCCTGTATCACTTCGGGGGCAATGGCCGCGGCTCCCGTTCCTGCCCATCGTAGTCGCCGAAACCCGACACGCTCTCGCAACGCCCGGAAAACGAGCGGATTGAAGATCCAGTGCAGAAGCCGGGACTTGGCGGTGTCGGCCCCACCGCGCGCTACTCGCTCGCGTCCGATTACACCCGCCGCCTTCATGGCCGTCCCGAACAGGAGCCGTTTGAAGAAGGTGGCATCGGAGCCCTTGATGAACACCGTGGCGTGGATCTTCTCCCAGATGCGGGGAACGGCGAAGAACAGAGTCGGTTGGATCTCGCGTAGGTTCTGTTGAACGGTGTCGATCGACTCGGCGAAATTGAGGACGGTTCCGGCCCCGACCAAATGCCACCCCGAGAAGATCCGCTCGGCGACGTGGCACAGCGGCAGATAGGTGAGGATCGAGTCGTCGGGGCTGGCGAACTTCCCGGGCAGGCGCCCCGGGGCGTTGACGAGTGTGTCCACGCAAAAGTCGAAATTGTCGTTCGACAGCATCGCTCCCTTGGGTGGGCCGGTGGTGCCAGAGGTGTAAACCAGGGTGATGATGTCGTCGGCCCCGGCCTCGGCCATGATCCGTTCCACCGCCCCCGGATGCTCCTCGAAGTGGCGACGACCCAGTTCGATCAGGTCGTCCCAGTAGATGAAGCGCTCGTCGTCCCGGTAGGGACGGAAACCCCGGGGCTCGACATGGATGATCTTCTCGAGCTGGGGAAGACCGTCGATCACCTCCATCACCTTGTCGGCCTGCTCCTGGTCTTCGGCGAGATGGACCTTGGCGCCCGAGTCGTTGAGGAGGTACTGCACCTCGGCGGCGGGGTTGGTGGGGTAGAGGCCAACGGTGATGGCGCGAACTGCCACGGTGGCGAAGTCGAGGATGAGCCACTCGGGTCGGTCTTCGGAATGGATCGACACTCGGTCCCCGGGCTCCACCCCCAGTGCCAGCAGGCCGTGTGCGATGAGCCGGATGCTCTCCCACAACTCGGCCCAGGTGATCTCCTGCCAGATCCCGAAGTCCTTCTCGCGCACGGCGACGGCGTCGGGAGTCTTCTCGGCCCACGCTCTCACTCGCTGAGCGACCGTCGGATACCCCGCATCAACCGGTGGAAGGTCGATTCTTTCGTCCAGTGTCGTCATACCACCGTCTCCTCACTACCGCTCAGGGGCGACACTTCGGCGAACGCGCACATTAGAAGAATTGGGAGGCGGCCGTCGGGCAAGAGTCGGAAACTTGGGCCATGTTTCGAGACACCGAGTGGCGTCTGGGCGGTCTCAGGCGCCCTCCACCCAGTCGGCTCCCCCCGGCCAGTGCTCCTTCTTCCACAGCGGTGCCCGGGCCTTGAGCTCGTCGATGAGATAGCGCGCCGCCTCGAAGGCGTCATCCCGGTGCGAGGTGGAAATGGCCACCACCACGGCCGGTTCGCCCAGGTCCACCCGACCGATCCGATGTTCCACCACACCGGCGATCACAGGCCATCGTTGAAGGGCCTCATCCACGATCACGGCGATCGAGTCGACGATCCGCTCGTCGAAGGTTTCGTACTCGAGATGGGTGACCCCGCTGCGGTCTTGTGAGTGGTCACGCACCACCCCCACGAAGATGGCCACCGCCCCCGCCGCGGGGGCTCCCACCTCCACGTAGGCGGCCAACGGGTCGAGGGGGCGATCTACGACGGCGATCCGGACAGGTTGGTCGTGGCGCTCCATACAATCCCAGTGTATGGACCGTCCCGACAACAACACGCCCGAGGTTGGCCGCCCCAGCGCCCGGCTTCCCTCCGATGGCCCCCTGTGGCCGTCGACGGACTGGCCGGCAGGCCCGGTCGGACCGCCCACTCCGCCTGCGGGTCCGAACGAGGGTCACGACGTCGCCAAGCGCCGCAGGGGCGACCGCTGGACGGCCGTGCTCACCCTCATGGGCGGGGTCCTATTGGGTACCGGTGTGACGTTGGGTGTCCTGGGAGTTCTCGGTGCCCTCGACGAGCCAGCGTCGACCCCTCCCCCGGTGCCCACCACCGTTGGCAGCCCTGTTCCATCCATCGTGCCCGGAGGTGCCGAACCTTCGACCATCGAGGTGGCCGCCGCCGCCATTCCGTCCATCGTGGCGGTAGAGGTGTTCGGAGTTTCGGGGTTCGGGGGCGGCTCGGGCGTGGTCTACGACACCGAGGGGCACATACTCACCAACCACCACGTGGTGGACGGATCCGACCAGGTGTTCGTGGTGTTCTCCGACGGTGTCCGCTACCCGGCCGAGGTGGTCGGCAGCGACGCCCTCACCGACATCGCCGTCTTGTCGACCGCTCGCCTCGACGCCACACCAATTCGGCTCGGCACCCAGGCCGATCTGGTGATCGGCGAACGCACCGTGGCGGTAGGCAACCCCCTCGGCCTGCGGGGCGGTCCGTCGGTGACGTCGGGAATTCTGTCGGCCACGGGTCGCACCCTCCAGGTCGAGGCCGACTCCATTCTCTATGGGCTCCTCCAAACCGACGCTCCCATCACCCGGGGCTCGAGTGGGGGCGCCCTGTTGGATCAGGAGGCCAAGCTCATCGGCATCACCACCGCCATCGGGGTGAGTGACGTCGGTGCCGAAGGCCTTGGCTTTGCGGTCCCCGTCGATCTGGCCATGAGTGTGGCCGACGACCTCATCGTCGACGGCTCGGTGTCGCATGCGCTGTTGGGGATAAACCCGACGATCGTCACCGACGTCGTCGACGCCGCCGAGATCCCACTCGGTGTGGGTGTTGCCGCTTTCACCGACCCCGAATCTGCCTACGCCGACAGCGGGGGAATGATCGACGACGTGATCCTCAGCCTGGAGGGAACCCAAGTGACGTCGCCCGACGGGCTCATAGCGCTGCTGCGCATGCGTCGGGCGGGAGACGAGATATTCATGCGTGTCCTTCGCGAATCAGAGGAGATCACTCTCGGCGTGACCTTGGGAGCGTGGCAGCGATGAGTGACGACGACCTCTTCTCACGCCTCTTCGAGTTGTTCAATCAGCCCGGGCCCGTCAATTGGAAGCTGGCGACGGAGGTGTCCCATCACCTGACCGGTGACCGGACCCCGGTGGAACCGTGGGCGGCTGAGGAATACCGGGAGCTGACCCGCCTGGCCGAGTACCGCCTCGATCAGTTCACGTCGCTGGTGGTGACCCCCGCCTCCGACGTCCTGCCGGTCGACGCCCGGGAGTGGGCTGACCGTCACCTCGAGTCCTTCGGCTATCTCACCTCCGGCCTGGCCGACGTCGGCGGTTTGAGCGCCGGGCCCATGGCCCAGCTGGCCCCCGCCATGGTCGGAATGCAGGTTGGCTCTCTCGTCGGTGGACTGGCACGGTGGGTTCTGGCCGGTTTCGACGGGGGCCTCCCACCCGACCGACCGTTGCCGATGGCGGTGGTGGTGCCTCATGTGGAGGCGTTCGCCACCCGCCATGGCTTCGAGCTCAGTTCTGTGCGACTGTGGGTCGTGTCCGAGGAGGTTGCGTTCCGTGCCGTTTCCGCTATCCCCTTCACGACCGATCATCTCCGGGTTCTGCTCGAGACGGAGGCATCGTCGACCCAGTTCGACGCCTCGGCACTGACCGACCTGATGGGGATGGGCGACCCCACCGAGATGCAGGAGGTCGTGGCCGGAAAGCTCGGAGAGATGTTCAACGACCCGAGCACGCTCTCGGCACGGGCCGAGACGCAGGCTTATCTCGGCCTCATGAGCGGTTACGCCCGACTACTCACAGAGCGTTCGCTGGGAGAGCTGCTCCCCGAATGCGGGCAGATCGTCACGGCCCGTGACGGGGAGAGACCCGGCGAAGACCAGGAGATCCCCTTCGGACCAAAGCCGCCCTCCAGCGAATCCATCCGTCGCGGCGCCAACTTCTGTATCGAGATCGAGAGACGCTACGGCACCGAAGAGCTCACGCGTCTGTGGACTGCCCCCGAACGGATTCCATCCGCTGGAGAGATCGCCGACCCCGTAGCCTGGGCCGCCAGGGTCCTGCTCGAAGACTTCTGACCGGACCGCCCCCAACGACCGTCAGGGAACCCCATACTCGCGCTCAGCCGAGGCTGCGTAGGAGGCGATGGCTTGCTCGATGTCGGCATCGGTCCAGCCATGTACCTCTGCCAACAAACGCGCCACCAGCGGGGCGGCGGCGAGACCGTGGTCTCTGGTCTCGATGGCCAGCCGGGTGCGGCGAGCGAGAACGTCGTCGAGCGTCAGAGCACCTTCGCGATGGATGGCCCACCACGCCTCGGCCTCGAGGTAGGGCATGTCGGGATGGAGGGCGCCGACGAGGCCGACTTCGGCACCCACTGCCTGCACCTGGGGTGCGTCGAGGCCGTGGCGACCAACGAGCCATCGGGCCTCGACCTCACCCAATCCCCTGGCAACCAGGTCGGAAACGACGTCGTCGAGAACCGGAGGTGGGGCGGCCCCGACCAACAGGGTCTGGGCGGTCATCGAGATTCGGTCCAGGTTCAGGTAGTCACATACTTCGTCTACTACCTCGGCGGCGATGAGGCGATAGGTCGTGTACTTCCCGCCCCGCACACTCACGAGCCCCCGCCCGTCGTGGGTGATCGTGTGCTCGCGGCTGGCCGAGACGGTGTCGTCTTGGCCGCCTCCCGCCAGCGGGCGGACACCGGCGAAGGTGGCGATGACATCACTGCGCTCGATCCGCTCGGACAGGACGCGGTTGACGGTTTCCAGCAGGTAGTCGACCTCGTCGGGGGCGGCGAAGGGGCGGTCGATCGGTCCTTCATGGGTCACATCGGTGGTTCCGATCAGCCACCGTCTCCCCCAGGGAATGACGAACACCACCCGACCCGGGACCCGAACCGTGAGACCGGTGGCCCCTGTGAAGCGCTCGCCCGCTACCACGAGATGGATACCGCGGCTAACGGTGACGCTCACGCCTCCGAGGGGTGCATTCGCCTCGAAAGCACCCGTTACGTCGACGACCGAGCGGGCGCGGATCGTTACCGCCCCACCCCCGATGCGGTCGGTCACGTCCACTTCCCAACCCGAGCCGACGTGACGACGGGCTCTCGCTTCGGCCTGGGTCACCACGCGACCGCCGAGACGCCGGGCCGTTTCCGCCACGGCCACCACGAATCGAGCGTCGTCGCACACCCCGTCGGTGTATTCGAATCCCCCTATGGCCACGGACGGGTCGAGTGGAGGAAAGCGGTCCACCAATCGGCGGGCGCCGAGGATTTCGAAATGCCCACCCTTGCGTCCACCCAGGAGGTCATAGAGCGTGAGGCCCGAACCGATGTAGGGGAGCTGCCAGCGCCCCCCCACCACCGGAACGGCGAAACGGCGCAGCGTGACGAGATGGGGGGCAAGACGAACCAGAACCTGCCGCTCCGCCAGGGCCTCTCGCACCAGGCCGAAGTCGAGGTGTTCCAAGTAGCGAAGACCGCCGTGGATGAGTTTCGAGGAGCGACTCGACGTACCCACGGCCAGGTCATCACGCTCGATGAGGACCCCCGACATCCCCCGGGTCACCGCGTCGAGAAGCACCCCGACACCGTTGATCCCACCGCCGATAACCACCACATCCAGCGGAGGAGCACTCCCCAAGCTCTCGAGCAAGTCAGAGCGGCGTGCGAGCAGGTCGTTCACCCCCCAACTCCACCATCCTCCGGGCCGTCGGCCAAACTCCGAGAGTTCCGGCGTCGCCCGTCGGCGATCGCCGCTATCGGAACAACCGGTTCCAGATTCGCTCGAACACGTTGGGGTTGACAGGCCCCGGAAGACTCTGCAACGCCTCCTCGGTGAGATCGGGCGGGGTGTCGCCGATGAAGGCGACATTGCCACTGGCCGACGTCCACGCCACCGTGACCCGACCGGCCTCGTAGCTGCGCCGGTACTCACCCCGGTCGGACTGATCGGCCACCACCTCGCTATCGGCAGCGAACCCCAACGGGCGGTCTGTCATGACCACTCCGAACGAGAAGAAGCCGTCCGAATAATAGGACAGTGTCCCGTCATCGAGGTCGTAGGTATCCAAGAGCTCGAAGCCGACCAGCCGGCCGGGGAGACCCGCAGGTGCCTCGTCGATCCGCCCGACGGCATCGCCGTCGATATCGCCCTCGGAGTAGGGGACACCTCCGTTCCCGGGGCTGAAGCTGATGAGGCGGCGATCGCAGTACAGACCACCGTCGCCCCCGAATGTGCGAGTACGCAACACCACCCCGGTTGCAGAGTCGATGGTCATGCGGACACGTTCGAGGCCGTCACGGCGTACCGACACCTCGGTGGCCGCCCGGCCCAGGTAGGTGATCGACGACGTCTCTTGCACCTCATAGGAAGCCGTGTCGCCAGGTGTGGCTCCATCCGCCGACTCGACGTTGTCTCCGGTCACCGTGACGGTCATGCCGCTCCCCATCGTCACGAGGACTTGGTCGGAGCCGGGTTCCCACGCCATGACCGAGCCGGCGACCTGAGCGATCTGGAAGAGAGAGTCGCGGGGACCGTCGGGCGTATCGCAGGTGACGAGTTGTTCTCCGGAGAACTCTGCCTCTCCGGAACGCTCGAGATAGCCACCGAGGTCGGCCACGACACCCGGTATGGCCAGCAGCACAGCTACAACGGCGGCCAGCGGGGTCACTCGATGGCCTCGGCGCTAGGGAGGACCATCTTCAGGGGAGCAGCTCCGACATCGAGGGCGGTCCTGGCACCGAACTGGCGGGACACGTCGGCGAGGTTGAGAGGCTCGGGCGGTGGGGTGTTGACGGTGGCAACCGTGATCACCGAGGCCGCAATTGCCGCTGCCGCCGCGCCAACCCACACCATCGGCCGGCGCTTGGGCGACACCACCGGGACTCCAGCATCGGCCAACAAACGGGGAGGCAGCTCGATCAGAGGAAGTGACCGCAGTGCAGTGCGGGCCGCGTTGATCTCGGTGAGGCGGATCCGACATCGATGACAGTCGGTGAGGTGGCTTTCAATTCGAACGACCTCGGGTGGGGTCGCCTCGCCATCCAGAAACGCCGACAAGAGCTCGTCGAGGTGGATCATCCGGCCTCTTCCTGGGCCAGGGTATCGCGCAGGATGCGCCGACCCCGGTGGATACGGCTGCGCACCGTTCCCACCGGAACCGACACGACCTGGGCGATCTCGGCGTAGCTGAGGCCGATGACGTCACACATCACCACTGCCTCACGGAACTCGAAGGGCAACTCGAGAAGTGCCGCTTGAATGTCTTCTCCCAGCCGGGAGGCGGCGTACTGCTCGTCCGCCCCCGGCGACGACGGCGATTCCCACCGGTCGATCGCCTCGGGAAGGGGCGACGTGGGCCGACGTTGTCGCCGTCGCACCTCGTCGATGAAGGCGTTGCGGGTGATCCTCCACAGCCAGCCATCGAAGGAGCCCGGCTGGTAGGAGGCGAGGCCACGCCGGACCCGCATGAGAACCTCTTGGACCAGGTCGGCAGCATCGTCGGGGTTTCCGCAGAGCCGATATGCGAAGTTGTAGATCTTGCGACCATGGATCCGTGCCACTTCTTCCCAGGTCAGCGGTGCCACCTCGAGCGTCGGCTCTTGGTCGTTCACGCGCCGGCCCTGAGGGGCACAACGTCGGCGGAGCGGTCAGCGGTTCCCGCCGACCGCCAAAAGATCAGGTGTGATTGTCTTCGCTGGGCTCTTCCTCGGACGAGCCTTCGGCCACGCCCTTGCGAAACTCCTTGGCGGAAGCACCGAGGGAACGGGCCAACTCGGGCAATTTGCGGGCACCGAACAAGAGCAACACGACGGCGAGGATTATCAACCACTCACTGCCTCTGAGTCCGCTGAACATAGGGGAAACCTCCTTGGTGCCCCCATGGTAACCCGATAACGACCCGACGCCTCCGTCATGCCGCTTTGACGGTCGGACCTAGGCCGTTGGTTCCCGACCACACCCCGAGCGGTCGGGGATGGCTCACCCCAGCGCCATCGAGTCGACGAGTTTCTGGAGGCGTTCGCGAGTGATAAACCTCACTCTGGGATTGCGCCGTTCCATGTCGTGGATCGAAAACGGCCCGAACTTCTCCGACACCAGCATTCCTCGGTTTGCCTTGGACTGCTCGAAGGCCACCACGAACCGCCGAATGGTGTCTTCGCCCACCTCGGGGTAGTCACCCGGGGCATAGGTGTCGGTCATGATGAAAGTGGTCGAACCGCCCTTGGTCGCCGTGTAATTGCCCTCGGCGGCTCCGGGGGTGACGGTGTAGCCGAACAACGACAGGACGCCTGTCACCAATTGGCCTCCATCCATCGTCTGGGGGTCGATTCCCTGGGCCATGAGGCCGGTGACGACCGCCTTGGGGAGCCGAACCGACTCGCCTACCGGGGGGAGATCGTCGCTGGTGGAGGGAGCCACCGTTTCGGGGATCGATCTCGGTTCGGAGTCGAACTCGGCCGCGAAAGGGTCGGCGGCGATCGAGTGCAGGTTGAGGATGTCGGCCATCTGGCTGGGTGGGGGCAAGACACCGGGCGTTACGAGCGACATGCGGCCTACCTCGCGAGCTCCTTCTCTCCCGGCCAAGGCGACCACCACGGTGACGTCGTCGATCGGCAACGCGTGGCGCTTCTCGCGAACGACCTCGATGGCTTCACTGACCAACAGGTCGGCGAGAACCTCATCACCGTCGTCGGGAAAGGGAACGTCGAAAGTCACCTGTGCTTCGTCGCCGCGTACGTGGAACGAGGCAACGGCCGGGCGAGGCCTGACGAAATCGGGTTCTGAGTCGGCGAACTGGGCCCCCGAGCGACGGGGACGACGGCGGGGTTGGGCGTCGTCGCCCGCCTCTTTCCGCTGACGCTCGATGTACCAGTTGGCGACGAACAACACGATCGCCAGCGAGATGAGAATGATCCCCAAGGTCTGCAACGGTTTACTCCCGTATCGGTTCCTCCTACAAGTGTAGGAGGAAGCAGCCCGCCAACATCGCCCCCGACTCAGCCGAGGGAATCATCGCTGCCCTCGGGAGGTTCGATCGGCCCGAGCTCGATCTCGGCCGTGGGTTCGTCGGCCCCGGCATTGAGACGTTCGATCATGAGGTGCCGGGACAACTCGCTGCCGAAGGCGGTCACGACGTCGTCGTGGTGAAGCATGGTCGTTCCTCCCGGGACGAGCACCTCGCGACCGCGACGAACCGAAACCAGGGTGGATCCTTCCGGCCACGCCACGGCCTGCACCTCCTTGCCGTCGGCGATCGACCCGGGCGGCACGCGAAAGTGGTAGAAACCGGCCCCCGGATCGGTGCGCTGGGCGAGACGCGACCGTTCGAGTTGGTGATCCGTGTGGGCACCGAGCGCCTCGTGATAGGCCTTCACGGCGTCCTCTCGGCGGAACATCCCCACGAGCCGGGACGGATCGTCGACGGCCACAACCGGGAGGCGGCCCACACCCAACGACGCCATGCGAGCCATCGCCTCCGATACCCGCGTGGTGGGGGTGACGGTGGCGGGGCGCTGTGTCATCGCCTCTCCCACCGAAGCATCCGCGCCGCTCAGAGACGTCGCATCGGTCACCGTGACGACGCCGATCAGGCTTCCCGAATCGTCGAGAACGGGGGCGCCGTGGACTCGGTGGCGCTCGAAGTCGGCTTTGAGTGCTTCCAGTTTGGTGGACGGGGTCACAACGAGGCGGGCCGGCGACATGACGTCGCCGACACTGATCGTGTCGAGCACGTCCACCTCACCCCTCCGAACCTGGGAGATTCCCCGCCACCGCAACGGCATCGTGTAGACGCTCTCGCGATGGAGCAGCTCCGAGAGGAACGTGGCGAGGATGGCCGTCAGCATGAGAGGCAGGATGAGGCCGTACTCTCTGGTGCCGGTGACCTCGAATACCAACAGCACGGCCGTGAGTGGGGCCCGTCCCATGGCCGCGAACATGGCGGCCATGCCGACGACCGCAAACGATCCGGTGCTCAACGGGCTCACCGTCCAAAGTGGCCCCACGAACTTGGCGAAGGCCGTTCCCAACATGGCACCGATGAAAAGACTCGGCATGAACGCCCCTCCCGAGCCCCCCGAGGTGAGGGTGAAGGCAGAAGCGATGACTTTCGCCAAGGCCACCAGCGCCAGCACCCACCAGAACTCTGCGACCGCAGTGGTCACCGCCGCGGCACCGACCGCCGTCTCGAGGAGATGGTTGGTGACGTCCTGACCGGTGCCCACCAAGCGAGCCTCATCGGTCCCGAGCAACCTGGGCTCCACGACGACCAGCGTTGCCACCACCAGGCCGAACCCGAGGGGTCGCAGCCAAGGCCGCCTGGTGATTCGGCTCGCCACGCCTTCCAACCGATCCAGAATCCTCAGGAACACGACAGCGGCGACGACGATCACGAGGGCGAGACCGACATAGAGGATGAGCTCGCGCGGTTCACGGAATGTGTACGAAGCGGCGTTGAGGGCCAGCTCCTCACCCACGAGCGTGCGGCTGGTGATGGCCGCCGCCACCGACGCCACCACCACGGCCGACATGTGCCGAACGGCAAAGCTGGACAGGATCACCTCCAGGGCGAACAGCATGCCCGCGATTGGGGCATTGAAAGAGGCGCCGATGCCTGCTCCGGCGCCGGCCGCCACCAGCGACCTCACCTGATCCTCGCCGAGGTTGAAGATACGGGCGACCTTGGAGCCGATCGAAGCTCCCACCAGGACGATGGGACCCTCACGCCCCGCAGAACCGCCGGCACCCACCGTGATGCCGGTCGCCAGGATCTTGAGCGGAGCGACCCGGCCTCGTATGAGGCCACCCCGCACCAACAGGGAAGCCGTGGCCTCGGGGACACCGTCTCCGGCGACCTCGGGAGCGGCATAGCGTGCTATTCCCCAGGCCGCCAGAAAGGCGCCCGGAATGACGACCAGAGCCCACAAGCTGCCCGAAGAAACCCCCAGGCCGGCCACCATGTCGGACACCAGATGGAGAAACTCGACCAACACCCACGCTCCCACCCCCACGGTGATACCGACCATGGACGCCAGCACCAGGAACCGACCGCCGCCGCGATCGGCGGCGGCGGCCATCGACGGGATCCGCCGGAACGCCTTGGTGAAAGCTGCCACGGAACCAGCGTATCTGCTCGTAGGCTGAGCCCATGGAAGCCCACATCGAGGCTCTCGAGGGACGTTGGACGGGGCAGGGTCGCGGCGAGTACCCCACCATCGAAGATTTCGACTACACCGAAACGGTGACCCTGGACCGACTCGGGCAGAAACCGATCCTCGCCTACACCCAGCGCACCGCCGCCAACGACGGCAGGCCACTCCACACCGAGGCGGGGTATTACCGGTTCTCTCGAGACGGCGTGGAACTGGTCATCGCCCAGGCGACCGGGATCGCCGAGTGCCATCGCGGCCGGTTCGATGGCGGCACCCTCGTTCTCACCCAGACGAGCCTCATCGCATCCTCAACTGCGGTGCAGGTCGACGAGGTTCGTCGCGTGCTCACAGTCGATGGCGACACCCTGTCCTACCAGCTCGAAATGGCCGCCGTCGGCCTGCCGCTCACCTTCCACCTCGCAGCAACCTTGCACCGGTCCTGAGCTGAGAGGGTGCGCAAATAGAGCTCGTAGGTTCCAGACCTCTCTTCCAGCCACACCACCTGGCAGCCAGCACAAATCACAAGCTCGATCGCCCACCTACTTGTGCGCGCCCTCTTGGACAATGACGGCAACCCGAGTCGCAATAGGTGCCGCCTGCGAGCAGACATACCTCGGTGAAGGCCCAGAACCCCGTCACGGGATCGAGATAGCCATCGGCTCCTTTCTCGATCGCGGGTCGGTGGAGGGCCTCCAAAAACGGGTCGGGGAACGGGTTCACGATGATCACCCCAACGCCGGTAGCGTCATGATCCCCTTGTATCGTTTCACCCACCTCGGGCGCCCAATCGACTTGTCGACGGCCACCGTCCGGTGGGCCGTATGGCTCACCTTGGGCGGTGCCGTTGCCGGGTTGATCAGACCAGGAGACCGTACTCCGACCGCGGCGGCCTTCCAGACGGCGCTAACCGTCTTCCTCGCCTGGGCGCTGGCGCGCGAACTCGCTCCCGATCACCCAACCGCAGCCGTGCTGGCCGGCGTCATGGCGGGAGCGGCCACCACGTGGACGGGCCAAACGAACGTCGCTGCTCTGGCCGCTTTCATGCTGGCGGGACGAATTTCGACCCGAACCACCGGGCTGACGCCGCTCCTCACCGATGTGCTGGCGGTCGGGGTTTTCGCAGGAGTATTCGCTCGCACGCCGTTGAGTTGGGCAGCCGGCCTGGCAATTGCTGCGGCCGTCGCCTTCGACAGTTGGCTGCCCGATCCCGCTCCTCAAACCCACGTGTGGCTGGCGGCGGCAATCGGGGTAGCAGTCACGATCACAACGGTGTTGTCAGACGCTCTCCCGCGTGCCTGGGTGATGCCCGACACGGCGACGTTGATCCTGGCTGCGGTTGGCCTGCTGGCCTTGGCTGCTGCCCCCCGGCTCACTCTCAGGTCGGTGACCGACGACGGGGCCCGACCTCTCGATTCCACCCGGTTGGGTGCCAGTCGTCGGATCGTGCTTGTGGCCATGGTCCTGGGAACTGCGCTCGGGGGCGGGGTCTTCGCCCATCAAACATGGCCCGTCTGGTTGACGGCGGTGGCAGTCGGTGCAACGGCGCGGAGGGAGGCGTGAAAGATGCGTACACCGATCGGTGGTGGGTGATGCTCACCGTCTCGATGGGCGTGCTTCTCGCCACCATCGACGGGTCTATCGTGAATGTCGCCTTGCCCGGTCTGGTGGGCGACCTGGACACGACCTTCGCAGTCGTCCAGTGGGTGTCTTTAGGCTACCTGCTCACCCTGGCCACCCTCACGCTTGGGGTCGGCCGCCTCGGCGACGTCATCGGCAAGAAGCGCATCTACACGGCCGGGTTCGCGGCGTTCACGATGGCGTCCGTTCTTTGTGGCCTCGCTCCCAGCGTCGAGTTCCTCATCGCCTTTCGCGTGCTCCAGGGACTGGGAGCAGTCATGGTCCTGGCCCTGGGCCCGGCGGTGCTGCTCGAGGCCTTTCCCCCCAACCAGCGCGGTCGGGCCCTGGGGATGATCGGTACGGCTGTGTCCGTGGGTGTCGTGACCGGCCCGGTGGTAGGAGGAATCCTCATCTCGGCGTTCGACTGGAGAGCCATCTTCTTCGTCAACATCCCTGTGGGGATCGTCGGCACCTTGCTGGCAGTCCGTTATGTGCCCGAGTCAATTCCAGGGGTTCGCCAGCGCTTTGATTATGCAGGCGCGGCGCTGATGTCGAGCGGGCTACTGGCCGCCTCGCTCGCTCTCACCATGGGACAGGAGGCCGGGTATTCGTCACCCACGATCATCGGGCTGTTCGCCGTGGTGGTGGCGGTCACCGTGTGGTTCGTGCGCATCGAGTTGAGGAGCGATTCCCCGATGATCCAGCTGCGCATTTTCCGCTCCCCCCTGCTCACGATCAGCGTGGTCACCGGGTTTCTCCAGTTCGTGGTGCTGGCCGGAACGTTCTTCCTGCTGCCGTTCTATCTGGAACAGATCCAGGGGCGGCCCATCGCCCAGGTCGGGCTGCTGATGGGAGCGGCGCCGCTCGTGTTGGGGATCGTCTCGCCCATCAGCGGATCTTCGTCGGACAGGATCGGAGTCAGACCCCTGACCTTGGCGGGGCTGACGGTGACTGCGCTGGCCTACCTGGGGTTTCTCACCCTCGATGTGGAAACCACCGCCCTTCACTTCGTCTTGCTGGCGCTTCCGCTGGGGCTGGGGATCGGGCTGTTCCAATCACCCAACAACAGCGCCATCATGGGTTCGATGCCGGCCGAGTACGGGGGGGTGGGCGGGGGTTTGCTCACTCTCACCCGCCTCATGGGCCAAATCAGCGGCATCGCCGTCCTGGGCTCGCTGTGGGCGACTCGCGTGATCGCGGCAGGTGGGCCCGGCGATGCAGCAGCTGCCACCGCCGGCCAACAGATGCGAGGCTTCCACGACGTCATCGTCGTGATGGTCTTTCTGGTGGGGGCGGCTGCAGCCGGAGGTGCCGTCGCGCTCTACCGGGAGCGGCGGTCAAACCTCCGTGCCGATGTGGCGGCGGCGGGCCTCGGCTAGCGCCGCTACCGCCGCCGAAACGTCCTGGCTGGCCACGCCCACCGACTTGAACATGGTGAGATCCTGGGTGATGAGACGGTTGCGTCCGGCCAGCACGTCACCCAACGTGGCATCGGGCTGGCGATCCGCCGCCAGGAGGTCACCGGCCTCGGCCGCGGCCGCTTGGAGGTCGTCGACCACCACATATGCTCTCTGGGTGACCTCGACCGGGACCTCGATCATGTCGGGACGGAAGGCTCCCACCGCGTTGATGTGCGCACCCGCCTTGACCACCGCATTGCTGAAGAGGGGTGAGGTCGCCGGAGTTGCGCACGACACCACATCGGCTGCGGCCACCGCCTCGTTGGCTACCGAAACCGGCTCGCCACCCACTCGCTCGGCCAGCTCCTCGGCCCGTCGGCGCTGGCGCGACCACACGAGCACCGTGTCGA
>JBGTLA010000132.1:0-43579 GCA_041744375.1 Acidimicrobiia bacterium | reverse complement strand
GGCGAGCCGGGCCAACTCGACGACCGGGGGAGCAAGAGGAGACCCTTGCATCATCGACGAAGCGGGCCCAGCCGTGGCCGTACCGGCGGCACCGACCTGCACGACGGTGTCGGCGTACTGCACGACGCGTTCCAGCCGGTGCTCCGCCATGATCACCGTCATCCCGAGGTCGTGGACCAGTCGCGTGATGGTGGCGAGCACCTCTTCGGCTGCGGGCGGGTCGAGCGCCGACGTGGGCTCGTCGAGCACGAGGACCGAGGGATGGCTGGTGAGCACCGACCCGATCGCCACTCGCTGCGCCTCTCCGCCCGACAGGTCCGCCAGACGGCGAGAGCGTAACTCGCTCAAGCCGAGGAGATCGAGGGTTTCCTCTACCCGTTTCCGCATCACCTGGCTCCCGAGGCCGAGTTGTTCCATGGTGTAGGCCAGCTCGTCCTCGACCGTCTCAGTTACGAACCCGGTGGCCGGATCCTGGGCAACGAGGCCGATCAGGTCGGCCATGTCGCGCAGGCTGTGATGGGCGGTGTCTCGCCCGGCCACCGTCACGGTTCCGGCCAAAGTGCCGCCGCTGAAGCGAGGCACCAGGCCGTTCGTGGACCGGAGCAGGGTCGACTTGCCAGACCCGGTGGCTCCGACCACGAGGCACAGCTCTCCTTCCTCCACTCGCAGGGTCACGTCGCGCAGAGTCGGGTGCTCGGCGCCCGGGTAGGTGAAAGTCACTCGATGGAAGCTGATCACGACAGCACCTCTCGCGGCGATACGGCGGGAACTGGCGACGGCAGGGGTGGGGCGGCAAAGGCGGGAAGAGCGGCTGTCAGGATCGCCAACGATGCCAGGAGGGAGAAGTGCGGCCACGTCAAGGGTTGGATCGACGGAGTCACAGCGGCCGGCGTGAGCCATCCGACGGCGAATACCCCGGAGGCGGCAACCAGTCCGGAGCAGGCCACCAGCCATTCCTCGGCGGCCCACGGGTCGGGCCTGTACACGGAGCGGCCCACCATGCTTCCTCCGCTCACCAAGCCGAGAGCCGACATCACCAGTCCGGCGGCGAGAATCGATGCACCCCACCCCGAGGCGTGCCCATCGAGCAGGCCGTACATCCCGATGCATACCGCCACGACACCTCCGATCACGAGCCCGCCGGTGGCGAGGCGGCGGGAAGGGGACACGGGTCCGAGGCGACCGTATCCGCGACTGTCCATGGCGGCGGCGAGTGCCAATGACCGGTTCATGGTGTCTTCGAGGACGGGCACAAGGAAAGGCCGGACGGCAGAGATCCCCTGGCGTCCGTCGCCGCGCAGCCGCCGGGCACGGCGGACCCTGCCGACCGATTCGATGAGCTGTGGGGCGAGTGAGAGCCCGACCACGGCCGAGGTGCCGACGTCGTAGAGGGCGCGCGGGAGGGAGCGGAGCATGCGCCGGGGGTCGGCCACCGTGTTGACGGCTCCGATGCACATCACGATGGCGGCGAGGCGGGCGCCGTCGTAGAGGGCGCCGGCGAGGGACTCGGCGGTGACGGGGCCGCCCAGCGCCATGCCTCCCATCCCATCGGGCAGAGAAAGAGTGGGGAGGCTGAACACGACGTTGCCCACAAATCCGTCGTCGAGGATGATGCGGAAACCGACGCGTATGCAGACCACGACGAGAGCGAGCCAAACGTAGAAGCGGAAGGCACGAGCCCACGCGGCAGCAGGGGGTCTCCGGGCGGACGCCACCAAGGCGACGACGGCCATGATCAGCGCCAAGAGGAAGGGGTTGGTGGTGCGGCTGGCGGCCGCGACCAGCCCGATCACCCACAGCCACCACGCTCCGGAGTGAAGACGGCGGGGTAGGCGGCGATTCATGGGGAATCGTGGCGGTCAGGCCGGCGCCGACTGACGACGAAGGCCGCAGCCCCCACCCCCGCCACCAGGGTCACCGCCACCCAGGAGCCGTCGAAGGTACCTTCACCCTCGTCGTCGGCTGCAACGAGAGTGGTCACAGGGGGGTCGGTGGTGGACGTCGGGGCGGAGGAGGTGGTGGCGCCGCTGGGGGGGAGGGTCGTGGTCGTCGTGGCGATCGTGGTCGAGGGCGAGGGCGGGAGCATGGTCGTGGTGGTCGTGGTTGTCGTCAGCGAGGTGGTCGTGGTCGTGGTGGACGTGGTGGACGTGGTGCTCGTGGTAGAGCCGGTGGTCGTGGTGGGCCCGGGCGGGACGGCAAAGGCGGGAGGCACGGTCGACCCCGAGGCGAACGCCCAGCCTTCGACATCGCCTTGGATGCTTGCGGCGGTTCCCACCTGACTGGCCTTCCACGACCCGCCCAGGTCGGCCCACCAGTACGACCAATAGGCATCGGCGGGGGGTATCGCCACACAGTCCTCTGTCGCAGAAGAGGGGAGCCCGTCGATGCGGCACAAGAAACCCGGGTTGGACTGAACCTGAGTGACCGAGAAGCCGGTCGCCACCAGGGCTTCGAAACCTGAGGTGAGGGTCCCGGTGGCACACCTGACGACAACCCCTCCCCCCAACTGGGCGTAGTCGACGACCACTGTCACTCCTCCACCGGGGGCGCACGGCCCGTCAGCGGCCCGAGCGCCGACGGGCCAGGACACCACGACGGCGAAGACCAGCACAAGAGCCACCCTTGCAGCCGTCGGCCGTCTCGAGGCTGTCGCCATCATCGGATGTCAGTCCCCGAGAGCTCTGGCCAGGAAGGCGGCCATTTCGCCGCGGGTGACGGGTCGTTGGGGGCAGTAGTTGTCGTTGGTGGGTGGGTCGCAGCCGCGGGTGATGTCGGCGGTGGCGATCTTGGCGATGTCGTCGGCGAAGACCGAGCCTTCGGTGTCGTCGAAGACGGCGTCGCCGGTGTCGTCGAGGCCGAGCGCTCTGGCCAGGAAGGCGGCCATTTCGCCGCGGGTGACGGGTCGTTGGGGGCAGTAGTTGTCGTTGGCGGGTGGGTCGCAGCCGCGTGAGACCCCCACCCAACCCAACCAGGCGATCTCTTGGGCAAAGAGCGAATCGCCAGTCACATCGGCGAACGCCGCCGCCGTCAGCTCCCAGTAGCCGGGTGCACCCATGGCCAGGACCCCCTGGAGGGTTGCGAACCCGTTGGCGGTCGCGTCGGCCTCCGTGAAGCGGATCCCACCGCTCTCCAGCTGGAGGGTCATGACGAACTCGGCGGCCTTGTCGGCCGCCGCGCTCTGTCCGGCTGCCCGCATCGCCTGACCGGCCACCCCGGCGGTGTTGGCGTTGGGGTCTCCGAAGGGGTTGGGCCACGAGCCGTCGTCGTTCTGAGCGTCCGCCAGGAAGGCAGCAGCTTGAGAGGCAGCCTGGGTAGCACCGCCAGCCACGAGGGCCTGGAGGGCGATGGCGGTGGTGTCGATGTCCGGGGCCTGGGGGTCGCTGGGACACGTTCCCATGAATGTGAAGTCGCCGGCCTGACACTGGAGGGAAACAAGGGCGGCTACGGCGGGGGCGGGGACGCCGGCATCGGTGGCGGCGAGGGCGATCATGGCCAGCGAGTGGTTGAAGACGTCGGGAGCGAAGGATCCGCTCGGTGCCATGGCCAGTTTCAGCTCGCTCTCCAGGTCACGGTCTTCGATGAAACGGGCCGGATCCTGGCCGTGGATGACCACCGACAGCAGGACTTTGGCGAGTGCTCCGGCGTTGACGTCATCGGGTGGGCCCACGTAGCCGGCGGCTCCGGCCGCCAGGTCGCCGAGAGCTCGTCGGCCGGTCCCCTGTTGGGTACCGGCCGCGGCCAGGGCGTAGATCACGTCATTGCGTGCCGCCGTCTTGCCAAAGACATCGAAGTCGGGTTCGTCGGAGGCGAACTCGGTGGCGATCCAGGCGGCGGCCGCCTCTGCGGCGGCCACCTGGTCCTCGGGGGCTGCTTGGGCGACACCCGTTCCGGTCTGGATCAGCGTGGCGGCGAGAGCCACGGCAACGAAGAGTGCCAGGGCGCGCCACACACGGGTGTGGGGGTGGAACTGAGCTGGGAGCATGGCGATGCGGTCGTCCTTCCTCTCGTGGTCCGTAAGCGAACCCAGCGACGAGGAGGCTCCGATCTGCCCGGCGAGCCGAGGATCGGGAACGCTGAACGTCCCGGGCCTCGCCCCGTAGACCTCGACGGGTTGAAGAGAGTGTCCGCCGATTGGGTCGGATGCAGTCCAACGAGGCGCGTGCCGACGCCGTCTCTCGCCTGGTCTGACCGTCCTATGGGCGGATGTCTCTGAGGCCGTGACCTCTGCCTGGTGCTCCGGCTCGTCGTCGCGGCCCCGGGGGCGCGACGACCTACGGTTGCGGGTCAGCGCCGGATTTCGACCGGCTTTCCCCGACAGAGGTCCCTTCGGTTGTCAAGACGCCAGTGACGTCGTGTCGTGACTGTAGCGCCTTGAAATCTCCGGTCATCAGAGAACCGCCTGCACCAGCCACCCGGCGGCCAGTCCGTATAAGCCGGCGATGACGTCATCGGCCGTGATACCCACTGCCCCCCCCAGGCTCTCGGCGGCGGCCACACCGGGGAACCAGTGCTTTTGGATGTCGGCGATTCGAAACACCAACCAAGCGACCACGTTGGCCGGGAAGGCGAGACCGATGGTGGCTACGAACGTTCCTGCTGCCTCGTCGATTACGACCCAGTTCGGGTCGCCCTCGGTGGTCGCAAACGGCCGGGCGGCCACGAGCGAGGCGATGATCAAGGCGACCGTTGCGGCGACGTGGACCCAAAGCCCCGCCCTGGCTGCCAGGAGCGCCAGCGGGAACGCGACGAGAGAGGCCAGAGTCCCCGAGCCATGATCGGCTCCGGTGAGGCGCCGCGCGATGAGTCCGGCCCCGAAGAACGATGCGACCACCTTGGACATGGGGTGAGGGTAGGGTCCCGGAACTCACGATCTGGAGGACCATGCGACCCTTCATCGATGGAATCGCCACCCCATCAGACCCGAATGTCTCTTCCGACGGTCGGACGGTGGCCTTCGTGGTTACGACGATCGACGTGGATGACGACCGATACAAACACTCGATCTGGATGGCCGCCCCCGAAGGGATCGGGCGGTTCACGGCGGGCGATGGCGACACGTCTCCTCGCTGGTCACCCGACGGAAAGAGGCTTGCCTTCTTGAGGAAGGTGGAGGATCGGCGGCAGGTGGCGGTCATCGACGTGGCCGGCGGCGAAGCCCGCTTCGTCACCGACCTTCCTCTGGGAGTCGCCTCGGAGCCGTCTTGGTCGCCCCGGGGGGAGCTCATCGCCGTCGTCGGCACAGTGTGGACCGACGAGTGGGCGGACGTCGACGAGAACGAACGGCGCCGCCGCCCCAAACGCATCAGTCGCCGCACGTATCGACACGACCTCCTGGGATGGACCCACGACCAGGGTCGTTTCGTGCACCTGCTCGATCCCGACCGAGGAGCACTCCGACGTCTGACCGATGGCAACACAGATGAAACGATGCCTGCGTGGTCGCCGGACGGATCCCGGGTCGCTTACCTAACCGATCTGTCCGAGCGGCCCGGCTTCTCGTTCGGCACCGATGTGATGGCGACGGGAATCGACGGAGGGGAACCAGAGCCGGCAGGACCGAGGGGCAACTGGGTGACACTGGCGTTCCGAGCGGATGGCGTTCTGTGCGGGCTCGGGTCAGCCGGGTCGACCTTTCCAGAGCTCGTCCGATTGTGGAGTCTCGGCGACGAACCGAACTGTTTGTCGGAGGGACTCGATCGGGCCCTGTCCTCTTACGCCGGTGGTGTGCCCCGGGTGGTATTCGACTCGGTGACGGCCGTCGTGTCGGTGGTCGAGGCCGGCACCGTAGGGGTAGTGACGGTAGATCCCGAGGGCCGAGTCGGCGATCTCTATCGGGGTCGGGAGGTCGTGTCGGGCTTCGACGTGGCCGGAGGGACCTTTGCCGCCACCATTTCGAAAGTCGACAGCCCCGGACGTCTGCGTGTCCAACGCGACGGATCCCTTTCCGAGCATGTCGATTTCGGTGGCCGGCAAGTGGAGACGATCGCACCGCACCACCTCGAGGTCGACGGACTGGACGTGTGGGTGTATCTGCCACCAGGCGCCGAGCGGGTGCCTCTCTTGTTGAACATCCACGGGGGACCCGCCAGCCAGTACGAATGGGGCTTCTTCGACGAGTTTCAGGTCTATGCCGGGGCCGGTTACGGCGTCGTCGCCACCAACCCGCGCGGATCTACCGGGAATGGCCGTGAGTTCCTTCGCGCCGTCGTCGGAGCCGGCTGGGGAGAGGTCGACGTCGCCGACATCGACTCGGCCGTGGCAGCAGCTCTGTCAGAGCATCCCCGGCTTGATGCCAACCGCATGGGAGTAATGGGAGGGTCGTACGGAGGTTTCCTCACCGCCTGGCTCATCGCCCACCAGAAGCGGTGGGCGACCGCCATCGTCGAGCGCGCTCTCCTGTGCTGGCCGAGCTTCGCCGGCACCTCCGACATCGGGGGATGGTTCGCCGACATGTACCTCGAAGAGGCGGACCTCTCATGGGACCGCAGTCCTCTGCGTCTTGCCCACCAGGTGGAGACACCGACCTTGATCATCCACTCAGAGAACGATTTCCGTTGTCCAATCGAGCAGGCCGAGCAATATTTCAGCTCACTCCTGGCGCACGGTGTGCACACCGAGTTCATCCGCTTCCCTGACGAGGGTCACGAGCTCACTCGCTCGGGCAGCCCGAAACACCGTCACGAGCGGTTCGAGATCATCCTCGATTGGCTCTCGCGCACGCTGTGATGATTGTCCGGACGGCTGCGCCGCCGGCGGGGGGACCCCGTTTTCAGTTTTCCGTTTTCCGCCTTGCCGCGCCCGGGCGAGGCGAAGAACCCGACTTCCGTCTTCGGCCTTCCGACTCCGACTTCCGCCTTCCGCCTTCCGTCATTGAGGCGTTGGTGGACGCCGTTGAGACCCTCATCGAGCCGGTGGCTCATGCTTGCCATGCCGGCGTCAAACCGGTCGTTCATGGTTGCCATGCCGGCGTATCCGCTCGTTCAGTGCCCAAGAGTTCGTGGAGTCCATTGCAGAGGTGGCGGCGCTGTGCTTCCGAGATGGCCATGTCTGATGGAACTTGCCAGAGCCACGGACACGAATCATGGGTCGTGGAGATTCGAGCGCCAGGTGTCGATGAGATGCCCCGGTGTGGTCCATGCCAGAATGCGGATCATGGAGAACGCCGGGACCATCTGGATGGACGGAGAGCTCGTCGACTGGGACGACGCCCAGGTTCACTTCCTCACCCACGCCCTCCACTACGGCACAGCCGTGTTCGAGGGTATCCGGGCCTACGAGACTCCCCAAGGCACGGCCATCTTTCGCCTCCGGGAGCACATCGAACGGTTGGCGCGCTCGGCCAACGCCTATCGCATTCCCTGGGACCACGACGTCGAAGAAATCATGGAGGCCTGCCGGCATGTCATGCGGGCCAATGACCTGGAATCGGGTTATATCAGGCCGCTCGTCTTCTACGGGCTGGGGTCGATCGGGCTGAATCCGGCGGCCGCCACCGTCCACACCGGCATCGCCGCATGGCGGTGGGGCGCCTACCTGGGAGAAGAGGGGATCGAAAACGGGATCCGGGTGCGGGTGTCCACCTGGAGGCGCATCAGCGCCGAGAGTTTCATCCCCGTCGCCAAGGGCAGCGGGCAGTATCTGAACAGTGTGCTCGCCAAACAAGAAGCCGTTGTTACGGGCTACGACGAAGCACTCATGCTCAACAGCGACGGCCACGTTTCCGAGGGGTCCGGAGAGAACCTCTTCTTGGTGCGCGACGGTGCCGTCCACACCCCGCCGGTCTCGTCGGGAATCCTCGATGGGATCACCCGCGCCTCGGTGATGGAGTTGCTCGAAGGTGATGGTCTCACGATCCGCCAGACCACTCTGACACGAGGGGACCTCTACGCCGCCGATGAACTGTTCTTTACCGGCACCGCCGCCGAGGTGACCCCGGTGCGGGAGGTCGATGACCGACCGATCGGCTCCGGCCGTCCCGGTCCTGTGACTCGGCGCGCCCAAGAACTCTACGGCGACGCCGTGCGTGGCAAACTCGACGACCAACACCACTGGCTGGATTTCATCTGAGATGGCTCAGCAACCGAACATCCGACTGACCGATGGTGATCGACCCCGGCGAGTGCTCGAGCCGGCGCCGCCGCGCCGCCAAAGCCCGCCCCGTCCCGGAACGATCCTCGCCCCCGACGACATGCCGCAAGGTGCCGGGTTCGGTAGCCCTGGCCCTGACACCGGTTGGGCAATGAAGCTGGTGCGGGGCGCCGACATCCCCCACCGCTCGCCTTCGCTCGAGCTGGTGCTGGCCGCCCTCACGGGGGCCAGGGCAGCACATCACGGCCGGGCTCCGACTCTGGCCGATCTCGAAGTGGCCATGGTGCTGGCCGGCCTGGGCAGGGTCACCTCCGAGGAGCTCGACGCCCGTCGCCGCCGCTGGGTGGAGTCGGTGGCACACGAGAAGTCGCCCGGCCGCACCGCCGTCGACGACGTCGGCGACGATCTCCATCTCGGCGTGGAGCACGCCGCCGTCCGGGCCCGCCGCTGAAAGTGGGGTTCAAGTACCTCACCGGAACCGTTGTCCCGCTGCCCGACCGACAGTGGGCTGAGTCGATGCCGACCGAACACCTCATCACGTGCTTCGGCTGTGGGTCTGCCAACGACAGCCGGCTCGGCATCGAGCCGCGTATCGAAGGTGACAAGGTTGTGGCCGAGCTGGTCTTCGACCCACGCTTCGAAGGCGGGCCGGGGCTGGTTCACGGTGGAGCGACCGCCGCCTTCTTCGACGACCTCATCGGCTTCGTGGCGATGGCCCACCGCCGTCCGGCCGTGACGGGGAACCTACATGTCGACTACCTGTTGCCCATCCCGCTCGGGGTTACCGTGAGGGGCGAGGCGTGGATGACGGGGGTCCAAGACCGCAAGATGTACACCGAGGCGGTCGGCTACCTCCCCGACGGCACCCGCTGTGTCGAGGTGCGCAGCTTGTTCATTCAAGTCGGCATCGATCACTTCCAGCAGATCTCCGGGCCCGGGTCGGCTACTCCCTATCAATCGGACGAGTATTACCCGTAGGCCGTTGGCCGTTCACCGTTGCCGCCACACGGGGAACAGGCCACCTGGCCTTTTCCCGTCTACCGGTCGCGAGGGAGGGGCCGCGGCCCTTGTGGCCGTTTGACGTCCGAAACGGGAAACGGCGAACGGCAAACAGCAAACGGCTCCCGTTGCGCACGTGTCCAATTGTTGATATCGTCGGCGGGCCATGATTCGCACCACTCCCTTTCACCCCAGAATCGAAACACTCAACGAGACGGGTTTGTGGAGTCACTGGGCGGGTCACCTGGTGGCCGAGAAGTACCAGATGTCGGAGAAGTTCGAGTATTTCGCCGTTCGCAACTCGGTGGGGATCTTCGACACGTCGCCCCTCTACAAGTATCGGATCGCCGGACCCGATGCCGAGAGGTACCTGGCGGGCGTCATGGCGCGAGACATCCGTGCCTGCCGTCCTGGCCGAGCCCAATACACCCTGTGGTGCGACGACGACGGGTATGTGCTCGAAGACGGCGTGATCCTGAGGTTGTCCGACGACGAGTTCCTGCTCACGGCGGCAGGACCCAACCTCGCCTACCTGTCCGGGCTGATCGGCCGGTTGCGAGTGGAGATCAGCGACGTATCGGATGACTATGCCGCCCTGGCGTTGCAAGGGCCCAAGGCGCGGGAGATTCTGGGGGGTTTGGATCCAGGCATAGATTCTCTGGGATATTTCGGAGTTGCTTCCGCCAAGCTGGGTGGTTCGCCGGTCATCGTTTCCCGGACGGGGTTCACCGGCGATCTCGGCTATGAGGTGTGGGTCCCGACTGCCGAAGCGCTGGCGGTGTGGGACGCCGTCATGGAGGCGGCCACTCCCTACGGCGCCCTACCCTTCGGCCAGATCGCCCTGCTGATGACACGAATCGAGGCCGGGCTCGTACTCATCGACGTCGACTTCCACTCGTCCCGGTTCGCCTGGACCGAGGCGGACAAGACCACCCCGGTCGAATTGGGATTCGGATGGATGTTCAAGGACTTGGGCGACGACCGTTCCTTCGTCGGGCGCGACGCCATCCGTCGCGAGATCGCCGCCAAGACGTCGCGTTGGAAACTGACCGGCCTGATCGTGGACTGGAAGGAGTGGGACCAGCGCTACGGCACAGCCGGCCTCGTTCCCCCGAAGGACCATCTCCCCGTCCAAGAAGACATGATGCTCTACGACGCCGAGGGCGGCCGAGCGGGATGGGTGTCGAGCTTCATGTATTCGCCCATACTCCAACGTCACATCGCTCTCGGCAGGGTTCGTCCCGATCTGGCCTCGGTGGGGAGCCGGGTCGAGTTGGAGGTCACCATCGACCATCAGTACCACACAGTGGGAGCCCAGGTGGCTCGCCTGCCATTGTTCAATCCCGCTCGTAAGACCTCTTGAGGTGAACATGTCTTCCCAGTACGACGCCATCGTGATAGGTGGCGGCCACAACGGTCTCGTCAACGGTGCCTACCTGGCCAAGGCCGGGCTACACACGCTCATCCTGGAACGCCGTCACCTGGTGGGCGGGGCGGCCATCACCGAGGAATTGCATCCCGGTTTCTCGTTCACCACCTTTTCCTATGCCCTCAGCCTGCTCCGCCCTGAGATCATCCACGACCTCGAGTTGACCAAACACGGCTTCATGCCCCTCCTCATGCCGTCGAGCTTCGCTCCGGCCGAGGATGGCGACTACCTGTTGTTGGGGATGGATCACGACGAGAACCTACGTGAGATCGCCCGCCACTCGCCGCACGACGCCGACGCCTACGAACAATACGAGCACGACGTCACCCAGGTTTGTCAGGCCCTCAAGCCCCTGTTGGACCAGATCCCCCCGGACCCTTTCTCCAAGGACCCTCTCGAGCTGGGGCGAATGGCCGAGCTGGCCCAGCACATGCGCAGCCTCGACAAGCGCGTGTTCCACAACGCGGTGCGGCTCCTGACGGGAAGTGCCGCCGACTTCTTGGACGACTACTTCGAGAACGACCTTCTCAAGGGATACCTGGCCAGTTCCAGCATCATCGGCACCAAGGTCGGCCCTCGCTCGCAAGGCTCGGGTCTCGTTCTGTTGTATCACATCATCGGTGAGCACGACGGTGCTTTCGGGGCGTGGGCGTTCCACAAGGGCGGCAACGGCGGGTTCACCCAGGTGCTGGCACGGGCGGCAGAGGCATTCGGGGCGGAGATCCGCCTCGAGGCACCGGTCGAGTCCGTCATCACCTCCAACGGCAGGGCCACCGGGGTCGCCCTGGAGGACGGGACCGAGCTTTCGGCCAACATCGTCGTGTCGGCCCTCGATCCACGCCGCACCTTTCTCCAACTCGTCGAACCGCGCCAGTTGCCGACCGACCTGGTGGAGGACATCGAACGCTTCCGCTTCCAGGGCACTTCGGCCAAAGTCAACTTCGCTCTCGACGGAACACCCCGCTACCCGGCGTTGGGTGATCGCAGCGACCAGTACCGGGGGTTCACCAACATCGGTCCTTCACTCGACTATCTCGAGAAAGCCTATGACGAGGCCAAGTATGGCTGGTACAGCAGCCGGCCCTATCTCGACTGCGCCGTCCAGTCGACCATCGACCCCGACATGGCTCCTCCCGGCAAGCACGTCATGTCGTGCTTCCTCCAGTACGCCCCCTACGAGCTGGCCGAGAGTGACTGGGACACAGAGCGTCAGAATCTGGGCGACACTGCTCAGGCCACTCTTGAGTCGTTCTTTCCCGGATTCGGCGATCTGGTCCTTCACCGGGAGGTGGTCACACCGCTCGACATCGAACGGGTGGTTGGCCTCAGCGAGGGAAACATCTTCGCCGGAGAGTTCCTCGCCCCCCAGATGTTCTTCTTCCGACCCGCTCCCGGATGGAACCAGTACCGCACCCCCATCGAGGGCTACTACCAGTGCGGGTCGGGTACCCACCCCGGCGGGTGTGTCATGGGCGCCCCCGGAAAGCTGGCCTCCGAGCAGATCCTGGGCGATCTGGCCAAGACGCGATAGCGCGGGGGCGGCGGCATCAGGCCGGGGGCTCTGAGCCCGCCGCCAATCGGGCTTCTCGCCAGGCGATGGCGGCCGGTAGGCCCTCGGTGTCGCGTATGCGATCGAACTCCACTCGTTCCGGTGAGCGGGAGCCCTCGATGATGGCCGAGAGATCGACCGACTCGACCAGGGCTCGGCGGAATCCGCTCGTCTCCAGGGTGCGGTTGACCATTTGCTTGGTCAGCCTCACCACGGTGGGGTCGAAAGTGGCGATGCGGCCGGCCACGTCCATCACCACGTCGTCGAGCCGGTCTTCCGGCACGACCCGGTTGACCAATCCGAGACGGTGGGCTTCGTCGCCGTCGATGCGGTCCCCGGTGAGCATGAGCTCTTTGGCTTTGCGCGCTCCCACCAGCCAGGGAAGGACGTTGGCCACCACCGCCGACCCGAAGGTGATCTCGGGCAAGCCGATGATCGAGTCGTGGGCCGCCACCACCACGTCGCACAACATCATGAGGTCGCATCCTCCGGCGAGGCAGTGGCCGTGGATCCGGCCCACGATGGGCTTGGGATGGTCGAACAGCGCCAGGAGCCGGTCGAGGTCACGGCGCAGTACCACCTGAAGCTCGCCGACATCGGAGGTGAGTTCCTCGGTGAGGTCGTAGCCGGCACAAAACGATTGGCCGGCGCCGGCCAACACCAATACCCGGGCGTCGGGGTCCTCGGCAGCACGCTCGAGTTCAGCCGAAAGCTCAGCCACCAAGGGCTTCGAGAGCGCGTTGCGCTTGTCGGGCCGGTTGAGGATGAGCCACCGGACCCCGCCACGGTCTTCGACAAGCACGAGAGAGTCGGTCATGGCCGGGCTACGGCGACGAGTGCGTCCACTGCGGTGACACCATCGGGCGAGACCACGAGTGGGTTGATGTCTATGCCGGCGACGAGGTCGCCGAGGTCGACGGCCAGCGCCGACAGTGCCACTACGGCCTCGACCAGTGATTGCCGGTCGGCCGGTGGAGACCCGCGCACACCCTCCAAGAGAGGCGCAATCCCGAGGCGATCGATCATGCGCCCGGCGCGATCGGCATCGACGGGAGGGAGAGCCAAGCTGCGATCGGACAGGATCTCGACCAGTGTTCCGCCCGCGCCCACCATCACCATGGGACCGAATTGAGCGTCCACCACCACGCCTAGCATCATCTCCACCCCGGGAGGAACCATTGACTGGACCACGACGTGGGGCCCGAGACGGGTGGAGAGCCGGCGGTACCCATCCCGCAGCGCGTTCGGTGTGGCCAGCCCCAACAAGACCCCTCCCACCTCTGACTTGTGTGCTGTCCCCGAGGTCTTCAATGCCACCGGCCATCCGAGGTCCTCGGCTGCGGCCACGGCGCCATCGGCAGTGGCCGCCGTGGCGAAGTCCACCACCGGTATGCCGTAGTCTCTTACCAGCTCGAGCGACTCGGCCTCGGTCAGGTTTCTTTCCCCCGTCAATGCGGCTCGCCAGCGTCGACGCCTCGCCGTGGACGGGCCGGTCGCCGGCGCGGGAGGGGCGAGGGGGAATTGGTGGGCGTGGTCCAGGAGGTGGCGTATGGCGTGGAGTCCGGACAGCGTGCCTTCCAGGACGGGAACGCCGGCGCGGCGGAGCGCGGCCGACTGCTCGGGGTCGATGCCCGAGATCAAATTGCCCATGACCACGAGCGGTACGCCCATGTCGTCATGGATGCGGACGATGAGGGGGAGATAACCCTCGGCCGGGTCCTCTTCGGCTGTGAGGTCGACACAGAACGCCACCACGCCCACGGCCGGATCGTCGGCCAAGGCTCGGAGGGCTGTCTCGAAGATCTCCTCGTGGCCGTGGCCGGTGCCCCACGCGTCGACTGGGTTGTCCGGCTCGAGGCCCGGCTCCAGAACGGTGGCCAGCCGGTCACGGGTCGTTTGTCCGATGACGGCCAGCGGGATCCCGGCGGCATGGGCTGTGTCGAGCAAAAGGCTCCGTTCACCGCCCGAGTCGTGCACAGCCCCGAGACGTCCTGGTCTCGCCCGGAGGCCGGATGAGAAGATCTCCAGGGTGTCGGCCATCTCGTCCATGGTGTGGACTCGGTGGACACCGTAGGCGTCGAAGAAGGCGTCGTAGGCGCCGTCGTCTCCGGCGAGGGCGCCCGAATGCGTGGCAGCTGCCTCCCGGGCCCTGGCTGTCCTCCCGACCTTGAGCGCTACCACCGGAATGTCCGTTTCGGCCGCCTTACCCAGGGCGGCGGCCATGCGCCCGGGATGGCGGATCGTCTCCATGAACAGTCCCACGACGCGGGTCGATTCGAGTTGGACGACGTGATCGAGATACTCGTCCATCGATGTGGTCAGCTCCTGGCCGGTGGAGACGACGATGTTGAAGCGGAGGCTACGCCGATTGTGGAGCATGGCCGAAAAGAGCGACCCGGAATGGCTGAGGAAGGAGACCCCTCCGGCTTCCAGGTGGGGAGGTTGATAGAAACCCGTTGCCCTGAGCCCGCTCTCGACGTTCACGAAACCCATGCCATTCGGCCCGCACACGGCGATCCCGGCGTCGCTTGCTAGCTGGGTGAGGCGCTCTGCCAACGGCGACCCGTCGGAAGCCTGCCCTTGACAGGGTGAGAAGATCGTGACGGAAGGGATGGCGGCGGCGATGGCCAATTCCATCTGTGCCTCGAGGCGGCTGTCGGCGACCGCCAGAATGGCGAGATCTACGGGGTGGGCGAGGGCGTTCAGCGACGGCACCGCCGCCAGTCCTGCCACCTCGGTGTGTGTCGGTGTGACGGGAATCACCACGCCTGGGTAGCCGTGAGAGGTCAGCTCCGACATCACCCGCCTTCCCAGGGTGTTGGAGCGGGGGCTGGCGCCCACCACGGCGACCGAGCTAGCCCACAGCATGGATGCGAGCGCGGAGCGTGCGGTATCGGTGGGGGCGGTTTGCAGCGTGCTCATGTCTTCCTGGCCGGAACCCTGAACGAGCATTCAGATTAGTGGTTCGGGTACGCTCAGCGTGTGAGTCCGAGACCGCGACTGACCGATATTCGACGGCAGCAGATCCTGGAGGCCGCCGCCTTGGTCATCGCCCAACGCGGTCTGGCCGATGCTCGGGTGGCCGACATCGCCGAGCGTATCGACGTGAGTCCGGCCCTCATCCTCTACTACTTCGAATCCAAGGACGTCCTTTTGGGTGAGGCGCTCGCCCACAAGGATCGACAGTTCTTCGACTCGGTGGAAGCAGCGATGGTCGACGAGCCGTCCCCGGTGCGGCGCCTGGCGCTGCTCATCGAGGCGAGTTGTCCCACGGGCGGCAATGGGGTCGGGATCGATGACGAATACGTGCTGTGGATCGAGGCGTGGGCCCGGGCTCGCCACGACAAGGATCTAGCCCAGGCGCGCGCCGAGATGGACACCAGGTGGAGGACGACCATCGCCGATGTCGTCGCCGAGGGCCAGCTCGCCGGGAAGTTCGACGCGGCGGTGCCCACCGACGAGTTTGCCCTCAAGTTGGCTGCGCTCATCGACGGTCTCGCCATTCAGGTTCTCTTGGGGGATGAGATTCGACCGGGTGACATGCGCCGCATGTGTCTGGATGCAGCTGCGGCGGATCTCGGTTTCACGCTCACCCAGGCGGAAATCTGAACGAACCCGCCCGAATCGCCCCATGATGGGCTCGAGGGGTGTATGTTTGTTGTACGAGTGCTCAACAGAGGCTCGCTGTGACGGCTAACGGAGGACGACCATGGTGTTCCACCCGCGAGAGAACTGGGATCCCCGCACGGGCCGGCGAATCTACACCCGACGCGACTTCATCCAGCGGGCGGCTGCGCTGGGGATCGTCATCCCGGGAGTGTCGTCGCTGCTCGCGGCTTGTGGCGACGGCGCTTCCGGGGGAAGCTCCGACGGTGTTGCCATCGGGACCCCCGACAACCCGGTGACCCAGCCGCTGATCGGTGAGGCCATCGACTCGGGGTTGGAGCCTGAGTCGGGGACTCTGCAGGTCTATAACTGGGCCGATTACCTCAACCCCGACCTACTTCCCCAGTTCACCGAAGACACGGGGATCGCGTTGCAGGTGACGCCTTATTACAACGAGGAAGAAGCCATCCGTAAGCTGGCGGCAGGCGAGGGAGCGTTCGATGTGTGGTTCCCGGTCGCCTCCACCGTGGCCAAGGCCGTGGCCGGCGAACTCCTCCAGCCTCTCAATCACGACTACCTCCCGAACCTCAGCAATGTGTGGGCGAAGCTCCAAGACCCCTTCTACGACCAGGGGGCGGTTTACACCGTTCCCTATGCCATCTACCAAACCGGGATCGGATGGCGCACCGACATGGTGGACTCCGAAGACGTGGAAGGCATCGAAAACCCGTGGGACGTGTTCTGGAACCCCAAGTACGCCGGTATCACAGGCCTCTACGACGACTTCCGCGAGACCCTGAAGCTTGCGATGTTCCGAGCCGGGGTGGAAGACCCCGACGGCGCCGGTCAGGCCGAGCTCGACGCCGCCGCCGAGTCGCTCATCGAGTTGGTCTCGCTGATGGACATCCGATACACCATCGATGGCGCCTACTCGGGGATCCCGGAGGGTCGGTTCGGGCTTCACCACGCCTGGTCGGGAGACATGGTGGCCGTGCCCTGGTACTACCCCGAGGACGGTGACCCCTCGGTCTCGCGCTACCTGTGGCCGGCGCGGGCCTCCACTCCCGCCAGAGCTCAAATTGCCAATGACACGATGGCGGTCGTGGCCGGGGCGCAGCACCCGGTCGCCGCTCACGTGTTCATCAACTGGCTGCTCGACAACGACAACGCCCTGGAGAACTTCGGTTGGGTCGGCTACCAGCCTCCTCTGACGGCCTTGGACCCGGACTCCCTGGTCGAAGACGAGTGGGTCCCCGAATATCTCGCGTCGGCGATCGTGCGCGAACAGGACTTCGAGAACCCGATGGGGAACGTCCCGATCCAGCTCGATGCCGACACGGAAGAGGCGTGGCTCGACACCTGGGCCCGTGTGCAAGGTACCGCCTGAAGATGATGCCTGGGGTGGGTCGTTCCGGCCATAACCCAGGAGCGGTCCCGCACAAGCGCCATCTCGGGCGGGGTGCGTCAACGGTCCATCCCGCAGGCCGAGAGGCTCACTGCCCGGGGAGGTCGGCCACGTCCACCATCCGCCGTCCGACGCACAAACGGCAAACGGAACACGGCAAACGGCAAACTGACCAATGGCTTCATCGGTAGAAGCGCCGGAGACTTTGGTGGTGGGGGAACGGCGATGGACGTGGCCGCTGCTGGCCCTCCCGGGCGTCACCTGGCTGGTGTTGTTGTTCCTGGTGCCGTTCTACGCCATCTTGGCGGTGGCGATGGGGACGCGTCATCCCATCTTCCTGTCAGCCCAGCCGGAGTGGAACCCGTTGCGCTGGGACCCGTCCGATTTTGGGGCGGTGCTGGCCGATTTGGTGGGGGGACGCCTGGGGATCATCGGTCTGCGCACCATCACTTATGTGGCGACGGCCTCGTTGCTATGTCTCCTCATCGGCTACCCGGTGGCCTACTTCGTCGCCCGGCGGTCGGGTCGGTGGCGGGGGATGTTGTTGGTCCTGTTGTTGGCACCCTTTTGGATCAACTATCTGATGCGGATGCTGGCTTGGGTCAACCTCTTGAGTCCTGATGGGTACGTGAACCGCTTCATCGGCGTGTTTGGTTTCGACCGGGTGGACTGGCTGTCGGGACGTCCATCCACGGTGATCCTGGGAATGGTCTACGGCTACATCCCGTTCTTCATTCTTCCCCTCTACGCCGCGCTGGACAGAATCGATCGCAGCACTCTGGAGGCGGCGAGGGATCTCGGTGCCAAACCCCTGGAAGCGTTTCGCCGAGTGACACTGCCGCTGTCACGGCAAGGGATCATGGCCGGGCTGGTGATCGTCATGCTGCCCATGTTCGGCGACTACTACACGCCGAACCTGCTGTCGGGGTCCCCGCGCACGCGCCTCATCGGTAACGAGATCGACCAGTTCATCAACCAGAGCAGCAGCCAGGGTGGACGGGGGGCGGCTCTCACCATCGTCCTGATGGCCTTCGTGGCCATCCTGATGGCCTACTACCTCCTGACGATCTCGCGAGCGGCTCGAGAGGCGAGAAGATGACCACCGCTCCCACCACCCGCCGGCGTTGGTCGATGAACCCGTGGGGAGAACCCCGGATGCTGTGGGTACTCACGATCGCCTACATCCTGTGGTCGATCGTGCCGGTGGTCATCGCCGTCCAGTTCTCGTTCAATGCGGGGAGGTCCCGATCGGTGTGGCAAGGGTTCTCGTTCCGGTGGTATGTGGAGGATTCTGCCTCGGTTCTCAAGGACCTCTCCCTGCGGCTGGCCCTCATACAGTCGGTTCGGCTGGCCCTTATGACGATGGTGGTTGCCACCCCCATCGGAGTGGCGCTGGCGATCGGCCTGGCCCGCTGGCGGGGGAGAATGGCCAAGGCATCCAATGCCCTCATGCTCTTTCCTCTCATCACACCCGAGATCGTGATGGGCGTGGCCCTCTTCTTCGTGTTCGGCGATCTCTACGGTTTCGTGCCTTTGGGAACCTGGGCCCAGTTCCTCGGCCACGTGACTTTCACGATCTCTTTCGTGGTGATCATCGTGCGGGGGCGCCTCTTCGCCATCGGGCGTCAGTACGAGGAGGCGGCGATGGACCTCGGTGCCTCTCCCTGGGAGGCAATGAGGAGGGTGCTCTTGCCGATGCTGAAGCCAGCGATCTTCGCCGGCTTCGCCATCGCTTTCGCCCTCTCCATCGACGACTTCGTGATCAGCCAGTTCCTGTCGATCGATGCGGCTTCGGTCACCATCCCGGTCCGTCTGTACTCGGGGGCGCGCCTCGCCCCGCCTCCTTCACTCAACGCACTCGCCACCGTGCTCTTGGCACTCACCGCGGTGGCGGTGATCACCGCCGGGCTGATACTTCGGGCCTACAACCGCCGAGAGGGTGGCGCTCAGTCCGCGGCCGAGTCTCTCTCCCGGCTCGACATCTGACTGTGCCTTCTGGGGGGCGACCCCCAGACCCCCGCTGGCTGCTGGCCCCCGGGGTGGCGCGGGGTGGGGCCATCACGTTGCCTGCCGGCGTGGGACCTCCCGTCGCACCAATGGCCAACGGCCAACGGCCAACTGCCAACGGCCAACGGCCAACTGCCAACGGCCAACGGCCAACGGCCAACGGCCAACGGTGAACGGCGAACTGTTTCCTCAGGGATCGAGGAGGAGGAGGGCGTCAGCGGGGAACGAGACCCCCACTTCGTCTCCCTGGACGTAGGGAAGGCCACTCCCGTGATTGGGGATCACAGCCTGGATCGTGCCAGGCTCGCCGAGGTCCACCAGCACCTGGACCATGGGGCCGGCATACACGACTCGTTGCACTCGACCCCGGAGGACGCCAGACGAGTCGGAGACGGAAGTCAGCACGATTCGCTCAGGTCGAATCGAAGCGGTGGCTTGCCCGATCTCGACGCCGTTGCCGTTGGCGGCCACCACCACCCGATCACCCACGCGGATGCGGGTGCCCTCGGCACTGCGGCCCTCCACGAGGACCGACATGAGGTTGGAGACCCCGAGGAAATCGGCGACGTAGGCGGAGGCGGGACGCTCGTACACCTCGGCCGGTCTGCCTACCTGTTCGACTTGTCCCCCACGCATGACGGCCAGGCGGTCGGACATGGTCAGCGCCTCCTCCTGGTCGTGGGTGACGTAGATGAAGGTAATCCCGATCTGTTCTTGCAGAGCCTTGAGCTCGATCTGCAATGCCTTGCGCAACTTGGCATCGAGAGCGCCCAATGGTTCGTCCAGCAGCAAGACGCGCGGTTCGAGCACCAACGCCCTGGCCAGGGCAACCCGTTGCTGTTGGCCGCCGGAGAGTTGTGTCGGACGGCGCTTCTCCAAGCCCGACATCTGGACGAGCTCCAGGGCACTGGCGACCCTTCGTGCGACCTCTTCTTTGGTGGCGTCTTGATAGCGCAGGCCGAAACCGACGTTGTCGGCCACCGACAGGTGCGGAAACAAGGCGTAGTTCTGAAACACCGTGTTGACGGGCCGGAGATGAGGCGGGGTCTGGGCCATGTCGACACCGTCGATCTCGATGCGTCCCTGGGTAGGCCGTTCGAATCCGGCAACCAGGCGGAGGGTGGTGGTCTTCCCGCACCCAGACGGACCGAGCAGCGAGAAGAACTCCCCGGCCTCGATGTCCAGTTCGATGTCATCGACGGCCGTCACCTCGTCGAAATGCTTGACGAGATCGACCAGTCGTACGTGCCCTCCGGCCATCGATCAGCTCACGGTGTCCACTGGTCCCCGCCGGTCTCTCACGACCGTAGGTCCCGGGCGAAGGCATCGAAGGTTTCTACGAACAGGTCGGCGTCATCGAGGGTGTGCTGGACCGACACCATCCACTGCTCGCCCTTGCTCCACGGGGGAAGAAAGACCCCCCGGTTGAACTGGTAGAGCCAAGCCGCGTAGTGGTGCCGCTCGCCCTGACCGAGGAACTGGCGATAGTGGCGGACCCTTTCGTGCGAGAAGGTTATGGCTCCCTTGGCGCCCACCGCCACCGAGTAGGCGGGCAGCTCGAACTCGGCGATCACCGCTTCGGTCCCCGCGACAACACGTTGACGCAACTCGTCGATGTGTAGGTAGGCGGCGTCGTCGAGGATTTCACAGATCGTGGTGCGGGCCGCCGCCATCGACAGAGGGTTCCCGTTGAAGGTCCCCACTTGCTCGTAGTAGCCGGACACGATGGCCTCCATCACCTCCACCGTACCGCCCACGGCTGCGGCGGGCAGACCGCCCCCGAGCGACTTGGCGACGCAGACGATGTCGGGCTGGACACCGAGGCGCCCGGTGGCGCCCCCCGGGCCGATCGTGAACCCGGTCTTGACTTCGTCGTAGGTGAGCAGGGAGCCATGCTCCTTCGTGATGCGCCGCAGCCCCTCGAGATAGCCGTCCTCGGGAGGGATGATCCCGGCGTTCATCATGATGGGCTCGACGATCATGCCGGCAATCCGCTCACCGTGGGTGGCGAACACGGCCTCCACGGCTTCGAGGTCGTTCCAGGGAACGACGAGGGTCAGGTCGAGGATCTCCTCGGGGATCCCGGTCCCGGCCAGCACCCCACGGGGTGCCCGGGCCGTCTCCAGCTCATGGCGCTCGTTCCACACCGACACTTGCACCGTGTCATGGTGTCCGTGGTAAGCGCCTTCGATCTTGACCAGCAGCGGCCGGCCGGTGACGGCCCGCATGAGGTGGACGGCGTCCATCGTCGCTTCAGTGCCCGAGTTGGAGAAACGCCACAAGGGAAGGCCGAAACGCCGGCCCAGCTCGGTGGCCACCACCACCGCGTCCGATGTGGGTTGGGCAAAGTGAGTCCCGGCTTTAACCCGTTCTTGTACGACGGCGACGATGGCGGGGTGGGCGTGGCCCACGAGCATGGCGCCGTATCCGTTGTGGAAGTCGGCGTAACGGTTGCCGTCGAGGTCGTAGATCTGCGAGCCTTTGGCCCGGTCGACCCAGATGGGGAGCGGATCGGACGACTGCCAGCTCGAGGTCACTCCGCCGGCCAGTACCCGGCTGGCGCGTTGGTGAGCATCGGCTGCTCCCGGCAGCCGGCTGCGGAAAAGGTCCTCCTCCCGCTCGATGATCACGTCCAATCGTCGTTGCGCCTGCTCGGTTCCAACTGTGGCCACCATGAGATCGCTCCTCACATCAATCCTGAATCACCGTTCAGTCTATAGTGTGGGAGGCGAATGCGCCCCACAGCGCAAGGTGGCGTTATGGCAATCGGCAGGAGGTGACCATGTCAGGACGAGCGCCCATCGAGGAGGCTGGTGTCGAGGCGGCACTGGCTCCTTTCGGTCACAGCGTCACCCTTCCCGCAGAGTCGTACACCTCGGAGGATGTCTTCGCATTCGAGGCGGATCGGTTCTTCACTCGGGGCTGGGTGTGTGCGGGTCGACTCGACGGTCTGTTGGGGCCCGAGCAGGCCCGTGCCATCCAACTCGGCCGCGAGCCCATCCTTCTCATGCGCGACGGGGACGGGACGCTGCGGGCTTTCTACAACACCTGTCGTCATCGGGCCCATCTGTTGTTGCCCGAAGGCGATGCCGTCGACATGCGGGTCCTCAAGTGTCCCTATCACGCCTGGACCTACTCACTCGACGGGCAGTTGAAAGGGGCGCCCTCCCTGACCCGGTCTCCCGACTTCGACAGGGAGGACTACCCCCTGGTGGAGGTGGCGGCCGATACGTGGGAAGGCTTCTTGTTCATCGACCCATCTGGCCAAGCCGGTCCGTTGTCGGATCATCTCGGCAACCTGGGAGAGGTCATGGATCCCTGGCAGCTTTCCACCCTGCGCCCCGCCGCTCGCCACGACTACGAGATCGCGGCCAACTGGAAGCTGGTGGTCGAGAACTACCACGAGTGTTATCACTGCTCGTCGATTCATCCTGCCCTCTGCAAGGTGTCACCGCCCGAGAGCGGAGTCGATGTCGAGCCCACCGGCCTGTGGTGTGGCGGGACATTGGAATTGATGGACCACGCCGTCACGATGTCGTTCGACGGTTCCTCGCACGGCGAGATGATCGCCGGCCTCGACGCCGATCACCTACGCCAAGTCATGTACATCGGGTTGATGCCCAACCTGTTGATCTCGGCTCATCCCGACTACGTGATGACCCATCGACTCATTCCGCTGGGCCCGGGTCGCAGCTACATCGAGTGTGAGTGGTTGTTCCCCCCCGAGGCGTTCGAGCGAGAGGGTTTCGATCCGGCCTATGCCGTCGACTTTTGGGATGTCACCAATCGGGAGGATTGGGCGGCGTGCGAGGCCGTGCAGCGGGGGGTGGCGTCGCGGGGGTATCGCCAGGGCCCTCTCAGCCCGTGGGAATCTACCCTGTACCAGTTCTATCAGATGGTGGGCTCCGCCTATCTCGGACGTGTGGTCACGGCGCCGCCGGTGCCGGTGTCCTCGCGCGACTGATCCCGTCCTGACACGGGGTTGTTCACAGCTGGTCGGAAACTCGATCGATGAGCGACCGCATCGTCTCGATCAGCTCGGCTGGTTCGATAATCTCCCAGCGGCAGGGGAGTTGGGCCACGTAGCGGGCTATGAAGTCGAGCTCGTCGGCCCCGATCCTCAACAAGGTCTTGGTTCCCCTCGCTTCGAGCACCCCCACCGTCGGCGGGACCATCCACGACGCTTCCTCGTGGCGGGCGTGCAGTACCACCCGGGCTTGCCAACGGTAGGCGGCGACCGTCATGCCCTCGCTCACGAAGCCTAGGGGGTCGGGGCTCTCGCGCCGGGAGAACGTCATCCCGGTTTCAACCAGGTCGCTGATTCGGTCGAGGCGGAAGGTTCGCCAGTCCTCGCGGAGGCGGTCGTATCCCACCAGATACCAGCGGAGAGCCAGGTTGACGACGTGGTACGGCTCCACGTTGCGTTCGGTCTCGTTCCCATCGGCTGCTCGATAGTTGAAGCGAAGTCGTTCGGGCTTGCGGGTTGCCCGGGCGATGAGAACCAGGAGCCCCGGATCGACCTGGGGAGCCACCATGCCGGGGCGGGTGTGGCTGGTGTACTGAACGGCCTCTACCCTCTCCCGCAGCCGGGCCGGGAGGACGCCCTCGATCTTCGCCAACGCCGAGAGAGTGGCGTCGGCGAATCCGGTGACGCCCCCGGAGGCGGCCGCTCGCAGGCCTACCGTCACAGCCACGGCTTCGTCGTCGTCGAGGAGTAGGGGAGGCAGTGCCCCTCCCGGAGTGAGCTCATACCCGCCGTGGGGGCCCGGGACGGCCTCGACGGGGTAACCCAGCTGGCGCAGTCGGTTCATGTCGCGCCGCAGGGTTCGGTCGGTGACCTCCAGTCGGGAGGCCAACTCGAGTCCGGTCCAGGTGGGACGGGCCTGGAGGAGCGACAGCAAGCGCAACAACCGGGCCGAGGCGCTCATCGGCATCCCACAGTGTCGCATGATCCGGACTGATCCTGTCCGCAACCTCCACTAGGTTCATCAGTCTGGAGCCCATCAGAGAGGAGGCCATGATGTATCTCGATCACCGTGTGGCACGCGCCCTGCACGAAGAGCGGCTTGGTCGGAATCGGCCCGTTCGAGCGGAGATCTTGCTCGGATCACCCGTGGTGAGGCCGGCGTCGGATTTGCGCCCGTCGTGTCCTCGTTGCGGGCGGAGCGAGCCGCTCGCCTTGTAACAGACAGCGGTGAAACCAGTCGTCCGGCCACCGATGCCAGTCCTACTACCGGGCACCGTGACGGGCCCCCGGCGGGGCTCCCTCTTGTTCGCAACGTCCTGAGGGTTCATAGCGTACTGAGGGCGGGGCGCCCCCGAGGGGCCCCCTCAGCTGGTGAGGGCCTCGACGCCCCGCTTGCGAAGCTGGTCGGCGATGATGACCCTCTGGATCTCAGAGGTTCCTTCCCAGATCCGGTCGACCCGCAACTCCCGGAAGAACCGTTCGGCCACGTTCTCGCGCATGTAACCGCGCCCAGCGAATATCTGGACCGCCCGGTCGGCCACCCGGTTGGCCATTTCCGAGGCGTACAACTTGGTCATGGAACAGTGGGCGTGTGACACTTTCGGGTCGACGTCGCCGTCGAGTTCGGCGGCCGTTTGATAGGTCATGAGGCGGGCAGCCCACAGCTCTGTCACCGAATCGGACAGCATCGCCGAGACTGCCTGGTAGTCGATGATGGGTGCCCCGTAGGCGACTCTGGTGCCGGCGAAGGAGGTAGCCTCCGCGATGAGACGTTCGGCTGCCCCACAGCATCGAGCCGCGATCATGAGCCGTTCGTAACGGAACCATTCGTGGGCAAAGCTCATCCCCTCGCCCTCTTTTCCGATCAGGTTCTCCTTCGGCACCCGCACGTCCTCGAAAGCCATCTCCCAGTGGTGGTGGGCGTAGGTGTGCGTGTAGGCCGGAACCCGCACACAGCGCACTCCCGGTGTGTCCATGTCGACGATGAACATGGCGTGTTGACCGCTCTTGTCCAGTTTGGCCTGCACGAAGACGAAGTCGGCCAGGTTGGCGGACGTCACATGCCATTTGACACCGGCGATCACGTAGTCGTCGCCGTCGCGACGGGCAGTCGTGGTAATGGCATCGACGTCGGAGCCGGCACCTTCCTCGGTGATGGCGTAGCACTCGTGAATGTCCCCGGCGATCAGGGGGAGTACCCATCGTTGCATCTGATAGGGAGTAGCCACCTTTGGCAGCCAGCCGGCCGGCGTCGACACGACCCACCCGAGGGCGTTCGTTACCCGCCCGGTCTGTTCTTGGATCAGGGCCTGTTGGAGCATCGTGTAGCCCTGCCCCCCCAGCTCGACCGGCTGGTTGATGGCCACCAGCTTCAGCTCACGGGCCCGAGCCGTATGGGCGACGGCTACCTCGGGGGGGAGCTCGCCGCCATGCATCTCGGCGTGCACTTCCCAGGGTATGAGCTCGTCCACGAAGGAGCGGGCCCGCTGTTGGACCTCGCGGTCTGCCGGGGTCAGTTCGATTGGCATCGTGGCTGCATCTCCGCTCACGTCAACTTGATGTAGAGCTGCTTTTCCTCGATGTAGGACTCGATTCCCCACGGTCCCAGCTCCCGGCCGACGCCTGACTCCTTGTAGCCGCCCCACATGGCCTCGGTAGGGGCGGGCTGGCTGTCGTTCACCCACACCACCCCTGCCCGCAGCCGGCGCCCGAGACGCATCGCTCGTCCCAGGTCGTTGGTCCACACCGCGGCCGCCAGCCCGTAACGGGTGTCGTTGGCCAGACGGATGGCCTCGTCCTCGTCGGCGAAGGGCGTGACCGCCATGACCGGTCCGAATATCTCCTCGCGCGCGATCTCGATGTCGTTGTCGACATCGGCGAAAATGGTCGGGGCGACGAAGTACCCGTTCTGCAGCTGGGGGTCGTCTGGCAACTCCCCCCGATAGGCGAGCCGGGAGGTCGACTCACCCGAGGCGATGTAACGGCTGACGGTCTCTCGGTGCTCGGCCGAGATGAGGGGCCCCATCGTCGTCTCGGGATCGAGGCCGCTTCCCAGACGAATGGCGGCGGCTTCGACGGACAGAGCTTCCAGGGCCTCTTCGTAGACGGAACGATCGACCAGAACACGACTTCCGGCAGAACAGATCTCCCCTTGGTTGGCAAAGATGCCCATGGCGGTCCCGGCCATGGCGGCAGCGAAGTCGGCGTCGGCGAACACCAGGTTGGGCGACTTTCCCCCCAGCTCGAGGGTCACTCTCTTCAGCGTGTCGGCTGCCGATTTGGTGATGATCTTTCCCACCTCGACCGACCCGGTGAACGAGACCTTGTCCACGGCCGGGTGCCCGACGAGTTGGGCTCCGGTTTCGCCGAACCCGGTGAGTACGTTGAACACACCTGGAGGCAGGCCGGCATGCTCGAGGGCGCGCGCCAGCTCCAGGGCCGTGAGCGGGGTCTGTTCGGCCGGTTTGAGGATGGCGGTGCACCCGGCCGCCAGAGCGGGCGCCACTTTCTGGGCCGCCATCAGGATCGGGTAGTTCCACGGCGTTATGAGAGCGGCCACCCCGACCGGTTCCTTGAGGATGATGCTGAGGGCGTCAGGACCGATCGGTGGGACCGACCCCATGATCTTGGTGGCCCATCCCGCGTAGTACTCGAACATGTACGCCGCTTCGTCGACGTCCCCCAGGGCATCTTCGAGCGGTTTGCCGCAGTCGGCTACTTCGAGGTGCGCAATTCGATCGCGTTCGGTCCGGATCCACTCGGCCGCCCGCATGAGGACGGCTGCTCTCTCGCGCGGATCGGATTCGGGACCCCAGGGACCATCGTCGAACGCCCGCCGGGCGGCTTCCACGGCTCTCTCCACATCTGACCCACCAGCGCGGGCAACAGGCGTGATCGGGAGACCGGTGGCGGGGTCGAGTGTCTCGAAGGTGGATCCGTCGCCGGCATCGGCCCAGGACCCGTCGATGAAGAGTTGGCGTGCATCGCTCATGCGCAGAGACTATCGCTTATGGGATCGCTCGGACAGTTGGCCCGCCAAGCCATGGAGCGCCGTGGTAGCTCGGCTCCGGTACCCGCAGCCGTCCCTGTCCGCCCGACCCTATTGGACGGATGCGCGATGGAGGCCATTAGCCTGAGGGGCGATGGTCAGATTGTCTTCCGAGGACCGACGCCAGGCCATAGTGGATGCTGCCCTGGTGGTGGCCCGCCGCAAGGGCCTGGCCACCACCACCGTGCGTGACGTTGCCGCCCAGATGGGGACCTCGAGCGGTTTGATCCACCACTATTTCCAGTCGATGGACGAGGTGCTGGCTCAGGCCTTCGCGCAGGCAGCCCGAGTGGATCTGGTGGCGGTCACGAAGGCCGTGGCCGACGCTCCCGGCTCGGTGGCGGCCATGCGGGCCTTCTTCACCTCGTATGCGCCGGCCGAGAGCGACGGCACGTTCCAGCTGTGGCTCGACGCGTGGAGCGAAGCAGCCCGTCGACCGGCCCTTCGGGAGACGTCGGCCAGCATCAACGTGGCCTGGAAGGAGCTCGTGGAGGGTCTCGTGCGGAGCGGTGTCGAGTCTGGAGATTTCGACTGTCCCGATCCCGAGGCGGCCTCGTGGCGGATCATCTCTCTTCTCGATGGTCTCGTCTTGCAGGTGGTGGCCCATCGCACAACCATCACCCGGAACCGCATGCTCCGCTGGGCGTGCGCCGCCACCGAAGCCGAGCTGGGCCTCCCGGCCGGTACGTTGAAGGCCTCTGCCTGAGCCGGTGGGAACATCGTTCTCCGAATCGCTACGGTGGTGGCCGCCGCTGTTCCCAGGAGCCAACCATGAGCACTCAGGTGCCCGCCGACATCGACATCGCCCGTGCCGCCGAACTGACACCCCTGACCGAGATAGCCGCCCGCATCGGTCTTCAACCTGATGAGCTGATTCCGTACGGGCCGATCAAGGCCAAGGTGCATCTCGACACCCTCAAGCGCATCGGGTCGACGGCGCGGGGCAAGTACGTAGACGTGACGGCCATCACCCCCACGCCGCTCGGCGAAGGCAAGACCACCACCACGGTGGGGCTCACCCAGGGCCTCGGCAAGCTCGGGCATGAGGCGATCGCCTGCATCCGGCAACCGTCGATGGGGCCCACCTTCGGCATTAAGGGCGGAGCCGCCGGTGGCGGCTACAGCCAGGTCGTGCCCATGGACGAGTTCAACCTCCACCTCACCGGTGACATCCACGCCATCACGGCCGCTCACAACCTCGCCGCCGCCGCCATCGATGCCCGTTGGTTCCACGAGAGTCGCCTCTCTGACGGCGAGTTGGCCGGCATCGGCCTCGATCGGCTCGGAATCGACGTCTTCAACCTGCAATGGAACCGCGTGGTAGACATCAACGACAGGGCACTTCGCAATGTCATCGTCGGGTTGGGAGGCAAGGCCGAAGGGCGGCCCCGTGAGACCGGCTTCGACATCGCCGTCGCGTCCGAGCTGATGGCCATTCTGGCTCTCGTCGACGGCGACTCCTACGCCTCGGCTCTCCGTAACCTGAGAGAGCGGGTGGCCCGCGTGGTGTTCGGAACATCCAAGGCGGGCAAGCCGCTCACTCTCGAGGACCTGGGCGTGGCCGGAGCGGTGACCGTTCTCATGAAGGACACCCTGCACCCCACCGTCATGCAGACGCTCGAAGGGCAAGCGGCATTCATCCATGCCGGACCGTTCGCCAACATCGCCCACGGCAACTCGTCGATCTTGGCCGATCGGCTCGCCCTCCATCTGGGCGACTATGTCGTCACCGAGTCGGGTTTCGGAGCCGACATGGGTATGGAGAAGTTCATGGACATCAAGTGCCGCACCTCGGGGCTCAAACCGGATTGTGTCGTGCTGGTGGCCACCGTCCGTGCCCTCAAGACTCACGGGGGAGGGCCGAAGGTCGCCCTCGGTAGGCCATTGGACAAGGCGTACGTGGAGGAGAACCTGTCGTTGTTGCAGGCGGGGATGCCCAACATGGACGCCCACATCCGCAATGCCAAGCGCTTTGGCGTCCCGGTGGTGGTGGCCATCAACTCCTTCCCGACCGACACCTGGGCCGAGATCGAGCTCATTCGCACCGCCGCCCTCGAGGCGGGGGCTTCCGACGCGGTGCTGGCCGAGCATTGGGCCAAGGGGGGGGACGGTGCCACGGCCCTGGCAGAGGCTGTGGTCAAGGCCTGTGAGGAGCCCAACCAGTTCGCCTATCTGTACCCCTTGAACATGACGATTCGCCAGAAGATCGAGATCATCGCTCGGGAGATCTACGGAGCAGGGGGGGTCGAGTATTCGTCGCTGGCGGAGCGACAGATCGCCGACTTCGAGAAAGCCGGCTTTGGGTACCTGCCCATCTGCATGGCCAAGACCCACCTGTCGATCTCTCACGATCCCAACCTCAAGGGGGCCCCAAGCGGTTTCACGGTGCCCGTTCGTGAAGTGCGGGCATCGGTGGGGGCAGGGTTCATCTATCCCATATTGGGCGAGATGCGCACCATGCCCGGGCTCGGCTCTACCCCGGCCTTGCTCAAGGTGGACATCGACGACAACGGGAAGGTGGTCGGCCTCTTCTAGGACGATATCGCACGACAAGAAAAGCGCGACCCCCGGCCCGGCTCGGGTCGCAGGACTGGCGTCGATGGCTGGAACGAATTGTTCAGCACTGTCCTGAGTCGCTCCTCCGGCGGAGTTGTGTGGGGACGGGCGCTCACTCCCGCCCCCTAACCTTGGACTCATGAAGATCGTTCGTTTCAAGGCTGGCGACGACATCGCCTACGGGCTCGCCGAGGCTGAGGGCGTCACCTTGTACCAGGGCTCGCCGTTCGTGGCATGGGAGGCGACCGAGACCCTCATCCCTTGGGATTCGGTGCAGCTGCTGGCGCCGGTCCTCCCCTCGAAGGTGGTTGCCGTGGGACGTAACTACGTCGACCATGCCGCCGAGAGGAATGCCCCGGTTCCGGAGGAGCCGGTGATATTCCTCAAGCCGGCGACATCGGTCGTCGGCCCCAACGCTCCGGTCATCTACCCCGCCGGGACCAACAACGTCCAGCATGAAGCCGAGCTGGCGGTCGTGGTCGGGCGCGTGGCCCGCAACATCAAGGCCGAGGACGCCTCCCAGTACGTGTTCGGTTATACGGCGGCCAACGACGTGACCGCCCGGGACCTGCAGGACCGGGACGGTCAATGGACACGCGGCAAGGGCTTTGACACCTTCTGCCCGCTCGGTCCCGCCATCGAGACAGAGCTCGATCCGCTCGAGCGTCTGGCCGTCATCGCCAAGGTGAACGGCGAGGTTCGTCAGGCGGGCTTCACGGTCGACATGGTGTTTGGGGTGGCCGAGCTCTTGGAATTCGTGAGCGCGGTCATGACGCTCCTCCCCGGTGACGTCCTCCTCACCGGTACGCCCTCGGGGGTGGGACCAGTGGTGCCCGGCGACCTCATGGAGGTCGAGATCGACGGCATCGGCACCCTCGCCAACCGGGTTCTGGCTCGGGCATGAGTGTCCGGGTGCGGATCGCCCCTTCGCCCACCGGCACCCTCCATGTGGGAACGGCGCGGGCGGCACTCTACAACTGGCTGTACGCCCGTCACACCGGCGGCACCTTCATTGTCCGCATCGACGACACCGACCTGGCCCGGTCCACCACCGAGTATGAGTCCAACATCCTCGACAGTCTTCGCTGGCTCGGCCTTGACTGGGACGAGGGAGTCGGCGTTGGCGGACCCCACGGGGAGTACCGCCAGTCCACGCGCCTCGACCACTATCGCCAATCGGCAGAGGCAATGGTCACGGCCGGACTCGCCTACTACGACGACCGCACACCCCCAGAGCTCGACGCCCTCCGCGCCCGGGCGCAGGGCGAGGGGCGCCATCCCGGTCATTACATCCGCCGGATTGCGCCGCCGGCTGACTCCGGATCGATCCGCTACGCCGTTCCCGCCGATGAAAGTATCACCTTCACCGACGTCGTGCGGGGTGAGATCAGTTTCGAGGCAGACACGATCGACGACTTCGTCATCCTGCGCAGCGACGGGACGCCTACCTATCACCTGGCGTCGACGCTCGACGATGTCGACTACGGAATCACCCATGTTGCCCGGGGGGAAGACCTGTTGCCTTCGACGCCCAAGCACATTCTGTTGGCGCGGGCCCTCGGGTCAGAGCCTCCCACCTATGCCCATCTGCCGTTGCTCTTCGGAGCCGACGGAAAGAAGCTATCCAAACGCCACGGCGCCGATTCGGTGGCGGAGTTTCGCGCCATGGGCTACCTACCCGAGGCGATGGTCAACTATCTCGCCTTGTTGGGCTGGTCGCCAGGAGATGACCTGACGATCTTCGGGCCGGATCTGGCCATCGAGCGGTTCGACCTGGTCGACGTCCAGAAGAACCCGGCGATCTTCGATGTCGACAAGCTCACGTGGCTCAACGGTGAGTACATCCGGGCGATGGCCCCAGATGACTTCGCCGAACGCATTCGCCCCCTGGTGGAGGACTCGGTTGGGTGTCTTGACGACGAACGGTGGAAGACGTTCGAGGAGCTCTCTCCTCTCGTCCAAGAGCGCACCAAGCTGTTGCCCGAGGCGGCGGGCCAAGCCATGTTCCTCTTCGTCGAACCTCTCAGCTACGACGAGGGATCGTGGGCCAAGGTGATGGACAAAAAGGGGGTGGACGAAGTCCTCGATCTGGCGGTGGAAGCGCTCACCGACTTGGACCCGTGGGAGACGGGATCGATCGAGTCTGCCTTGCGCACGCTCCCCGAGCAGCTGGGAAGGGGAGCCGGAAAAGTATTCCAACCGATCCGGGTGGCGGTCACCGGCTCATCGGTCAGCCCCCCGTTGTTCGAATCCCTGGCCGCACTGGGGCGTTCGACGTCGATGGAGCGCCTGGCCAGGGCCCGCTCCCGCCTCTGAGAGCCTTTGGCACGGAAATCGTGCAGCCGGCTGCACGATTTCCGCGCCAGAAGGAGGGGTGGGGGACGTGCGTTACCATGGTCGGGCACGGCCCCGTCGTCCAGCGGTCTAGGACGCCGGCCTTTCAAGCCGGTAACGCGGGTTCGAATCCCGTCGGGGCTACCCCAATCGACAGAGAGATGAGTGTTGGACGTCTTCAGCTTTGCCACCTTCACGGCCGTCATGGCCCTGATCGCGCTCGGACTGGCCGTGGTGGTGGTAGCGGCACGGCTCGTTCTCGGGCCCGAGCGCCGCCGTGGGCTGGCCGATGCCGCCCGATGGCTGGCCTGGGTGGTGGCCACCGCGAGCATGGCGGGCTCGCTCATCTACTCGGACGTGTTCGGTTTCGAGCCGTGTCTCTTGTGCTGGTATCAGCGCATCGCCATGTACCCGCTGGCAGTTGTCCTGTTGGTGGGGGCCATTCGGCGCGACGTCGCCATCCGTCTCTACGGACTTCCCCTGGCTGTGGTCGGACTAGGAATCAGTGTGTGGCATTATCTCTTGCAGACGTTCCCCAATCTGGAGAGCGGTGCGTGCGACCCCGCCAATCCGTGTTCGGCCAAGTATGTGAACATTTTCGACTTCATCTCCATACCATTCATGGCTGGAGCTGGATTTCTCCTAGTGACCGTGCTGTTGGCAACCTTCAGCGCAACCCCCCGAACCAGTGAGTAACAGAGCATGAACAACAAGTTGGTGGTAGGCATCGTCGGAGGAGTCCTCGGTCTTGCCGCTGTCATCGCCATTGCCATCTCGGCGGTCAACCCTGGCGAAACCGATGCCAACATCGCTTTCGGTGAGGTCACCGTCGAGGGAACCAATCTGCCCATGATGCCCGACAATCCCGCCCAGGATGTGGCCATGGGGATGACGGCCCCAACCGTCTCCGGCTCCGACGGCGACGGCAACAACGTCACGATCGCCCCCGACGGGCGACCGAAAGTCGTCCTGTTCCTCGCCCACTGGTGCCCACATTGTCAGGCGGAGGTTCCCGAGGTCGTCGATTGGCTCGAGGCAGGCCAGAAGCCGGAAGTCGTCGATTTTTATTCGATCTCCACGCTGGCCAACCGGCTGCAGGGCAACTGGCCGCCCCAGAAGTGGCTCGCCGACGAAGGCTGGGAAGTTCCCCTCATCCTCGACGACAGCGGGAGTTCCCTTTCGCAGGCCTACGGAATGCGGGGGACGCCCTTCTGGGTGGTCCTGGACGGCAACAACCAGGTCGTGGCACGAGTCCCTGGCAAGGTGGGAATCGGCGGGGTCACCGCCATCTTCGAAGCCGCCGCCCAATCGGCTTAGATTCGCAGCCTCCGAGACGCCGTCAGCTCTCGAGGGTCTTGATCTTCTCGAGGCGCCGGCGGTGGCGCTCCTCGCCGGTGAAGGTGGCGGCCAGGAAGGCCTCCACCACCGACTCGGCCAGCATCTGTCCAATGACCCGCGCGCCGAGGCAGAGGACGTTCACGTCGTCGTGCTCGACCATTTGACGAGCTGTGTACGTGTCGTGGGCCACCGCCGCCCTGATGCCCTTCAGCTTGTTGGCGGCGACACACGCCCCCGCCCCCGACCCGCAGACGACGATGGCTCGATTGGCGCGCCCGTCGAGGACGGCTCGGCTGGCGGCGGCGGCCAAATCGGGGTAGTCGACGGGGTCGGTGGTGTGTGTCCCTAGGTCGTATACGGCGTGTCCGCCCTCGGTCAGCCACGACGACAGGTGCTCTTTGAGGTCGTATCCGGCATGGTCGGAGGCGAGGGCGACACGCATGGAATGCAAGCGTAGCGGGGGTGGGGGTCCCGCCCTCACCGCCGGCGTCACGCCAACCGGGGGCCTCCCAGGCGAGGCCCTGAACCCGGGGAAAGTGTGGTGGTCCCGTACAATGCCCCCAATGGCCCAGATCATCGTCGAGGGGGGCCCGGCCCTCCACGGCACCGTGGGGGTCCTCGGAGCCAAGAATGCCGTTCTCAAAGAGATGGCATCGATGCTCCTCGCTTCCGGTCGCCATCGACTCTCCAACGTTCCTGACATACTCGACGTTTCCCTGATGTCGGAGGTGCTTACCCACGTCGGCTGCCACGTGGAGCGTGAAGGCCACGACCTGGTTGTGGTCGTCCCGGACGAACTTCGACCCGAGGCGCCACTTCACCTGGTGCGTCAGATGCGAGCCTCGATCGTGGTCCTCGGATCTCTCCTCACGCGCTGTGGCACCGCTCGCGTGGCGCTCCCCGGCGGTGACGACCTCGGAGCCCGGCCCATCGATTTTCACGTCGATGGTCTGGAACGTATGGGAGCGCGTTTCGAGCTCGTTCACGGGGAGCTCGTGGCGCATGTCGATGATCACCTGTCCGGCACCGAGGTGGAGCTGCCGTTCCCGTCGGTGGGGGCGACGGAAAACGTGCTCTTCGCCGGAGTGCTCGCCCGCGGCTCCACCACCATCGTCAACGCCGCCCGCGAACCCGAAATCATCGATCTGGTCGCTCAGCTTCGGGCCATGGGAGCACAGATACATGGTGAAGGCGGCGCCATCATCCACATTGAAGGCATCGAGCGGCTCCATCCGGCCTCGCATCGAGTCGTGCCGGACCGGCTCGAAGCCGGAACCTACGCCGTGGCCGGAGCCATAACCGGCGGTGACGTGACCATCACAGGGTGCATCCCGGGTCACCTCCGGATGGAGCTGCGCAAGCTGGAGGACTGTGGGGTCGACGTCGACCGGGGCGAGGGCTGGATGCGGGTGCGGGGCCCGGAACGGCCCGTTGCCGTCGACTTTGCCACGCTGCCGTTTCCGGGCTTCCACACCGACATGCACCCTCAGATGGTGGCTCTGTTGTGTATCGCCGAGGGAACGTCGGTTGTGACTGAGAACATCTACGACGCCCGCTTTCGATACGCGGGAGAGCTGGCGCGGATGGGGGCGGACATCACGACGGAATGGCAGCACGCCATCGTCCGAGGGGTGGCTGAGCTGTCCGGATGTCCGGTGCTCGCCCATGACATACGGGCGGGTGCGGCGGTGGTGCTGGCCGGTTTGAGAGCAGACGGCACGACGGTGGTCGAGGGAGTCGATCACATCGACCGAGGGTACGAGGACATGGTCGGGCGGCTCGCCGGCCTCGGCGCCAAGATCCACCGAACCGACTCCTGAGATGGCAGTGGGGGGGACGCGGGCGGCGGCGCTGGTGGCTTCCACGCTGACGGCGGTGGTGCTGGCCGGTGCGGCGGTCGCCCAAGAGGATCCTGTTGGGGCGCCCGAAGTCGTACGAGCGTCGGTGGTTGAGCTCCGTCCGGCCGAAGGCGCCGCGGTGGTGTACCAGGACCGTCGTTACGCGGGCACCATGCGAGTGAGCGGCCACGGCGGCGGTCTGGCGATCGTCGAGGCTGTGTCGCTCGACGACTATCTAGCCGGTATTCAAGAGGTCCCTTTCTCATGGGAGCCGGCTGCTCTCGAGGCCCAGGCCATCGCCGCCCGCACCTATCTGGCTTGGACGCTGGCACGCGGCAGGACCGAGACCGGACGTCGCTACGGGTTCGACATCTGCGCCACCGACGCCTGCCAGGTCTACGCCGGTCTCGAACCTCGGCTTGGGACCGGCGGGGACCGATGGCTGGCGGCCGTCAGCGCCACCCGGGACCAGATCCTCCTCTATGACGGCGCCCCCGCGCTGACCTATTACTCCTCCACCAGCGGCGGGCGCACTCGCACCGTCGGAGACGTCTTCGTCGGTGATGCCGATCGGCCCTACCTGCAGGCCGTCGAGTCGCCGGGCGAAGACTCGCCCTTTGCGTCGTGGTCATGGTGGCTCACTTCGGTGACAATGCAGGAGGTCATGGAAGAGGCCGGACTCGTGTCGGGGCGACTGTTGGACATCTCGACCACCGTGACCGAGGACGGCGAGGGGCCGTGGACGGTGCAGGTGAGCTCGGAAGGAGGAACCCGCACCGTCACCACCTGGGAGCTGAGGGGGATCCTCAACCGGGCCGGACCCGCTGTGGCTCCGGGTCTTCTGCCCGCTCTTCGACCCGACGGGCCCCGTTACCCCCAAACCATCCTCTCGCCCACCTTCACGATGTCGTCGCTCGAAGTCCCGATTCCGTCCCCTCTGGGACCGGTGGGATCGTTCACCCTCTACGAGGTGCAAGGACGTGGATGGGGTCATCTGGTCGGGATGAGTCAGTACGGAGCCCAGGCCATGGCCGGGCGGGGGAGCAGTGCCTCCGACATCCTGGCCCACTTCTACGGTGGCCTGAGACCCACAGAGTCGCCGGGAACGATTCCCGACCTGGTCGAGGTGGCGTTGGCGACGAGCGCTTCCGAGCTGGATGTGAATGTCACCGGACCGGTGACGGTGTTGCTCGACGGCGAAGTGGTGGCCACCGACGAACTTGGGGCATGGTCGATGAGCGCCGACGCCGGCTCGGTCGTGGTGACCGCACCCGTCGGGCTCGGCCTTCCTCCCCGCATCCGCCCCGGACGCATCTACTTCGACGGTCTCCGTTTGTACCTGCGACCCGAAGTGACGGCGGCCGCCGATGTGGAGTGGCGGCTCTCCCTCGACGGGACCGAGTTGGCATCGTTCGGGCCCGAGCCGATGGACGCTGGGCTCTTGATGATCCCGATCCCGCTACAGCCGGGGAGGCTCGGGTTGAGTATCACGGCCACCAACGCCCACGGTGGCGACCTCGTTCTCGTCGGCGAGATCGCCGACCGGGGTGGGACCGACGGAGATGACGCCGATGAGGGCTAGCCTGAGGAACAGATCGACCCCGAAGGGCGTTGACATGACCGACATGGCACCCACATCCGACCAAGCCGCCGCCACTCCGGTGCGTATCGCCTCCACGACGCCCGACAACGGTGACGTGGACCTCGAGCTGCTCGAGTCCACGTTGGACTACATTCGCCCGGCCATTCAGATGGATGGTGGCGACATCGTGTTGTTGGGTATCGACGACGGGGTCGTCAACCTGCAAATGGTGGGTGCCTGCGGGGGGTGCCCTCTGTCGATGATGACCCTCAAGGCCGGCATCGAGCGAATTCTCAAGGATCGCGTCCCCGGCGTCGAATCGGTCAACGCCGAAGCTTGAGCTTTGCGGGGGACCGTTGCGTCACCGCTCTACCATCGCCCACGATGGAGCCATCACACACCTTGGAGCTCGCCCTCGGCCACGGTGATCGCCGTGCGCTTGCCCGTCTGCTGCGAGTGGTCGAGGATCGGCGCCACGGTTGGCGGGACGTGCTCGCCCAGGCCTGGCCGGCGGCCGGGTCGGCTCAACTGGTGGGGGTCACCGGCGCTCCTGGGAGTGGGAAGTCGACTCTGGCCAATGCCATGGTCACGGCGTGGCGGGCAGTGGACCGCGCCGTCGCAGTGGTTGCCGTCGACCCGTCCAGTCCCTTCACGGGGGGTGCCCTCCTCGGTGATCGAATCAGGATGCAGGACCATGTCGGTGACACCGGGGTGTTCATTCGTTCGATGTCCAGCCGCGGGCGACTGGGGGGACTGGCAGACACCACCGCCGGTCTCGTGACCCTGCTCGATGCGGCCTCGTACGATCCCGTCCTGATCGAGACTGTGGGCGTCGGTCAATCGGAGGTCGATGTGATCGACCAGACCGACACGGTGATCGTGGTCGTCACGCCCGGGTGGGGCGACGGGGTCCAGGCCGACAAGGCCGGGATACTGGAGATTGGAGATGTGTTCGTCATCAACAAGGCCGACCGCCCTCAAGTCGCCGAGACTCGCAACACGCTGGCGGCCATGTTGGAGATGTCCACCGATGCGGGCTGGGTGCCGCCGATCGTGGAGACGGTCGCCACCGATCATTCCGGGGTGGAAGAGCTGCTCGACGTCGTCGACCGTCACCGTCGTCATTCCAAGGGACCGAACGGGCGTGTCCGCCAAAGCAGGCGCGTTCGTTCCTACATCGAGGCGGCGATCTCCGACCGGATGAGGGATCGGCTCGAGCAACCCGATCTGGGTGACCTCCTAGAACAGGTGCGCACCCGGCGACTCGACCCTTGGACCGCCGCCGAGCGCCTCGTCCCTGGGCCGGACGCCGGTTCGGGGGACGAGAGTCGTCGGGCTTCGCACCCTCCGACCTGATCCCCTCCCGGTTGTGGCCGCCTCCCCTTGCGGGGGATGATCAACTCGATGCTTGGGCGAGTCGGAGGCAGGACTGGGCGGCGGCCAGGCGGGCTCCTTCGACGCGGGGCGGGCTGGCGGACACGTAGTCGAGTCCAAGCTCGAGACAGAACTCGATCGAGGCGGGGTCGCCGCCGTGCTCTCCGCACACTCCCACGACGAGGTCGGGATTGGCCGAGCGGCCTTCAGTGGTGGCCACCGCGATGAGCCGCCCCACCCCGACCCTGTCGATGGTCTGAAACGGGTCGGAGTCGAGAATCCCCTGGGCCAGGTAGTCGCGCAAGAACAGGCCCTCAGCGTCGTCGCGGCTGAGTCCGTATGTCATCTGGGTGAGGTCGTTGGTCCCGAACGAGAAGAAGTCGGCTGCCCCGGCAATGTCGCCTGCGGTGAGGGCCGCACGGGGCAACTCGATCATGGTGCCGATGGGAACGTCGAGCTCGAGGCCCGACGCTGCGGTGGCGCTGGCCACCTCCTTTTCGATCATCGTTCGCATCCGCTGCAACTCGGTGGCGGTCGCCACCAGCGGAATCATGATCTCGAGATGAGGGTCTCCTCCAGCTCGGGTGCGCCGCACCAACGCCTCGGTAGCGGCTCGGACCTGGAGGCGGTACAGCTCCGGGAGCATGAGCCCCAGCCTGACTCCTCTCAGCCCGAGCATGGGGTTGTCTTCCTCCCAGCGGGCCACCTCTTCTGACATCCGTTGCAGGGCGGCCACCGAGCGGCCGGCCCAAACCCGACGCAAGATCTCGTGCTCCAGTTCCATACGGTCGGGAAGGAATTCGTGGAGAGGAGGGTCGAGGAGGCGTACGATGACCGGGAGGCCATCCATCGCCTCGAGTAAGCCCTCGAAGTCGGACACCTGCTGTCGTTCCAGCCGGGAGAAGGCCTCGTTCCGCTCGGGACTACCCTCGTCGGAGAGGATGATCTTCTGAACGATCTCGAGTCGTTCACCCAAGAACATGTGCTCCGTTCGCGCCAGCCCGATCCCCTCCGCTCCCAGCTCCCGGGCGCGGGCGGCGTCCTGGGGGGTGTCGGCGTTGGCGCGAACGCCGATGGTTCGCACCTCGTCAGCCCAAGCCAGGAGGGTACCCAGTTCGGGCGTCTCCTCGGGATCGACCACCGGCACCTCACCCACGTAGACGGCCCCGGTGGTGCCGTCGATTGTCACGATGTCGCCTTCGCTGATGTCGACCTCGCCCACCAAGGCCGTGCGAGTCGACACGTCGACTACCAATCCGGGCACTCCTGTTACGGCCGGTTTTCCCATTCCACGCGCCACCACTGCCGCGTGGGAAGTCTTCCCACCCTGAGCGGTGAGGATTCCGATGGCTGCCGCCATGCCGTGGATGTCGTCGGGCGTGGTGTGAGGCCTGATCAACAGGACCGGGTCGTCGGGTAACGCCAATTGCACTGCCCGGTCTGCTTCGAATACTGCCCGCCCGGCGGCAGCACCCGGAGACGCAGCGACACCCGACGCCACGGGTACCGAATCGGCCTTGTCGTCGATGCGGGGGCGATGCAACTGCTCGAGAGCGGCCGGATCGACCCGCATCACAGCCTCGTTGCGGTCGATGAGGCCCTCGTTGACCATATGCACGGCCAGCCGAACGGCGGCTTGGGCAGTCCGTTTGCCCGCACGGGTCTGAAGGATGAACAGCTCGCCCTTCTCAATCGTGAACTCGATGTCGCACATGTCCCGGAAATGACGCTCGAGGCCATCCATGATCTCCAGAAGCTGGGCATGGGGGCCGGGGTGGAGTTCGCTCAACTCGTCCAGGGTCAGCGTGTTGCGGACTCCGGAGACCACGTCCTCGCCTTGAGCCTGGTCGAGGTAATCGCCGTAGGGCTCGGAGTCGCCCGTACTGGGATTGCGGGTGAAGCACACTCCCGTTCCCGATGTCGGCCCGAGGTCGCCGAACACCATCATCTGAATGTTGCAGGCTGTGCCGAGCTCATCGGAGATGCCGTGTATCCGCCGGTACTCGACTGCCCGTTTGGTGTTCCACGATTCAAACACTGCCCGGATGGCGCCTTGAAGCTGGACGCGCGGATCGGGGGGGAGGGGGGTGGGGCCATGTTCACGCACGATCGACAGGAACCGTTCGGTGACCGTCTTCAAATCCTCGTCACTCAGGTGGGCGTCGCTCTCGACGCTCCTCTTGCCGCGGATCTCAGAAAGCACCGCCTGGAAGTGGCGCTCAGGAACCTCCAGCACCACATCGGCATACATCTGAACGAATCGCCGGTAGGCGTCCCAGGCAAAGTGAGCGTCATCGGCCCAGGTGGCCAATTCCGCGACCATCTCTCCGTTGATGCCGAGGTTGAGGATCGTATCCATCATCCCCGGCATCGAATGCACCGAACCCGACCGCACCGACAGGAGGAGCGGTGCTGGACCGGTCCCGAAGGACCGTCCCGAGGTCTCTTCGAGGCGAGCCACCGCTTCGTCGACCTCCGACCAGAGACCATCGGGGAGGTCGCCATGCGCCATCATGTGTCGGCACGCCTCGGTGGTGATGATGAAACCGGGGGGGACGGGAAGACCCAGGCGGGTCATCTCGGCCAAGCCAGAACCCTTTCCCCCGAGGAGCTCTCTTTGGGCCGGGTCGGCCTCGCCGAAATCGAACACGTACGACACTCTCTCGATGTCTCCTGGTCGCTGGGGGCGAACGGTATCAGCCTCGGGCCGGGGTCACCGCACTCGCCGACTCGGGAGGCGGTAGCCTGCCCTCCCTGCGTTGGGGGGAGGAGCGGCTTGGGTCGGACAACAGAAATCGCTCTGGCTCATGCCACCGGGTTCTGTGGTGGGGTGTGGGATCCGGTCGTCGGTGCGCTCGCCGGCACGGGACAGCCGCCGGTCGTGCAGTGGAGTTTTGCCGGACACGGAGGCCGCCCGTCGCCGCCGGATCCGATCAGCTGGTGGCTGTTCGGCCGCCAGGTGTTAGACGAGACCAGTCGGGGTGCTGTTGGGGTGGGGCACTCCATGGGTGGGACGGCAATCGTGATGGCCGAGTTGGAGGACCCCGGCCGATTCGCCGCGATGGTGTTGGTGGAACCGGTCATCTTCGAAACAGACAACCCTGCCCTCGTAGAACCTTTGGTGGAAGCGGCGCTGCGTCGCACGAGGTGGTTTCCCGACCGTCGGTCCGCCAGGGCTCATTTCGCCTCCAAAGCGGTGTTTTCCCGATGGGATGCCGCGTCTCTCGACGGCTATGTCGGAGACGGATTGGTCGATGTCGACGACGGGGTGGTGCTGGCCTGCTCCCCCGAGTTCGAAGCCGAGGTTTACCGTCACTATCACCGCCACGACGTCTGGGACCGCCTCGCTGAAGTGGAGTGCCCAGTGTTGGTGCTGGCCGGGGAATTCTCCGACACCTATCCGCCGGATCTGGCCAGGAGGTTGGCCGTCCGGTTTCCTCGCGCAGGCTGGGAGGTGGTGGCCGACAGTGGTCACTTCCTGCCGATGGAGCGGCCCCAGCTGGTGGCGGCGAGGGTCAAGGCTCTCGTGCGTGGCCTGCTGGTCGACCGGAAAGAGGTTTAGGGAACGCGCGGATAGACGGCCGACGCGGCCCAGGGAGCGCGCCGTGGTAAGGCCGCTCCGGTTCCTGCAGCCGTCTCCGCCCGTCCCCTTAGTTCGAGGGTGCGGTGGTGGCGGCAGCCGGCTCGGGCGACTTCAGTCCCAGCCGAGTGGTCAGGGCTGCCCTTCGCTCGGCTCCCCTGGAGCTATCGAACAGATAGGCAGCCAGTGCCCCGATCGACAATCCGCAAAGAACACCGAAAATCAAACGCCTACGGGCCTTGCGGGCGGGCACCAGGTCGAGGCGACGCAAGGCGACATCGGGCAGGTCGGCGAGCTGGGAGCCGAGGCGATCGCCCAGCTGGCGGGCGTCGGTCCCGATGCGGCCGAGAAGGTCATCGGCACCCTCACGGACGCGCTCCGCGGCGGGGGCGGCGATTGTCTCCAAGAACTCGGATGCCGACTCTTCGAACTTCTCACGCATGCTCATGGTGTCTCCTCTATCAGGTGATGATGATGCCCGAATGGGGCAAAATCAAACCAGCTCAGAAAGCGGAGTATCCGCCGTCGAGGGTTATCTCCGCGCCGGTCATGAAGGCCGACGCCTGGGAGGCGAGAAAGACGGCTGCACCCTCGAAGTCGGCCGGGGTGCCCCACCGTTGCATCGGGACGCGGGTCCGGAGCGTGTTCTGGAACTTCTCGGACCCTTGCCAGTCGTCGGTCATCTCGGTGGCGACAAACCCGGGAGCGATCACATTGACCCGGATTCGATGACGGGCGAGCCTCACTGCCAGAGCGCGGGCCATCGAGGTGGCTGCCCCTTTCGATGCGGAGTAATGCGGGGCGGTGGGGAGGCCATGGTGGGCAGCTATGGAGGACGTGATGACGATGGATCCCGGCGCGTCTCGGGCTATCAGATGGCGTGCCAGTTCCCGAGCGGCGAGAAATACACCTCCCACGTTCACGTCGAAGAGCGAGGCGAGGTCCTCGAGCTCCATATCCGGAAACGACACACCCCAACTCGTGCCGGCATTGGCGAAGAGCGAGTCCACGGGTCCCAACCGGTCGACCGTGGCTTCCAGTGCTTGTCCCACCGATTCCTCGTCGGAAACGTCACAACCGATGGTGACCGCCTCTCCTTCTCCCAATTCGTTCAGCTCCGCAACGGCGGCTTCGGCAGTTTCCAGATCGCGCGCCCACAGAGCCACCGATGCCCCCGCCTTGGCCAGCCCCCGGGCCATGCCGAGGCCGATCCCGCGGTTGCCTCCCGTGACAACGGTGGTGTGTCCGGTTAGGGAGAAGATTTCCATGACGAGAGGTTAGGGGTCAGCCGAGCGCGGTGGCCGCGGCGAGGACGACACCAGTGAGAAGCTCGAGTCGAGCCGTCTCGGACAACAACGGAATCAACTCCGCCCCCTCTGATTCGCCGGAGATGAGGCGGTTGGGGCCTATCGCCAAGGGTGCGAGGAAGATGGCCATTCCGGTCAACGGGGCGGTCAGACCGGCGGCGGCGGCGGCGGCTATCAGTGCGAAGGAGCCGTAGGTGAGGATGGCGTACAGGCGCGCGGTTCGGCGCCGGCCCAGGACGACGGCCAGGGTTCGTTTGCCCACTCGGCGGTCGGTGTCGATGTCGCGCCGGTTGTTGGCTACCAAGATGGCGGCCGCCAGCATGCCCATCGGTACGGCCAGGAGCCAGGCGGCGCGCGGTGCCGAGCCATCGTGGACGAATCGGCTGCCAACGGTGGCGACGACGCCGAAGAAGACGAACACGAACGCCTCGCCCAGAGCGCGATACCCATAGGGGAGCGGACCGCCCACGTACGTGAGCATTGCCACGATCGAGGCCGCTCCGATGACCGCCACCACCCATCCGGCGATGACGATCAGCCATACCCCGGACACCACCGCCACGGCCAGGGCC
>JBGTLA010000131.1:0-18103 GCA_041744375.1 Acidimicrobiia bacterium | reverse complement strand
TCGGTGGGTAGGACCAGTCCGTTGGTGCCGTCCACGATGACTATTTGGCCGTCTTGGAGTCGTTTGGTGGCGTTGCCGGTGGCTACTACTGCAGGAACGCGGTGCTCGCGGGCGATGATGGCGGGGTGCGAGAGGATCCCTCCGGTATCGGTGACGAGGGCGCCGATGCTGGGGAATAGCACCGACCATACGGGAGAGGTGATCGGGCAGACGAGGACGTCTCCGGCCGTGAGCTTGTGGAACTCGGCCTCGGTTCGGATTACTCGCACCGGGCCTTGATAGCGGCCGGGCGAGGCGGCGGTGCCGCATACGTCGGCACCGGCTGCTCGGCGTGTGCTCTGCTCGAAGTCGAAGAGACGCTGGGCGTACCAGAGGAGAGCCTGGTTGGCGAAGCGGGCCTCCGGCGGTAGTGCGTCAAGGGGCGGTGGTGGTCCGGGATCCTTCCCGTAGGTGGCGGGGCCAGGGTGAGATTCGACCCACGCTCGCTCCGCTCTGCGTCTCGCCACCAGCTCTTGTCGCTTGTTCCCATCTATGAGAGCGTCGGCGGCTTCGTCGTGGTGGAGGAAGAAGACGTCGTCGGCGTGGGCCACTTGCGAGCGTCCGGCGAGGCGTCTGCCTATTTCGAGGGCGGCGTAGCGGACCAACCCGAGTGGCGCGTTCAATGTGTAGAACACGTTTTCTTCTCTGACCGGGTAAGCCCGCTGGGCACGGGCGAGGGCACGCTCCCATCGCTCCTGGTCGGCCTGGGGCCGAGCATCGAGCGCGGCGCGGGCTTGGGCCACTGCGACTTTCCTGGCTTGATCAACCCCTTGTGCTCGTTCGTCGGCGTCGAATCCGCTGGCTAGTTGGTCGGCGATCAGGGCGAGGGCAAGTTCGGGGTTCTCAGCGAGAGTGGGGGTGGCGGCATCGTAGTCGAGTCCCCGAGTGCCGAACTCCTCTAGGTAGGAAGCCAGCGCTGCCGCGAAGTCGGGGTCGGTCTGACCCAGGCGTTCGACGGCGTCTGCACCGCCTTCTTCGACGATCCGGCGGGTGTCCGGCCGCGCGGCTGCCTTTCCAACGAGTTCGCCGAAACGACGACTGGGCTCGGTGGACATGTGGGAGAGACCAGCGAGCAGTTCCCAAACTCTGAACTCTTCCCAACCCAACAACTCCCTCGATGCGAAAACCAGCTCGGCCAAGGCCATGCAGATGGCGGCGTGGAGGGTGAAGTGGACCCTGGCCCCGTCCCCGAGGACCTCGATGGCCACAGAGTAGTGCTCGATGAGTTCGGTATCCGTTAGGGTCGATATCTCGACGGAACGAACAGCGGCGATCCGAGACTTCAGCCCCGGGTGCCACTCCTGGCGCCAGCGGTCGACCAGTGCCCCGGCGTCGTCAGAACGCACCGCGGCGACCGCCTGGCGTACCCTTCGCCGAATCCCGGGTGCCAGCCTGATCACGATCGGCATCAGCCAGTCCGGGGGAGGCGGTCGGTCCTTGCCGCCGAGGGGGACGGTGCGCACATACTCCCAACCCCCGATCTCTCGGAACTCAATGGCGTCGATGAGCAGGCCGAAGTCGGACATGACCTGGCGGAGGGCAGGGTTGCGGGCCTCGTAGGTCAACGAGCTGGTCAGCGGGCTCCACGGCCGGGGAGCATGACTCGCTTCCCGCTCCCAATAGCCCTCCGGAACCTCGACTGGTATCTCGACTTGTGGCGGGGGCAGTGCGGTTACGGGCCGGGCCTGCAAGAGATGGACCTTGCCTTCGGCGAGGGCCCACTCGATGTCTTGGGGGGCGCCGAAATGGGTTTCGACGTCGCGGGTCAGTCCGGCGACGACGAGGGCCTGGTCGGAGCTCAGCGCCCTGATCGAGCTGTCTGCCCGCACCGCCTCGCCTGATCTTACGAACCACTGTTCGCCATCGACCTCCCCGGCGACGAGACGGTCGCCCAGACCCGACACCGCGTTGATCACCACCTCGCCGCGGTCGCCGGTCACTGGGTTGGCGCTGAACGCCACCCCAGCCGTCTCCGCTGCCAGCATACGTTGGACCAGTACCGCCATCTCAGGAACCCCGCTGTTGCCGTTGGCGTGGTGGTAGCGGACCAGGTGCGCATCGAAGGCCGAAGCCCAGCAGCACAGCAAGGCGGCTTCCGCGCCTGCCCTCTTCACACCGAGCACGGTTTCGTACTGACCGGCGTAGGAAGCGCCGGCCAGATCCTCAGATACACCCGAAGAGCGCACCGCCACCGGCTCGCCCAATCGTTCGATGGCGCGCTCCAGTTCGGTGGTCACATGGCCGGGGAGGCCAGCTGCGCGCACCGATTCCGGAGAGGTGCCTTCGTTGAAGCCGTTGGCTGTGACGAACCCGGTGAAGGCGGCGGTGGTGATAACGAACCCGTCAGGTACCGGAAATCCCGCTTCTTTGAGGACGGCCAGGTTGGCCGCCTTGCCGCCCACCTCCAAGGCCGGACGACCTGCCGCTTCTTTGAGGGAGAGAACCACACTGGTATTGCTGTCCATAGATTACTCCCGTCTCATGGTTGGCGAATTGGCCCGCCCCCAGCCTCGATCGTCTCGAGGAGGGTTCGCACCGCCCACCCAACCGCTTCGGCTATCTCCTCGGTGTCCATTCCAAAGTCGTCGGTCATCACCTTCCAGGCAATGGCACCGGCCAGGTACCGGAGGACCCCAAAGGCAAGGTCCTGTTCGGTGTGGGTCAGATGGGGACCGAAGTGCTCCACCACTTGGCGGACCATCCGGTCGCGGTCTCGCCTCGAGTCACTCCGGCTTCCGGTGACCATGTTGATGATCACCCAGGCCCGCCCGATGTCGACGCCTCTCTGCGCTGTCGTCCGGAAGGCGTCGCCCACCACCTCGGCGACGGCTTCGGGAGTACCGAACTTTTCGGTGAAGGTCGACGATTCGATCCCCGCCGGCAACCCTGCCTCCTCCAGACCCTGCTCGATCTCCGATGCCACGCCCTCAAGGAGCGCTTCTCGGCTGGGGTAGTAGCGGTAGAGGGTACGAAGCGAAACACCGGCCTCAGTGGCGACCTCCTGCATCGAAAACTGATGGATGCCCGATCGGAGGATCACCCGTGACGCAGCCTCAACGATCAGGAGCCGCGCCAGGCTTTTCTGCTGCTCACGAAGAGAAGACTGAGCAAGGTTTGGCATGGTCATAGTCTGAAACGCACTGTACATGCATAAGTGACACGATACGTGTCAGATGGGTTCTTTTCCACCGCGCTGTCCTCACAGCCAGGTCAGTCTTGGGATTCGGTCTCTTTCGCCCTGCCGCAGGTGATCAGAGGTAGGGCGATATGCCGATACGTGTCGTCGAAGATCTCCAGGACAGCCACTCGTCGACGCTGTTTCGAGGTTGACTCTCCGATCGCACCGGCGGTATAGTTGCTGGGCCCGAGTGGGGAGTATCCACGAGGCGTCATCGTCAGTACGAGCTTTCGCTCCGGTGGCGTCGGCCCAGACCGGCTGGAGAGACCGTCGGCGACTATTAGTCCGCCGATAGGAGTCTGCCTTCACCTCTACAACACTCGACACGGTCCGAACCCCCTGGCACACCATCCCCGGCTCTGAGGTGGCGGCGTCTCTCCGGACCGACGCGAGCGCCGGGCTCGACCCCAGCGCAGTCATCGATTCTCGCGAGGCGTACGGCCCTAACGTGCTCACCGAAGCAGCGGGCACTCCACCGTGGAAGATTCTGTGGGAGCAATTCACAGCCACGATGGTGCTGATTCTCATAGCCGCGGCCGGTCTGTCGGCCTATCTCGGCAAGGCTCTCGAGGCGGTTGCGATCATGGCCATCGTGGTCCTGTTCGGTTTGCTCGGGTTCTTCCAGGAATACCGGGCGGAGCGAGCGATCGCTGCCCTCAGGGCCATGTCCACGCCGCTGGTCACGGTTCGCAGATCGGGCGGGCTCACCGAGATACCGGCCGAGCAGGTGGTGGTGGGCGATGTGGTGACGTTGGACGCGGGCGCGGTGGTGCCCGCCGACATGCGTGTGGTGGAATGCGCAGGGCTCAGGATCCAGGAGGCGGCGCTAACCGGCGAGTCCGAGCCCGTCGACAAGGTCTCCCAGCCCCTGGCCAGCGCGGAGCTCCCCCTGGGCGACCGGGTGAACATGGCGTACATGGGGACCTCGGTCACCTACGGGCGCGGCGCGGGCATCGTGACTGCGGTGGGAATGGGCACCGAGTTGGGACGCGTCGCCGGCCTCATCCAGGATGTGGCACAGACCCAAACCCCGCTGCAACGTCGCCTCGAACGCCTCGGACGCCTCTTGGCGCTTTTCGGCCTGGGTGTCGCCACGTTGGTCGGCGCGCTCGGCCTGGCGGGCGGAAAGTCGCTCGACGACGTGCTGCTAACCGCGATCTCGACCCTGGTGGCGGTGGTGCCGGAAGGTCTCCCCGCGGTGGTCACGCTGACCCTTGCGATGGGCTCACAGCGCATGCTTCGCCGCAACGCCCTGATCCGCAAGCTACCGGCGGTGGAAACGCTCGGATCGGTGACCGTGATCTGCTCTGACAAGACGGGCACACTCACCGAGAACCGCATGACGGTGACCTGTGTTGACGTGGCGGGTCGGCGAATCACCGTGGAGGAACTCGTCGAGAACGGCCATGTGTCGCTCGCCCCCACCAGCCCGATCGACGCGCCATCGCCCGCCGTGACGCTCACACTGATGGCAGGGGCACTCTGCAACGACGGCACCATCAAGACCAGACCCGAGGACGGCCGGGCAATAACGTTCGGGGACCCAACCGAAACGGCGCTGCTGGTCGCTGCGAGCAGGTCGGGCATCGACCTCGACGAACTTGCCGACCGGTTCCCCCGGGTCGGCGAGATCCCCTTCGACTCCGAACGCAAACGGATGACCACGGTCCATCTCCTCCCCGAGCCGGGCTGGTCGGGGCTGAGCAGCGGGTATGTGGCAATCGTAAAGGGAGCGGTCGACAGCTTGCTGTTGCACACCACCAGGGTGTGGCTCGAGCTCGGACCGGTCGACTTCGACGACAGGTGGGAGGCGCGGATCCTCGCCGCCAACGACGATCTCGCCGAGAACGGAATGAGGGTGTTGGGCGTGGCCATGCGCTCGGCGGACCGGGCCGACGTGGACGACGACATTGAGGACGAGCTCACGTTCCTGGGCCTGGTGGGGATAATGGACCCGCCGCGCGAGGAGGTCGCCGTGGCCGTGCAGCGTTGTCTCGCTGCCGGCATTCGGCCGATCATGATCACGGGCGATCATCCCAAGACCGCCCTCGCCATCGCGAGACAACTGGGCATCCCGAGCGCAGGTGTGGTGACCGGAACCGAACTCGATCGAATCGACCGGGAGGAACTGGTGTCGATGCTGGCCGACGTGTCGGTGTTCGCGCGGGTCTCACCCGAGCACAAGCTCCAAATCGTCGAAGCGTTCGGATCCCGGGGCGAGGTGGTGGCGATGACCGGTGACGGCGTCAACGACGCACCGGCCCTCAAGCAGGCGGATATCGGGGTCGCCATGGGCATCACCGGTACCGACGTCTCCAAAGAGGCGGCTGACATGGTGCTCCGAGACGACAACTTCGCCACCATCGTCGCCGCGGTGGAAGAGGGCAGGGTCATCTACGACAATCTCCGACGCTTCGTGAGCTACGCGGTGGCCGGGAACATCGGCAAGGTCATGGCGATGCTGGTGTGGCCGCTGCCGTTCCTCGCCACCGGGGCCGTGCCGCTGGACCCCGTGGCACTGCTGCCATTGCAGTTGCTGTGGTTGAACCTGATGACCGACGGGCTGCTCGGTTTGAGCCTCGGAGCCGAGCCGGCGGAACCCGGTGTCATGAACCGCCGCCCCGTGGACCCGAAAGGGGGTGTGTTCGCCGATGGTCTCGGACGGCACACGATCATCACCGGCATGGCTATCGGCACCATCGCCCTCGGTGTGGCGTTCTGGTACCACGGATCGGCGACCCCGCATGGCAGACGATGCTGTTCACCACGCTCGCCGTGCTCCAGGTGGTTCAAGCGTTCGCCGTCCGATCCCACCAACAGACGGTGTTCGGATCGAAGGTGTTCGACAATCGACTCATGAACATCATCGTGCCGTTGGTGCTCGTGCTCCAAGTGGCAGCCGTGTACCTGCCAGGCCTTTCGGACCGGGTGCTGGGCACAGTACCGCTGGGACTGTCGGATTGGCTGGTGGCCGGCGCTGCCGGCCTGTTATTCATGGCGGTTGCCGAGGCGTCGAAATGGTGGCAGAAGAAAGGTACGAAACCGCGGCACGACCGGGCAACTAGGACCTCGTCGCCCGCCTCGGGTCGGCCGACGGGTCCTGGAACCTGGGAGGACGGAACACCGGTGGCGATGCTTCGGTCATGGAGGCTCCATACCCGTGCTCGCCTTGTGGGGAGCTGCTGGTTTGGTCACGGAAATGGGCCGATCCTCAACCCGCTGGTCACGCTTCAACGTCCTTCCGATTGGTCTGAGGAGCCCGAAGGGCAGACCCAAGGCTGACCGATGAGATGGGAAGCCTGTTCAACACGACGATCGAGTAGATGTACGCCACCACCACACCGGCGGCGACTGCGCACAAAAAGGGTCGCTTCGGCAGTAGAGGAAGGCGCAGCAGCACTCCAGGCATGCCACGCCTACCTCGACGCCAGCGCCGTCCCCACCTGAGCGGGTGGCACGCAAGAGGCCTGCGAGGAAGCCAATCAGGTCTCCAGGGCGCCCACCACGTTGCACGCCTTTCTCGCCGCCGCCTTCGACGGCGGAATACCCCGTCGGGTGGCCAAGGAGCCACGTCGAAGGCCGACTCCAGAACGACAATGCGATTCGACCAGACCCGAGAGCCATCGACCGTCACGCCTACATCGTCGCTGAGCCGGGGTAGTCCGCGAGTTTGGCGCACGGTGGCAAACGATCAGCGTTTTTCGACTGGCTGATAGTGCCGCAGGAAAACCGATGAGCGCGGTCGCTGCGAATGTGGATTAGGTTCGTGCGCATGGCCAAAGACCAGATCCTCCACAAAGCCCGCCTGATTCCAGTCTCGGGTATCGGTTCGGACCAGGAGGCGGAGGAGCGGGCAACATCGGCGCTTCTCGCCGTCCTGACCATCGTGAGGGACCTGTCCACCGAAATACTCGGTCCACTGGGTGCATCTCGAGCCCAGAAGGCCACAGTGGAGGCGTTCTCTGAAGTGGCCATGGTCTTAGACGGGAAGAAGATCAGACCCGACGGGTTGATCCGAGTCTCGTGGGGGCAGTCGACGTGGTCGACTCTCGTTGAGGTCAAGACAGGGCATCAGACACTCGATGCCGACCAGATCAACACTTATTGGGATTTGGCGCGACGCGACGGAATCGACCACATCCTCACCATCTCCAATGAGATCGCCCCCCGTCGCAACACCCACCCGACCGAGGGGTTGAAGGTGAGAGCCAACTCCAAAGTGGCCGTGTCGCACATCTCATGGACGGGCATCCTCACGACCGCGATCCGAATCCAACAGCACAAAGGCGTCAAAGACGCAGAACAGGCATGGATTCTCGGTGAGCTGATTCGTTATCTCCAACACCGAGCTTCCGGAGCGCTCGACTTCCAGGACATGGGCGTCCACTGGGTGGCAGTACGCGATGCGGCCCGAACCGGTGAGCTGAACAAGCGGACTCCAGGTGTCGAGGAAACGACCCGCCGGTGGGATCAACTGGTTCGCTTCGCCGCTTTGCGACTGGCGTCAGATATCGGCGAGGACGTGAGATCCGTGAGACCCAGAAACCAACAAGACCCCGACAAGCGCACAGCTCATCTGGTCGACTCGCTAACGACTCGCGGCACACTGACGGGGGCGTTGAACATCCCCAACACAGCCGGGCACCTCGACCTAGAAGCGGACCTGCGTGGGCGGCACATCACCGCTTCGCTCGACGTGATCGCGCCGTCCAACAAGGGGGCGGTGGGACGGGTCTCATGGCTCGTCAAACAACTCGCCGACTCCCCACCGGATCTGATCGTCGAGGCCTACCCCAAAGGCGCCCGCTCATGCACAAGCGCCACCCTCGACCAGATCCGGCAAGACCGCGACGCCCTCTTCGGCGGAGACAGAAGAGAACCGAATAGGTTCCGACTGGTCCTACGCCGAGAAATGGGCATGGGTCGCAGTACAGGCCGAAAGAACCCCGGTTTCATCCCATCGGTACTCGACCTGATCAACGGGTTCTACGGCGACGTCGTCCAACGGATCACCCCCTGGCAACCCCCAGCACCCCAGATAAAACGGCCGGCACAAGCCAACACCGACGAACCTCCAGACTCCGAACCCAATCCCGACACCCAAGTTTCAGATTGGCTGTGATGGTGCCCGGGCGGGTTGACGAGACGGGCCAGGATGGGTCGGTGTTCGCTGTGACTCACAGATTGCCCGGGCATCTGGTCGGCTTGGCATCTCGGGTGACGTCGCGTGGGTCGACGCTCCTCTCCCGGGGTGGTCGGCGTTCCTCGGAGGCGACGAGGCATGGTCGGCGGGCCGCGGCTCGCTTTGCGTTTGGACGGTTGCGAGACGCGGGGTGGTGAGGTCTGAGAGGTTTCGCATAGGCTTGTAGCGTATGGAGTTCCGACTTCTCGGCCCGATCGAAGTGATTTCGGATGGCGGCCCCGTACCGTTGGGTGGGAGGCAACGCCGCACCGTTCTGGCGATTCTCCTGGTTGGCGCGGGTCGGGAGGTCTCGATCGACCGTCTGATCGATGATTTATGGGGTGACGCACCACCGGCGTCGGCTCGGAAGACAGTCCAGGCTCATGTGGCGCGTTTGCGCGGAGCGCTTAACGCCGACGGTGAGATCTTGCGCGGGACTGGTGACGGCTACATCGTGCATGTCGACGATGACCAGCTCGACGTTCGCCGTTTCGACCGGTTGGTCGAAGAGGGCCGTTCAGTTCGTTCGGAAGATCCGTATCGCGCCGCCGAGAGGTTCGCCAAGGCCCTCAAGTCGTTCCGGGGGGCGCCCCTTTCGGGCGTGGCCGACGACGCCTTCTCGTTGAGGGTGGAGGCTTCAAGATTGGAGGAGCTCCGCCTTGCCGTGATAGAGGACCATCTCGACGCTCGCCTGGCAGTTGGCGAAGCGTCGGGAGTGATGGTCGAGTCCAAGCGGCTCGTGGCCGAGCATCCGTTGCGCGAGCGATTGTGGGCTTTGTTGATGATCGCGCTGTATCGGGCTGGGCAACAGGGCGAGGCGTTGCGAACGTTTTCTCGGATGAGACAACTGTTTGCGGCGGAGCTTGGTATTGAGCCGTCCGCCGTTCTGAGGGCTTTGGAGCAGCGGATTCTGGACCAGGACCCCTCCCTGATGCAGTCAGTTCAGGTCCCCGCATTTCCCGCCGCCATAGGGCCGCCATCGGTACGAAATCCATACAAGGGGTTGCGTGCCTTCGACGAGGAAGACGCTGCGGACTTCTTCGGTCGGGATGAGCTGGTCCGACGGTTGCGAGAGAGGCTGGAAGCTCGTGGAGGTGTCCGGCTCGTGGTGCTGGCCGGACCCAGTGGTGCTGGTAAGTCGAGTGTGGTCCGCGGAGGGCTGATACCCGAACTCCGCAAGCGTGGGGGCGAGATTGCTGTGATGTTCCCTGGCGCGGACCCTCTGGGAGTATTGGCCAAGGCCACCGCGGAGGTCACAGGTGAGTCGGCGGTCGATGTGCTGGAGCGTGTCCGATCGGGAGGATCGGTAACCGACCATTCCGTTGTGGTGGTGGTGGACCAGCTTGAGGAGTTGTTCACCATGGCCCAGCCCGGCGACGCTGACCGGTTTCTGACTTTGATGGCGGGTGGGAACACTTCGGTCCAGTGGGTAGTGACTGTTCGGACAGACTTCTTGGATCGGATGGTCTATCACGAGCTCCTTGGAGAAGTCTTAGGGGACGTCGTGGTGTTGGTTCCGCCGCTATATGACCACGAGGTAGCGGCAGCCGTGACCGGACCGGCGCGAAGTGTCGGGGTGGGGGTTGAGCCGGAGCTGGTGAGCGAGGTCGTCCGCGATGTGAAGACGCGGCCGGGGGCGCTTCCCCTCCTCCAGTACTCGATAACGGACACCTTCGAACGTCGCCGTACGGGGACGCTCACCCTGAACGACTATCAGGCTGCGGGTGGGATATCCGGCGCGCTGGCCCGGAGAGCGGACGAATTCTACGAGAGCATGAATGGCTCCGACCGGGAAGCCACCCGGCAGCTGCTGTTGGCGCTGGTGACAGTGACCGAAACCGGTGAGGGAGTTCGTCGTCGGGTCCCCCAGGACACGGTGATGAGTCTCCCCTTCAGCGAGAGGGACATGCGGGCAATAATCGAGCGCCTCGGTGTGCTCCGGCTGCTCGTTTTCGACCAAGACATTGAAACTGGTCAAGCGACAATCGAAGTCGCCCACGAGACACTCATCACAGAATGGCCCCGCCTCGCGCAGTGGGTTGAAGACACCCGAGAGGACCTCCGACTCAGAGAGCGCCTGGCCGCCGCCACCCGTGAGTGGGTCGGCTCGCACCGAGACAATGGGTTTCTTCTCACCCGAAGTCGCCTCGACCGGTTCGCTGGGTGGGCAGGCGACACCGACCTCGAACTGACCTCACCCGAGCAGGACTACTTGGAGTCGAGTCTGGAGGCACAGCGGGCACAGCAGCGGCGAGCGAACCGGACCCGTCGTGTCATTGCGGGAATCGTGGTTCTCATTCTTGTCATCGTCACAGGGCTTGGAGCTCTGTTTTTCAGTCAGCGGCGGGCCTCCGAGGAGCAGTCGCGGATCGTGCAAGCAGCCGATCTGGCCGCCGCCGCCAATTTTAATCTCGAAATCGACCCGGAGCTGAGCATCCTGCTCGCCTTAGAGGCAGTCGAGACCACCCAGAGGGCGGATGAAACGGTGTTGAACGTCGCCGAGGAAGCACTTCATCAGGCTGTTCTCAGCCATCGCCTCCTGGGTCGCGTGTCTCACCAAGGGGAGGGCATAGCTCATTTCTCGCCCGACGGGATGTCTTTCGTGACCTCTGGAGAGGATCCGACGGGTGTGGAGGTCTGGCGGGTCGACCCCGTCGAAGTCATGTTCAAGCTGGTTGGGCATACCGATTCTGTGTTCGACGCCGTCTTTGATCCCTCGGGGAGTCGTATTGCCACCGCCAGCGGTGATGGAACCGTGCGGGTATGGAACGCGGCCGATGGCCAGCTTGATGTCACGTTCGACGTGGAAGGTCTTCCATTGGTTCCGGCCTTTAGCAACGACAGGTCTTTGCTGGCGGCAACTAGCATCGAAGGACCCGTCAGGGTGTGGGATCTGGAGACCGAACGGGAGATTCGGGTTCTGACCCCTCCTGACGGCGTAACGGTCAACCTGGCCTTCAGCCCGGACGACTCGCTGCTCGCCGTGACCCGGGTCACAGAGAGCCTCGAGGGTTTGAGTCCTCTCCTATTTGACGTTGGCACAGGCCTGATCACAACGCTCGAGGGCCAAGGTGCCGGCGACATCGGATTCACCCCGGACGGATCACGGATACTGACCGCCGGCGACGACGGGACGGTCAGAATCTGGGACACAGAATCCGGAGAGGAGCTGTATGCGTATACCGGCCATCGAGGTCCGGTAAGCGACCTTCATATCTCGGCCGATGGAAGCACGGTGGCCAGTTCAGGGACATTAGATGTCAAGGTGTGGGACCTGATTACACTTGAGACCAAGGCCGAAGTCTTCGGACACACCGGAAACGTCTGGGCTATTGATCTCAACCCAACCGCTGATCTGCTTCTGACCGCCACCAAGTCCGATGGGACTACCCGCCTATGGGATCTATCTCCATACTGGAGCCATGAGCTGTTAGGACTCCCGAACCCTCCCGGCTTGGGGGCGGTCGAATTCAGCCCAGTCGATGGGACTTTGGTCACCATCGGAGCACGAGGCGCAGTCAGCGTGTGGGATGTCGATACCGGACGAGAGCAACGCATCTTCGAGGCAGCGGAGCACGTATCCCGGCTGGACATCGACCCCAGCGGTATGTTCCTTGCCACGGCCGGATCAGCGGGCGCAAAGTTGTATGAGTTCAGCAGTGGTGAGGTGATCGGCACCCTGGTCGAGGGGGTCAACACACTCGACGTCGACTTCGGTCCCCAGGGTCTTCTGGCCGTGGCCTCCATCGACGGGGTTCGGCTATGGGAGTCACACACCGGAGCAGGCGAAGTTATCTCCGAACTCCACGGGATCAGCGTGGCCTTCAATCCAGCGGGCACCGTTCTGGCAATGGGCCTTGCCGAACCCGGAGTCCAGGCGTTCGTCGAGATCAGAGAACTCGACAGCGGCGAAACGATCGCCAGCCTCACTCAACATTCGAATCTCGTCCGAGGACTTGCTTTCAATCAAGATGGCGACCTGATGGCGACCGCCAGCGATGACACGACGGCGATACTTTGGGATGCGACCTCCTTCGAGCCGCTTCATCGACTCGAAGGACACGGGGCAGCAGTCCTCAACGCTGCTTTTGACCCATCTCGTCGTGAGATCGCCACGGCAAGTGCCGACGGGACCGTCAAGATATGGGATGTCGACTCAGGGTCGCTGCGACTAACGCTTCCTGCTCAACAAGGGCTTGCGGACCTCGCCTATAGCCCCGACGGGCGATACCTAGCGGCCACCGGACCGGATGGATTCGTCACCGTCTTCATGCTCGACCTCGATGAACTCAACACCGAGGCCCATTACAGACTGACCCGATGGTGGACAGAGGCCGAATGTCTGCAATATCTCCAAACCAGTGAGTGTCCACCGGCCCCGTAAGGACTAGCCCGACTCTCGATGTGATGTGCACGGCTAGAGCTCAAGTTCGACTTCTTGGGCGTCGGGTCGGCATTCTCCGAGCAGAGTCGACCACTTGCTTTCCAAGGGCTGGTGGCTGGTTCTTTGATGAGCAGGGTCGCCCGGTAGATCCGGGACAGATGCTCGATCGAGGTGCGGGAGCCCCTCCACTGGGCGGGCTCGGCTGGCGCCTCTGTCGACGCGATTACCCCACCTTTCCCTTCTACTCGTTGAAGCGGTCGACGGTCTTCTCGGTACGCACCCCTGGCACTCCGTGGCTCCTCGTAATGAACCGGCCTTCCTGCGTCGTCAGATGCCAGGTGCAGCCATCTGACAGCCCGCCCCCGACCAACCAACAGCCGTGGCCCCCGAGAACGGGGTCATGCAATGGAGATCCACACTTCGCCTCGTCACAGTGGCCGCCGCCATGGCGGCCCTCGGCCTGTCAGCTACTGCAGTCTCCTCTTTGGCGCCCCCCCAGCCACACCCGACCGTGGAGACGCGCACCATCTCTGGGTCGTTCGGAGCAGAGCTCGAGCCCAACCACGAAGAACTGGTCGACTGGGCACGCACCCGGTTCGAAGATGCCGGACTCGAGCTCCCCGAGGTCGACATCCAATTCCACTCAAACATCATGGTGTGCAACGGGCGTGTCGGTATCTACCACGCCAACTCGGACCTCATCGTTATGTGCCGGGTCGACAAGATGTCGATGCTCCATGAGCTGGCACACGTCTGGGCTCGCAGCGGACTGACCGACGGTGATCGCTCAAAGTTCGTCGCGCTCCGAGGTCTCAGCACCTGGAACGACCACAGCCTCGCCTGGGCCCAGCGAGGCACCGAACACGCCGCCGAGATTGTCACGTGGGCTCTGATGGACCGCAACATGTTGATTCCATCAACGATCGCAAACGCAGGAGCAAGCCAAAGAACTTGGCGGCTGCCCACAATCGGCAACAGCGACCCAGACCAACTCGCCGCGGCCTACGAGCTTCTCACCGGATACATCCCTGCCGACCGTCTGGAGGACGACCCGAGACTCGTTCCGCATGTCGAGGCACTCAGCCCCGAGGTCCGCGACCTGCTCGCTCCTTAGAACCCCCCCGGACACCCTACCTTTCATGGGCATCGGCCCCAACAGCATCTGGGTGGGACAGGCAGCGTTGGCGACCGGGATCGCACTGATGGTGCTGACCCGCCGACGACCCCCGGGAGTAGGTCTGGGACAAGGCCGAAGCTGAGAAGGTTGCAGTATGGCGCCGGCCCCTGCGCACGCCGAGAGGACTAACGATAGGTTGGACAGGCCCACCAAGTTGCGTCGAAGTAGGGTGCCCGATTGCCAGCACCAGCCAGCGAGCAAGATGGCGTCCAAGAACTGCCAGACGCCACGCCACACCACTTCGATGAGGATGGTGAACTGCGCCGCGATCAGGTTCCCGCCGAAGTCGATGGCACTCGTTCCGGTCCTCGAGGTACTCGGAGTAGCCGGGTTCCGGGACCGATGCGAGCGCGGAGGCGGGGGAAAGGGGTTTTCGGCTTCATCGCCGGGTCACAACCCGGGCTCAGGAGCAAAGAGGGAAGGGGTCGCCCTGGATCGTCTGGTCGGTGTGCGTTCGCCGTTGGTTGTCTCGCACCCGCGGGTCGTAGTGGTTGAGGAACACCTTCCCCACCAGCTCACGGTGGCTGTGGACGCCATTTTTCTCGACGCACCTTGACTCAGATGTCCCACACGCGGCTTTCATCAACTCCACCACATCCTTTGGGGCGATGTGCCGCAGATACCGGTCTGTGGTGGCGAGGGAGGTATGGCCGAGTTGGCGTTGGATGATCGAAACCGGGACACCACAGCCCAGGACCCAGTCAGCATGACCCCGAGAACAGAACATCAAAAAGGAACCCTCCACGATTCGAGGGAAAGCCCAAGATTCGGGGGGACTATCGGGGGAGGGTGACTTCCGACGATCGGGAATGCGAATTCAAGCAGAGACCGAACTGCCGGTCGGCCAGCTCCTCACCGTTAGCGATGTGTGCCGGGAGCTGTCGATCAGCAAGGCCACCCTCTATCGGATCCGCGGCAAGGACGACTCGGTTCCCGACCCGATCTACATCACTCCCCGAACTCCACGTTGGAGCCGAGACGCCCTCGACCACTGGCTCGACACCCGCCGTCCTCAAGTGGAACTCCACGTCCGCCCAGGACTGCTCGGTGGCCGCAAGACACGCCGACCGAGTCGCAACACCTCCCGGTCCCTGTATCTCCAAGGGGCGTCCAGCGTGTATGCGGACGCCCAATGAGGGTCGTGAACGGGTCGAGCACAAGCGGATGTTCCCTACCTCCGCCCTGGCAGGGAACGGTTGATCTCACCTGGGACCTGGTGTGTTGGCGTGACCTCAGATGGTTTCATTGGTGAAGTGTCTGGGGTAGGGTTGGCTCATGGGGAAGCGTCTCACGTCGGCCACTGTCGAGGGGAGGCACATGGAGGTGGCGGCGCAGCTACGCGCTCTGATCGTGCCGCTGGCTCGCCTACTGCGTCAGCAGAGCGGTGACGGGCTGACACCCACGCAGGCGTCGGCCCTTGGTACGGTCCTACGTCATGGCCCCCTGAGCCTCTCCGACCTGGCGGCGACGGAGCGGCTGTCGCTTCCGATGATCAGCAAGGTCGTCGGCAGCTTGGAAACCGAGGGGCTCATACGGCGGGCGGTCGACCCGTCGGATAGGCGCATCTGCCTGGTCGAGTTCAACGCCGATCGCCAGGAATGGCTGTCTGACAACCGCCAGCGTCGCGATCTCTGGCTGGCCGAGAAGCTCGCCGCCATGGACGATGATGACGCCGCTGCCATCACCGGGGCGGTTCCTGCTTTGCGGCTTCTCCTCGACGACTCACAGTGAGAAGGTCGACGACTGCCGCCCGCACGGCTCGAGACGCGCGCGTTAGGGTGTTTCACGGCTGGAAGGTGGTCGGCGCCTCGGCCGCCATCCTGGCCATGCACAGCGCCTTCGTGCTGCAGGCGTTCGGGTTGTACGCGGTGGTGCTGCGCGAGCAGTTCGGGTGGAGCAAGACCACGATCTCGATCGCCTACTCGTTCAACCGGGCGGAGAGTGGGTTGCTCGGGCCGCTTCAGGGATGGGCGCTGCAGCGGTTCGGGACCAAGGCGGTCATGCGTCTCGGAGCGGTTGTGCTGATCGCCGGCTTCCTCTGGTTCAGCCAGATCGAGACTCCACTTGGTTTCATCGGCTCGTTCTTCACCATTGCCGTCGGCGCCGGCCTCAGCGGGTTCATGACCGTGACTACCGAGACGGTGCGCTGGTTCGAGGGCATGCGAGCGCGAGCGCTCTCGATCCTCGGGTTGGGCCTCGCCGCCGGCGGTCTTGTCGTGCCGATGGTGGTCCTTGCATTGCGCCAGTTCGGATGGCGAGCAACCGCGGCGGGCTCGGGCCTCGTTATCGGTGTCATAGTGCTCGTCCTGGCATCCATCTTCGGGACGTCGCCGGCGGACCACGGGACGTTTGTCGACGGCACGGACCCGAACGGCCCTCAAACTGACAACCGACCGGTCGTATCGGCGGCGGATCACCTAACGGCGTCCGAGGCGATGCGGACGCCTGCGTTCTGGCTCATCGCCCTGGGGCACGCTTCGTCGCTGTTGGTGGTCGGCAGCGTCATAGCGCACCTTTCCCTGTACCTGACCAGCGAACAGGGGTTCAGCCTGCAGGGTGCAAGCTTCGTCGTCGGCGCGATCCCCCTGGCGCAGATGACCGGCATGGCGATTGGAGGGGTGTTCGGGGACAGGGTCAGCAAGCGTCTCCTCTGCGCGCTGGCGATGCTCGGCCACATGACCGGGCTACTGCTGCTCACGTTCGCTGACCGCACTTGGATGATATGGGCGTTCATCCTGCTCCACGGTCTCGCCTGGGGAATGCGCGGACCGATGATGAGCGCCATACGCGCCGACTACTTCGGGGCGACGCACTTCGCCCAGATCATGGGCTACTCGTCGGTCGTCCTAATGGTGGGGATGGTCGGCGGCCCGCTGTTCGCAGGGATCCTCGCCGACGTCACCGGCAGCTACAGGATCGGGTTTACCGTCCTGGCGCTACTGGCCGGCGCAGGGAGTCTGTTCTTCGCAGCGGCGAAACCACCTCGATCCCCGTCGCCGTCTCCCCAACAATGATCTGACGACAGCCGACCGCGGAGCGGCCCCAGTCGCAAGACACACCCATCACACATGATTCGATGCCACCGGCAGGTGCCCTTCTGCCGACCGCCTGCTTGGCTGGGCGTACCCAGCGTTCGGCTGGAAGAGTTAATCCGCATACTCTACGGCTATGAAAGACGCCGTCAGATCGGTCGCCTCGTGAGCGGCGCCTTTGTCGGTGTCGTCGCTTTGTGCCCGCGTTGGGGGCCTTGATCCCGCCCGGACCGGGAACTTCCTCGCGGAACCCAGATGCTGTGTCATCTGCTGCTGTCAGAAACTGTTGAGACCCTCACGATCCCGGAGGAGATGGGCGGTGTGCTGGAGGTGAGCGGCGACCGTCGCGGTACCCTCACCCTTGCCGACCATGTGGACGGACCAGGCTTCGGGCTGAAGGGCGGTGAAGGACGTATTTTCTTTGCCGACGACCCTGTTGCCGTGTCCCAGTTGTCCTTCGAGGGACTGGAGTTTTACCCCAAGCCTTCGGAGTGCCAGATTACTCCAGGAGGGGTCGATGGTGCCATAGGCGTCGCGCTTGCGCGTGTTGAGTGGGCCCGACTGACAGATGTTCGGGGCAACGGCGCCATCGCTGTGACGGGGACCATCGGCCTTCCGGCCAATCTGCTGGGCATCCGTGGCGGAGGTCCGTGACGTTGTTGGGCCACCGTGGATCCTCAGCGAGGATCTCACATGGATTCCGTCCACACTGCGTGAGGCCCGGCACTACGCAGCACAGAAGGGATAGGTCGTTTAGTCACGCAGGGCTGCCTAGCCCGAGGCCGACCACGGGGGCCTTGGGGGCGAATCGCGTACAGCCGTCAATCGCCCAGATACGTCCACGGACGTATCTGGCACGGTTGCGGTGGTGAAGCGCCGCTGGCGGTGCCTCAACCCGGCATGTGCTCGGGGATCCTGGGAGATCAACAACGAGATCGCAGTGCCGGGACCGGTCGGTAACGACCCGGGCGGCGTACTTCGTCGCGTCGCGCCCGCGGTCCATCAAACGGAGATGACCAGGACCACCCCAGTGAGGCCCCGCATTCTGAGACGACGCAGGAACTGGGTCCAGAAGACTTCGTCTTCGCTGTCGCCCACGTCGAGGTCGAAG
>JBGTLA010000130.1:0-80918 GCA_041744375.1 Acidimicrobiia bacterium | reverse complement strand
TCCCCGGTGCCAGGCAACGATCTGGTTCTTCCACCGGCGCAGTGTCCGACCCAGTGACCGCACCTCGGGTGGGAAGGATGTGTCTTGGAGGTCGGAGGCGAGGCGGGTAACGAACTCGTTGGCCAACGCTGGGTCGTCGATCTCATAGATGCTTCTGATCACTTCTTTGGCGTGCCAGGTGTCCTTCACCTCCCCCTTCGGGTCGCCGGCTGCGAGAAGCCCCAGCAGCTTGGTGCGGCCTCGGTCGTCGAGCCGTTCGTCGGCCTTGGTGAGGAGCCGACGGATCCGATACAACGGATCTGTCTTACGACCTCGGTGTCCGAGGGTCTCGTTCTGTACTCGACGCCGGCACTCATCCAACTTGGAGTTCGCCAGCTTGATGAGGTGAAACGGGTCGGCGATCTGGGTGGCGTCAGGCAGCATGGTGTCGAACACCGCCCGATACGGACCCGACAGATCCAACGTCGCCCACTCGATACCCGAAAGCCACTCCTCGCCTCGGGCGGCCAGCCAGGCGGCCGGTCCGGAACCGCCACGACCGGGCACCACATCGAGGAGCACACCCGCTCCGACGTCGACGATGGAAGTCGACCACAACTGGCGCCACCACACACCGGCCCGGGCGAACAGCGTCTCGTCCATCCCCAAGGCGGTGACCTGGCCGACCCGATCGGTATCGGCCTCGAGGAGGGCCTCCCCGTAGGCCAGGACGGCGTCGTTGACGGTGTGCCAGATGCTCCTATCAGTGTCAAGCCCTGGGTGGCAGTGTGGTGAGGGCGTGGTGGCAACGGTGTTGGAGTTCGCCGCGTCGGAGCTGTCCCCGTTCGATCCGCGAGATGTTCATGAGCGGCAAGCCAGTGGCCTTGGCGAGGTCGGCCTGGGTGAGTCCGGCGTCTTTCCGCATGGCTCGGATCTCCTGTCCGGTTGGCGCCGGGGCTGGCGGGTTGGTGATCACGCGGTAGATCTCCCTGGCGATGTAGCGTTTCAGGCAGCGGATGATGTCTCGCTTGGACAGTCCTTCGGCGCTGCGGCGTTGCATGTAGTTGACGGTGCGTTGATCGCGCTGGGCGAGCCGGGCCATCACGATCCGCCAGAGCGCGTGGTTGGCGTCGCGATTGCCGGCGTAGTTGAGGCGGTTCCGGCTGGTCTTGCCCGACGAGGCGGGGATCGGTGCGGCGCCACACAGGTGAGCGAACGCTTCCTCACTCTTGATCCGGTCGTGGTTGTCACCGAAGGCGACCAGTAAGGAAGCAACCGTGTGAACCCCGACCCCGGGAAGGTCGCGGAGCGACGCCGCTCCTGATCGGTCAACTCGCCAAGCTCGGTCTCGAGACGTTGCGCCTGTCCGTCGAGGATGTCGATCCGGTCTGCCAGTTCTCGCATGGCTCGCCGGGTAGCCCGCTCCAGCGTGGTGTCGGTGGTTCGCTGACGCCACCGAAGCACCACGGCGAGCCGTCGGTCTCTCGTCAGGCCAGCCAGCTCGTTTCGGATGGTCTCGGGTGCGGTCGATACCAGCGCCCCGAACTGGTTGATCGCCCCCGTCCGATCCTTTACCGCCGACGAGTACACGACCCGAAGCACCCGGATCGCTTCGACCGCTCCGTTCTGGCCCTTGGGAAGCCCGGTTGCCTGCCCGGCGATCACAGCCCGGGCGGCGGCCTCGGCATCAACCGCGTCGGACTTGCCGGACATTCGTCGAGCACTGCGATCGGGCCGGTTGACTTCTCGGACCTCGATACCGGCAGCACACAAGAACCGGCTTAGCCCGACCCCGTAGGTGCCGGTGCCCTCGATCCCGACCTGGCGGACGTCGCCGAATCCTTCCAGCCACGACAACACGCTGCGGTAGCCGTCCGTGCTCACATCGAACGTCGCCACCCCCAGGCGCCGATGGCTCACCGCGCACACAACCGCGCACACGTGAAAATCGGCATGGGTGTCGACGCCGCCCACCACTTCGATCCGCTCTGAATCCACCATGGTCATCTCCGTTCCCTGCCCCACATGGGCGATCGAGTGGGCGGACAAGACAGCCACGACACAGTTCCGAAGCCCCTATTAGGTCACGCCCGACCTGCCATCACCCGAGCGGGCACTGGAGCGACAGATCTGGCACAGGACAACACACCGGCGTCCATCACAACCCGGGTCAACTCCACCCGCTCGAACGATGACCTCCCGCGGAATACGGGAGCCCCACAGTGTGGCTGTCACAACCCAGTTCCCGGGCCACCTCTGCCACCGTGCGGCCACACCGACCGACCTGGATGGTGGCCCACCGGCCGGCCCGATCCGACAGGCCCAACCTGGGGGCGGCGACACGGGCATCGATCCCCGTCCACGAACCCACCCGACAACTCGGATCGACACAGCGCCACCGTGCTTGTGCCACAGCAGCCGCACCGCCCTCCCGAAGGCGGCAAGATCGGCCAGCTCTACCACCGGCCGATCCTTCACCTCCGCCGCTGCCCCGCACCCCCCACACACCGGTCTCGGGACGCGCGACTCTCGATGTGCAGTCGAAGCGGGAACCCCTCGCCGGGATCTTCTACACCCAACACGTTGACGTCGGGCAAGCCGACGATCAGCTCGCACACGCGGATAGGGTCAGTCTCCACAGGGGTCCTCCAGCTGGTTGGCGTACAACCACCAGACTGACAGGACCCCTGTTACGCGCCTACGACCCTCAGACCCCGCTCACTTCCGAAGCGCCGGTTTGATAGCTGTTTGAACTGGCATCACCAGAGCCAGATTCAACCGTCGCCCACTAGGGCGGGGATGTCGAAGGCGCTCTAGTTCACGGCCGGCGTAACGGTCAGCTAGGAGGACCGGTCCGCCGGTCTCCGCTCGCTGAAGGTCTTGGTCGCGTCCAAGAGATTGCTTTCCGCGACTGTCTGCTTCGGTCTCAGCGTCACCACCACCGCCCGTGGCGTGCACCCCCCGACGCGATGCCAGGCTGCGGGTTCCGACCTCCCATCGTAAGGTCTCCTCGATGGCCCGTACCTTCACAGAGCTCGCCGAGTTCATCGAACGCAAGATGCGGATGTCGCACGTGTATCAGCCGGTCATGCTGATCGAACTGCTCGTGGGCGGGGGCTCGGCGTCGGTCGACGACATCGCCGGGGCGCTGGCGGCCGCAGACCGGAGCCAGATCGAGTACTACGCCCAGATCGTCCCCCGCATGCCGGGCCCGGTCCTCAGCCGACACGGCATCGTCGAGAAAAAGGGGCGGCGCTATCGCCTGGTCGGGTTCGACGATCTGACCCCCGACGAGGTAGGTGTCCTCGTCGAGTTGTGTCAACGACGCCTCAACCAGTCCTGCTCAGGAGATCTGAAAGGGGAAGCCCTGTTCGTACTTTCACAGCTCGTGAAGATCTCTTTACGCAGCGTGAAACTCGACTTGCGGACGCAGGGACTCTCAGCCGTTGCCTTCCGTCACCGACGTGGTCCGGCGGTGTCGTTCGTCGAAGTCCGGCAGAGCTGGGTCCGCTTCGGTGTCCAGCTCGGCCACCGCCTCGGCCAGCAGGGCGGATAGCTGGGCGCGCTCGATCACGTGCGCCTCGTCGAACATCGGTGCCAATGCGGCCAGCACCTCGCGGTCCTCCTGGCTGCTCGGCTGCTGGACCCGCTCGTGAAGGACCGAACCTCCCTCGACGGGTTCCACCTCGCAGGTCGCGACGATCGTCATTCCGTCGGGCGTGGTCGCTCGCGACGTGTAGTAGCGAGGTGGTCGCCAGTCGACGAACTCCTGGACGATCACATCCTCCCCATGCATGCAATGGTTGACCGTGCCGACTTGGCGCCGTCCGGTCGGATCGAGTTCGTCGACCCGGTCAAGGCCCACGACCCAGCGGGCACGGAGCACAGGCGACGAGATGTACTCCCACACCAGCTCCGGCGGAGCGGCATAAAAGGCCGACCAGACGCCTCCTGCCTCCCTTTCGCCCACATACACGCGCTGGCGTTCCCGCATCGCCACCCATGCCCGATGCAGGTCATGCACCCACCCGCCCACCTCGCCGAGGTGCTCGTAGGTCTCGACGTGGCGCGTCATTCCCAATGCGGCGGGGTCGAGAGCGGAAGCCTCGATGGTGGCGTCGGTCAGGAGGGCGTAGGCGGTCGAGTCGACCGAGTTCTTGAGGAGCCGATGTAAAGCGATGACGTCGGTTCCCATGAGCTCCGTTTGGTCGGCGATCGTCTGGGTGACGACGTCGCCGTGATGGACCACGGCTTTGAGGTCGAGCGAGGGAATCTGCACGCATGCCCGGCACTGACACGTCGAGGCCTGGCGGATCGAGATGAGGCGCTGGCGGAAGGCGAAATACGCTCCCTCCACGGAATCCATGAGGATCGAGCCGTCCACGTCACCGGCGGAGGCGTACACGAAGGCGGCGTCGCCTTCCAGCTTGGCGAGCTTGAATCTCGGGCGGAACGCCTTCACCACGGTCGTGATCAAATCGGCGAGCACATCCTGGGCGTGATCGAGCTCCACGCCCGAGAGATACTCGGTGTATCCGGCGATGTCGGCGATGACCAGGCACGTCCGCTCAGAGCTCATGCGACCCGCCGACTCTAGCCGGGGAGTCCCCGGAGGGTCTGGTGCAGGCAACACGACCGCAGCCACCCACCGAGGCTACAACTGCCGGGGGACTCAGATATCGTCGCATTGTGCCCTTCGTCAGCCGACACGGTTGAGGTCATGAGCCCTTCGCTTGCGCCCCGCCTCGTCGTCGGCACGGCCACCCTGGTTCTGTTGCTCGGCCATGCGCCGGCTCCATCGCAGGCCCAGAACCAGGTCGTTGCACCAGTCGATAATGCGACCCTCGCCCGGATCGAGCAGTACGTCGCGGACGAACTCGACAGGTACCGCATCCCGGGGCTGGCGGTGGGCATCGTGCAGGGGGGCGAAACGGTGTATGCCGGAGAATTCGGCGAGGCGACGATCGGCGGCACGGCGATGGCGTCGGACAACGTGTTTCTCCTCGCTTCGGTGTCGAAGATGATCACGGCAACCAGCCTGATGGCCCTGGTCGAAGACGGTCTTGTCGATCTCCACGCACCGGCTTCGACCTATCTGCCCGAGCTATCTCCCCACGGCGACCAGATCACTGTCCAGGACTTCATGCATCACCGTTCAGGTCTGCGCCGTACCGAGGGGGCGTCTCCGTTCGTAGGCGGCGAAGGCGCCAGCCTGCCAGCCAATGTCTCTCGATTGGGCTCGCTGCTCCGACCCGGCTCGGGTTTCGAGTACTCGAACGCCAATTACGACGCCCTGGCCCTCATCGTGGAACGGGCATCGGGGATGCCGTACGACAGGTTCGTCGCCCAACGGGTTTTTGCGCCCGCCGGGATGACCGAATCGTGGGTCGGGCCGGATGGCGCATCGACCCCCCGGCTCGCCACCGGCCACTACCGGTGGATTCTCCTCGGGTACCGCCCCCATGTGCCCTGGATGCCTCCTGGCATGAGTGGCTCCTATCTGTCCTTCTCGACGGTCGAGGACCTCTCTCGCCTGATGATCGTCCACCTCAACGATGGGTCGATCGGCGGCACCGAAGTCCTCTCCCCTGCATCTGTTGCCGCCCTCCACCGACCCTATCAGTACGGGCCAGACGACTTCCCGATTGGATACGCCGGGGGCCTGTCGGTGTTCCCTGGCGGCCGGTTCGTCGACGAGCCCGACCGGCTCACCGACGACGTCACCCATCTCGTGCACAGCGGTGCCTCGGCCAGCTACCGGAGCTTTCTCACCATGTCGCCAGACACGGGCATCGGAGTGGTGCTCTTGGCCAACGCCAACGATTCCAGCGACGAGGACATCGTGCCCCAGATCGCCCAGAACATTTCCTATCTGGTCTACGGCGAACCGACGAGGGAGATCGTGGCGTCTCAGGACACCCTCCAGCGGTGGGGCAAGGAGCTCGTCTTGGGAGTGCTGGTTCTCCAGGTGGTCCTGGCCGCCCTCTCGATTCGTCCCCTGAGAGGTCTCCGCCGTCGCGCCCCGATACGTCGGTCGGGATGGATCATCCTGATCGCCGCCACGGCCCTCGACCTATTTGTCTCGGCGGGTTTGCTCGTGATCATCCCCGGTGTCGCAGAAGCTCCTTTACGAGTGGTCGCGAGTCTTCCCGACTACCGCTTGATGATCGCCGCCCTGGCGATCGGACTCAGCTGGGGGGCGATCCGGACGGCCCTTGCCGTTCTCTGGTTGGCTCGGGTGCGGGGCCGTCGGTCAGAAAACGAACTCCAGGCATCGACGGCTTCTTGACTGCTATGTCCGATCGGGCCGGGCGACTCACACACTCGACGGGGTAGTGTTCGCCCCCACATGCGTGTCATCCTGAACCTCATCTGGTTGGTGCTGGCAGGAATCGAACTGGCGATCGGCTACGTCATCGGCGGGGCGCTCATGATGCTTACGATCGTCGGCATCCCATTCGGCTTGCAGGCCTTCAAGCTCGCCGGGTTTACCTTGTGGCCGTTCGGACGGGCGGTGGTGCCCGACGACTCCGGGGTCTTCACCGTCGTCGGGAACCTGCTGTGGGTGATCCTGGTGGGATGGTGGCTCGCCGCCGCCCATTTCGTGTTCGGGCTCTTCCTATGCCTCACGATCATCGGCATCCCCCTCGGCCTGGCGTCGTTCCGCATGGCGAGCCTGGCGATGTGGCCGTTCGGCCGCCGCATCGTCGAGCGGGGCGCCCTTCGGAAGCTACCGGAGGGCTCCCACACGATCGGTTGATCCCCGGACAAGCGGCGCCCAGGACCGCTCCTTTCCCTCCTCATTTGCACCTGCATCGGGATTGGCCAGTCGTATGATCCCGGCGATGGAAGGCCAGCCGTTCTTCACGACCGTCGCCGGTCTGGCCGTGAGCCTGGCCGGATTCGGTGCCGTCATCGCCTGGCTGCGGGACGACCCCACCGGGTGGGACCCTGTGAACTTGTGGCGAGTCAGGACCATCGTCCGCCATGCCCTCACCTTGGCCTTCTGGTGCCTACTCCTCCACCCCCTGTACACGCTGACCAACGACACCACCGCCACCATCCGCCTCGGATCCGGATTCATCCTGGCCTTGGCAATCTCGGATGCGATCAGATTTCGCGACCCCGACCCGGTCATCTGGAACCCGCGTTCGTCCTGGACGGTGTACATGACGATGACGGCGGCCATCGCCTTGACCATGGCCGCCAACATCGCCGTGGCCAGCCTCGGTGTGCTCCAAATCGTCGTGCTCGTTCTACTCACCTCTCCGGCCGGGATCTTCTTCAACTTCGTCAGGGAGATCGGCCGGTCGAAGGGCTCGGTCGCCGACTAGCTGTTACAGGCTCCCTGCGGAGAACAACTAGGAGGTTCGCGAGACATCGCTCATCGCACCTGACCGGTCGGAGAAAGGCCCCTCGCCGGCCGGCCCGGGATCCACACCGAGATCGAGGCCGGGTGGATTGTGCGGGCCACGGTGCGCTGGAGTTCGGCGTCGATGTCGTCGATTCCCCGCACCGCCCGAAGATAGTTTGAGAACTCTCCCATCTCGCTTTCGGCGTCGAACCGTGTCCGGTAGAACTTCCGGTCGGCCGCGCGTCTGACACGACGACGCAGAGGGTTGAAGGCGGCCGCAGAGGCCAGCGTCGCCCCCGCCACCGCCAGGTCGTCGGAAACGCCCAGGAGCGAGGGAGCCAACACCACAGGAACGGCGAACAACACCGAAAGGGCCGCCCCGACGACCGCGTATGTGACGGTTCGGCTCACGAGACGGTCCACTCCGTACAGGCCGTGACGGACGACGGCGATGGCAAACGCCACCGGAACCCAATGCCACAGGATCAGCGCCGGCCACCAGGCGACTTCGGCGACCTCTCCGAGGCTGATCCCCAGGATTAGGCTGGCGATGAGGAGTGCGAACGAGTAAAGAACGAGGGTGTACCGGCGCTGAACCTCGCCACTCTCCCGTCGACGTCTCACCCACATCCAGACGACGGACACGGCGATCACCGCGAAGACGCCGAGGTAGCTGAGGTCTATCGCCGCGCGCGGCACCCAGGCGAGGCCGAGAGGGTTGGGGTACTCGACCGATTCGGTGCTCCCCACCGGATCCGACACGGCCGCCAAGAGGAGCAACGTGACCATTACCGACACGAGCCCGGCCCCGAAGCGACGCTCCCGGGCCGTGCGATCGGCGGTGCCGTCGGGGAACACGACGAGGAGCACCACCAGGGCGCTATAGGTGAAGATTCCCCCGCATGTGAGGGCCCACGCCATCCACGGCCCCCACGAAGGCGGAATTCGCGAGAGTGTCGTCCATTCGATGACGGTGACGGCCAGGCCAGCTGCCACCCAGATAAGCGCCCACCCGACGGGGTGCCAGGGCCTCTTGGCCATCACGATGGCGCCGGCTACTGCCCAGGCAAGCGGGACCAGCAGGAAGTCGAGGCTGTCGCTCAAGGGGCGCCCATCGAGGATCGGACGGGCGGCGGTCGCGACGGCGACTATTGCCAGGGCGAGAACCAGGACTGCCCAGCGCAGGATGATCCTCAGTCGGCCCGGGCGCGCCTTGGTCGCCATGGCGGTGATTGTGCACCCCCAGCGTCACGACGTCGTTACGGAACGACGCGCCGAGCTAGTTCGAGACGCGACGGCACCAGTGAGGGGCCACCGCCCTCCGACGTTAGCTTTCTGGACACCACCGTGGGAGGATTCGCCGATGAAACTCAAATTCCAGGTCGTCGTATTCGATGCCGCCGACCTCGACGCCGAAAGCACCTTCTGGGCCGGTCTGCTCGGCGGCACGGTCGACGCCGAGGATGACTGGCACATGGTGCTCGTCGACGGGAAGCCACAGGTGGGGGTCCAGTTGGCGCCCGATCACGTATCGCCCGACTGGCCAGACGGAGATCCCCAGCAGATCCACCTCGACTTGTGGGTCGACGACATCGACGCCTCTCACCAAGAAGTCATGTCATTGGGTGCCAAGCTGCTCAAAGAGGTCGAAAGCGAAGGGTTCCGGGTTTACGCCGACCCGGCCGGTCATCCCTTCTGTCTCTGTTGGGTCGTGGGCACGTAGCTTCCGACCAACCACCCTCCGGTCGTTTTCCTTCTCATGAGAAGATGACTTCTGTCCGACTCGGAACTCGTCGGGCTCCACGCAGTGTCTTCCAGCCGCCACCAGGCCCAGTCCGACCCGACCAGGAGAGCTGACATGACGATGGAAACCAGGACGTTGGGAACACGGAGCGGGCTCGAGGTCTCGTCTATCGGTTTGGGCCTGTGGGCGGCGCCAACACGTTCTAGTTCACCGAGGGCCGGCGTTAGGGCCTGATGATGCGGAGACGCAGTCGCCCCAGCATCAACTCGTCTGCTGTGACCTGAGCGTAATGGTCCGAGTTTCGCCAGTCTTGGCCTGCCGCCATGCCTCGTTAAGAGTATCGATGGCTTTGGGATCTGAATAGTGGGCAGCCTCGGCAGGTGTCACGCTGAGCCCCTCGGCAACCGCATCGTCGGCACCTCCCCGGCTGCCTCGCCACCACACCATCTAAACCCAACACACCGAATGGCACACCACCAGATCACTCCGATGATGGGCCAGCTTGCCAACGACGACCGTCCAGTACGTATTGCGGCAAGGGTCAGCTAAACATTTGCTCGGTCACTCGCTGATCGAAGTCGAATGTCCAGATCTCGGCAAAGCGGCCATTTTCGAAGCGATAGCTGAGCACCGTCCAGACCTCCAGATTCTCTCCATCCTTCTCGGCGGCCGTTTTGTGGAGGCTGTAGCCCTGCGTGTCGTCGGCCAGGGCATGCTGGAGCTCGGCCCGGAAACTACCGGACGTCCTCGCAGCCAATCCGCCCAGGAACCCGGCGACTGCCTCCTTGCCGGCGTGATCACCGGCCAAGGGATGGCTGCCGGCCTCGTGCCATGTGATGTCGTCGGTCCACATATCGAACAGGGCCTGTATGTCTCCCTTGCCGAACGCCCCATAAGCGCGCTCAATGAGCTCCTGGTTGACGTGTGCCACTTGTGTTGCCTCCTCGTCGCTTCCATCTCCGACCATACTCTTATCGAGTCGAGGTGGCCCGCTCAAATTTCCCTCCGTAATGCCGTCTCGCTTGCGGGTACTGATGGCTAGAGGAGACCGACGGCGGCGACGTGCAGGCCAAGAGCTCCACCACGGCCGACCCACGTTTCGATCACGATTGGAATTCGAGGTAGTCGGCGCCGGTCGTGCCTGATGCCATCGCGGAATCGGTGGTGACGATGGTGGCGTCTAGCTGGTCCGCGAGTTCGATGTAGAGGGCGTCGGCCAAGCGAACGTTGTGGTGAAGCGCCCAGGCACCGGTCAGCAGGGGGGCCAGGAGGTGGCGCTGGAAGGGCGCTTGCGCGGTCAGGTCGACTCGTTGTTCCACCTCGTTCTCGGTGAGGTCTCCGCCACGTTGCAGACGTCCGAGGGCGGAGAGTACCTCGGCATCGAAGTGGGCCGGTACGTTCACCTCTGAGTCCTTGATGCGGTCGGCGACCAGGCCCGCGAGTGGTGAATCGACTAGATAGTCCACCATTGCGGACGCATCTATGACGACTCTCTCAGGCACCTTCTAGTTCTTCCTTGGCGCCCTGACGGCGTCTATTACGGCACTGTGATCCACTTTCGTGGGGTGAAGTTCGGCCACCCGCCGCTGCCAGGCTGTGAGATCGAGAGCAGCCAGCGACGCTCGGATCGCTTCTTGGGTCAGACTCGAGATGTTGAGTCCGGCCTCTTTAGCCTGGGCCGCCAGATCGTCGGGTAGGTATACGTTCACGCGAGACATGCGCATACTAAACACAGGTCTCCCTCGGGTTCGAGGTTGCCTGAGTACGCCAGCAGGCTCACGATCCAGGCCGGTTTCGTTGCCGAGCATTAGTACTTGCAAGGGATAGACCCGTCCGACGTTCGAGGTCACGGGATGACAGTCAGCATCCCGCCGCCGAGGCGAGACGGATGCTGGCCCCGTTCTCCAAACGAGGCGACGACGACGAGGCGAGTCGCCCCATAAACGAGCCGGTGGAGCCTACGCTCGGGACCGATCCCGATCGCGGTCAAGGTGCTAATCGACGTAGAGGGTGTGGCCGCGTTCGACAACCCGGCCCCGTCCCAGCGGGAGCACGAATGTCAGGGCCTTGAATGCGGTCCCGAGGCCCGGGACCTTGGCGAAGATCCCCTGGGGCCCTCGCACCATCCGGCCCGTTCCCACGTCGTACTTCGCACCATGCCACGGGCAAACCAGGCATCCAGCCTCGTCGATGGTGCCACCGGCTAGATCGGCGTAGAGGTGGCGGCAGCGCCGAGTGACCGCAAACAGTTCACCGTCGGCGTTGCCCACCGCATACCGGCCCGCCCCTGTCACAGTTCCGGGGGGTAGTCCGGAGACCGGCCCGACCTCCACTTCGTCAGACACGGCATCGACCTCCGGGGTTTGGCAAGGGCACATGGTGACCCTAGCCAGGCGGGTGGGTGACGGGGCCAGCAGCGGAGTCCTAGAAGTGGACAGAGAGCCGGGCCAACGTATCCTGCGCCGGTGTCGTCGTCCTCTACCTCCGCGGAGAGTCGGGAGCCTATCCGGGCGGAGTTGTTCAGCGTCGAGCGCCTCGAGGAGCATGCCAGAAGCCTGGCCGCTGCCCAGAAGACAACTGCACAGCGGGGCCGCCTGCGCCTCATCTCTCGACGGCTGGGCGACAACGGCGACGTCCTCCTCGCCGCGTACCGGGAGTTGGCCCAAGCCATCCGGGAGGAAGCTCTCCTCACTCCGGCGGCGGAGTGGCTGGTGGACAACTTCCATCTGGTCGAACGCCAGCTGAACGAGATCCGCGAGAGCCTGCCCTCCTCCTACTACCACCAGCTGCCCAAGCTGGACGCTGGTCACCTGGTCGGCTATCCGCGGGTCTTCGGAATCGCCTGGGCCTTCGTTGCCCACCTCGACAGTCGCTTCGACCCCGAGGCTCTGCACCGCTTCGTGGAGGCCTACCAGGAGGTGAGCCCCCTCACCATCGGCGAGTTATGGGCACTCCCCATCACCTTGCGCGTAGTCCTGGTGGAGAACCTGCGAAGGATGGCCGAAATGATCGTGGGAGCCCGCCGGCACAGGCGGGCCGCCGACGACGTGGCAGATAGTCTGCTTGGAGTCGGTGGGGGGTCAACGGCCGACGCCCAGGCGATCATCGACAACGTCCGGTCAGGAGAGCTCCCCCAGGCGTTCGCCGTCCAACTGGTCCAGCGCCTCCGGGAACGAGATCCGGACACCACCCCCGGTCTCGGCTGGCTATTCGATCGTCTCGCCGCCGAAGGAACCACCCCCGACGAGGTGGTGGCAGAGACCCACCACCGGCAGGTGGCGACCAACGTCACCGTACGCAACATCGTGACCAGCCTCCGTCTCATCACCTCTTTCGACTGGGCCGAGTTCGTCGAGGGGGTGAGCCTGGTCGACCGCGCCCTGGCCACGGACAGCACCTACGGCGACATGAGCTTTGCCACCCGTGACCTCTACCGCCACGCCATCGAGGACCTCTCGAAGGGATCGCCCACCCCCCAGCTCGAAATCGCTCAGGCCACCATCAGTTTGGCCGCCTCCCAACTCGCCGATCGACGCCAGCGCGACCCCGGCTACTTCCTCCTCGGCGAAGGCAGGGATCAGCTCGAAGCGGAGGTAGGGTTCCGGCCGAGTGCCCGGCTGGTCCTGGCTCGTTTCATCAGAAGACACGCCGCCGTTGCATATGTCGGGTCGCTGACGGTGGTGGCGGCGTTGGCGCTCACCATCCCGCTCCTCACCATCGAGCAGGCGTGGCCATGGCGGTGGCTGATGGCGTGCCTCGCCCTCGTCCCTGCCACCGATGTGGCGATGACCGTGGTCAACCGGATCGTGACCGGCCTCGCCCGTCCCCGCGACCTCCCTTCCCTAGCCCTCCGGCATGGACCCACCGAGGAGTATCGGACCGTGGTGGCGATCCCGACCCTGTTCTCGGGACCGGAGCAAATCGAAGAGCTCGTGGAGCGGCTCGAAGTCCACTACCTCTCCCACCCCGAGGGGGAGTTCCATTTCGTGCTGCTGAGCGACTGGCGTGACTCCCAGGCGCCCTCAGGGCCCGACGACGCCGAGCTGCTTGAGACCGCCGTCCGCGCCATCGATCGGCTCAATGCGAGACACGGCCCGGGACCGGGAGGGGCCGATCGCTTCCTGCTCCTGCATCGTCGGCGCCAGCTCAACCCCAGCGAGGGCTGCTACATGGGATGGGAGCGCAAGCGTGGCAAGCTCCACGAGCTCAACCGGCTGCTCAGAGGGGCGTCCGACACCAGTTTCATCCCCTGGCATGGCCAGATCCCAGAGCGGGTTCGCTACGTGATCGCCCTCGACCAGGACTCGAGACTCCCCCCGGGGGCGGCCACCAGCCTGGTGGCCACCATCGCCCATCCCCTCAATCGGGCTCGGGTCGACGACCCGCTCGGACGGGTGGTGGCGGGGTACGGGGTCCTCCAACCGCGGGTGACCGCCTTCCTGGGGGCGGGCGGAACCAGCTTCTTCCAACGGGTGTTTTTCCCGCCGGCGGGGATCGATCCCTACGCGGCGGCGGTCAGCGACGTCTATCAGGACCTCTTCGGCGAGGGTTCCTATGCCGGCAAGGGGATCTATGAGATCGACGCCTTCGAGGCCGCCCTGGAAGGTCGGGTTCCCGACAACACACTTCTCAGCCACGACCTGTTCGAGGGTTCGTTCGCCCGGGCGGGTTTGGTGACCAACATCGAAGTGTTCGAGGAGTTCCCGAGCCATTATGAGGTTGCGCTGACCCGGACGCTTCGCTGGGTCAGGGGCGACTGGCAGCTGCTTCCCTGGATCCTGGGTTTGCACGGCCCCCTCCCTCCTCTCGCCCGGTTCAAGATGGTGGACAATCTCCGCCGCAGCCTCAGCGGCCCGGCCGCCCTCTTCACACTGATCGCCTCCTTTCTCCTGCCTCCGGTTCCCCTGTGGCCGTGGACCATCTTCATCGTCGTCTCGATGATCCTCCCCGCGCTGCTTCCCCTGCTCGAGCGGATGATCCCGCGCCGCACAAACACGCCGGGGGCGGTGCGGCTCCGACGGTGGTGGATCGACGCCGCCCGGACTCTCGGTCGTTTCGGTATGCAGGCAGCCTTCCTGGCCTACGATGCCGTTCGGACCACCGAGGCCATCGTCGTGACGCTTTGGCGGCTGGCAGTGTCGCGGCGACACCTGCTCAACTGGGTCACGGCGGAGGAGGCTGAGAGAAAGTTCGGGCTCGCCCGCGCCGATTTCATCCGTCGCATGGCGCCATCGATGGCGGTGGGACTGGCCATCACCGCCGCCGCAGCCGTCACCAGATCCGGCGCATTCCTTGTGGCCTGGACGTGGTCGGTGTTGTGGGTGGCGGCCCCCTATGTCGCCCACTGGGCGAGCATCCCACGAGCAGTCCGGGTGTCTGACCCGCCGACCGTCGAAGAGCACCAGATGCTACGAATGGCCGCCCGGAGGACCTGGCGGTATTTCGAGCGCTTCGTGACCGAGGACGACAACTGGCTGCCGCCCGACAACTACCAGGAGGACCTCGGCGTCGTCGCCCACCGCACCTCGCCCACCAACATCGGCCTCTATCTGTTGACGGTGCTGTCGGCCCGGGAGTTCGGGTGGATCGGCATGGGAGAGGCGGTATCCCGGCTCGAGGCCACATTCTCCGCCCTCAGCCGCATGGATCAATTCCAGGGTCACCTCTTCAACTGGTACGACACCGTCTCCCTGGAGCCTCTGGCTCCCCGCTACGTATCGACGGTGGACAGCGGCAACCTGGCCGGCCACCTCCTGGCCGTGTCCCAAGGATGTGCCCGGCTCCCGGCACAGGCGTCGGGACCGGAGGTGATATCCGCCATCCGGGACACTGTCCTGTTGATTCGCGAGGCTGCAGACCGGCTGACGCCGAGCCCCCCGGTGGAGTTCGTGTCTCCTCGCGACCTGGACACCGCCCTCACCGACTTGCTCGCTTCGCTGGCCGAAACGGCCGCAACCGATTGGTCCGACGGCCTGGGAGCGGTCGACCGGAAAGCCGAGACTGTGGCCGACATAGCCCGCACCCTGGCCATCGGCTCCGACGACGAGGAGTTGGGCTATTGGGCGGAGGCGCTCATGGCCACCATCGAGAGCCATCGGGCCGACCGGGTCGTGTCCTCCGACCCGGAACAGAGCCGGCAACTGGACCGGCGCAGGGCGGATCTGGTCGAAGGCACCGCCGCCATGGTGGCAGCCATGGACTTCTCGTTCCTGATGAATCCGGAGAACAAGTTGCTCGCGGTCGGATATCGGGAGCCTGAATCCGCCCTCGACCAGAGTCATTACGACTTGCTGGCGTCAGAGGCGAGGTTGGCCAGCTTCGTCGGCATCGCCAAGGGTGATCTGCCCCCCAGCCACTGGTTCCGCCTCGGCCGCTCCATGACTCCGATGGGCACCGAGGCGGCGCTGATCTCGTGGTCGGGCTCGATGTTCGAGTACCTGATGCCGCTGCTCGTGATGCGGTCACCCCCAGAGAGCGTCCTCGACACCACCTATCGGGCGGTGGTGGAGCGTCAGATCGCCTACGGGAAGGAGCGGCAGGTCCCGTGGGGGATTTCGGAGGCCGCCTACTCCGCGCGCGACGTGAGCTTGACCTATCAGTACCGGGCGTTTGGGGTGCCGGGGCTCGGATTCGAGCGGGGTCTGAGCGAAGACCTCGTGATCGCCCCCTACGCCACCGTGCTGGCGGCGATGATCGACACGCACGAGGCGGTGGCCAACCTGACCCGGTTGACCGAGCTGGGGGCAGCAGGCACATACGGCTACTACGAGGCGCTCGACTTCACCCCGGCCCGTAGTCCGAACACCGGCGGGACCGTGCTGGTGCAGGCCTACATGGCCCACCACCAGGCGATGTCCCTCGTGGCGGTGGCCAACGTCGTCTTCGACGGGTTTGCCCGGCGCCTCTTCCACAGCGAGCCGTCGGTGCAGGCGGCGGAGCTCCTTTTGCACGAGCGGGTCCCCCGTGACGTCGAGGTGGCGCGTCCGCGCGCCGAGGAGGTAACCGAGGCGGCCCGGCCAGTGGCCGAGGCCAAGGGGGTGGTTCGCAGGGTGGGGTCGCCGCACAGTCCCATGCCCGTCGTCCATCTTCTCTCCAACGGCGATTTCAGCACCGTCATTACGGCCGCCGGATCCGGTTACAGCCGCTGGCGTGGGTTGGCGGTCAACCGGTGGCGCGAGGACACCACCCTCGACAACTTCGGCACCTACATCTTTATCAGGACTGCGTCCGGTCGTACCTGGTCGGCGGGTTACCAGCCCACCGGGGTGGAGCCGAGCGCCTATGAGGCGTCGTTCAGCGAAGACAAGGTGGAGATCTCGCGCCGAGACGGAAGCATCTCGACCTTGCTCACGGTCGTCATGTCAGAAGAGGACGACGCCGAGGTCCGCCGGGTGAGCCTCACCAACACGGGTTCGTCGGCAAGGGAGATCGAGGTGACGTCCTATGCCGAACTGGTGCTCGCCCCGCCCGGGGTCGATTCGGCTCACCCCGCCTTCTCGAATCTGTTCGTGCAGACCGAACAGGTGGAGGGTCGCGATGCCCTCCTTGCCACCCGACGCCCTCGTTCGGTGGAAGAACAAGCGGTCTGGGCCGGGCATGTCCTGGCGGTAACCGGTGAGCTGGTGGGTGGAGCACAGTACGCGACCGATCGGGCGCGCTTCCTCGGCCGGGGCAACCCGTTGCGTCGGGCGGCGGCGCTGAGTCGTCCCCTCTCGAACTCGGTGGGACTGGTGCTCGACCCGATCTTCAGCCTGCGCCGGAAGGTGCGGATACCGCCGGGGGGCACCGCCCACCTCGACTTCACCACGGTCGTTGCCGAGACCCGGGCCGAAGCGCTCGACTTGATAGACAAGTACTCCGACACCGCATCCTTCTACAGGACCCTGACCCTGGCCTGGACCCAGGCCCAGGTCCGCCTGCATCACCTTAGGATCGAACCCGAAAACGCCCATATCTTCCAGCAACTGGCAGCCGGCCTGATCTACTCCGATCCCGTCCAGGCGAATTCGACCCGCCACGCCGCCCCCTCGATGGGCCAGGCCGGGCTCTGGCAACATGGAATCTCCGGTGACATTCCGATCGTCCTCGCCCGGATCGACCAGCCCGAAGAGCGGGGACTCGTACGAGACCTGCTCAGGGCCCAGGAGTACTGGCAGAGCAAAGGCCTATACGCCGACCTGGTGGTCATCAACGAGAAGCCGGGCTCCTACGCCCAGGACCTACGAGACGCCATCGACAGCCTGGTCCGTGAGCAAGGGCGCCAGCCGGGCCCGGCGCCCCAAGGAGGAGTGTTCGTGCTCGACGGGCCTGTGCTCTCCGACGACGACCGTGCCGTCCTCCAATTCTCGGCCCGGGCGGTCCTGCTGAGCCATCACGGGACGCTGGCCGACCAGATCGCCCGGCGACCTACCGCCGAGCCGTCCGCAGGCGGAGAGAAGCCCACGGCGACCCCTGCCCACCCGGCGGCGACTTCTCCCAGGCTCGAGCTCGAGTTTCCCAACGGACTCGGCGGCTTCGCCGCCGACGGGACCGAGTACGTCGTGGTGTTGGGAGAGGAGCAGTGGTCTCCGGCCCCGTGGATCAACGTGGTCGCCAATTCCCGGTTCGGCTTCTGTGTGTCGGAGTCGGGGTCCGGGTTCAGCTGGTCGGAGAACAGCCGGGAGAACCAGCTCACTCCCTGGTCCAACGACGCCGTTGCCGACCCTCCTGGCGAGGTCCTCTACATTCGGGACGAAGACAGTGGGGAATTGTGGGGACCCACCGCCCTCCCGATTCGGGACCAGGACTTCTACGTGGCGCGTCACGGTCCCGGGTTCTCTGAGTTCGAGCACACCACCCGAGGGATCTCGCTGCGACTCCATCAGACGGTGCCACTCGACGATCCGGTCAAGGTTTCCCGCCTCCGCATACGGAACGTGAGCGGCCGGCGACGAAGGCTGTCGGTCACCGCCTACGTCGAGTGGGTACTGGGAGTCACCCGGGCCGCCCCGGCGAGGCAGATCATCACGGGACGGGACGAGGCAACGGGTGCCCTCCTCGCCCGCAACCCCTGGAACGGGGATTTCGGCGAAAGGGTGGCGTTCGCCGACCTGGGAGCCGGCGAGGTCACGGTGACTACCGACCGGACCGAGTTCCTCGGTCGGCACGGCAGTGTCGACTATCCGGCTGCCCTGCACCGGACGTCGGGACTGTCGGGTCGCGTCGGGATGGGGGTCGATCCGTGCGCCGCCCTCCAACGGCGAATCGTCCTGGCGGCCGACGAGGAGATCGAGATGCGATTCCTGTTGGGCCAGGGCGCTGACGCCAGCGAGGCACGGACGCTCGTCGAGCGCTATCGCCGGGCTGAGGCAGAGGCGATCGGGTCCGAGGTGGCCACGAACTGGAGAGATGTGCTGGGGACCGTGCGCGTCAAGACCCCGGACCGCTCGTTCGACTTCATGATCAACCACTGGCTTCTCTACCAGACCCTGGCCTGTCGGGTGCTGGCCCGGTCGGCCTTCTACCAGGCCGGCGGCGCCTACGGCTTCCGTGACCAACTCCAGGACGTGATGGCGTTGGTGGTTCCGATGCGCAAGATGGCCCGTGAGCATCTGCTTCGGGCCGCCGCCCACCAGTTCATGGAGGGCGACGTGCTCCACTGGTGGCATGAACCCTCTGGCAAGGGGGTGCGAACCAGGATTTCCGATGACTACCTGTGGCTCCCGTACGCCGTCGCCCACTATGTCGAGGTGACCGGCGACGAGGAACTCCTGGCGGTGGATGTGCCCTATCTCCGAGGACCCCAGCTCGAACCCCACGAGGACGAGGCCTACATCGCCCCGCAGACATCGGAAGTGCAGGGGACCGTGTTCGACCACTGCCGGCGGGCGCTGGAGCGAGCCGTGTCTCGGATGGGGGAGCGCGGCCTCCCGCTGATCGGCACGGGAGACTGGAACGACGGCATGAACCGGGTGGGGCGAGAAGGGCGAGGTGAGAGCGTCTGGCTGGGCTGGTTCCTCGATGCAAACCTGAGACGGTTCGCCGACATCGCCGACAAGCTGGACCGGTCGAACCTGGCGGTGGCCTGGCGCAACGCCGCGGAGGAGCTGAGGAACAATCTCGAAGCGGAGGCATGGGACGGCGACTGGTACCGCCGCGCCTTCTTCGACGACGGGACCCCGCTCGGATCGTCGGACAGTGAGGAGTGCCGGATCGACTCGATCGCCCAGTCCTGGTCGGTCATCCACGGTGGCGCCCGACAGCAGCGCGCCCAACGGGCGATGGCCTCGGTGCAGGAATACCTGGTCCACCCGGGGGATGGCCTGGTATTGCTCTTCACCCCGCCGTTCGACAAGTGGGAGGTCGATCCGGGCTATATCAAGGGCTATCTGCCGGGCGTGCGCGAGAACGGGGGTCAATACACCCACGCCGCCATCTGGTCCGTCATCGCCTTCGCCACTCTGGGTGACGGTGACCGGGCCGGCGAGCTGTTCGGGCTCCTCAACCCGATCAACCACGCCAGCACGAGGGCAGGAGTCCACCGATACCGGGTCGAGCCATACGTGGTTGCGGCCGACGTCTACTCCGAGCCGCCCCACGTCGGGCGGGGGGGCTGGACCTGGTACACCGGATCGGCGGGGTGGATGTATCGGGCCGGGGTGGAGTGGATCCTTGGCTTCCATCTGCGTGGCACGCGTCTCGCGGTGGATCCCTGCATTCCCCGCGCCTGGCGAGAATTCTCGATCACCTTCCGCTACCACTCGTCGCTCTACGAGGTCCGGGTTCACAATCCCGACGGCGCCACCAAGGGTGTTGTCCGGTTGACGGTGGACGACAGGACCCAACCCGCCGGATCCGATATCGACCTCGTCGACGATGGCGCCACCCACCACGTCGAGGTTGTCCTCGGATAGGGAACTCCAAGAGTTGTAGCTCGGCTACCAGTCGCCGGACCGAGACCTCGCCGAGACTCGCTTCCCCCTGGAATGAGACCGTGGCCGACATCCTCGTGGTGAACGTCGACGGTTCCGGGGTCACCAACCTGACCAACACCCGCGGCGTCAACAACCGCAACGAGTCCCAGCCCGTGTTCTCGCCCGATGGCAGCAAAGTCGCTTTCTCTAGCGGCGGCTATCAGAGCTGTGTCGACGGGGTGATTGTCAGCGAACACGACTCGACAGATCTGTACGTGATGAACGCCGACGGCTCCGGCGAGATCGGGCCGCTGACCGACTTCGGCATGGCCTATCAGACCTTTGGGATCCACTCGGGAGCCGGGGTGGTGTGGCAGCCCTGCACCGCCACCACCACGACCTGTGAGATCGACCCCGGTGGGGACCCCTCCACCACCTCGACTTCGACCCCGGGGGGATCCACGTCGACCACCACCACCGCCCCCAGCGACTCGGGGACTTTCGTGGACGACGACGGGTCGGTGTTCGAAGAGGACATCGAGTGGCTGGCCGCCTCGGGAGTGACCCGGGGCTGCAACCCACCGGTCAACGACCGGTTCTGTCCCGACGACCCTGTGACCCGAGGCCAGATGGCGGCCTTTTTGACCCGCGCCCTGGGTTACAGCGATGCCGGGGGAGGTGACTTGTTCGTCGACGACGACGACTCGGTGTTCGAAGAGGACATCGATCGGCTTGGAACCGCCGGGGTGACCCGGGGCTGCAATCCTCCGGTCAACGACCGGTTCTGTCCCGACGATCCTGTGACCCGGGGCCAGATGGCGGCGTTCTTGCGTCGGGCGCTGGGCTGAACCTTCCCCTCATGCTCTTGGGGAGGTGGAGCGCATGCCGATGGAGTTGGGGCGTCGGCGGCTCCGGCTACATCGGAGTCAGTTGACGGTGTCGAGTGAAGCCAGGCCCCTCTAGCCGGAATCGATCACGTGGTGACACCCAATCCGTAGGCTCCCACCGCCTCACCGATCCCGCCGTGGAAGGTCGGGCCTGGTAGCGGGCCGAAAGATGCGGCCGGTCGAGGATGTCGGCGACGGCGCTGGCCGCCTGCTACAGGGCAACTGAGAACACCGGCAGCTGCAGGCTCGGCCTCTCTTCAATGATCGCTGTCGTACAGGAGACGGCTTCTACGCTCGACGGGTGGCCAAAGCCGGTGGATGGTCGCGCGCTCGCCAATGGCGCAGAGAGCAGCCTTCCTTTCTCGAACCAAGTGAGGTCGGGCTAGGTCGTTTGCCCTGTTTCGGCCTCGGGCCCTTCATCATGCTCCATGGATCCTGGTATGAATCACCCTTCTGACAGAACCAGCCAGTCTCCGACGCCGTCGCCTGGACAGCGCGGTGACCGGCTTTCGGGTGTAGGGTCCGATGCCCGGAAGCAGAGAAGGAGAAATGACCCACCACGAGAGTCTTGCATACGGCTTCGTAGCGAGGATCAAGGCGCGGGCAGGCAAAGAGTCCGAATTGCGCGATCTAATGACCGGCGCAGTCGAGCTGGCCAATGCCGAAGAGGGCACGGAAGTCTGGTTCGCAGCGACGACAAGCCCGAACACCTTCTGGGTCTTCGATGCCTTCTCCACTCAGGAAGCACGTCAAGCGCACGCCGACGGCGAGATCGTCAAAGCGCTGAACGCCAACGCTGGTCTGTTAGCTGAAGATCCTGAGATTCTTCCTGCCGACATTCTCGCTTCCAAACTCCCCTGAGAGCAGGGATTAGGTGGGAAGGCGTGGGCCCTGGTCTTGGGGTGTCGCCGGACTGATCACGGCAGCTCTTTGTTGACCTCATCGGGACCAGGGCCAGGCTGCGTTCGTCGACCATCTGAGCGCTGGCTTTCAGCCATCGGTCGCTCTTGGTGCGAGTGGTGGCAGGAGAACCCGCTCCCGGGGCTTCCAGCCCAAGAATTACCGGCGTTTGAGTTTCGGACCCTGATGGCCTGAAACCCTTCAAAGGCTTCCGATCGTTGCTGACGCCTCATCAGGGTCCGTAGCGGGAGCCACTGACAACCCTTCGATCTCGGTCATGGTGACGTTGTCATGCTGGAGTGAAAATAGTGCGCGGGCAACAAGGTTCGAGACTGAAGTGAAGCGGTAGGGCGGATGACCGGCTCTCGGGGCTGGAGGTCAAGTGTGCTCGAAGTGGCTGTATCTGGTTCTTGGGACTACGAGGCCGCCTCGACTAGGCGCTGCGCTCCCTGGGCCATCGCCCCAGCAGCCACCAACGCCAGAAGCGCGGCCGCCCCCCATGCGGCCTCGTATGAGAAGCCGGCGACCAGGATACCGAAGCCAATGGGACCAGCCACCGCACCAAAGGCTGCCACCGCCATCGCCCCGGTGACCCGGCCCGGTGTTAGCGGGTAGGCGCGTACAAGCGCATACATCAACACACCCGGGAATCCCCACGTTCCGGCCAATCCGAAGACCGCGCCGGTTGCCATGATAGGAGGCGACCCGACCGACAGCAGGGCGAGACCAACCGCGCCGACGATCAACAGCACCGCACATACCCGCAACGGCTGCACTTCGCTTCGATCAACCGCGATGCCGGCGATCAAGCGGACAGCGATCGCCGCCAGACTGGCAGTGGCGAGCACCAGAGCCGCCACACGCTGCGGCATGCCTGAGACCACAGCTGCGTCGACGAAGAACCCCAGCGCTGCCGAGCTGGTCGCAAACGCCAGCCCAAGGCCGCCGCCCATCATCACCAACAGAGAGCGGTCCCGCAAAGGCTGACGGCTGCCACTGTCGCGTCGGTCGCGAAGCCGCAACCCCGAACCTTTCCCAACCGCAGGCACCATCAGCAGTGCCCACCCGGCCGCGATGCCGTACGCCCAGCGCCAGCTAAGTGTGAGCGCTACAACGGGAACGGCTAAGCCCGCCAGCATTGATGCCAACGGCGGCGCGGACTGCATCACCCCGAATGCCAAACCCAATCGCTCCGAACGCACTCGGTTAAACACCAGGCTGTTTGCGGCTGGCTGGGCCAGCGCGGCCGACACACCGGCAAGCAACAGCCACGCCACCAAGGTCGGCCAGTTGACCGCGAAAACGGCGATGCCTGCCGTGGCCACGCTCGTTCCCAGAGTGGCGAGCCGCAGGGACAGTATCGCGCCGAACCGATCGCTAAGCCGGCCCAGGTGGATCGAGCTGACCGCCAACGCCGCGAAGAATGATGCGAATGCCGACCCAAGCCCGACTGGCCCAAACCTCAGGTCTGTTGTGAGCTCCACCGCCATTGCGCCAGTGAAGAACACGGGTAGCGAAGATACGACCAACACAAGGGCACCCACCGCGACCGCGCGCCGCGGTAGAGCGGTCTTCAGCGAGTTCACGAGGCTAAGCCAGGCGACACGAGTCCGGGGCGTGCCGCTTCCATGATGCTCCGATCTTCAGCGATGGGGAAGTCGTCTTCGCCAACAAATATCTTGGTGGGGCGTCAACAGACTACCGGGGGCTTGAGTCGGCGCGATTTGACGTTCCCAACTGGCTGGAGGCGGCGCCGTCTAACGGTCTGAAGGGTCAATAAGCTCCTGAACTCGAGTTCCTCACACCTTGGGAGGGACAATCTCCTAGGCGCCGGCGGGTTTCGTCCTCTTTGGTTACGGCGATGATGCAGCTGAGGCGGCAGACGAGATTCTGCCTTCGGCGTCGTCTTCCTTTGCGACCGAGCTTGACCTGTCGGAACACGCGCCATGGAACAACTCCCGGAAACCGATCAGCAAGTTGCGCCGACGGTGAATATATTGAAGTCATGACGGTACTCGCCAGCTACACCTGGGGGGATCCGGCCCACCCTCCGGTGATTTGCCTCCACGGCATACGGGCCTACGGCCTCCGCTTCAGGAAGCTGGCCGAGGAGCGGCTCGCCGACCGCTTTCATGTGGTAGCCCTCGACCTGCGGGGCCATGGCCGCTCCACCTTCGACCCCCCATGGGGCATCGGCATCCACTTGGGCGACGTTCGCGAGACAATGGACACCCTGGGGATTGGAGCGGCGGTGTGGATTGGTCACTCCTTCGGAGGCCGCCTCGCCCTAGAGGCCTGTGCCACCGACCCCGAACGTGTTGCCGGGACGGTGCTCCTCGACCCCGCCATCCAGCTCTCCCCGGCGCGGGCCCGAGAGGGGGCCGACTCGGAGAGGCCGGAGAGGGTCTACCGAAACAGGGAAGATGCCATCGCCGAGCGCATCGAGTCGGGATTTGTTCGTGAGAGCTCCCGGCCCTACCTGGAGGAGGAGGCCGAGATCCACTTGGTGTCCTCTCACGATGGGCGCTTTCGACTTAGGTACGAGCAGGCGGCGGCGGTCACCGCCTGGGGGGAGTGCGCCACCGAGCTGCCACCGCTTACGGTGGTTCCCACCCTGCTGATCACGGGGCGCGACTCTGGCTTAGTCACGGACCCGCAGCGAGATCTGCTGCGGACCAGGCTGGAACGCAGGCTCGAGGAGGTGACGGTGCCGGGAGGCCACGTGGTCCTCTGGGACGCCTTTCAGATGACCGCCGACGCCATTGACGGCTTCCTGGACGCCTTGCCCCGCTGGTAGTGCTTTCAGACTGCCTCGCGGACTATCGCCTCAGCCTCGACCTCAATGAGCATCTCGGGGTGGACCAGCGCCGATACCTGTATGAGAGTGGACGTCGGCGGGTACGCGCCAAACGCCCGCCGATGAGCTTCGGAGAACTCGGCGGCGGCGCCGATGTCGGTTACATACATGCGTACCGCCACGACGTGTTCGGGAGCGGAGCCCAATTCGGCGAGCGCTTCAAGGACGATTTCGAAGCACCGCTCCGCCTGCCGGGCCGGATCGCCGGGGTGGACCAGCTCCCCGTCGCGGAACGGCCCGGTTCCCGACACCCATATCCGGTCGTCTACCCGTATCGCCCGGCAGTAGCCGGCCTTGGACTCCCAAGGGGAGCCGGACCAGAAGCGTTGGGTGGTCATTTTCTCTCCTCTATCGCTTGAGTTCTCGCTTTTGGCCCAATCCCGGATGGGACGTTGCTGGGGGAGAACCGTTCCAGTAAATTAATCGATGTGCAGCATATTGGCCCAGGCCAGCGTCCCGACCAAGGGGCGCTCCTTAGTTCCCGCCAGGATTCTTCGGAATGGCGGGACACTACTGTCCCGCAGGTGACATTCAGCTGGCCACACGGTACGGCCAAAGCCGTATGAACGGGACCTGAGGCTGGTAGCCATGGCAGCCGCCAATCTTCGCCGGTTTGTCATTCGCCGGTTGGTGGCGGCCGTGATCCTCTTGGTGGGCGTGACGATGGTCACCTTCACCCTCACCAGCTTGGTGCCGAGTAACCCCCTTCTGTCGCTCCTCGGTGAGGCAGGGATGTCCGACCCTGTGGCGGTGGCCCGGTACCGCGAGCATTACCGGCTAGATGATCCCGTGCCTGTCCAGTACTTCACCTACATGACGAATCTGGTGCAGGGGGACCTCGGTACCTCCCGACGCACCCGGCTGCCGGTGCTCGATGAGCTGGCCAAACACGCACCCGCCTCCATGGAGTTGGCATTGCTAGCCACGATCCTGGCGTTGACGGTGGGGGTGGCAGCCGGGACGGTGGCCGGCATCTTCCACAACCGGCTGCCTGACCAGGTGATCCGTGTGATTTCCCTGGTCGGGGTGTCGATGCCGATTTTCTGGGTCGCCCTGGTCGTTTTCTACCTGGCGCGTGTGCAGTTTGGCCTGATGACGGGCACCGGAAGGCTCCCTCCAGGGATGCTCCCCCCGCCCACCGTCACCGGGGCCTTCAGCGTCGACGCCGCCCTGGCGGGTGACTGGAGGCTCCTCCGAACGGCCACAGCCTATCTGCTGCTGCCGGCACTTGTCCTCAGCATCTACGCCGTCAGTCTGATCACTCGGTTTTCGCGATCGGCGGTGCTCGAGGCCCTGGGCGAGGACTTCGTGAGGACGGCCCGGGCCAAGGGCCTTTCCGGGATATCAGTCGCCTTCCGCCACGTGCTGAGGGCCGCCCTGGTCCCTATCACGACGGTGTCCGGGGTTGTGTTCGGGGTCCTCCTCTCTGGAACGGTGTTTGTCGAGTCGATCTTCGCCTTCCCCGGGCTGGGCCAGTACGCCTACCTGAGCGCAATCTCCTTGGATCTGCCGGCAATCATGGGGATTACGGTGTTTGTGGCGATGCTGTACATCGTCATCAACTTCGTGGTGGACCTCCTCTATGCCGTGATCGATCCGCGGATAAGGCTGAGTTGATGGGAGGACTGAGTTGAATTTCATGACCGGGGGCGAGATGGAAAGCGCCGATGACCGCGCCGATCGGCTCCTGGCGAAGCGTCAGAGGGTGGCCTTCCGATCGGTATGGCGTCGGCCCCTGGCAGTGGTCGGGCTTTTCATAGTGGCCGGTTGGGTGCTGGCCGCCCTCTTCGCCCCCTGGATCGCCCCCTATGGGCCGCTGCAGCAGACCGCCGACATCTATGCACCTCCCTCCGCCGAGCACTGGTTCGGAACTGACCAGCTGGGGAGAGACGTCTTTTCGCGGGTGATCCACGGGTCGCGCATCACCCTTCCGCTGGCCGTGATGCTGGTTGCCCTGGCATCTGTGGTCGGCTCCCTCCTGGGCGGCATCGCCGGTTATCTCTCTGGACTGGTCGACGAGGCCATCATGCGATTCGCCGACCTGGTGTTCGCCTTCCCGGCGATCATCCTCGCCATGGCGGTGGCAGCGGCCCTGGGACCGAGTTTGAGAAACGCCGTCCTCGCTGTGGTGGTGGTGGCCTGGCCCATTTACGCTCGGGTGATGAGGAGCCTGGTCCTGTCCGCCCGGGAGATGGAGTACGTCCTGGCCAGCCGGCTCACCGGAGCGTCGTCACGGGAGGCCCTCTTCTCTGAGATTCTCCCCAACGTGGCGGGCCCGATCACGGTGCTCGCCATGCTGGAGCTGGGAAACGCCACGCTCTGGCTGGCCGGACTGTCGTTTCTAGGGCTGGGTGCCCAGCCGCCCTACCCGGAGTGGGGGGCGATGGTTGCGTCGGGGGCTCTGGCCTTCAACCGCTGGTGGGTGGGACTATTTCCCGGGCTGGCCATCCTCAGCGCCGTGCTCGCCTTCAACTTCATCGGGGACAGCTTCCGAGACACGCTCGACCCCAAGATCACCCGGGCAATTCGCTGATGGATCAGCTGCTCTCCGTCAGGGGCTTGCGGATCCGGATTCCGGGTGCGCACGGGCCGATGACCATCGTAGATGGGGTCGATTTCGACGTTCGGTCGGGCGAGGTGCTGGGGATCGCCGGGGAGAGCGGAAGCGGCAAGACGATGACAGTGCTCGCTCTGCTGGGACTGATCCCCCCCAACGCTGTCGTTACCGGTTCGGCGACATTCGGCGGGCGGGATCTCTTGACGCTGGGCCGACGTCAGCTGCAGCAGGTCCGTGGTAGAGAGGTGGGCGTGGTCTTCCAGGACCCGATGACCACTCTGCATCCCATGGTGTCCATCGAGCGCCAGCTCACGGAGCACATGCGCCGCCATCTCGGTCTGGGGCGGAGGGCTGCACGGGTCAGGGCTGTCTCGTTGCTCGAGGAGGTCCGCATCCCCAATGCCCGCCGCGCTATCGAAGCGCACCCGCACCAGTTCTCGGGCGGCATGCGACAGCGCATCGTTATCGCCATGGCTCTGGCTTGTGAGCCCAAGCTGCTTGTCGCAGATGAGCCCACCACCGCCCTCGACGTCACCGTGCAGGCCGGGATTCTCCGTCTCCTCGACCAGATACGCCGTGACCGAGGGATGGCCGTGATCTTGGTAACTCACGACTTGGGGGTGATGTCGAGCCTGGCCGACCGCCTGGCGGTCTTTTACGCAGGGCGGGTGGCGGAGATGGGTCCTACGAAACCTCTCCTACAGGACCCGCAGCATCCCTACACCAAGAACCTTCTGATGGCGCTGCCCGATCCCCAACAGCAAGGTCGGCAACTCCAGCCTATCCCCGGCACCGCAGCCACGCCCGATGCCCGGCCGCCCGGCTGTTCCTTCCACCCTCGTTGTCAGTACGCCGAGGAGTCCTGTTCGATCGAGGTCCCGAGCCTTATGCCGCTATCCGGCGCCCGGCTCTCCGCCTGTCCGGTTGCCCCATTCGCCGGCAGGGCGCTCCTTGGAGTCGAAGGTTGAGCGGCCAGTTCGAGCTCGATAGCAAGGAGGTGGCACTGCGAGCGCGCGACGTGGTCGTGGAGTACAAGCGGAAACACATGCCGAGCGTACGAGCCCTGGCCGGGATGAGCCTCGATGTGCTCCGTGGTCAGGTTCACGGACTGGTGGGCGAGTCGGGGTGCGGCAAGTCGACTCTGGGACGGGCGGCGACCGGCCTGGTGGGGATCACCTCGGGAAGCATCGATTTCGAGGGGAAGCCGGTGAAGCCCCTGGGTCTGAGGCCACGGCCCCGGCATTTCCGCCGACTGCAGATGATCTTCCAGGATGCCCATGCCTCCCTCAACCCGCGCCGCACCGTGGGCGACCAGCTCGCCGACGCCCTACGCCGCTCTCAGGACACGCCTTCTCCTGATCGCGACCGCCGGATCCTGGTGGCATTGGAGCGGGTCGGGTTGCCGGAGGCGGCAACCAAGCGTTACCCCAGCGACTTCAGCGGAGGGCAGCGGCAGCGGATCTGTGTGGCCCGCTCCCTGGTGGCCGACCCCACGGTGATCATCGCTGACGAGCCAATTTCCGCCCTTGACGCGTCGGCACAGGCGCAAATATCCAATCTGCTGGCCGAGCTGGCCCGAGACCTGGGGATCGGCATCCTCTTCATCTCCCACGACTTGGCCATCGTTCGTCAGGTGGCCGATGTGGTCACCGTGATGTACCTGGGGAAGGTGGTCGAGTCGGCCTCGACAGACCAGCTTTGGGCCCAGCCTCTCCACCCGTATAGCCAGGCACTGATCGCCGCGGCGCCAGCTCACGACGGCCTGGGCACACTCCCCGAAGCGCTCGCCGGGGACATCCCTGATCCAGCCATTCCTCCCACGGGCTGCCGCTTCCACCCCCGATGCAAGCATGCCTTCGAGAGATGCCCGGTGGAGGAGCCGGCGCTGCTCGACGTTGGCGAACGACGGAGATGTGCCTGCTGGCTGCAGGCAGAGAAATCCTGGGCCGGAGGCGAAAGCCCTCAGGCCCCGGGCGGGGGTTCGGGCGGCCTGGTTTCGTAGAGCCGTCCCCTAGCAATGACTTGGCGCATGTTGCGGAAGGCAGACGCCCCCTTTTCGAGGGGGCTCTCCTCGAGGACCAGTAGGTCGGCGAGGAAACCCTCTTCCACCAGACCTAGTTGGTCTCCCAGGCCGAGCCATGAGGCTCCGTTCCTGCTGGCCAGGGCGAGCAGGGCGGTGGGTTGCACCCCCGCTTCCTCGTACACCTCCAACTCCCGCACCGGTGCCGAGGTGCTCCCGAACTCCAGGTGAGAATGGAAGTCGGTGCCCAGGGCGAGGCGGGCGCCCTTTTCCACCGCCTTGCGGATCGCCGGCCAGTGGCTCTTTCCGGCCTCGTTGAGGTTCTCCACCATGTCGGGTGCGAGCCGGATGGTCTGAAAGTACTCGGGAGAACGTCCGACCAGGGGGGTCATCACCAGAAGGATGTCTTGGGCCAGGCAGCGCTCCAAGATGTGGTCGGGGAGGCGGTAGCAGTGCTCCAGAGAGTCCACTCCGTCATCGAGCAGGACGTCCATGATGGGGTGGTCGATGGCGGCAGTGTGGAGCGCCATCCTCACTCCGGCTTCGCGGGCGGCGGCCCGGATAGCCTGGAAGTCCTCGAGGGGCATACGCACGTTGTCGAGGTCCTGGCCTGCCCCACCTCCGCAGATCATCAGCTTGAGCAGGTCAGCGCCCGAGTCGATCACCTCCCTGGCGAGACGTCCGTACTCCTCGGCCGACTCGCCCTCCAGAGCGCCCACGGTTCCGCCATGGCCGCCTCTGAAGTCGAGGGGGGCGCCGGCGGTGCGAATCCGAGGCCCCTCGATGATCCCCATCTCAATGCCGTCGCGCACCCGTACCTCGAGACCCCCTTTCTCTCCGACCAGGCGCATGGTGGTGACCCCAACCCGGAGCGCCTTCTGGGCGTTGCCAGCCATGCGTACCACCCGGGCCGTGTCGTCCTCGCCGGCGATGGCCTCCTCCTCCAAGGTGCCGGGATGGGCGTTGCCCAGGTGCTCGTGCATGTTCACCAGTCCGGGTACCACGGTGGCTCCGTCTCCCGGGTACTCACGGGCGCCTTTCGGTATCCTGGCCTTTCCCGCCGACCGGATCTCAGCGATGCGACCGCCTTCGAGGACGATGTCCACAAGTCCGTCGCGATCTCCCCGCTCATCTACCGCCCGGCAGTCTCTGATGACCAGCACCTCATCCATGGCGAGTCCCCTGCTCGATGGGAACCTCAGCCTGCCCTATGGCCCGTTCGACGAAGCGCCGCAGCACCTCGAACACCTCGTCGCGGTTGAGCTCGTTGTAGATAGAGTGCCGCGCTCCCGGGAAGATCCGCACCTCGAGGTCCTCCGCCGCCAGTTGAGCGATCCGTTCCACGCTGAGCGGGTAGGGAGTGATCGAATCGGCGCCTCCGTGCATGTAGAGCACCGGGAAGGGGTAGACCTGAGACAGCCCCCTGAGCTGTGAGGTGGCCCTGACGTAGGCACGGAGCGTGGGCACGGGGTAGGCACCGAGGTGCGTGAGTGGGTCATTCACAAACTCCTCGAAGATGGACTCATCCCGGCACAGGGCGTCGGGGGGCAGCTTGACGTTGGGGTCGAGAATGGGATGGCCTCCTCCGCCGCTTTCGGGGTCCACCTCGCCCCGGTCGATCTTCCCCACCAGGTCCTCCCCGGCGGGCCATCCCCCGATGCGGGCCCCTGAGATCACCAGGCCGGAAATCTCCACCTGTCCGAGCAGGGCCGCCCGGGAGACCACCAGACCTCCCATCGACTGACCGGCGAGGAACAGGGGGATCCCCGACGGGAAGGAGGGAACTTTGGTAACCGCCAGGTAGTCCGAGGCGACCTGGTCGAAGTCCTCCACGACAGCTCGATCGCCATCGGAGAGACCATGCCCCTTGTAATCGGGGGTGAATACCGCGCCACCGAAGCCTGCCACGGTGTCGGCGAAGCGTTGGTAGCGGCCGGAGTGGTCACCGAAACCGTGACCGAAGATCACAACGAATCGAGGGTCACCGGGTGACCACCACCGGTAGTGTCGCTCTCCGTCCGAGCCCTCGTATCGTCCCGTTCCGCTCTGCACTGACTGGACCTTCCTCCAGGGGTTGTGCGATGCTAGCATCAATATACTGAAGGACCACCTCATTTGTGCAAGGCATGCTGCTGCAGGAGGGCAAGAGTTTGGAGCGCGAGGGACCAGGCCGCCAATCTAAGTTGGGTGGCGATCCCGGCCCGCGTGTGGGCCTCCCCGCTGCGGCCAGGGAGCTCCCCGACCAGTTGATGTGTCTCTGGGAGATCGACCTGGGTGAGACCGGCATGGCGGTCATCTTTAGTACCGGACATGAGAAATGAACGACGAGCTCCTCCTGTCGCCAATCTCCGAGATTAGGAGGCTGTTTCGGGACCGTCGTCTCTCGCCGGTGGAGCTGGCCGACATGCTGCTCGACCGCATCGAGGTGCTGCAGCCAGTGCTCAACGCCTACGTAACCGTGGCTGCCGATGAGCTGAGAGAGGGCGCCCGGGCGGCCGAGCAGCGCCTGGTCGATGGGAAGGTCTTCGGTCCGCTAGAGGGAATTCCGGTGTCGGTAAAGGACAACATCGCCACCGCCGGCCTCCCCACCACAGCCGGTTCGCCAATCCTTCGCGGGTGGATTCCGGCCCGGGACGCCGCCTGCGTCGCTGCCCTGCGCCGCGCTGGGGCACTTATTGTCGGCAAGACACAGCTCTTCCAGTTCGCTTTCGGTGAGGCCCACCCCGACTTCGGGCACGTAGCCAATCCCTGGGACACCGATAGGTCCACCGGAGGGTCGTCCTCCGGCGCGGTGGCTGCGGTGGCCGCCGGCCTCTGTTTCGGATCGGTGGCCACCGACGCCGGAGGGTCGATCAGGGTGCCCGCCGCTCTCTGCGGGGTGGTAGGGCACAAGCCCACCTTCGACCTGGTGGACCGAACGGGTGTCATCCCCACCGCCTGGAGCCTGAGCCACGTGGGGCCCGTGGGCCGAACTGTGGAGGACACCGCTTCACTTCTCGAAGCGCTGCGGCCCGGGTTCCGGGTTCGCGGGTTGGGCGACGGGGTAGAGGGGCTTCGGCTGGCGGTGTCGGCCTTCCAGCCCAAAGAGCGCATCGACGAGGAGGTGGCCGAGGCGGTGCATCGCGCCGTGGGAGCGCTCGAGGCGCAGGGGGCGAAGCTGACTCCTGTGGAGCTTCCCGACCTTCTGGTGGTGCGCGCCACCCTATGGGCAATCGCCGCCGCCGAGGCGGCTGACTACCACACCGACTGGCTGAGGGACCGGCCCGAGGACTATCACCCGATAGTGCGGGCCCGCCTGGAGAGGGGGTGGGACATACCGGCGGCGGCCTACGTGCGTGCTCAGCGCGTGAGGCGCTGGGTCACCGATCGGCTCGCCGAGCTCCTGGAAGGCATGGACGCCCTCATCATGCCGGTCTCCCCGATAACTGCCTACCCGCTGGGCTCCCGGATCGCTGTGATCGAAGGCCACGAGGAGGAAGTGGCCCAGGCCGTAACGCGCTACACCCCGTTGGCCAGCCTCACCGGTCGGCCGGCACTCTCCGTCCCCTGCGGGCTCTCTTCGGAGGGTCTACCCATCGGTCTCCAGGTGATTGGCCATCCAGGCGACGATTCAACGGTGCTCCGGATAGGGCACACATGTCAGCGCGGAAACGGTTGGGTCGACGAACATCCCCACATCGATGAACTGGTCAAGGGAGCCGTGATGACACCGGACCGGGATACACGATGACGGTCGAGAGGCCGACCGGGGACCGCCTCGCCGGGATCGCACGGCGTCTTGGCTTCGTCCTCACAGACCAGGAGAGGGGGGAGTTTCAGGCGCTCGTCTCGGAGGCGCTGGAGGTGCACGACTGGATCGACGAGGTGGCCCCGCCCCCAGCCATCGAGCGCGACCGCACGGGGCGGGCCCCCAGCCCAGAGGAGAACCCGCTGGGCGCATGGTATTGGCGTACCAATATCACCAACGGGGGCTCCGGGTCGCTCGCCGGGAAGTCGCTGGCAGTGAAGGACAACATATGCGTAGCCGGGGTCCCCATGATGAATGGCACCTCCGTGCTGGAGGGATTCGTGCCGGAGAGGGACGCCAGCGTGGTGCAGCGCGTGCTGGAAGCAGGGGCCACGATCGCCGGGAAGGCGGTGTGCGAGAGCTTCTGTTTCTCGGGAGCTAGCCACACGAGCGACACCGGCCCGGTCCGCAACCCCTACGACCCCACCAGATCCAGCGGCGGGTCGTCCAGCGGGTGTGCCGCGCTCCTCGCCGCGGGGGAGGTCGACATGGCTCTGGGTGGCGACCAGGGTGGGTCCATCCGCGGCCCCAGTTCGTGGTCGGGAGTGTACGGGCTGAAGCCGAGCTACGGTCTGGTCCCCTACACCGGCGCCTATCCCCTCGAGATGACCCTGGACCACCTGGGCCCGATGGCCCGTACCACCGCGGACGTGGCCCTCCTCCTCGACGTGATCGCCGGGCCGGACGGGCTGGACCCCCGCCAGGGCCAGGCGCCCGACAGAATTGGAAGCTATTGCGACGACTTGGAGATGGGAGTGGAGGGGCTGCGGGTCGGCATCCTCCTCGAAGGGTTGGGATGGGAGGGGTCCGAACCCGAGGTAGACAGGGCAGTGCTGGCCTCCGTCCGGGCCTTGGGGAAGCTGGGGGCCGCGGTCTCTGAAGTGTCGGTGCCCTGGCACCGAATGGGCGGCAAGTTGGCTCTGGCGATCGCTGCTGAGGGTTTCACCTCTCAGCTCATCCATGGATCGGGGATGGGGACCGGCTGGAGGGGGCTCTACCGGGTGGACATGCTCCAGGCTATGGCCGACGGGCTGCGCTCCCGCGCCGACCTGCTGCCGCACATGGTCCGGCTGCAGGCCCTGACCGGCCAGTGGCTACACGACACCTACCGAGGGACCTACTACGCCCGCGCCCAGAACCTCTCCCGTGAATTGGCTGCCGCCTACGACGAGGCCCTGGAGAAGGTTGACCTGCTGGTACTCCCCACCACGCCGATGCGTGCCACGCACCTCCCCGGCCCGGGGATCTCCGCCACCGAGTCGACCCACACCGCCCACCAGATGGGGGCCAACACGTCGGCGTTCAACGTCTCGGGTCATCCCGCCATGAGCCTTCCCTGCGCCCTCCACGAAGGGCTTCCGGTGGGCATGATGCTCGTGGGGCGCCGGGGCGGCGACGCCACTCTGCTCCGCGCCGCCCACGCATTCGAACAGGCAGTGTTCCACCCGCCACCGCCTGGTTAGTATGTTCGTTTTGAGTTCAGTATATTGACTGGGATCCGGGGAGCCCCTGAGGCCGCTTGTAATGAACATGATGCAACTTCTAAGATTTTCTCCGTTGACGAACACCCGCGAATCAGACTCGCAGGCGTGAGTCCTCCAAGAGACCTGGGACGCGCTCTCAGAGCTGCCCGGGACGAGAGGGCTCTTTCGCTGAGCGACGTCGCCGAGGCGACCGAGATCTCCGCGTCATTCCTCTCCCTCGTCGAGAACGGAAAGAGCGACATAACCGTGGGGCGCCTGCAGCGCCTCGTCGAGTTCTACCGCATATCTATCACCGATCTCCTACCTATGGGAGCTAGCGAAGACTCCGGGGTGATGCGACGCGACGAGCATCCCCTCCTGCACTCACCGGCAGAGGGCATCGACGTGTTCCTGCTCGTCCCAGACATGAAGCGGACCATGATGCCCATGGTCCTCGAGTTCGAGCCCGGAGCTGAGCTCGCCGAGCACGGCAAGCACGGCGGCGAGGAGTTCGTCTACGTGATGGAAGGCACCTTGGAGCTGGAGCTCTCCGGGCTAGAGCCCACAATCCTCAAGGCAGGGGACTCGGCCTATTACTACGGGGACCGGCAACACCTGTTTCGCAACCCCGATCCCAAACGCCCGCTACGGATCATGTGCGTCGACTCCCCACCGGTGTTGTAGGGACGTTTCGAGTGGGCAAGTCATCGGGAAGCCACGTAGCGGTCATCGGTGCTGGGGTGATCGGCCTCTCGGTGGCATACAACATCGCCAGCAGGGGAGCGGAGAGCGTATCCGTCTACGAGCGGCTCCGGATCGCCGCCGAAGCCTCCGGAGTCCAGCCAGGGGGAGTGCGCCAGCAGTGGGGAACCGAGATCAACTGCAAGATGGGTCGGGAGGCGCTGCTGTTCTATCGGGACGTTCAAGCACACCTAGACGCCCGGATCGACCCGGGGTTCCGATCCTGTGGCTACGTCTTCCTCGCCGAATCCGCCGCGATGCTCGACACCCTGCGGGCCAATGTGGAGCTGCAGAACTCGCTAGGTGTGCCGTCGGAGATACTCACTTCGGAACAGATCGCCGATGTCATCCCCGACTTCAACGGTGATTCGATCCTGGGCGCCGGCTTCTGCCAGGAGGACGGGTACTTCGACCGGCCCCAGAGTGTTGTCGAGGCCTTTGCCGACGCGGCGACTCGCCACGGAGTCTCCATCGAATACGCCGACGTGGTGGGGCTTCGCCGCCAAGGAAGCTCGTGGCAGATAGAGAAGGCCGACGGTTCCAAATCCTGGGCGGACCACGTGGTGGTCGCCGCCGGTTATGACTCGCCCAACCTTTTCCAATCGCTGGGGATCAAGCTGCCGATCACCAAAGAGCCCCGCTACCTCTTCTACAGCTCACCGATCAGCGAGCGTCTGCTCGAGCCCCTCGTCATATCAGCCGAGCGACAGTTCGCAACCAAGCAGCTTGGGGACGGGCGGATGCTGGCCAGCGACCTCGCCGCCACCGGACAGCCCGAGGATGAAAGTGAGATCTGGAAGAAACGGATCAAGGCGAATTCCAACCAGCTCCTACCGCGGCTCGAATTCGTAACGCTGCCTATCCTGGTCGAGGGCTTTTACGACATGACCCCCGACGGTCAGGCCGTGATCGGCCTCGTCGACGGCTACGACGGGCTGTGGATCGCCGCCGGATTCAGCGGACACGGTTTCATGATGGCCCCGGTGGTGGGGGACCGTCTGGCAACCGCGGTCCTCGACGGGGTACTCCACAAGGAGCTGGACATCCTCTCATTGGCCAGATTCGGCGAGGAACGCCTGCTTCCTGATCCACAGGTGTTCTGAGACGCGGTCTGGGCCCGGTAGGAGGGTTAGCCCAGACTGCCCCCGGGCGTCCACCCGACCCGTGACTGGCGGGCGACGGACAGCAATAGAGCGTGGGTCCCGTTGCGCCCGCCCCCTTGGGCCTGAAGGGCGACGTAGAGCTGATGGACGAGAGCCAGGCCCGGCACGGACAGTCCCATCGCCTCGGCCTCGCGCAGCGCAATGGTCATGTCCTTGACGAAGTGGTCGACGAAGAAACCCGGGGCGAAATCCCCTGACAACATGCGCGGGCCGTAGTTCGACAACGACCATGAGCCGGCCGCGCCCCCACCTACCGCTTGGAGCGTCTTCTCCATGTCTAGCCCGGACTGCTGGGCGTAGAGCAACGCCTCGCACACCGCCACCATCCCTCCGGCGATGAGAATCTGGTTGACCATTTTGGTGTGCTGGCCGGCACCCGGCCCACCGAGATGGATGACGGTCCTGCCCATCACCTCGAAGAGGGGGGTGATCCTTTCAAAATGAGCCCGGTCTCCGCCAACCATGATGGACAGGGTGGCCTCGCGGGCCCCGATGTCGCCTCCGGATACAGGGGCGTCGAGCACTCCCACGTCCCGGGTGGAGGCGGCTTCATGGACCTCGACGGCGAGGGATGGCTCGCTGGTGGTCATGTCGACGAGGACGCTTCCCGGCGGGGCCGCGGCCAGGGCGCCATCGGAGCCTAGGAGCACGTCGCGAACGTCCTGTGGATAACCCACCATAGAGAACACCACGTCGGAGGCAGAGGCGGTCTCGGCCGGGCTGTCGGCCCACGAGGCGCCCTTGGCCTCGAGAGGAGCAGCCTTGTCCCGGGTTCGACTGTGCACCGTAACTGGGTAGCCGGCGTCAAGGAGATGCCCGCACATCGACAGGCCCATAACCCCGGTCCCGATCCACCCGACCGCAGTGGTCTCCGGACTGGCAGGCTGCTTGTTCACCACCGGGATCCCAGAGTTCTGCCAGCCCTCATCGCCTCCACCTCCCATCGCTACTCATTTCTTGGCACCTACTCGGTGAGAATGGTCGGGTCGATGAAGAAGATGGGCAGCACGAGCACATTCTGTATCCGCGGGTGCGCGGCGATGAACGCCACCGACTGGAACTGGGGGAAGATCGGCGACTCGGTGTTGAGCAGGCGCTGTAGGTCCTGTAGGAGGGCAGCTCGGTCGTCGTCGTCGATGGTCTGATGCGCTCTCTCGCCCAGCTCGGTGATGTCGGGAGCATCGGTTTCGGAGAACCCGGCGTATTGCCCCCGGTACCCCGTGGGCAGGTAGACCGCGGTGCTGTTCTCGTGTGGGAAGGTCGGGTTCTGTGCTCCCTGCGTCATCTCGGGCAGGGCGTCGATCCACCTAGGCAGCCATGTGGCGAGAGGGGCACCCTCCAGAACGACACTCAACCCGATTTCCTCGAGGTCTGCTGCGATGGACTCGGAGATCGTCTGGAAGTTGACTCCTTCGAGCACGAAGTCGGTGGGGTACTCCAAGGTGAGAGTCGGGTTCTCGACGCCGGATCGGTCTAGCGCCTCTCGGGCACGGTCGATGTCCCGGCTGACGCACTCGCTCGGGTCGAGGGCGCCGTTGAACTGCGTCGGCACCAATCCGCAGGCCTGAACAGCTCCCTCGCCTGCGATATTCAGCAGCTTTTCGTAGTCCATGCCATAGCGAACGGCCTCCCAGAGATCGCGGCTGGCGGCGAGTTCGGAGACTTCCTCCTTGAAGTTCGCCTGCACATAGAAGATGGTTGCGCTGGCGGCACTGTGGACGATCACCGAATCGGACAGCTCGCTGGCCTGATCGGCGGTAAGGCCCATGGCGACATCCGACGCCCCGCTCTCCACGTTTATGCGAGCGACCTCGGGTGTGACGTTGCGGAAGACGAGCTGATCGTAGAACGGCTCCTCCCCCCAGAAATTCGCGTTCTTGGCCAACACCGTCTCAGCGGTGGTGCTGAAGGTTCGGAAGACGTAGGGGCCACTCCCAAGCGAATTGGCGTCGAAGAAGGCCTCAGCCTCGTCAGCCAGGTCGGCGTCCTCGGCATCGGTGGCGCCGTTCTCCATGGCCACCGTACGGTTGACCACGCCAGTGGCGTTGTGGGTCAGTATGTGTGGCACCGCCGGGTTGGGTTCCAGCGTGGTTATCTGCACGGTGTAGTCGTCGACCGCGACGATCTCGTCGAAGGTCTCCAGGTTGGATGCGGGTGCCGACTTTACGTTCTTCACCCGTCGCAACGACCAGGCAGCGTCCTCGGCGGTCAGAGGAGAACCGTCGCTGAAAACGACGTCCTGGCGAATGTTGAAGGTCCACACCCGGCCCGAATCGTCAACCGACCAAGACTCGGCGATCCACGGGTCGGGGTTGGTCATGTCGAACTCCCACTCGCCGTCGACGAGCTCGGGCTTGAACTTGGTCAACGTGTCGTATACCGAGTTGAGGATGTATCGGCCACTGTTGGAGGCATCGCGGGCGGGGTCGGCAGTCAGATGATCCCATGAGGTGTCGATGACGAGCTGAGTCGGGTCGCCGGGAACCTCCTCCGGCACCGTGGTCTCTCCCGGCTGCGCAACCGTGGTCTCCCCCGGTTCCGGATCGGTCGTGGGCGTCTCGGCAGTGCCGTCACATGCCGCCAGAACAAGGGCCAGGAGGAGAAGGAGAGTTACCGCGACACGGCCGTGGGAGTCGCCCCTTTCCGGGTTGTCTCCCGGGACCATCCGAAATCCGCCGGACCTCACCTTGCTACCCAACATGCCTGCCTCCTAGGTACCGGGATGGTTTGCCGTTTGCAGGACGAACACCACATGGGCCCCCTCAGGAGACGATGCGGTCAGTATGCTGCATGACAGTTCAATTTACTGGAAGGAAGGTTCCGAGGCAAGTGGCGTTGGGGTTCTGTTTAGACGAGCCAGGGGTGTGCTCGCTTTATCGGGTTCGATCAGGCGGTGCGCAATGGTGGGGAAACGAGTCGGAGGTACGGGCAACTCGGAGGTACGGGGAGATTCCCCAAGGAACGTGCGGGCTGTCTTCGCCGACGGCTTTCGCCGCGCGAACGTAGGCGAAGTTGTTCGCTTCTAGATTTCGAGGTTTCGAACCGATGCTCCTCACCATTATCCGTGCCCAGCGAATGCGGGAGCGGTTGGCCGCCAAGCTGTCGCTGCTTGGGAACGAGTTCCACAATAATTGTCGATGAGACTCGGAGTCCGATCGAGCCGAGCTGAACGGGGTCAACGGACCGCTCACCTCGCGCCGGGATTCTGCGCCATGAGATCGCCGACGGCCGCCTCGATACGATCCATCGCTTCTTGTAGTCGCTCGTACGACTCGGAGCCGAAACAGATGCGCAGGTGACCTTCTCCGCTTGGGCCGTAGAAGCTCCCTGCCTCGGTTGCCACATGTGCCCGTTGGAGAAGGAGGGTCGCCAACTCCTCGGAGGACAGGCCCAGAGCCGAGAAGTCGGGAAAGGCGTAGATGGTGCCTTCGGGAAGATGACATGTGACTCCATCCATGTCGTTGAGACGTCGATGCGCCATGTCGCGGCGGCGGCGGTCCTCGGCCACCATACCCTCAAGTACCTGCGGCGGGCCTTCCACGGCCGCGATAGCCCCGCGCTGAGCGAACACGTTGGGGTGAGTCGTCTCGTTCATCGTGACACGCATGACCTCCTTCAACAGTGGGTGTGGTGCCACGGCGTAGCCCAGACGCCACCCGTCCATGGCATAGGCTTTTGTGAAGGCGAAGAGGCTGATGGTCCGCTCCCACATACCCGGAAGAGAGGCGATACTGGTGTGGGCCCTCCCGTCGTAGGTGATGTGCTCGTACACCTCATCGGTCACCACCAACAGATCATTACGGCGAGCTATGTCCGCCAGCGCCCCGATCTCCTCCGGAGTGAACACGGTGCCCACGGGGTTGGCGGGATTGACGAGGAGGAGGACCTTCGTCTTCGGGGTCATGGCACCCTCGACGGCATCGGGATCGAGGCGATAGCCCCTGTCGAAGCGCAGAGCGGCCAATGCCACTGCGCCGCCGACCAGCTCGATCTTGGGAACGTGCTGCGGATAGTACGGCTCCAACACGACCACTTCGTCGCCCGGATCGAGCGCCGCCATGAAGGTGGCAAAGGACGCCTGCGTGAGTCCATTCGTGATCAGAATGTCGTCGGGACCGGCTCCGATCCCATTGAACCTCTTCAGCTTCCCGCTCAAAGCCTGCCGGAGTTCCGGATCGCCCTGGAGATCCCCGTAGTGGACGATCCCCGCGTCCAAGGCTCGCTTGGACTCCGCCTTGATATGCGCGGGCGTGTCGAAGGAGGGCCGGCCGAACTCCAGATGGATGACGTCCACACCGTCCCGTTCGAGACGGGCAGCTTGCTCGTACATCCCGAAGCCTTTGTTTTTTTGCGTAGCCATTCGCGCCGCGGGCCATTTCACTGCAGGTCTCCTGTTAGCTCGTCGAGTGCTCGTTCTTCTACTTGGACACCCGACACTAGGGGAGACGGCACGCCGGGCAGACGTGGACGCGAACCGAGTGACCGGCTGCCAAGCCAAGGGAAGTACCATCCTTCGGGCGCGTTCGAAGAACATCGTTCCGACTCAAGGCCCTTCATTCCCCAGCCCCAATCACGGCTCGTGCCTGGCCAGGTCACCACGATCTTGCTTGCTGCGGCATGACGCCGACTCACTCAACCTCGTCTCTCGAGGGACCGACGGTAACGCCCACGGCGCGGAAGCTGAACCGACTTGGGCAGGAGGGTAAGGCCACTCAGGACTGGCCGCAGTCGATAGCGGGCCTGACTTTCCACATTCGGCTGCTCTGACGTGTCTGTTCTTCCGACTCGAGCGTCTGATGGAGGTTTCTTGGGTCCGAGTGGGGATTGGCGGGTTCAGATGCGGGAAGGTGGTGGCCGGTTGGGTCAGGTGACGCGGCCGGCGCGGGGCGGCATCGGAGCCGGTAGTGGTCGAAGTTTCGGAATCCGTGGCCGGCTCGTTCACTCTCTTGATGGCGAGATTCAGGGATAAACGCGATGGGGTGTGAGGTGTTGTGAGCTCCAGTGCTGATTCGGTAATCCCACGACGCGGGAAGGGGGCCCCGCCGTTCTGCGGATTGAACTTCTGTAGAAAGGGAGATCTTGTCCGTTCTTCAGGGTAGTTGTGGCACCACCGCGCTGGTGGGTATGCCCGGGGTTGGTGGTCGCGCCCGGTGTGTGGTGGATGGTGAGTTGGCTGTTCGTGGAGACCACCGCCGATTTCGTGAGGCCCTCGGGGTGGGGACTTGGGCCGTGGGTCACGGACGCCAGAAGCCTGGTGAGGGATCTGGCGGTGTCGGGACGTCCGACGGTGTTGTGTGTATCGAAGCGCCGGTCGCGCTGTGCGGAGCAGGACTGTGACACCAAGACTGGACCAAGCAGCTGGATGACATCCGGCCCCGGGCTGTGCCGACGGAACTGGCCCGTCTGGGGATCGCCGCGATGGTCAATGCCGTCGGCGACTCGATCGCGGCTGCGGCTGCTGAGTTCGGAGTAGGCTGGCATTGCGCCAACCAGGCGGTGGCCGAGTCCATCGTTGCCCCACATCGAGGATCCTTCCCGCTTCGAGGTGGGGAGGCGATCGGGGTGGACTAGAAGCGGTTCCTCAACGGCACCGCTTCGTTCCGGACCGTCTACACCACCCAGATCGTCGACTTGAACCGTCACCGGGTCCTCGACGTCCTCGACGTGTTGGACGGAAGAAGCCGCGATGTGGTGGGCGACTGGCTGGCGGACCGCGGTGTCGCCCCTCTGGTGTGAGAACATCCGGCTAGCGACGTTGGATCCGGTCGGCGGGGTACCGTCAAGCCCTCGGAGACCACCTTCGCCAAGCCATCATGGTGGTGGACCACTGGTGGTGTGTCCGTCCCGCCAACCGGGCCATCGACCAAGTCGGGCGGCGAGTCCAACAATCCACCCTGAGGCACCGAGGACGAAAAGGCGACCCGCTGTATCAGGTCCGCCGGGCTCTCCTCACCGGCTACGAACGGCTCACCGACGAGGGCTTCGAGTGGATGTGCTCGCTGTGGGCTGTCGTGACCCCGACGGGGAACTCGGCGCCGTCTTCGGCGCCAAAGAGCTCCTTCGTGACGTGTTCTCCGCCGCCGATGAGGCTCACGTCCGCCGCCGAATGATCGCCTTCTATGCGTTCTGCGCCGACGCCGACATCCCCGAACTCACACGCCTCGCCCCAACCATCAGGCGCTGGTCGGAGCTGATCTTCAACTACCACCGCACCGGCCGAGCTTTCTACGGCGGAGTCGAGAACGTCCACATGCTCATCGAAAGACCCGCCGCCAAGCCCACGGATTCACCAACCTCGACAACTATGCCGGCGAATATTCGGACGCCACGGCATCAAATGGCCTACTCAACCCGTCCGCAGGATACGGCGCTGCCAACCACGGTTCATTGCGAAGCCAGATTCAGTCCCTCTGTGGGTCCGTTCGAAGCGTCGATGGTGTGATGGTTGAGGATCTCTGGGTGCCACCGATGGAGGGTGTGGTCGAGGGATTGGATCTCGCGTACGTCGTCTCGGCTACAGGCGACGATGGCCCTGGTCGACCAACACAACGAATGGATCATCCAACGCCACGGACCCCATCCGACGAGAGGCATTCGCCGCAGCCAATACCGGGGTGGCTTCAGGTTTTCGAGATGGAGGTGTCGAGATCAGAGCTCGAACGATCCGGGACCTGAAGGAGTCGTTGCCGCGAGTGGACCGCCGAGGGCACGCTCCATACTTACAATCGGCTTTCCAATGGTGAAGGTCAACGAGAAGTAGCTAGCGAGCTTGAGATCGTATTTGGCTTGATGGTTCCAGAAATGAGCCCAGAGAACGTGAAGGATGTTCGGACTAGGAATCTCCCAAATGGTGGAGAAGTTCGGGTTCAATGCAGCTGGCCCAACGGCAGTTAGATTGTCCATAGTGGCAATAAGGCGACAGCCATCCCCTTGCCAGGACCGATGAACCTCGATCCATGCGGCGAATACCAGGCGTTGTTGTTCCGGATCGGCTTCCATCCATGGAGTGAGGAATGTTCCGCTAACAATCATTCGCCATTCCCACTCTCGGACTTCCACTCGGTCTCCCTTATCCTCTACGGGCATTCGGTCTTCCTTCCCTTGGACGGGCGTGTTGTCCAACGGAACAGCATACGGATTCGAGACTCCGCCGAATCACTTGACAGCGCTGGCGAACCGTGGCAACCTCGCTCTGCAAATATAGTTCGTGTCACGAACGAAGTTGGGTGAAGATCTACTACACACAACATTTGGGCGTGTCACCTAGATTTCTGGAGATCAGAAATGACTCATAGGCGAATCGCCATTCTCACCCTGATCGTCCTCTTGACGGTTGCATGCGGGGCCGACACGACGGTGGCTCCCGACACGACGGTGGTTCCGCCTGAGATTGATCTGCGCATCGGGGTGGTCGCCCCATTAACTGGCAACCTCTCTTCAATTGGTCCCGGTCAGGCTGAAGCCAGCCGCGTGGCAGTCGAGGTAATTGAGGAGGCCCTTGCTAATCTTGGTTTGGACGAGAGCATTTCGGTGGATCTTGTAGGCGTAGAAGACAGCCAAGGCGACACTGTGCCGGCGGTTGAAGCTGCGACGAAGCTTGCAACCACGGGGATTGACGTTCTTGTCGGGTCGTGCGCTACGCGTGAGACAATTGCCATTGCACAGTCGGTAACCGTTCGGAACAAGATCCTTCAGATATCGATGTGCTCCTCCGCTCCGGAACTCTCGGATCTTGACGACGAAGGTCTGGTGTGGCAGATGATTTACCCAAATACTCTCTTAGCAGCAGCGTTCGTGAAGGCAGCCCAGGATGCCTTAGGACCGACGGCCACAATTAGCACAGGCTCCATAAATGATGCGGGGAATGGTGCGGCCCGAGTAGCGTTTGACGAGGCTTGGCAGGCGGCGGGCGGGGCGATCGGAGAGTCGGTCGCTTGGAATCTCGAGCAACCCACGTACGATACCGAGGCTCAACGACTGGTCTCTGGTGATCCCGACGGCTGGGTGATCTATACGACACCTGAAGACTGGAATAAGCTCGGCCCAGCCCTTGTACGGACGGGAACCTGGTCTCCTGCGAATACAATCGTCATCGAGGTGTTCCGTGACTCCTCGCTCCTTGAAGAGTTGGGAGATCCGTCGACGGCGGGACTTCGGGGTGTTTCGCCAACTAACGAGGGATCACCTGGCAAGGAGGCATTTGAGGCCATTTTCGAGCAGCGAGCCACCACAGAGCTGACGGGCTTTGACGCTCTCGGCTTTGATCCGGTGATCTTGGCATTCCTAGCAGCGCTTCATTCTGGCTCAGATGATCCTCTGACATTCCGCGACAGCATGGCTTCGGTCTCCGGACCCCCAGGGATAAAGGTCGGGCCTGACGAAGTCCAACTCGCGATTGAATTGCTGCTCTCGGGCGAGAACATTGACTACGACGGCGGATGGGGAAGCATCGATTGGGATGAGAAGGGCGACCCAGCTTCGAGTCTCTTTGAGTTCTGGCAGTACCCGGGCGGCGGCGAACCTATTCCACCCGGGGACGTAGTAGTTGTCACGCTGGATGGCTGATAGACGACCCGAACAGTCAGGATGGAAGCGCCCTATGAGGCGAGCTCCCCGAGAGCGCTAGCCTGAGATGAAGCCTAGTTCACGATCGTAACTTTGAATGGAGAATTAATGAACGCGGGATTGGTAGTCGACCGACTGCACGGGGACGGAGTCGAAAGGTAAATGGACAAGAACGGTATGTCGCAGATCTGGTCCTTGCTAGTTGAATGACGGCTAAGCGGGATCTAGTTGGTCAAATGAAGGCCGAAGCGATTGACACTCCAAGTGCGTCACAGGGTGATGGTTGGCACGGTTATGAACAGGCTGCGGCGTTTCGGGCTGCCCTTGCCCGGTTCTCGCGTCGGACAGATGAAATCTGTCAACGGCATGGACTCACTCCGGACCAGTACACCCTGTTGCTCATGGTAAGGGGCTCACCCAGCGGTCTAGAACGAACCACTGTCAAAGAACTCTCCGGCCGGCTTCAGCTCTCCGCAAGTGGCATTACAGAGCGCCTCCGGCGCGCCGAAACTGCTGGCCTTGTTCGTCGAGAGCGTTCAAGAGACGATCGTCGAGTCGTCTATTTCTACGTCACGGAGAGAGCCAACGATCTCCTGCTGGCCGCCTATACCGACATGCGGGCCGATATCAAACTAGTGCAAGCGCTTGAAGAGGCACTCGGTGCATTTGAGCACGAGCAACTTGGCCGGCAATCTTCGAGCAGCCTGCCCGGTCGCATGGTCCGACGTATCCGTCCGCATCCAGCGAACGAGCTCAAGTCCGACGTTGCTTCGGATACTGCAGATTGACAGAATTCTTCCAGCTCTTTGTCAATGGACTCACGGCAGGAGCAGTGCTGGCGATCTCTGCCGTCGGCATAACACTGATCTACGGGTTGCTGAACATCGCGAATTTTGCCCACGGCGACTACCTGACCTTGGCGGCCTTCGCTGCCTTCGGGTTCAACGTACTGCTCGGAGCGCATATTATAATTGCTACGTTAGCTGCAGTCGCAACTATTGCGATATTCGCCGTCGCATTGGAGGTCATCTTCTGGCGTCCGCTGCGACGCCGAGGAGCACGAAACTTCATTAGCCTGTTTCTCAGCTCCTTAGGTTTGGCGCTAGTTATACGATACTCACTCTTCCTTGTTGCCGGCCCATCGTCCAGATCTTTCGCTGTCGATCGTTTCAGCGTTGTTGAGCTCTTTGGAGTTCGTCTCTCTCAGAGCGCATTGATCGGAATCGTGATCACCGTAATCGCTATGCTCTCAGTAGGTGCCTTGCTCGCCTATTCGACCGTGGGAAGAACCGTACGTGCACTGGGCGATAATCCATCCCTCGCGGCAGTTTCAGGAATTGACCCTAACCGCATCACTCTGCACGCGTGGGTCATAGCGGGAAGTCTAGCCGGAGTGGCCGGCGTTATACAGGCATTGGTTCTAACTAGCTTCGATGCAAATATGGGTGGAACGTTCATTCTCGCGATGTATGTCGCTGTCATACTGGGTGGGATAGGTGATGCCTACGGGGCTTTGGTTGCCGGGCTCGTTGTCGGGACTCTGACCGAGCTCAGCACTTGGACCGTGCTCGCAGGAGGAATTGACCCGCGCTATAAACCGATCGTCTTGTTTTCGATTCTGGCGGTCGTGTTGGTCTTCAGACCTTACGGTATTCTCGGACGAGAGCGCCTTCGATGAGCGCCCTGGTGAGCGGTGAGTTCTGGGCACTAGTCGGAACAATTGCTGGAATCTATAGCCTTCTTGGATTGTCGATTCAACTTCAGTTCGGGACTACGGGCCTAATGATCTTCGCTCAGACAGCGTACATGGCTGTAGGAGCTTACACGATGGCTATCCTAACTGTAAGGGTAGGGGTGGGCCTGCCCGGTGCTGTGCTGATAGCAATTGCCGCTGCGATGTTGTTTTCTTTCGTCACAACCATGCCAGCGGTGCGCTTGCGAGGAGATTATCTTGCCATTTTCACTTTGGCGTCAGCCGAAATAGTTAGGCATGTCGCTCGAAATGCAGACAATCTGACCGGAGGCGCCCAAGGGAGTATCGCGATTCCAGGCGGCGAAGGAGGCTCTCAGTTTGATTCGGGTTGGCGACTGGTGGAGTCAGAAGTCGCGGCAATAATTGGCTCGTTCACCGGGAATCCAGTGTCGCACAATGTCACGATGCTTGTGATCGTATGGACGGTGTTTCTGTTGATATCGGCTCCGTTTGCGTTGGCTGTACGATCACCTTGGGGAAGAGTCGCGAAGGCGATTCGCGAAGATGAGCTGGCTGCTGGGGCGCTCGGTAAGAGAATTAAGAGAATTAAGCTGCAGGTGGGAGTGCTGGGCGGTGCGATTGGTGCCATCGCTGGGATATTGTTTGCGTTTCATTTCGGGTTCTTCGTTCCGGACGACTTCGCTCCTTTAACACTTCTGTATGTTTGGACAGCTGTCATTCTCGGCGGCATGGGTCGATGGTGGACGGTCCCTGTGGGATCTCTCGTATTCGGCACGATATATGCGGGCACGCGATTCTTGGAGATACCACCGATCGACCTCTTGGGTGCAGCCGAGAGGGCTTATGTCCGGCTCATAGTCGTAGGCTTGCTCATCATAGCGCTCATGGCGTTTCGCCCCCAAGGTTTGCTCGGGCGCCGTGAGGACAGTGTGCTCCATGGGTAGCGCCCCTCTATTGGAGACTCACGCCCTCGAGCGGAGCTTTGACGGTCTGCTTGCGGTCGCTGGAGTCGATGTCAGGATTGCCGAGGGACAACTTACAGCCCTGATAGGCCCTAACGGAGCGGGCAAGACCTCGTTTTTCAATCTTGTCTCGGGAGACCTCAAACCTGATCGGGGGACGGTCAAATTCGATGGGCGTTCAATCGGAGGCTTGGCAGCGGACACGATTGCTCGGTATGGACTGCGAAGGACGTTCCAGATTCCTAGACCCTTTTCTGGGTTGAGTGTGCTTGAGAATGTGATGCTGGGCACAAGTCAGCACGAGGGCGAAAGCCTAGTGGGAGCCTTTGTTCGTAGACGACGAGTCCGGTTTCGAGAGGCAGAATTGACTGATGCCGCCCATGAAATGCTTCACCTGATGGGACTTGACTCTCATGCACGGCATCTGGCTGGTACGTTGTCAGGTGGCCAGCGTAAGCTGCTCGAGCTTGCTCGAGTCTTGATGGGCAAGCCACGATTGGTTCTTCTTGATGAGCCGATCTCAGGTGTAAGCCCTACACTGAAGCGAGAGCTTCTCGATCATATTCGATCGTTCAATCTTACCGGCGAGACAACGTTTTTTCTGATTGAGCATGACCTCGACTTCGTGAGCGAGATCAGTGATCGCATTATTGTCATGGCGGATGGTCGCATTATCGCCGATGGGACACCGAACGAGGTCTGGTCTAAGAAGGACGTAGTTGACGCGTATTTTGGAGAGCGGCGGTGATGGTACGCGAGCGTCCCGTGCTCAGTATTTCCGATCTTGAGGCGGGGTACGGAGATCTCAAGATCGTCCATAGTGTCAACGTCGTGGTACATCGTAGCGAACTGCTGGTTGTTGTCGGCCCTAATGGCGCTGGAAAGTCTACCATGCTCAAGGCAATAGCGGGCCTAATTGCCAGCCAAGGGTCTATAGTGCTGCACCATGAAGACGAAACATTTGAACTAGTCGAGATGAGCCCGAGCCAACGAACTGGGCTGGGAATTGGCTTCTTACCTCAAGTAGAGAATGTCTTCGCAAATTTGACTGTGCTTGACAATCTCAAGGTTGGCGCCTACCTGAGGCGCAAAGACCTTGGAAATGTATTGTCGCAGCTGTTTGAGGAGTTTCCATTCCTTTACGGTCGTCGAACCCAAAGAGCGGGTACGCTTTCCGGCGGACAACGAAAGATGCTCGCCCTAGCGCGAACACTCGCATCGCAGCCTCGCTGCTTGCTGCTCGACGAACCCAGCGCGGCGCTCTCATCGTCGGTTGCTGACGAGATGTTCTTGAAGCTGATGGAGTTGAAGGACCGGGGTTTACCAATGTTGATGGTGGAGCAGAACGCTCGGCGCGCACTGGAATTGTCCGACTACGGAGTCGTTCTCGATATGGGTAGAAATCGATATGAAGGCACCGGTTCAGAGCTGCTGAACGACGATAGGGTAGTGGACCTGTACCTCGGTGGGGCGGCGGGGACCAATCGACTTTCAGAGGATGTCTGAGGATGATTCCAGCAGAACCAGGGGTGGTTGGATGGTCGATAGAAAGGAAGCGAGCAAGTCTCAGTCCATTTCTTGGTAGCTCAGGTTGGGTTAAAAGGAAGACAAGTTCGAAGGATCAACGGTATGCGGTTTGAGAGCAAAGTAGCAGTCATTGTTGGCGGTGCCAACGGTATCGGCCGGGCAGCTGCAGAGATAATGGTTGGAGAGGGTGGAGTGGTAGCTGCAGTGGATGTATCACAGCGTGCGTTGGATGAATTGGCGGCTCAAGTGTCGGGTGCGAGCGGCGAAATGGTTCCATTCGTATGCGATGCTACCGTGGTGGACGAGGTGCTGCATTGTATCGAGTTTCTGGAACGACAACTCGGTCGATTTGATATCCTGGTTAACGCTGTCGGCGGCAGCACAGCGATCTCTAAGCAAGATGCAACAATCGATGAGATGACACTCGAGGAGTGGCGAGCCGTCTTGGAGTTCAATTTGACGCCAACATTCAACTTTTGTAGCGGAGTGGCACCGTCAATGCGGAAGCATGGAAGCGGAAAGATTGTAAATGTGTCGTCTATCGCAGCGCGAGGCGACCACGATGGAACAAGCTCCGCTTACGCCCTGGCGAAGGCAGGTGTGTCAGCGTTCACGCGCAAGCTTGCTCGCGAACTAGGTCCGAACAATATCACGGTGAATGCGGTCGCGCCGGGCTTGACGCTAACGACGCGCGGTTTGAGTTTGTGGAATCGGCTTAGCCTTGAAGAACAAGAAGAGGCGATCGCACGTGTTCCTCTGAAGCGCTTGGCGGAACCCCAAGATCCGGCGCGAGTAATCGCATTTCTCGCCTCAACTGACGCTGACTACGTAAGTGGGGTCACCATTGAGGTCACGGGCGGTCAATAGCCTGCGGTCCAAATTGTCGGGTTCATTGGGTTTGCCCCGCGTCATCGTTAGTCCGTCAGGAGTGTCTCCCCCGACGTCGATGCATGGGTGCGATCGCATGATGAGATCTTAAGGCACGGTCTCGGACTCGAGTACAAAGCCAGGGTCGCTGCGGGTTTGCGCTTCTGGGGTTTGATGGATGTTTGAACTCTCGTGCACCCGAGGTCCGAATCCCTTTGATATGTAGCCGAACGCCGATCACACGTTCTAGTGCCGCGCTGGTCGGACCCTGCGCAACTGGAAGGCTGCACGAACCCAGCCTTGGCGCAATCTGGCTGAACACTCCGGCTTGGGAATCTGAGCAGGAGGGCAGCGAAACTGGGTTGACCTCAATGGGCTGCCGACATCCAAGACGACCCCAGTGGTTGCTCTAATCGCGCTGCCCTTGCGCTCTTCGCAACTATCCTCCGCATGGTGAAGCCAGTAGTCATCTCTGTCGTGGGGCCGGGCGAAGAGGATCCGGCTCTTCCTTCTCCCGCAGGGATCGAAGTAAGAACAGCCGACTCGCCCGATCTGGTGGCCGCGTTTCTTCCCCAGGCGACAGCAGTCGTTCTATGGGAGTACCGAGCAGAGTGGGTGGCTCAGTATTGGGATAGCGCCACCCCGGTAACGTGGATCCATGTCGCTGGCTCGGGCCTCGATGGCGTGGATGTTGCCGGACTGAGCGAGCGCGGAATCGTCGTCACCAACGCTCGAGAGGTATTGGGCGGTCCCGTCGCCGAGTATGCCGTGACCCTTCTCCTCGCTCTCTTCAGGCGTATTCCGGAGAGTGTGCGACTGCATGACCTCGGCCAGTGGTTGCCTCGCAGGGGGCGTTCGCTCTCGGGCACGAAGGTCGCAGTGCTCGGTGTTGGCACGATCGGGAGTCAGACCGGACGACTTCTGAGAGCATTCGACGCCGATGTGATGGGAGTGGGGCAAACGGCCCGTCCTGGCGATGGTACCTTCCGGGCGATAGTCTCCGCCGAGCGTCTGCATGACGCCCTCGACGGCGCCGAAGCTGCGATCATCGCTCTCCCGGCCACACCTGCAACGGTAGGCATGTTCGGCCTCGCAGAGATCGAGACCCTTGCGCCCGGTGCCGTGTTGCTGAATGTCGGTCGCGGTGGCGTGATCGATGAAGTGGCCCTCATGACGGCCTTGGACAGCGGACATCTCAGCGGCGCCGCACTTGACGTGTTCAGCCAGGAGCCTCTGCCGTCGGACCATGCCTTGTGGCGGAGGCCCGACGTCCTCGTATCACCTCACTCAGCAGCTCGTGTTGCCGGTATCGGTGAGGCGCTGCGCGCCGACTGGATCGAGAATGTCGAGCGCTGGCTGGCTGATCTACCGCTGCGAAACGTGGTGGACCCTCGAAGCGACATACAGCTAGCGAGTCTTGACTTGGACGGGAGGTAGGCGAGATGCAGGTCAGCGTGGGCGGTGATGCGCCGGTGATTGACGTCGATGGGTTGGTGGGTCTCACGAGCGAACTCGCTCGGTTCCCGAGCCAGATTCCCAATGAAGGGGAATTGGGCCGGTTCCTCGCCGATTACATGCGGGCGTCGGCGTGCTTTGACGAGGTTCGCCTCCAGCCGGTCGTCCCTGGCCGGTTCAACGTTGTCGGTGTGGTCACCGGTGATGCGCCTGGGCGGCGCCTGCTCCTCAACGGGCACACCGACATTCCCGCTCCGACCGGTTCCTGGACCCGGGACCCCTATGACGGAGCGGTGGCCGATGGCCGGGTCTACGGCTTGGGGCTGACCGACATGAAAGCCGCCGTCGCATGCATGGTGAAGGCCGCCGAGGCGGTGGCTGAGCGCCGGGACGGCTTTGGTGGTGAGCTGGTTCTCTCTGCAGTGATCCATCACAACGTGTGCGGGCTCGGCACCAAGTTCTTCCTCGACACGTGGGATCGGCCCATCGATGCCGCAATCAACGGGGAGCCCACCGATCTTGCACTCCAGCTCGCCCATGGGGGAGCATGGCAGTTCCAGGTCACCACCTATGGACTGGCCAAACACTCGAGTCGCCGAGGTGTCAACGCCATCGAGAAGATGCTGAAACTACTCGGTGACCTCTCCCTCGACGCTCTCACGTATTCCCCGTGGGATGACGTCGATGGTCTGCCCCGTCTTGTCCTCGGTGACATCGCCGGGGGCGGTTCCCCATCTCGGACCGCTGAGCGATGCGTGGTGAAGGGTGATGTGCGGACGGTGCCCGGCATGACGGAGGACAGTCTCCGATCCGACCTCGCACGCCTGATTGCTCGCCTCAGTAGCGAGGACCCAGAGTTTCGGGCAGAGGTCGACGGCTTGTCATATCAACGACCGTTCTGGGCGGAGGACTCGTGGGAGGTGGTGAGCCTCGTCAGCCGGGCTCACGAGGCCGTGACCGGCAGCCCGGCGCAGGTGAGCCGCGGCCTCCCCATGTCGGCGTACGTGACGGACTCGTCAGATCTGGTCCGGGCCGGTATCCCCACCGCCATCTACGGCCCCGGTGACTGGAACGGGGAGCCGGACGAGTCCATCGCTATCAGCGACCTCGTGACGGCGAGTCGAGTCTACGCCGAGGCGGCTCTTGGGTTCCTCACTCCGGAGTGAGGACAGCCGCCGACCAATGGCTCACGCGGGCACAGACAGCCAGCGTCGCGGGGTACGCACCAGCAACTGGTCGATGGTGGCATCGTCAACTCCAAACACCTCACGAAGACGGGGTACGACTCGCGCGATGACATGGGAGTACCCGAGGCCCCCAAAGGTCAGCAAGTGGTGCTTCTTGCAGACGTCTTGTGCCATTGTCAGCTGACTGCCGTAGCCGCGCTGAATCAGTTCGACCATCAGGCGCGCCTTTGTGTTGTCGGCGAGAGACTTCCAAATGGGACTGAAGTAGCCGTCCTGGCCGAAGCTGTCGAAGCCGGTGATCACGCCCCGCGCTAGGAGTGTCTCGTGATATGAGAGGTCGTAGATCTCGTCGAGATGAGATAGGTTGACCCTCTCGAGGTTCTGTCCCTCCTCTTCTAAGACGTCGAGTATCCGCATGGCGACCGGGAGCTGCGGTGGATGCATGTGAATGTTCATGGGTAGCCCGGTCGATTGAGACACTCGTGCAGCTGCCCGCAACACGTTCTCTTCACACGGTTCCAGTTCTTCTGAGGTACCGATCTCACCGATGACGCCGGGCAGCACATCGGTGCCTGCGATCCCTTCGCCTGCCTCCTGGAGCAGGAACTCGGTGAGCGCCGGTACGGACGAATTGCAGACCCAAGGTTGGTGGGCAGCGTGTACGTACATTCCGTGCCCAGCCACGATGTGAGCGTCGAGGTCCTCCGCCAGCCTCCGCAGGTGAGAGGGCGACGGCCGCAGGCCTCCCGTCGTCAGGTCGACGAGGCACGCCCCGGGTCCTCCGGCCGTGAAGAAGTCTGATACCTCGGTCGAGACGAGTTGGTAGTCGTCGTCGGGAAGGAGGCAGAGGTTGTCTCGGAAGCCGTGACCGTCCCAGCGGGCGAGGCCGTTGAAGCGAGCTTCGAAGGGTAGTTCCCCTTGCGCGGGGTCGGCCAGGCCGGAGGGGTCCCAGAACTGGCGAGAGTCCATGAACAGGTGCTCGTGAGTCATGACCGGCCCGAGCGCCTCGGGGGACACCGGTCCCCGAACCGTTCTGACGACATTTTCCAAGGGGGAACCTCCACGGTCTGTGGGTCAACTTTACAACGCTCTCAGTGCGGCCAGCGCAACCGTCGTGCGCTGATCACCACGATCTGGGGGCGGCCGTTGGACACCGCCGCCTTTCACTCTGGGATTGCCGCCACGAGAGTTGCTGTCTTGGTCCTCAGCGAGGCCCATGAGTGGACGACGAGGGCGGCGATCACCACCGTTCCGCCTATCGCGGCTCCTTGGCCGGGTGCTTCGCCGGCCACCAACCAGACCAGCGATGTCCCGAGGACGGTTTCCAGTGGCAGGAACAGGCCGACTTGAGCGGCGGGCAGGTAGCGCGGTGCAGTCGTGAACAGCATCGTCGCCACCGGGAGGGCGATCAGCCCCGACACGACCAGTAGCGAGATGTCCCCGAGAGGGAGGTCGAGTTTGGCTGCCGGCAAATGTATGAGGCCTATGACCAATTGGCCCGCGGCTATCGCCGGGACCATATCGACCGCGCGGGATCTACGCATCAATGTCAGCTTGGCCGCCATGGCCGTCATGCCCAGTCCGGCCGCCAGCTTGGCGATCTCAGGTTCTCCTCCCGAGGGAGCCCCCATCAGGATGGCAACCCCGATCCCGACGGCCACAGCGGCAGCCACCGTCCGGGCGGGAGGTCGCTCGGCGATGGCGATCCAGGCCAGTATCCCCGCAACGATGGGGGCTGCGGCCATGGTGATGAGGGTAGTGGCCGCCGAGCCGACGGCAACGGAGTACACGAACAGCTGATTGCTGATCACGCTGAGGGCGAGAACGGTGATCCCGGGCTTTCCGACGATTCGCACCTTATCGCGCAGGTCCACTCCGTATCGGAGGCGTAGCAGCACAAACAGGCCGAGGCCGGTCAGCGATCCGCGCCACCCCAAGATGGTGCGCGGGTCGACTTCGAGGAGACGAATGATCAGCGCGTCGGGACTGATGATGACGATGCCCAGTGCACCCACAACCAGACCCCACGCCCGGTCGTCGCTGATGCCGGCTGGGTGGCGTCGGTCAGGGAGCATTGAACGAATCTACTACCTGGTGCGCCCTGCGAGTGACAGGTTGCGGTGAGCGCAACCATCCGTCGTTGCTAGCGCTAAGGTCGAGTCGAGCGAGCCGAGAGTCAGAGGTAGATCCGATGCTGGTTGGATACGTGAGCGATGAATGGGATATGGCCGTGCATGATGCGGCCGTGGAGTTCACCGGTGCGGATGGCCGATCCCTGGTACTGAGGTCTTGTCCATCGGGAGCCATCCATGGCGACATGGAGCCCGGGGCGTACGACGTCGTGGTGGCCAAGTTGGGATACGGTCGCAAGCGTGTCCGCTTGGAGGTAGGTGACGGCTCGGTGCACCGCCTGCGGCTCCTGTCAGATGGTCCCTACGGGTACATGTGGCCCAAGGCCGTACAAACGGGTGATACGGCAGAGGTTCGTATCCATGCCGGCGCTCGTTACCACGCCTCGCTGTGGCGATATGGATGGGAGCGCCAGCTCGTAGCTGACCTGGGTTGGTTCGACGATCATCCTGGCGGGTCGATCCGCCAGATACTTCCTGACAGCGACGTCGCTCGGGACGGTGTGGCGTGGAACGAGCACGGCTACCTGTTTCCGTCGTTCGATCCCCGAACTCGACTCGTCGCTCCGGAATCAGGTCTGTACTACGTCCACGTGGGTGACGACGAGGGGAGGTTCTTCTCGTTTCCCTGGGTGGTGGCCCCCGAACGGCCGACGGCTCCGACAGCGGTGCTTGCTTCCAACATCACCTGGAACGCCTACAACGATTTCGGAGGGAGAAGCAACTACGTTGCTGCCAAGAAACTGCCTGCCACGCCCACCGTCAATGCCCGCCAAGAAGACGTGTGGTTCAGCGATCCAGCTCAACAGCCATGGGACGCGGCTTCTTACGAGCCGTTGTCGTTCGATCGGCCCGAGCCTCTCAACTCGACGCTGGAAGATGAACTGATCACCGACCCGATGATCACTCGCGGGGTTGAGCACGTGGCGCCGGCGGAGTGGAGGCTGCTCGGGTGGCTCGAAAGGGAGGGGTTCGGGCATGACCTGTACGCCGAGACCCAGTTCGATGCCGGAGTCATGGACCTTCACCGATACAGAGTCCTCATCATCAGTACCCACCCCGAGTATTGGACCCGCTCGATGTATGACCGGCTGAAGAGCTGGGTCGTCGATGACGGCGGGAAGCTGATGTACCTGGGCGGAAACGGAATCAATTGCGAGGTCGAACTCCTACCCGATGATCGGATGAGGGTGATGAACGAGAACTATCACGATCGAGGCCCGGACTACGAGAGCCGTTTTGGGATGCGAGGCGAGTCGGAGGCGTCACTGCTTGGGACCACGACCACCATGAGCGGATACGAGACTGGCGCCCCCTATCGCGTGTTGGAGCCACAACATTGGGCGTTCGCGGGAACCAGCCTCGGCGCAGGGGACCTGTTCGGGTCGGTTTCTTTGGATCGTCGCGCCATAGGCGGAGCTTCCGGTCACGAGACCGACAAGAGAACCCCGTCCACACCGCCCCAGGCCAAACTGCTCGCCAAAGGAACCAACCCGGACGACGGAGGAGCCGAGATGCTGCACATCGAGTTTCCTTCCGGTGGGGAGGTGTTCACGGTGGGCTCCATCTCGTACACCTGCTCGATAGCTGTCGATTCTGACGTATCCCGTGTGACGGCGAACGTGTTGAGCCGTTTCCTTGCCCCGTGAAAGGTGCCGTCCCGGCTACGCCCAGTCCGGGAAGAGCGGCTTCCAGTTCTCATGAATGATCCGGTCTTGGACCTCGGCCGGCACCTTAGGCAGGCGGGTGTTCTCCACCGGATCGTTGACCCCACGAAGACCGTCGATCACATGGTCGATCGTTCCCGAAGGAAAATCTGAAGCCAGCAGCAACTTGTCGGTTACTCCGTACTCCATGGCGGTGACCATCGCCTGCCAGTAGCGCCACGGGCGGTAGTGCACAGCTGAGATGTCGGCGTAGAGGTTGGGAGCTTTGCGCATGAGGACGATGAGGTCCGTCTCCCAAGGGTGACCCAGGTGGGCGACGATCATCGGCAGGTCGGGAAACGCCATCGCCACGTCCTCGAGTTGAAGGGGATTGGCCCAGGCGAGCCTTGCGCGACTGGGGAAGGTGGTCCCTTGATGCCAGATGACAGGGATACCGAGAGCTTGGCAGGCGGCGAGGAGCGGGCGGGGTGTGGAGCCTGTTGGGTCGAAGTGCTGATAGGCGGGGCCTAGTTTCAGCCCGCGGAGGCCGAGGTCGTGGTAGCACCGTTCGAGCTCATCGATGCATGACGGGTCGGATGGATCCACGGAAGCCCATCCGAGGAGACGGTCGGGATGTTCGGCCACATAGGAAGCCACGATGTCGTTGGGGACCCAGTAGCCGACCGCCTTGGCCTGCAGCCCGAACACCACCGTCTTGTCTGCTGTCTGCGTGGCGTCCCAGTGCTGATCCGGGGTGGAGTCGTATGAGTGCAGGTCGAGGGAGGCGGCGTTGGCTTTCCCTCCCGACATGGCGAGCTTCACCTTCTTGGAGGCGAGGGCCTCAGCGGCGAATTCTTCGGAGATGTGTTCGGGGTACCACCCGAGGTGCGTGTGGACATCGACGATCAAGGTCTCGCCTTTCCGTCGAATCCGACTGGGGACACGCCGAGTGAAGCCGGTATCTCGAGTCTCAACGTCACATCGGCGGCACCGTATGCCTGGCCAACGCGGAGGTCGCCAACGAGCGACAGCAAACCCAGAGCATCGGCCGGTTCGATGCCGAGGACCTGTTCGAAGGCGCGGATCATCGTTTCGACGGCCTCGGCTCGAGCCTCTTCGAATGTGGGACCTGATGTGAGGATCATGATCCGATCGCCGAGAGCTACCCACGGCCAATCGAGCGAGAGCCCCGAGGCGACCCCTACGACCAGTTCAACCTGAGCGCCGATCTCCAATGCCACCCCTGACAGCTCGCCATCACCTTGGGCGGCGTGCACGTCGCCGACGAACAGTCGTCCGCCCGGAACAGACACCGGAAGGTATACCCGAGCACCGACAGTCACGACTCGCTGGTCCATGTTGCCCCCGTGTCGACCCGCCAGGGCGGTGGATACGCCCGTTCCTGCGGGAGCCGTGCCGAGGCAGCCGATCATGGGGGAGATGGGGATCATCAGATCGCTTCCGAATTCGATGTGATCGTCGATGACCCGACATGTCCTCCCTATCGGTCGCTTGATGAAGCCGGGTCGGGTTGGTCCCACGTAGGCATGCCCTCCGCACCACCCGACCGCGTCGAGGTTGATGGCGGCGATGTCGACGATCAAAGCGTCTCCCACCTCGGCACCTATCACATCTATGGGTCCCGTGATCGGGTTGCTCTTGTCGGCGGTGGGAAGTGGAAGGTCGTAGGGGCTGGCGTATTGGCGGTCGAGGAGCGCCCCCGCTCGGGCATCATGTGTTGCCACTTCGAGGCGGGCCGGAGGTTCGACGGCTGCAACGGGTTCGAGGGCGGAATCGAAGGCGTACGCCACGCGATCTCGGTTGACGATTGTCACGTCTGCTGTCATGAGAGGCCCGATTGTCTGGTACGGCTCGAGGGAATCCCCGTTGGGCAGGTGGCCCAGGGGGGGTCCTGTTGTCGGCTCGTCTCATATGGAGTCATGAGCCCGATTCCCGAGACGAAGCCGGATCGATGTCTTCTGAGACCGGGGTGGATTCATTGGTTCCTAGTACGAACGCCGCTTCGGGTGCCCAACTCACGACCACTTCCTCGCCCGGAGACACACTGGCTTGAATGGTGTCGCTCACTGCCTGAGCCACCATCTCGCCGAGAGGTGTCGCGATGAGGTACTGAGTGGTGGGACCGAGATAGATGGTGTCTGTCACCTTTCCCGGCAGCGAGCTCCCCTCTCCGGCGGAGCCGGACGCGATGCTGACCTTCTCGGGCCGGACCGCCGCCCGGAACGTCTCCCCGGGTCGATGCTGGGTATCGGTCATGATCCGTACCGTGTGTCCCGGTGCTGGGTCCATGACAGCCCACGGGCCCTCGATCCGCTCAACGCGAAACTCGAAGTCGTTGAGAGTCCCGACGAAATCCGCCACGAACGTATCGACGGGTCTCTCGTAGATCTCGCGTGGGGTCCCGACCTGCAGCAGTCGCCCTTCGCTCATGATGCCAATTCGATCCGACATCAACAACGCCTCCTCCTGGTCGTGGGTGACGTAGACGAAGGTGGTGCCCAGCTCCTCTTGGATCGATTTCAGCTCGAGCTGCATCCTCTTTCGGAGCTTCACGTCCAAGGCGCTGAGTGGTTCGTCGAGAAGGAGAACGGTCGGCCGGTTGACCAGAGCCCGGGCGAGCGCCACTCGTTGCTGCTGACCCCCCGACAACTGGTCAGCTCCCCGTTCGCCCAAGGATCCGACCCCAACGATCTCGAGCATTTCCATGGCACGTTGCCGGGTCTCGGCCTTGGGTACCTTCTTGAGTTTCAGTCCGTAGGCAACGTTCTCGAACACGGTCATGTGGGGGAAGAGCTCGTAGCGCTGAAAGACCATGTTCACTGCTCGCCGGTTGGGTGGAATCCACGTGACATCTTCACCGCGGAGATGGATGCTGCCGGTGTCGGGGAACTCGAACCCGGCCATCATGCGTAGTGTCGTCGTCTTGCCACATCCACTGGGACCGAGCAAGGAGAAGAACTCGCCCTCCGCTATCTGCAGGTCGACGTCGATGACAGCTCGGACTCGGCCGTAGTTCTTCGACAAGCCGCCGAGAGTGATGGCCGGTGTCTGTTGTGGTTGGGTCACGCCGCCTCCAATGTGGTCTTGCGGGCCGACAGGAACGCCAAGCTGGTCGTCGTCAAGAGCAGCACCGTCCCGATCGCATTGAGAGTGGGATCGATTCCCTGGTTGATTCGTCCGTACATCAACAGCGGAAGCGTCTTTTCTTGGCCGGCTGTGAAGAAGGCGATTGCGAACTCGTCTATCGAAATGGCCATGGACAAGAGCATCGCCCCCAACACGGCCGGAAGAATGATGGGAAGTGTGATCGTCCAAAATGCCTTCACCTGACTGGCTCCCAGGTCGGCAGCAGCCTCGAGAAGGGAGAAGCGGAATCGGTCGAGGGCAGCACCGAGAACCAAGAAGACGAAAGGAAGGGCCACCACGACATGGCCGGCGATCGTGGCCCGCAAGGAAAACCCGACGTCTGCCTCGTTGTAGAACGAAGCGAGACCGATGGCGTAGAGGAGGTGAGGGAAGGCCAGGGGTATGAGGGCAACGACAAGGACGGCGGCTCGAGCTCGTGGCCGCAGCCGCACGAGTCCCAAGGCTGCTGCTAGGCCCAACACACCGGTTGCGATACCGGTGACGGCGGCGGCTATAGCCGAACGCACGAATGCCCGCACCACAAGGACATCCCCGGCGATCTCCTCGTACCATCGGGTCGACAAACCCTCGAATGGCAGGCTCATGCGCGGAGAGGAATGGAGCGAGAACGCCACCATGATGGCCAGGGGGAGAAAGAGAAACGCCAGCATGGTGGCCACGTACAAACCCGACCAGAAGGCTCTCGGCTTGGCGCGGCGTCTCATCGTGCCAGCCTCCTGAGGAGGGCCATGATCACTGACAGGATGACGATCATCGCCGCCACCAGCGTGATGGCAAGCGCCGCTCCCAATGGCCAGTTGAGACCCCCCCCGAACTGGAAAGCTATTTGGTTGCCGATCATCTGATCACCGGTCCCGCCCAGCAAGGAGGGGGTGACCCACTCCGCGGCAGCGGCGATGAAGGTGAAGCCGAGTGCGGCTCGAACACCGCGCATGCTGAGCGGAAGGACGATCTTGACGGCCGCGGTGAATCGGCTCGATCCGAGGTCTCTTGCCGCCTCGATGAGGCTACCCGAGATGTTCTGCATCGAAGAGTAGAGCGGTAGGACGCCCATCGGGATCAAGAAGTTCACCAGGGCCAGGACAATCGCAAACTGGCTGTTCAAGAAGAAGCCGATGGGAGATTCGATCAACCCTCCCCACAGCAGGCTCTGGTTGAGGACACCTTCTCGGCCGAGGATGTTTCTCCAGGCGTATATGCGGACGAGGTAGCCACCAAAGAGGCTGACTAGCACCAGGAAGTAGAGCAGCTGACGCCGACGTCCGAACACGAAGGTGATGGCATAGGTGAAGGGGAAGCTGACCAATACGACGATTCCCGACACGATTGCCGCAATCCGGAAGGTCCGCAGGAAATACGAGCGGAAGACTGGACTGGTCAGGGCTTCAACGTAGTTGGACAGTGTCAGTTCGGGAACCGGACGGAAGTTGCGAACCGAGAAAAAGCTGTACACGACCAAGAGCAGCACTGGGGCCGCGAACAAGGCAAGGAAGTAGCCGGTTGCGGGAGCGAACTGGGAAACGGTGGTCCACCTGGCGCGCCGGCGACGTGCGACTGCGCCCGCCGTGGAGGCGGGCGCAGTCGTAGTGGTCGATGTCATCTCGTCAGGTTTTGGAAGCGTCAGTCGTCAGGACTTGATGGCGGCCCAGAGGTCGATCCAGTCTTGATACGACGCATATCCGTCGGGAACCTCCTCGGGTGGCGTGGTGCTCTCGAACATCCTCTCGCCGACGCCCATGACGATATCGTACTCGTAGATGTCAGCCTCGGGGCCGACCTTGTCGATCGAGTTGGTGTTGACCACGGCCGATATGAGGTTGGTGCCTACTTCGGCGTTGACCTCGGGCGACAGCATCAGGTCGATGTACTCGTAGGCGCAGTCGACGTTGGCGGCGGTAGACGGGATGGCCAGGCCGTCCCACCAGCCGCCGGGCGACTCGTCGAAGTACCCGAAGTCGAGGGTGACCCCATCTTCGGCGGCCCAGGTGAGCATCGCCTGCCAGCCTCCCAACGCCAGGTCGATGTCACCGGCGACGAGGCGGTCGGTGGCGTCCTGGTACCCAGTATTGAAGGCGGCGGCATTGGCAACGATCCGTGCCACGTCTTCGCCTACCTCTTCCAGCTGTTCGGGGGTGAGCAGCGGAACCTCGGAGAACCCCTTGTTGAGTGCCACCAGGTAAACGAGCTGATCGGGCGAATCGAACATCACGAACCGATTGGCCCACTCGGGTTCTGCCAGGTCCATTATCGAAGCCGGGGGGTTGGGTGCCCTCTCCGGGTGGTACACGTAGGGTCCGTCACCCCATGCGATGGGCGCTCCGTACACGTTCCCGTCGGGATCACGCAGGGACGGGTGCTCACGCAGCCCGGGGACCATGTCGTCCCAGTGGCTGAGCCTGCTCGTGTCGAGGGGCTGAAGGATTCCAGAAGCGATCATGCGCTGGCCCTGGTGGTATGGAATGGTGGCTAGATCGAACTCCTGTCCCACGAGGATGGCAGATATGAGTTGGGTCCAGTCTCCCGGCCAGCTGCCTTCCAGGGCGACGTTGTTCTCGGCGCGCCAGTCGGCGAGCTCAGCTTCGCCTTCCTCTCCGGCAAGACCAATGAAGGTGAGTGTCACCCCGTCACATGCGGTAGCTCCGGTGGTGTCCCCTGCGGTCGTCGTGGTGGGGTCGGCTGCTGCGGCCGTGGTGGCCGTATCTCCTGCGGTGGTGGTTGTCGCCGCATCCCCGCCGCAGGCAGCGAGAATGAGGGTTAGGCCCGTCAATATTGCAAGTGTTCGTCGATTCATCCTTGTTCCTCCCTGAGGAAGTCCCGTTGCGATAGCCGCAACCATAGCGACTAGAACGCAATTGTGGAGTCGTGGTGTCCGTTTGTCAACAGCATCGATGAGCGTGCTCCCGCCTGGGGGTGATGGTGAACCAGACCTCTCTGGGTTAGCATGAAATCTTCGAACTTCAGCGTTGAGGAGATCCGGGCCGTGGCGACGTTACAGAGTGCAGAGCGAGTGGTTCAGGCCATCGAATATCTGGCCGAGCATGAGACCGCCCGGCTCGACGACGTTGCCCAAGCGATCGGCGTCCACAAGTCGAATGCCCTGCGACTCTTGAGCACTCTGCGGAGCCTGGATTGGGTCGAACTCGATCACTCCAGAACTCAATACTCCATTGGTCCGCGACTCATCTCCATCGGTCAGGCCGCCATCGAGGGCCTCGAGCTCCACAAGGCACTGGCGTTGGCGGAAGATTTCCGAGATCTCACCGGCGAAACTGTCCACGTGTCTGTTCCTCATGGCGATCGAATGCTGGTGGTGGGGCGGGTGGATAGCTATCAGCCGCTCAAGGTCACCTGCGAGGTCGGAACCGAAGATCCGTTGCACTCCACAGCAGTGGGGAAGGTTTACCTCGCCACTCTCCCAAACGGACAGCTCGCAGAGGTCGTAGAGAGGCTCGATCTCCTCCCGAATACTCCGACCACTGTCACGACGGCCGAGGCGCTCGTCGAAGAGGTAGAGCTGACCAAGAAGCGGCGTTACGCCATCAACAACGAGGAGGGTCGTCCTGGGACGGTTGCGGTGGCGGTGGCCATGCGTTTCGCGCCTATGGCGCCAATCCTTGCCTTGTCATCCACGGGACCATCGCACAGATTCACGTACGACGACGTGGAGCGGATCGTCCCCAGACTTCTCGAGCTAGTCGAGCCCTATCAGGCGTTGTAGAGCTCACCGCCAACCTTCCCCAGCTCGGCGCCGCCTCGGAGCATCTGGTCTCATTACGGCTGGAACGCGTACTGGTTGAGGGCGCGGCGGTCCAGTTCTACACCCAGCCCGGACCCGGCGGGAAGGCATGAGCTTGACCATCCGACGAAGCTCGCGTCCGTGATGAGCGGCGACTCGAAGTATAGGGGACCGATCAAGTCACTCGGGATTTCTCGAGGAGTGGGATGGATTGCCGCCATCGTGTGAGCCAAGGCGGACGCTCCGATACCCAACTCCAGGTTGGATCCGAACGACACCTCGAGTCCGAGCTGGGCGGCACGGTGGGCGAGCTCGACAGTGCCGGCGAGGCTTCCGACCTTACCCGGATAGATGCTTACGCCGTCGAAGCTGCCGTGGTGAGCAGCTGCGGCGAGGTCGTCTTGCGTCCAGATCGACTCGTCGCCGATGAAGTGGGGCGACATTTCTGTTCTGAGCTCGGCCATCGCCTCCCATTCGTGACGTGGCAACGGCTGTTCTACTGCCAGGAGGTCGGTGTCGTTCAGCGCCTCGAGCGCCTTTCGGGCGTCAGAGAGTGTCCATCCCTCGTTGGCGTCGACGGTTAGAGGTATTTCGAAGCCCGCTACCTCGCGAACCGCCTGCACCCTGTGCACATCCTCGGCTGGGTCGAGGCCCACTTTGACTTTGAGGGCAGCGACCCCCATGGACAGTGCGTCGGCGGCCATTGTCGCCACCTCATCGGGTCGCCGCGCCGGCAGGACCATTTTGGTGGTGAACGTCGAACGAACGACACCACCGAGCAGATCCCCGACGGGTCGACCGGTGTCTTGGCCTTCTAGATCGAGGCAGGCCATCTCGATGGCCGCGGCCAGGAATGGACGCCCAGTGACGTAACGGGTGAGAGTTTCGGCGAGGGTGAAGCGGTCACAGGGGTCGGTTCCTGAGAGGGCCGGCTCGAGGCGCTCCGACAGCAACCGGATCGAGTCGGCCGCAGTTTCGCCGCTCCAGCCGGCTGCGCAGGTGACCTCGCCGAGTCCGATGAGCCCGTTGTCGGTGCGTACCTCGATGACTACGTACTCGCTGGCGCGAACCTCGCCGTGGGCCGTCTTTGGCAACAGGCGGGTGAGACGAGGGACTCTTACGGCAGTCGCCGCTATTGCCTTGATCCTCATGGCTCGTTTGTAACTCGGAATCGTTCCATCGCGTCGGCGTCGAGAGTCACACCGAGACCCGCCCCATCTGGGGGAGTGGCGTGACCGGCGGCAACGGGTATCCCTGTCGAGATGTCACCCTCGTAATAGAAGGGCGAGAGGATGTCGCATGGGACTGTGTCGTCGGCGAGGCCGGGAGCCGAGAATGCCAGTTGGAGGTGGGCGGCCATTCCGACTCCCAATTCGAGGTTGCTCCCGATGGTCCAGCCGATGCCAGCTGCGTAGGCGAGGCCAGCGATCTGCCGCGCGGCAGCGAGCCCGCCGGCCATGCCAACGTAGATGGAGAGGAGGTCGGCAGCTCCAGCTCTGATCACGGCGACAGCCTCGGTCGGTGTCCCAACCGACTCGTCGGCCACGATGGGTACCCCCATGCGACCCCGGAGCCGGGCGAGGCCGTCGAGGTCATGAGACACCAGCGGCTGTTCGACGAAGGCAGCTCCGGCCTCTACCAGAGCACAACCGATGCGCTCGGCCTGGGCGCGCGTCCAACCGCCGTTGGCATCCACCCCTACGGGAACATCAGGTCCGGCTGCGTCACGAACAGCAGCGAAGCGAGAAATGTCATCTCCGGTGGCGACCTTCACCTTGAGTGCTCGGAAACCCTGCGACATTGCCCATCGCGCGGTCTCGGCCGCAGAGTCGGGGTCGGTGCCTCCGATTGAATACTTGGTGCGGATCTGCTCTCTGGATGGACCTCCCCACAGCTCGTAAAGAGGGCTACCGAGCCGCTTGCCATGAAGATCCCATATCGCCATTTCGACGGCCGCCTTCGTGAAGTGATGCCCGGCCACCGCAGCTCCGACCGTCTCGGCGAGGTGGAGAGGGGATACCAACTCGCCCAGGATGACGGGCGCGATGTAGTGCCGGATCACGTGGGTGGCTGTGCCCGAGTCTTCGCCGCTCCAAAAGGGTGTTGCCGACACCTCACCCAGGCCGACATGACCTTCGTCAGTGCCGATCTCCACGATGGCGAAAGGCGAAAAGGCGTGCGATCCCCGCGCGCTGGTGATCATCCTCTTTGGGTCGATCGGAATCGACACCGCCGTCACGTCAACCGATGTGATCCTCATCGGTCTCCTTCGAGCCCGAGCAACTCGAGGGACGGACGGTGAACGATCTCGTCGATGGCGGCGGCTGAAATCTTGGGGAGCGATGTTCCCTCAGGGATTCTCCGTGCGTGCTCGAGGCCCGCCAAAGTCGTCTCGAGGGTCCCGAAGGGAAAGTCGCTTCCGAACAGAAGCTTGCCGAACACCCGGTACTCCTCGGCGGCGACGAGAGCGCGGTAGAGCTGGTAGGGCCGGGTGTGGAGGGCGGATATGTCCGCATAGAGATGGGGGTGCTTGCGGATGACGGCCATTGTCTCTTCGCACCACGGGTGGCCCAGATGGGCAATGACCAGGATGAGATCCGGGAAGCGACGAGCAACCGCGTCGAGGGTGACAGGTTGAGCGAGCTCCAAAGGGCCCTGTCGCAGGAATGTCGTGCCCTGGTGACAGATCACGGGAAGGCCGAGCTGTTGGGCATGCCCCCAGACGGCAGCCGCCTCGTCACCCAGTGGGTCAAATCGTTGGTAGATGGGTCCGAGTTTGAGCCCGCGCAATCCGAGTTCGCCGACGGCGCGGTCCAAGAGCTCAACAGCGTCGGGGCGATTCGGATCCACTGAAGCGAACCCGATCAACTTGTCGGGATGGTCGGCCACGTAGGCGCTCACATACTCGTTGGGCACCACGAACCCCGCAGCGGGAGCATCGACGGCGAGCACTATCGCCCTATCGACCGAGGCAGCGGCCTGCCAGTGGTCTTCGAGGCTGGTCGCCGACCACTTGACTTCATCCCACGACGCCTCGAGGTCGGCTACGAACTCGCCGCTGTAGTGTTCGCTCTCGCCTACGTGGGTGTGAACGTCGACGATCATGCTGCGCGATCAGGCAAACGCGGCCGCTACTGCCAGATATACCCGCGCTGAGTCGGCGAGTTCCCCGATGTCGACCCATTCGTTCGGTGCGTAGTGCCAGTCGCCCACCCCATAGACAACGGTCTCGAGTCCGGCGGCAGCCATGTCGGCTGCGTCGGTGACGAACGCCTGTCCCGGCAATTCGTTGGTGACCTTGGGAGCGGTCCCTCTTATCTGGGTGTGTGCGGCGGACAGGGCCTCCACGAATGGTCCATCGGTGGCCCCGAGGAAAGGCTGCTGGACGGCAATGATTCGCACGCGCGAGGTCACCCCACCGGGACACGCCTCAGATACTGCTTCCTCGATTGCTCGCTTCACGCTCACCCGGTCCATGCCGGGAACGGTCCGGAGGTCGCCTCTCACGATGGCCGTGTCGGCCACTGCCGCCGGTGCGGTTCCGGCCTGGAGTTCTCCGACCTGGAGACGCGGAAGGTCGGGCAGCCGTTCGCACGCTTCATGTTCCCAAGCAAGTGCCTTGATGGCCTGGTACACATCGACTGCGGCCTCGAGAGCGTCGACTCCCTCCTCCAGTCGGGACACGTGAGCGGAGCGACCCATGAGTTTGACCTCGAACTTGAGAGCGCCGCCATTGCCGGTGTGGATACTGAGACCAGACGGTTCACCACAGATACCAAAGCCGCGATGCGGGCCCTCGCTCGCCAACGCGTACTTGGCGCCCAAGCCGATGGTGTCATGGTGCATGACGGCGTGGAGCACCAGATCGCCCGGTAGCGATGGCCATTCGCTCGCCGCCTCCACCGCGGCCACCATCGCCGCCAACGCGCCCTTCATGTCAGTGACCCCACCTCCGAAGAGACGGCCTTCCGACACCCACGGGTCGGCCGGATCGTTCTGCCACGGACCGGGATGCACACTGGCATCCATGTGCCCGTTGAGGACCAGTGGAGCCCGCTCGCCGTTCCCGGCAACCCGGGCGATCACGTTGGGTCGACCCGCCACGACGTCTTCGATGTGGAAATCGATTCCGGGCCGATCGAGTACCTCGGCGATCACCTCAGCCAGCCAACGTTCCTCACCTCGCGGTGAGGGCGTGGCGCAGAAGGCCGAAGCCAACTCGACGACTCGGTCGGTGTCGATACGGGATGCGGCTTGCACAATCGGGTCCATCTTCATTCCTTCCACATGATCATCGGCTCGGGCGCTGATCGATGACGTCGGCAGCATCGGAGAATTCGATCAGGAGCCTTTTCACAGCCTCAACAGCAATCCCGAGCCAGCGCTGTCCGTCCTCACGTGAGGCGGAGCCAGGCGAGTCCGTGTAGCCATCGAGCCTCCTCCAGCTGTCATGAAACTCAGCCCGATAGACGGGGGAGTAGGCGTGGCGATCACTCTCTTGGTAAGAGCTGTGGGCCGGGGGAGGAGAAGTGCCGGCGTCGGGGTCGAGGGCGGCGCTGATGGCCGTTTCGAAGCGCCCGGCATGCCCGGGCAATCGACCGCCGTCGGCCGCACCGTCTCCGACCAGTTCTTGGTACGCCATCGCCCACCACGATCCCGAACCGGCGTGCAGGGGTCCTTCCAAGGCCAGGTCCCGGGCAGCGAGTTGGGCTATTTCGTGGTTGCCGCCGTGCCCATTGAGGAAGAAGAGTTTGCGGAATCCGCTCAGCCTGGCTGATTCCCCGAGTTCCATCAGTACCGAATACAGGGTCTCGGTTCGCAACGAGAGCGTGGCACCAAACGGAAGATGGTGATGCGAGGAGCCATACGAAACGGTGGGAGCCACGATCACGTCGATGGAGGCTGCGGCCTGCATGGCGGATTGCTCTGCCACATGAGTTGCGTGAAAAGAGTCGGTCCCAGTCGGGAGGTGGGGACCGTGCTGTTCGACCGCTCCGACGGGGATCACCAGTAAAGCTGCTTGGGCTCGGTCGGACAGCTCGGACCGGGTCAGCTCAGCGAATCGATGGCTGCGACTGGTCACCTCGGTACCCCGGGCCTTGGGTGAGGCAGAGACTGCGTGGCCGAGGTTCCGCTCCGTTCCATCCATTCGAGCGCGATCGCTGCCCGATGCACCTTCTCCCGTGCCGCCAGCATGGCGATGTTGGCGAGATGGTGACCAGAGGGATACACCGAGGGACCGTTCCTAAGACCGAACTTCACATGCATCGGTGCGGCGACTTGAACCAAATCGGCAAGCTCAGCGATACGGATGGTCCCTCCCATTCCGTCTGGAGCCTCGATGTAGATGTCGAGGGGCAGATCGACGGTGGCCCTAAGGTCCGCGAGGTCCCCCGAGGAGAGATCTGCGGGAACGTTGACGGTAGAGGCACCGAGTTCTGAGAGGATGGCGACGGTCGCTGGATTGAACACCCCGAAGTAGGCAGAAACCTTCCATTGGCAATCTTCGGGCAGGTCTCCGTCTGCTTGGAGGTTGCTGAGCAGCGACAGCAGTCCGATGTCGGCGACGAGGAAGCTGCGGATGCCGTGTTCAGCCGCCCGCACCACGTCGGTGACGGCGTGTCCGAGCTGGCGCAGCCCTCGGATTGCTGCGTAGTGAGCAGAATCGGTGTGTGGCAACACACCCGTGTCGAATCCAGCACGAGGGCCAACAAACAAGCACACCTCGATACTGGAGTCCCGGCCCATCGCTGCCATCTCGTCGAGTTCGGCCCCGGAGAGGAGCATCGCTCCGCTGCCTTGGGATACCCGATTAACGACCACTCCGAGGTGGTCTGCCTCTTCGAGAACGGCCGCCATCACTTGGGGCCCTTCTACGCTCGGAATCTCGATCCGAAACGAGGCGCCGTCGGCGAAGCGCAATATGGAGGCAGGTTTCGGCGATATCCCCAGCCGGGCAGCCACTTCGCTTTGTTCCACCCTGCCTGATCTCCTCTGCTGCGGGTCGCCGGTCAGCGCAGACCGCATTCAACATGCCCCAACCCCCGTCGTCAATTTTTCGCATCATTGATGCGGACAGCGCAACTCCCTACCATGGCGGCGCGAGCAAGGAGATGTGCTGGAGCCGGTTCGGTGTGCCGTGGTAGGCGTGGGTGCGATGGGGTCGCTTCATGCGGCTGTGCTGGACGACTTGCCGTGGGCGGAGGTGATCGCTTGGTGTGACACCGACCCCAACGTCGTCGGCCGAGCCCCCACCGGGATTCCCGTGATGTCAGACCTGTCAGATCTGATGGATATGCCACACCTTGAGGCCGTAGTGGTGGCGACACCACCGGAGACACATCGATCGATTGCTGAGGCTGCCCTGCAAAGGGGCCTGTGGGTGCTCTGCGAGAAGCCGATCGCCGCACGCCTCGACGACGCCGAACGACTTGTCGAGCTTGCGGATCTGACAGGGCGATTGGTGGTGGGTCACACTCTCCGGTTCGACCCCAACTACCGGACAGTCGTCGAAGGAGTCAAAGCCGGTGAGGTCGGTGACGTCGTCACCATCTCGGTGCGACGAGCGGTCCCAGACTACGAGGGAAACCAGCTAGCTCATCGGACGACGCTCCCCGTGGAAGTACTCGTTCACGACATCGATCTGATCCAGTGGATTGCCGGGAATGTCCGACGTGTGTTCGGATTCAATGCCTCGACCGGTCCCGACAACTGCGTAACGGCGTTCGTGGGGACGATGGAGCTTGAATCCGGTGCGATCGCCCTGACAGAAGCCAACTGGATGACCGCATCGCGAACTGGGCTCGAGTCTGACTATCGGCTGGCCGTGTTCGGCACCAGCGGGGTTGCCTACGCCGAGTTCCGCAATCCTCCCGTCGGTGTCTTCGGCCCTCAAGGCGAGATGTTCCGGCGCACGGAGTGGTTAGCAAACGTAGCCGGTGCCCAGGTAGGTGTAATCCGAACCGAGGTTGAGCACTTCCTGCGGACGGTGCGCGGTCAGTCGTCCGCCTGGCCGTGCACCGCCCAAGATGCGTTTTCTGCTCTGGCCGTGGCCCTGGCCTTCGATGTGTCCGCCAAGTCCGGATACTCCATTACACCAAACCAGATCGCTAGTGAGAGGAAGAGAAAGTCATGAAGTACGCCGTGCGAGTCTTGAGCGGAGGAACATCACTGATCCGGGGCCCGGAAGTGTTCTGGATGAGTGCCTGGGATGAGATGCTCCCGCTTGCATTCAATATGACCCTTGCCGTAGGAGGGGACACCGTGGCGCTGGTCAACACGGCGCCCCCTGACGACACGACGTTCATCCAAGAGCAGTTCCCGCAGATGCGCTACCTGCACGATGCACCAAACGGAGACCTTGTGAGAAAGCCGCAGCATCTGATGCGGGGCGCCTTAGAAACTGTCGGCTTGACCCCCGACGATGTCACCCACGTCCTCCTCACCCCCCTCGAGCTGTATACGACCGGGACGCTCCACCTCTTCCGGAATGCCGAAATCTGCCTGACCAGGCGAGGCTGGGTACATTTCCACGTGACCCACGACCACTTCCACGACATTCGCTGGCGCTCCTTCCCGCGCGAGACACTTGTCGACCTAGTCACAGACTCGTGGAACCGAGTGCGGCTCTTAGATGACGAGGACTCCATTGCACCCGGCATACGGACGTGGTGGTCGGGTGCGCATCATCGCGAATCGATGGTCGTCGAGATCGACACCGAAGTCGGCACGGTGGCGGTCTCGGATTCCTTCTTCTACTACGAGAACGTGGAGGAAGGACGCATGCTCGGGCTCTGTGAGAACATGTACGAAGCCCTGGCGTGCAACGAACGGGTCATGAGGACCGCGGATCACATCGTTCCGATCCACGACCCGAAAGTCTTCGAACGCTATCTGAGCGGAGTGATAGCTCCATGAGTGCCAACCCGCATCAGTCTTCCGGCGGCCACCGGGACAGTGTCGAACGATTCGTTCCAGCCATCGACGCCAGTCCTCCTACCACAGGGACTCTGCTGCGCTGCAGGTCGGGCTTCCGTTGTCATTCGACACAGTCCTAGCTCAGCGCTGACTTCATCCCGGGTACAACAACGCAGTCAGTCCACGATCTCGAGGATCGCTTCGATCTCGACGGCGGCCCCGGTGGGAAGCGCCGCAAACCCCAGAGCCGACCGAGCGTGATAGCCGAGTCCATCCTTGCCGAAGATCTCATGGAGGAGGTCAGAAGCACCGTTGATTACGAGGTGCTGGTCGGTGAAATCGGGCGCCGACCACACGCACCCGAGCAGCTTCACCACTCGAAGGCCGTCCAGGGTTCCATGGTGATCGCGAACCGATCTGAGAATCTTCTCGGCACAATCCCGGGCGGCTCGATAGCCATCGGCAACGGCGAGGTCGCGCCCGAGCATGCCGCGAAGGTCGCTGGTGTGGCCCGAAGTGATCAGGAGGTTTCCCGCTTGCGCGCACATGTTCAGGTATCCAGCCGCTACGTCACCGAACTCCACACCCAGTTCCTTGGCCTTCTGATCCGCACCCATCATCATCTCTCCTGTGTCCTTCGGACGTTCAATCAGGCGGCGTAGGATACGACGAGACGCAAGTAGATTGCGAACAACGCAACGTCGGGAGTTATTGTGATCGAGCGACGAATCGAAGAGCTGTTGTCGTCGGCGAGCACGGCCACGATCCAAAGCCAGCTGTTTGCCCGGGGGTTTCGAAACACCTTTCTGTATGGTCTCCGACCGCTCAACCCTTCAGCGGCCCCGTTTGTGGCTGAAGCATTCACCCTCCGATACATCCCGGCTCGTGAGGATCTCGACGTGGTGGAAGCATTCCAAGACCCTGAGCACCCCCAGCGGAAGGCGATCGAATCTGTTGGAGACGGGCAGGTTCTGGTGATGGATAGCCGCAATGATCCGCGCGCTGCCTCAGCCGGACACATCCTCACCACCCGCCTGATGCGACGCGGAGGCGCCGCGCTCGTGACCGACGGTTCCGTTCGCGACTCGCCCGCGATCTCCGAGATGGACTTTCCGGTGTTCACCGCTGGGCGGTCGGCGACGACGAATCTGGTACTTCATCATGCCGTCGACATGCAGGTCCCGATCGCGTGCGCAGGGGTCGCGGTGTTTCCCGGAGACGTACTGGTGGGCGACGAGGAGGGCGTCATCGTGGTCCCACAACACCTCGTGGAGGAGATCGCGGCACCAGCGGCGGAACAGGAACGTCTGGAAGAGTTCATCCACTCCCGCGTCGACGCCGGAGCAGCCCTACCGGGAACGTATCCCCCCGGACCCGATTTGATGGCCGAGTACCAACGGGTCCGGGCAGAGGCCGAGGAAACCGCGCGATGACGACGCGAGCCGTGCGTTGCGTGATCGTCGGGAACGGAATGATCGGCAAGGAGCATGCCCGGATCCTCGCCGCCAACGCAGGCGCGGAACTGGTGACCGTGTGCGACACAGACCCAGGCGCCTCGCAGGTACCGGCTGGTGTGCGCTTCACCACCTCCCTCGACGACGCTCTCGCCGAACCCGATCTCGATGCCGTATGGGTCTGCACGCCCCAGCATCTCCATCGATCAGTTGTCGAATCCGCCCTTCACGAAGGTCTGGCGGTGTTTTGTGAGAAGCCGATGGCGGCCTCTCTTGATGACGCCGACCGAATGATCGAAGCGGCCCAAGAAGCTGTCGGCCCACTCGTGATCGGACACACCTTGAGATTCGATCCAGATTATGTGGCGGTCAAGGATGCGGTGGCTTCGGGCAGCATCGGACAGATCGCCCACCTCGCCGCACGATGGAACGCCCCTGACTACGAAGGACGAATCATCTCGGGACGGACCACAGTGCCGTTGGAGATGATGATCCACGATCTCGACGTCATGCGCTGGATCGTCGGAGACATTGAGGCCGTATTCGGGATGGCGTGCGAGTTCGGCGTGACGGGCCCCGGGCCCGACGCCGCGGTAGCTGCGGTCAAGTTCGCATCGGGAGCGGTAGGCGCACTAGACCACAACTGGATCATGCCCGCGTCGACCGGCGCCAAGTCGGATCATCGGCTCGCTCTCTTCGGGTCCAAAGGAACGGCCTACATCGAGGCGCGCGAAACCCCGGCCGTGATCTTCGCTGAAGACGACGTCAGGTACCTGAAGCACACCTACTACTCCTACCCCAACGGCATCCCTTTCGGAGCCCTCCCCGCGGAAGACGAGTACTTCCTCGCCATGCTCAGGGACGGACGCCCGTGGCCACTTTCTCTCGGGGACGCAAGGGCGGCACTCGTTGCCGCGCTCGCTATTGACAGGTCCATTCGAGAAGGACGGCCAGTGAGAATCGACGAGTTCGACGAGGAGGCGCGGAAATGAAGATCACCGAAATCGAAGCAGTACCGATCACAGTTCCCGGTCACAACGCTCGATCGGCACTCGGTGAGTTCCGGACCTTCGACTATGCAGTTGTGATCGTGCACACGGACGACGACATTCACGGACTAGGTGAGATCTCCACGCTTTGGGACGGTGCTGGTTCCCTCCAAGCCGAGTTCGTTCGACAGGTGTTCGCTCCTGCTCTCAGAGGACAGGACCCCACCGCCATCAACCGCTGCTTGCGGCTGATGGACACCCTCACAGAGGGTGCCTGGCCGGCGCGGGCGGGCGTGGAAATGGCCCTCTATGACATCACGGGCAAGGTTCATGGAGCTCCCGTTTTCGACCTCCTTGGCGGCAGGACACGCGAACGGATCGTCCTATCGAGATCCGTTCATATGGACACCCCCGACGCCATGGCTCGAGCAGCCGCCGGATATGTCGCTGAAGGCTTCACCTGTGTCAAAGTGAAGGTCGGGTGCGACCTCGACGAGGACGAACAGGCTGTGGGTGCCATCCGCCAGGCTGTCGGGGCGGGGACGGCGGTGCGGGTCGACGCCAATATGGGCTGGCGCACACCGAAGGCTGCCATCTCGGCCATCAAGGCCTTGGAGCCATACAACATTCACTCCGTCGAACAGCCCTTACCGAGGGGAGACGTCGAAGACCTAGCCCTGGTCCGCCGCTCCGTCGATACGCCGATCATGGCGGACGAGTCGGTCTGGGGTCCCGGTGATGCGTGGGATCTGCTCCGCGCCCGGGCGGTCGACCTCCTCAACGTGTATGTCGCAGAGTCGGGCGGCCTCACCAACTCGGCACTCATCTTCAGAATGGCGGAACTGGCGAACGTTGGCTGCGTGATCGGGGCCATGCCCGAACTCGGCATAGGTACCTCGGCCAGCGTCCACCTGGGGGCGTCGATGACCAATCTGTCGGACCCGTGCGACGCTTCAGGAGTCCTCTACCACTCGACCGACGTCGTCAAGGAACGGTTCGTCGTCGAGGACGGCCACATTGCCCCATTCGAAACACCCGGACTTGGAGTGACCCTCGACCAGGATGCCCTCGAGGAACTCAGGACCCGATGAGACCCGAGCCCACCTCACACGTCCACACTCGTCGAGAGCCTGAGGCACAGAAGGGATCCGAGCTGGTGACGACACGAGATCTCGGGGTTGGATGAGCATGAAGCGCACCGTCGGGTCAACTCCACTGGCGCCTCAACCGGCGGGCCACTACTCGCAAGCCGTCCGAGCGGGCAACGTGGTGTGGACGGCGGGTCTGGGTGGATACGACCCGAGCACTCGTCAACTCGTGGGGCCCGACATCGAATCTCAGACACGCCAGACACTCGCGAACCTCGCCGCCGCGCTCGCCGCATGTGGGGCAACCATGAGCGAGGTTCTGCGCGTAGGCGTCTACCTGAACGACCTGAACGATCGTGACCGGATGAACCACGTCTACGCCGAGCATTGGCCAGATGATCCTCCGGCACGTACAACCCTCGGGGTGGCACTCGCCGGTGGCGCGAAGATCCAGATGGACGCCATGGCGATCGTCGCCGCCGTTGCCCCGCAGCCCTGACCACGAGTCCCCCTGGCGACCCAAAGCGCCCCCAAAGCCCAGGGGAGCGAGGGCGGCGGTGGGTGCATGGATCGCTGGGCGATCACCCTCGAGGGAACCGACTCGCCAACCCCGGTCGGGCCCGGTCGGAAGCTTGTCCGGCCGCACCCAAGGTCGGGCGGATTCGTACCGTGTCAACGTCGATCATCGCGTCAGACGCACGGACTCAGTGTTTCCTCAGGAGGGTGCCGCCTGGCACAAACGTCGCCAAGCCAATAGCAACGAACGAGCCTACCTTTCGAGCGAACCTGCGCGCGCCGCGATACGCGGCTGTGGATGTGGGTGAGGCGGGCGCCAGGGCAACGGGCGATCGCGATCTCCGAATTGCCATGATCTCTCGCGGTGAAGCTGTTGACCCCCTGACACACTCACCCCTTTCTCCAACAACCACCGGCCTCTCACGGCCAATCTGTTCTAGTTCATCATCTCCACTTCGTGGGTTTGACGGGTGTTTGAGTCGGGGCCTCTATCGGCCCGAAGCCAGTTCGTGGGTTGCTGATCACACCGCCAACACGTTCTACTTCGTTGCGACGTGGTTTGATCAGGTCGCGCCGAGAACCGTCTTCCCTGGAGACCGATCTGGACGCCGCCATCTGCTCAACGACGATCTGGGTGGTTCATATCGGCCGATCCCGCTCGACAAAGTAGTCGACGATTGCCACTTGGACGTCTCTGCCCGATGCCGCTTGAACCAGGAGCTCTGCCAGCGTGCGATCATCAGGATCGACTCATCGTCATGTCGAACTCGACTATTGATTTCGATAGCGAGCTGAAGGCTCGGCCTCTCTTCAATGATCGCGGAGGTACTGGAGGAGGTCGCGATACTCGTCTAGGCGTGCGCTCAACCAGGCGAGCTCAGCTGTTTCGAGTTCAGTGTCTATTGCGAGATCTTTGGCCTCGGTCATATGCATAGGGTATCGGGCGTCAACGGCTGAGTCCACGACGCGCTGGTCCCGAGAACGACAATCTTGTTTGTCGGGGAGGCCACCGCATCGGCCGACACGCCACCTGCGCTCAGCTCACCAAACGAGTACCGACGCCCAGCCTGACCCCCCGGCACCAGCCACCACCGAGTCTCACACCACCCGGACTATTTCCATATTTGTGAGACTCTCCCAGCGGATCGAAGATGAAGTGCGGCGTATGCCACCGACCTAGGCGAGGCGAGGGGACTCGACGGCGAAACCGCTCTTCGCCTCCCGGTGGGGTTGATGTCGATGACTCCGCCCCATCGAGGGCCTGGGCCTCCGGTTGCGTGGGACTCGCTTGATGTGGCAGCCCGAGATCGTGGTTGCGCCTGATCCGGATGAGCGGCACTTCGTACGGCACCGTCATCCAGCCGCTACGACACCGACGTGGCCAATGTTGAAGTCTTCCGCGATACCGGCAGGAGTCTACCATAGTGTGCTAAGCTGGGCACATGCGCCTACACATTACGCTCGATCGGGATCTTGTCGATGAGCTGGACCGACGAGCCGGCAAGCGCCGACGGAGTACGTTTATCGCTCAACTGATCCGTCGTGCTCTGGAGGACGAGCAACGATGGGACGAGATCGAATCGGCGCTGGGTTCCATTGCTGATACGGGACACGACTGGGACCATGATCCGGCAGCGTGGGTACGTTCTCAGCGGGAGAGCGACGGACGGCGAGTCGGCTAAGCGAGATGGCGCGGATCTTGCTCGATTCCACTGTCCTTATCGACGCGCTTCGGGGTCGCTCGGCCGCCGAGCGGATCCGGTTGCTACGCAGGCAGGGCGATGAGCCCTGGATCTGTGCCATATCGGTCGAAGAGATCTGGCGGGGGATCCTCCCCGATGAGGAACAGGTAGCCGGACGCCTCTTACGAGCATTGCGGATTGCACCGTTGGGTCTCGCCGAAGGAGAAAGGGCGGGTCGGTGGCGACGGCGATACGCCGATTCAGGGGTGACGCTCCATCAGGCCGACTGCCTGATCGCCGCCGCCGCCGTCGGTGTCGGCGCGACCCTGGCCACCGGTAACCCTCGGCACTTCCCGATGCCGGAGGTGACTGTTGAGGATTGGCCTACGGGTGTGTAGTGGCCCGGCGTCAACCCGCTCGTCGACCTCTGGTCGGTGACCGGCCCGCTCATTTCGATCGTGACGCCGGCGGGTCCCAGCTCCGTTAGGGTCGTCCCATGACGTCACGCCCTTCAATCGTCAGCGCATCGACGACTATCTCGGGCTTGTGACCATCTACTGGAGCGGACCGACCTCAAAGCCCACGCCCTGGAAGCGAGAGAACCGCCCGACGAGTATCTGTTCTATCTTCTCGAGGATGATGATCGGATTCTGGTCACCGACAAAGACGAGGTGATCCGACTCGACGCGCGGGCCGAGGGCCCTGGTCTTCACCCATCGAGTCACGTCCGAAGAGGTGGCCGGTGACATGGTGGACCTGGTTCCCGACCTGTAACTCCTCGACCTGGGATCGGAGGAGTTGTCCACTCCGGTCGGGCCGCTGCGTCTCGAATTCGGCCGGGTGTATAGCTCCCCTTACTCGGCCGACGGCTCGTGGGTAGGGCCGAGTGGCCGCCGGCACCGACTTCGTCATCGGCCTCGATCTGCTCGACGAGCACGTCGGCGACCGGGGCGGCGAGCCGGCGGTGATATATGTCGAGGGTCCTCTGGAGGACCCGGAGGCACTCGCCCGCCTCAACGGCCATCTCGACGACATCAGAAACCTCGATAGCGACGTGTTTGCACGCAACAACGGAGAGATTCAGGTCGGGGGTGGGGTGTTCCGTGTGTTCGAGTCTGTGCTCGAGTCGCCGACGGCCCTGGGTCTCATTGCCCAACAGACCGGCGTCGAGGTCACCGACGTCGACTCGAACGGCATCCCGGACAGCCGAGAGCAGATCGAGGCCGTCTACGAAGTGACGGCCGCCATTGGCGTGCCACTCGATGCCCAGCGACTGGCGTTGACACCCGACGACGTGCGGACCTCGATCGCCGTCGACACTCGTGGTCTAGCGACGAAGTTTGAGATTGGACTGGTCAACTCTCGGGCTCAGGCCGCGATCGAGGAGGGCCGCGATCTCCTCGCCCCGATAGTGGCCTCGATCTCCGAGGGGGGTCGGTCGTGCAGGCGACCGGTGGTCCGTTTGTTCGCCAGGAGTCACTCGACGCCACCAACCGGGCACTCCAGGTGTCCCTCCCGGTGGCGGCTTTGCTCTGTGTCATCATCGCAACGGTGTTCCTGCGGTCGTTCCGGTTCGGGCTGGTGAGTGTCGTTCCGATTCTCATGACGGTCTCGTGGCTGTATGCGTTCATGGAGCGGGCGGGGTACGCCATCAACATCGTGACGGCCACCATCGCAGCGGTGTCAATCGGTATCGGCATCGACTTCGCCATCCACTACATCGTCCGCTACCGAGAAGAGCTCGCTCGGTTGGGTGGGAGGATGGACGCCGTGCGACAAGCCGGGGAAGGGACCGGATCGGCGCTGGTGGCCTGGGCCCTTTCGTCGGTGGTCGGATTCGGGATCCTTGCCCTTGCCCCAATGCCATTGTTCGCCACCTACGGCTTCCTCACCGCGGTCATGATCATCCTGGCTCTGGCGGCAACACTGGTAGTTCTGCCCGGGATGCTCGTGATGATCACCCCGGACTCCGAACCAGAGCCAGAGGTGGCGCGAGACCTACACCCGCTCCCTGGTGCCAGATCACCGGCATTGTCTGATGGAGGGTGCGCTCCGATGACATAGTTCGCTGGTCATGGTCGCGAGGAGAGCTTCACCTTCGACGAGACCATGGTTCGGCACGCTGACACCCGGCTGGGATGGCCGCGCGCCCGACCCTGCGCAGACTGGCCGACACCTCCCTCGAGCCAAAGACGGCAAGAGATCGTGGTCGTCTCCTTCGGCGTCGCGCTGGTCGTCAGGCTGGAAGAGCTCATGCTCGGGCCATAGGTCCATGCGGGGACCTGCGGCTCCCGCTCCTGTCTGCGGGGCACAACCAGGTCAGGATCGTGAACTTCGGCGAGGCGTGCCCCTTCCGGAGCCTCGCCATTCACCCTCGTCCGGACTCCTCCTGTGTAGGGCTTCCGGGGTCGATTTTCGACCACAGGAGCTGGTGGAGCAGGTAGGTACCCTCCAGGCCCTTGAGTTCGGCTCGCATCTCCGGACCGAAGCGGAAATCGCCCCGGGCCTCGACGATCTCCCGGACCAGGGACGACACCAGGATCTGGCCTCCCTCCGCCTGATCGGCGATACGGGCCGCCACGTTCACGTGATACCCGAACATGTCGCCGCCGTCGCCGGTGATGACCTCCCCCGTGTGGACGCCCACCCGGACCCGCACCGCCTGATCGGGCTGGCGCTCACCGGCGGCGGCTATGTCTCGCTGGACGGCGGACATGCACAGCAAGGCCCGACGGGCGGAGGAGAACGCCAGCATGAAGCCGTCGCCCTGGGCCTTGACCTCGGTCCCCCCGAACTCAGCGACACGGGCCCGCACGATCCGGTTGTGATGCCCCAGCACCTCCACCCACCGCTCGTCGCCCATCTGGAAGCCGAGGGCGGTGGAGGACTCGATGTCGCTGAACACGATCGTCACCGTGCCCTCCAGGACTGCCTCCTCAGGAGGGAGCGTGTGGCGGTCGCCCGCCACCTCGGCGGCGACACGCTCGATAGAGGTGCGGGGCGTGAGCAGCGGATGCGGCTCCGGCTCGGCGGTGAGGGGGGTCACCAGCTCGATGGCGGTGTCGCCGATCTGCACCACCGATCCCGCCTCGAGCTGCTCGGTGCCCTCGAGCGGCCGGCCGTCGAGGAGGGTGCCGTTGGTGCTTCCCAGGTCGACGACTGTCACCCCTCCGCCGCTCGGGCGGAGCTGGAGATGGCGGCGGGACGCCCGGGGGTCGTCGATCAGCAGCCCAGGGCAGTCGCGGCCCACCTCAAGGGGTTCGTGGAGGACCAGCCACAACGGGGTCCGTCCCGGCTCGCTCACCTTCACCACCGGGACCTCTCCTAGCGGCATCCGGCCGCCTCCTCGTCCGATCCCAGGAACCGCCGCCGCTGCTCCTCGTCGAAGGCGCCGTCCGCCCGGTCGCACGCTCGTTCCAGGTCGAGCATGTCCCAGATTCGCACCGACCCGTCTTCGCTGGTAGTGACAAAACGACTCCCGTCGGGATGCACCGCCAGCCTCCAGGAGGCGGCGCCGTGGAACGGCAGCGGGCCACCTAGGGCCCGGCCCAGGTCGTTGTCCCAGATCCGCACCGATCCGTCCCGGCTGGCAGTCACCACGCTGAGCCCATCCCCCAAGAACCCCACCGCCGTTGCCCCTCCGGGATGGGGCGCCAGGTGAGCCAGGGGCTCGAAGTCGGGAACCAGCCATGTGGAGACCACCTCGTCGGCGCTGGCGGTGGCCAGCAGTGTGCCATCGGGAGACCAGGTCAGTCCCCACAGGGCGTTCTGTCGGACCTCGTGTGGCTCCGTGGCCAGGGATAGGCGGTGGATGTCCCACAGCCGCACCGTCCCGCCGCCGTCGGCGACGGCCAGCGTGGTACCGCCAGGCTTCAACGCCATCCCGGTGACGCCGCCCGGATGGGGCCCCAGCCGGCCACCCGTGGGCTCGCCCAGTCGGTCCCGCACCACCACCCAGCCGTCGGTGCCGCC
>JBGTLA010000129.1:0-5674 GCA_041744375.1 Acidimicrobiia bacterium | reverse complement strand
GGCCGTTCGGGCACGCCAACTCTCTCCCGCCGGAGCGGGCTCGGCTTCGGGAGCGATGGCCACAGTTGTGCCTTATCGGCACGTTGGCGGCGCGACTTGCGACGATTTTGCGCCCGAGCCCGGCGCCGTGCGGGTCAGTGGGCGTGGGCGGGGTCGGCTCTGTCGGGGTCGATGTCGTATCGCTTGAGGGCATCGTCCACAGCTGCCTGCTCCATTCGACCGGAGCGGACCAGAGCCGAAAGCGTGGCAGTGACCACGTGGCCGGTGTCGGTCTCGAAAAAGCGGCGCAACGTGTCGCGGCTGTCGGAGCGACCGAACCCGTCGGTTCCGAGGATCGTGAACGGGCCCGGGATCCAACGGCCCACCTGGTCGGGGACTGCGGTCATGAAATCGGTCACGGCCACGATGGGACCATGGACGGCGGAGAGGCTCCTCGTCACGAACGGGGTCCGCGGCGGCGAGGACGGGTGAAGGCGGTTCCATCTCTCCACCTCGAGTGCCTCTTCACGAAGCCGCTTGTAGGAGGTGGCCGACCACAGCTCGGCTCCCACCCCGTAATGCTCGGCCAGGTCATCGCAAGCCTGGGAAGCGGCCAGGTTGGCGGTGCCGGAGAAGAGGATGGCGGCGGGGTGTTCGGTCCCTTCAGGTGCCGACCGCCAGCGGTACAGACCGTCGACGATCCCCTGGTCTACCCCGTCGGGGCGGGGCGGCTGGGACTGGTTCTCGTTGTAGACCGTGAGGTAGTAGAAGACGTCGTCCGGCTCGGAGCCGTACATGCGTCGGATGCCGTGCTCGATGATGGTGCCCACCTCATAGGCGAACGCCGGGTCGTAGGCCTGACAGACGGGAACGGTGGAGGCGAGCACATGACTGTGGCCGTCCTGGTGCTGGAGGCCCTCGCCTTGGAGGGTGGTGCGCCCGGCCGTCGCCCCCATGAGGAACCCGCGAGCGCGCGCATCGGCCGCTCCCCAGATGAGGTCTCCCACCCGCTGGAACCCGAACATGGAATAGAAGATGTAGAACGGGACCATGGGAACGCCCCGTGTCGCATACGAGGTGGCGGCTGCGATCCAACCCGCCGTCGAACCGGCCTCGGTGATGCCCTCCTCGAGGATCTGGCCGTCGATGGACTCGTGATAAGAGAGCAGCATGGCGTGGTCTACCGGCTCGTAGAGCTGGCCCTGGGAGGCGTAGATGCCCAGCTCGCGGAAGAGGGAATCCATGCCGAAGGTTCGGGCCTCGTCGGGGACGATGGGGACCACCCGGGGACCGAACTCGGGGTGACGGGCCAGGTTGCGCAGCAGCCGAGTGAAGGCGGTGGTGGTCGAGGCCTCTGCCTTCCCGGAGCCCTGGTAGACCTCTTCGAAGGTCTCGGGCCCGGGAAGATGGATGCGAGAGCGGATGGAAAGGGTGCGCGACGGCAGGGGACCGCCGAGTTCCTTGCGGCGCCCCATCAGGTACTCGTACTCCGCCGACCCCGGCTCCGGCCGGTAGTAGGGAGGGACACGATCGCCCTCGAGGGCTTCTTCGGGGATCGTGTCTTCCAGGCTGAGACGGGAGCGGAGCTCCTTGAGTTGCTTGTTGGTCAGTTCCTTGATCTGGTGGGTTGCGTTTCTTCCCTCGACATCGGGCCCCAACGTCCAACCCTTGATCGTCTTGGCGAGGATCACAGTCGGTCCTTCGGTGAGCGACTCCGTGGCTGCCTGGTAGGCGGCGTAGATCTTGCGGTAGTCGAGCCCGCCCCGGCGAAGGCTCCAGATTTCCTCGTCGGTGAGGTCTTCGACCAGCTCGGCAGCCGCAGGGTCCTTGCCGAAGAAGTGCTCCCGCACGAAAGCCCCGTCCTCGGCCTTGAAGCGTTGGTATTCGCCGTCGACCGTCTCGTTCATGACGGTGACGAGCGCCCCGTTGACGTCTCGAGCGAGGAGGTCGTCCCAGCCCGAGCCCCAGATGACCTTGATCACGTTCCAGCCCGCTCCCCGGAACACGGCCTCGAGCTCTTGGATGATCTTGCCGTTGCCACGTACCGGCCCGTCGAGGCGCTGGAGGTTGCAGTTGACGACCCAGATGAGGTTCCCCAGCTTCTCGCGCGCCGCCAGGGAGATGGCGCCCAGGCTTTCGGGCTCGTCGATCTCCCCGTCACCTACGAAGCACCACACCCACGAGTCCGACGTGTCGTCGAGACCGCGGTTGTGGAGATACTTGTTGAAGCGGGCGTGATAGATCGAGTTGATCGGGCCCAGGCCCATCGACACGGTCGGGAACTCCCAGAATTCGGGCATGAGGCGCGGGTGGGGATAAGACGACAATCCACCTTCCTCCACCTCGAATCGAAAGCGGTCGAGATGCGACTCTTCGAGTCGACGCTCCAGGAAGGCGCGGGCGTAGATCCCGGGGGCGGCATGGCCCTGGAAGTAGACGTGGTCGCCGGGGTTGTTGGAGTCCTTGCCGCGGAAGAAGTGGTTGAAGCCCACTTCGTAGAGAGTGGCGGACGAGGCGAACGTCGATAGGTGGCCGCCGATTCCCTTCTCCCGGTGGTTGGCTTTGATGACCATCACCGCCGCGTTCCAGCGGATCAGCCGCCGAATTCGGCGCTCCACCTCACCATCGCCGGGGTAGTCGGGCTGGTCCTCTACAGGGATGCTGTTGATGTAGGGGGTGGTGAGAGGGCCGGGAACTCCCAGGTCCCGCTCGTGGGCGCGTTCGAGGAGCTTGGCGAGCAGGTAGCGCGCCCGCATGGGGCCGTACTCGGCGGCCACGGCGTCGAGCGACTCCAGCCACTCTCGTGTTTCGACCGGGTCGAGGTCGGGAAGCTGGTGGACGAATTCGTCGGCGAGGGTTCGGGCGAGATCCGGTGGCAATGCCATGGTCTGAGCCTACTGCGAACCCCGTGCTGTCCAGTAGGTGAATCCCTCCGTACCATGGTCGGGAATGAGGGTGTTCTTGATCTCCACGTATGAGCTCGGTCATCAACCGCTCCATGTGGCGGCGCCCGCTGCCGAGCTGCGGGCGGCCGGTCACCAGGTGTCGGCGCTCGACCTGGCCGTCGAGTCGTGGGAGCCGTGTCGACTCGGGGAGGTCGACGCCGTGGCGGTGTCGGTGCCGATGCACACCGCGATGCGTATGGCCATCGAGGTGGGCCACAAGGTAAAGGAGATCCGCCCGGAGCTTCCCGTTGCCTTCTACGGGCTCTACGCCGGCGTCGGCTCCGATCGCACCCTGGGCGTCGTAGCCGACCGCCTGATCTGTGGCGAGTACGAGGAGGCCCTCGTCTCCTGGGTGGGATCGCTGGGCAAGAAGGAGCCCGACCGGGGGATCACCGTGGACATCGGTCGGAGACGTTTCCGCCCTCCGGTGCGTGACATCCTCCCTCCTCTCGACCGGTACGCCCATCTGGCCACCGCGGCGGGCCACCAGTTGGTGGGGTATGTGGAAGCCAGTCACGGGTGCCGGCACCGATGCACCCATTGTCCCGTTCCGGCCGTGTACAACGGGCGTTATCGCATCACCGGGGCGGAGACGGTGCAAGCCGACATCGATCAGCTGGTGGACATGGGGGCGCGCCACGTGACCTTTGGTGATCCCGACTTCCTCAACGCGCCCGCCTATGCCACAGGTGTGGTGGCCGCCGCCCATGGGCGCCACCCCGATCTGTCATTCGACATCACCGTCAAGGTGGAGCACGTGCTTGCCCACCAGGACGTGTGGCCTGTTCTGGCCGACAGCGGGGTGGTGTTCGTGGTGTCGGCGGTCGAGTCGCTCGACGAAGTCATCCTCACCCATCTCGACAAGGGCCACACGGGCGCCGACGCCGACCGGGCGGTGGGCGTCCTCCGCTCGGCGGGGATCGAGCTGCATCCCACCTGGCTGCCCTTCACGCCGTGGACGACCGCCGCCGGCGTGGCCGACATCGCCTCGTTCATCTGGCGCCACGACCTGGCCCCTGTCACGGACCCGGTGCAACTCTCGATACGTCTCCTCATCCCCGACGGCTCGTTGCTCCTGGGAAGCGATTCCCTCGCCCCCCACCTCACCGGATACGACGCCGGAGCTCTCGGGTACACGTGGCGAGCGCCGGACCCCGCGCTCGACGAGCTCGCCTCCGAGCTGGCAACCATGGCCGAGAAGGCGGCCCACGAAGGCAACGATCAGGTCGAGACGATTGCTGCGATGACCGACACGATCGCGACGGCGGCCGGCGTCGACATTCCCCGCAAGGCTGCCTCGGTGGGCCCCCCCGACCGGCCCCGATTGAGTGAGCCGTGGTTCTGTTGTGCGGAGCCGACCAAGGCTCAGGTCGACGCCCTTGGGCTCAGATAGTGGCTCAAGGAGATGATCGAGCAGGTGGGCGAGCCAACATGACACCGGTGTTGGTGGTCGAGAGCCTCGCCAAGTCCTTTGGGGCACTCCTCGCCGTCGACGATGTCAGCTTCAGTCTCACCCCGGGAGAGACCTACGGGCTGTTGGGCCCCAACGGTGCCGGCAAGACTACGACCATCTCGATGATCGCCGGACTGCTCAAACCCGACGCCGGCGAGGTGCGGGTCGCCGGTGAGTCGATGACGTCGGGATCGGTGCGGGCCCGAGCCGAGATAGGCCTCGTTCCCCAGGAGCTGGCGATCTATCCGGATCTCACCGCCGAGGAGAACCTGGCCTTTTTTGGTCGCCTCTATGGGATGGGCGGTTCTGAACTGGCAAGCCGCATCGACTCCGTGCTCGAGGTGATCGGCCTCGGCGAGCGCCGAGCCGACCGGACCTCGGATTACTCGGGCGGCATGCAGAGACGTCTCAACATCGGCATCGGTCTGCTCCATCAGCCCAGGTTGCTGATCCTCGATGAGCCGACGGTGGGGGTCGACCCCCAGTCACGCCATGCCATCTTGGAGTCGGTGGAGGCATTGTCCGAGGAGGGAATGGCCGTCCTCTACACAACCCACTACATGGAAGAGGCAGAGCGGCTCTGTGACCGCGTCGGCATCATCGACGAAGGTCGTCTCATCGCCCACGGCACCCGCCGTGAGCTCGTCGCCCAGGTTGGTCAGGTCGACCGCATCGAGTTGAGGGGTCACGGCGATGTGGGTGCCGCGGCCTCGGCCATCGCCGCTCTCGAGGGGATAACGGGCTCCACAGTGGGAGAGGAGGCGGTTTCGGCTCTCGCCCACGACGCCTCCACCGTCCTTCCGGCGGTCCTGGCGGTGGCGGTAGGGGCGGGGATGACGGTGACCGGGGTGGAGGTGCAACAACCCGATCTGGAGGCCGTGTTCTTGCATCTCACCGGCAAGGCCCTGCGGGACTGATGGGAGCCGCCTGGCGCATCGCCCGCAAGGACCTGACCCTGCGGCTGCGGGATCGGTCGGCGATCATCATCGGTGTGGTGGTGCCCCTGGCGCTGGCCTTCGTCTTCAACCTCGTCTTCGGGGGTGCCTTCGGCTCCGAGCTCAACGTCACGCTGGGGGTGGCCGACGAAGACGGAGGCCAGGTCGCCGCCGGCTTGGGTGACCTGCTGGTCGTCCTCGACCAACAGGGCATCATCGACCTGGTCGCAGTCGAGAGCGAAGGCGAGCTGCGCGACATGGTCGAGGGGGATGAGGTCGCCGTCGGCATCTCCATCCCCCGGGGACTGTCCGCCGCCGCCATGGCCGGTCGTCCGGTCGAGCTCGTCGTCGTCGGTGGCGTG
>JBGTLA010000128.1:0-12407 GCA_041744375.1 Acidimicrobiia bacterium | reverse complement strand
GGCGGCGCGCCGGCGATCTCCGCATCCGTCTCGCCAGCCGCCAGGCCGACAGGCCGCTGCCTCCCATCGGCGGACCGGTGCTCGTGGCCCGCGACCTCAGCGTGGTGTACGGCCAGGTGGTGGCCGTCAGAGAGGTGGATCTCACGATCGACGCCGGCACCGTCACTGCGCTGATGGGACGCAACGGTGCCGGCAAGTCGTCGTTGTTGTGGGCTCTCCAGGGCTCGGGGCGCCGCTGGCGGGGGTCGGTCACGGTCGGAGGCGACGACCCGGCCGATCTGGGGGCAGCCCAGGCCCGGGAGGCGGTCGGCCTCGTTCCCCAGACCCCCGCAGACCTCCTCTATCTGGAGACGGTTCATGAAGAGTGCACCCAGGCCGACCTCGAAACCGGCGCCGAGCCGGGGTCGTGTCTCTCCCTTCTCGGGCGCCTGGTGGGGCCGATCGATGTCACAGCTCACCCATCCGACCTCTCCGAGGGCCAGAAGCTGGCCCTCGTCCTAGCCATTCAGCTCACCGCCCGTCCGCAGGTGGTGCTGCTGGACGAACCGACTCGCGGGCTCGACTACGCGGCCAAGCGACGTCTGGGAGGAGTGTTGGCCGACCTGGCCGCCTCGGGACGGGCCGTGATGGTGTCGACGCACGACGTCGAGTTCGTGGCGGAAACCGCCCAGCGGGTGGTCGTGATGGCCGAAGGCGAGATCGTGGCCGACGGGCCCACGGCCGAGGTGGTGGTTGCCTCTCCGGCCTTCGCGCCCCAGGTTGCCAAGATCCTCGCCCCCCATTCATTTCTCACGGTTTCCGAGGTTGCGCTCGCCCTGGAGGCAGTGTGAGCGCCGGCGCCATCCCATTGGGGCTGAGATCGGTGCTGACTCTGTCGGCCACTCTGTGGGCCAGCGTCCTCGCCTTTGCCTGGCCTCTCTTCACAGGTGCCGAGAGCCGCCTCGGGGGCACCGAAATGGCCCCCCTCTTGTTCGCTGTGGTGTTGGGCTTCGTCGTCATCGTGGTCGTCGTCGAGATGAGCGAGGGGGGCTTGGACGCCAAGGCGATCGCCCTCCTCGGAGTCCTGTCGGCATTGGGCGCTGGTCTGCGGCCGCTGGGGGCCGGAGCCGGAGGCGTCGAGCTCGTCTTCTTCCTGATCGTCCTGGCGGGCCGCGTCTTCGGGCCCGGATTCGGCTTCGTGCTCGGGTCGACCACGCTCCTCGTTTCGGCGCTCATCACCGCCGGGGTCGGCCCCTGGCTGCCGTATCAGATGCTGGCGGCGGCGTGGGTGGGACTGGGCGCGGGACTCCTGCCTCCCCTCCGTGGCCGTCTGGAGCTAGTGCTTCTGGCCGGATACGGCGCCCTCGCCTCCCTGCTGTTCGGACTGGCCATGAACCTGTCGTTCTGGCCGTTCACCCTGGGTGGCGACACCGCTCTGTCCTTCGTGGCGGGGGGCCCGGTGGCCGACAACCTGCGTAGGTTTCTCGTCTTCAGCCTGGTCACATCCCTGGGTTGGGACCTGGGCCGCGCCGTCACGACGGCCATTCTGACGCTTCTGTTGGGAGGAATCGTCTTGCGCACACTCCGGCGGGCGGCGCACAGGGCGGCCTTCTCGGCTCCCGTGACCTTCGACGAAAGGGCTCAGAGCATCGACACGTAGCGGGCTTCCTCGATGCCTTCCAGCCGGCGCAGGTCGTGGAGTTGCTGCTCGGTCATGGCATGGTCCAGATTGAGCCCCATCATCGCCGCCTCGCCCGTGACCGGGGATCGGCCCACCACCATGTTGGCGATGTTGATACCCAAATCCCCCAGGAACGAGCCGAGTCGACCGATCACTCCGGGAACATCGGCGTTGCGGACGACGAGCATACGCGACGAAACGGGGAGTTCCACGTCGTAACCCATGATCTCGACGAGGACGGGCCCCTTGCGGGCGAGGGTGGCCGAAACAGAGACCACATCGTCGCCCACCGCGCCGCGGACGCCGATGACCGACTGGTAGTCATCGGCCTCTTCCGACACTTCCAGGTCGACCGCCAACCCGTGTTGTTCTGCCAGCGCAGGAGCGTTCACATACGTGACCGAACGGGACGACACGGCCGAGAGGGCCCCCTTGAGCACGGCGAGCGTGATAGGCCTCACCTCGCCCCCTCCCACCCTGCCGGCCACCCGCACCACGAGCCGATCGCCCAGACCTCCGGCCAAGGCAGTGAATACGGCTCCCAGTTGTTCGGCGACGCCCAAGAACTCGGCCACCTCTTCTGGTACCGACGACCCCAGGTCCACGTTCACTGCCGACATCACCAGTTCACCCCGTAGCGCTGCGGCCACTGCCTCCGCCACGTCGGTGCCGGCCTTGTCCTGCGCCTCGGCGGTGGACGCCCCCAGGTGCGGAGTCATCACGACACCGTCGAGTTCGAAGAGAGGGGACTCGGTCAGTGGTTCGACGGAGTACACGTCGAGTCCCGCCCCTGCCACCCTCCCATCCCGGATGGCTTCGGCGAGCGCTTCCTCATCGAGAATCCCGCCCCGCGCAGCATTGATGATCCTCACCCCTCTCTTGACCTTGGTGAAAGCCTCCTTGCCCAAGAGCCCGGCCGTATCGGGGGTCTTGGGGAGGTGGATGGTGATGAAGTCCGAGTTGGCCAGAAGGGTGTCCAGGTCGACCAGTTCGACTCCGAGACGACGGGCCCGTTCCTCGGAAACGTAAGGGTCGTAGGCGATGAGACGCATGCCGAACGCCAACGAGCGCTGCGCCACCAGGGCGCCTATCCGGCCCAGACCCACCACCCCGAGGGTCTTGCCGTGCAATTCCACCCCCTGGAACGAGGCGCGGTCCCACACCCCCGAGCGCAGGGTCACATCGGCGCGCGGCACATTGCGGGCCTGGGCGAGCATGAGGGCGATGGCATGCTCGGCCGCCGAGATGATGTTGGCCTGGGGAGCGTTGACCACGACGATGCCGGCCGCAGTTGCGGCCGCCACGTCGATGTTGTCGACGCCGATCCCCGCCCGGCCGATCACTCGCAGCTCGGGAGCAGCGGCAATGAGGTCGGCATCGACAACGGTGGTAGAACGAACCACGAGCCCTTGGGCATCGTTCAGCGTCTTCAAGAGTTCGCCCCGCTCGGCGCCCACTGCCATCTCGACCCGTGCCGAGGCCTGCAACGTGGCGATGCCGGCCGGAGCGATCTCCTCGGCGACAACCACTTTGGGAAACGTAGAGTCGACCATCGTCAGAATTCTCCCCCAGGCGACGCCGGTATCCGAATCGCTCCTCGCATCAGTTGCTCAGGGCGAGCGGACAGGGACGGCGGCAGGAACCGGAGCCGTCTGCCACGGCGCCCCATGCTTGGCCGGCCCGCACGTTCCCTTACGCTGGTCGCCGCCATGGGCCCCTACCAGTTCGATCGAGACACAGAAGTCGAGGAGACGGCTCCGGGGAGATTCGTGGGCGCACTTCACGAGAGGTGGACCATTGGAGCCGTCCCCAACGGCGGTTACGTGATGGCGCTCATGCTGCAGGCGGCCCGAGCGGTGTCTGCGCACGTCGACCCTTTCTCGACCACCGCCCATTTCCTGTCGCCCACCGCGTCCGGACCGGTCGAAGTCACGACCGAGGTAGTCAAGCCGGGACGGTCGACCACGGTCATCGCCACCTCCCTCGCCCAAGCAGACCGTGAGCGGGTGCGGATGCTCACCATCCTCGGGGACATGGAAGCCCGATCCGGGCCCACTCACCGCTTTCTCGAGCCCCCGACTCTCGCCGGCCCCTTCGAGAAACAGCGCAGCCTTCTCATGCAGAATTTCCCCACGAATTTCGACTTCCAGGTGCCGGCCGAAGTTGCCGGGGGGGTTCTCGGCCACCCCACCGGCCGTCCGGAGATGGGTGGCACCATCGCCTTCGTAGACGGCCGCCCTCCCGACCTGGCAGCACTCATGGTCATGGCCGACGGTTTTGCCCCGGTTGCCTTCAACCTCGGTCACAGCGCCTGGACCCCCACTCTGGAGCTGACCATCCACTTTTGGTGTCACCCCGCCCCGGGGCCGATCACCGTGTGGCTCCACAGTGCCGTGGTCGAACAGGGCTACCACGACGAGTCGGGCGACCTGTGGGATTGCCACGGTGTCCTCGTAGCCCGCAGCCGCCAACTGGCCCTCATCCTCTGATCGGCCCACAAATGGCCACCGATACCCTGTCGACGGAAATGACGCCCCTCGCTGCCATCCCTGTCAAGCGGTTCTACGTCGCCAAACGGAGACTGGCAGAAGTTCTCGATGCCGAGACCCGGTCCCGGCTGGGACGGGATCTGGCCGCCCACACCGTAGCCACCATCACCAAGGCGGGTGGGGAGGCGCTCATCCTGGCAGCCGACGCCGAGGTGGCGGCGTGGGCCGCAGAGGAAGGATTCGATTCGCTGACAGACCGGGGCGAGGGACTCGACGCTGCGGCGGCCGGAGGTGCCGACCGCGCCGCGGCCGAGGGACGGCCATGGGTCATTATCCACGCCGATCTCCCCCTCCTGACGGTCGACGACGTCGCCGCCGTCTTGGCTCCTCTCGGCCACGGTCGACCGGTGATAGCGGCGTCCAACGACGGTGGCACTTCAGCGGTGGGTGGTCACGCTCCGATTCGGTTCGGATACGGGCCGGGTAGTTTCCATGTTCATCTCAAACGCCTCCGATCTGCCCAGGTTGTGGTGCGACTTGGGCTGGCCCTCGACCTCGATGACGCCTCCGACCTGCGCGCCGCTCGATCGCACCCGCGCGGGCAATGGTTGGGCAGATACCCTTTCATCTCGTGACGGCCGGCATACACGACGACGCCCGCCAGGGGTTGCCCGCGCCGGGTGGCAGCGCCGGCCTGGGACTGCCCCGCTCTGCGCTCACGATCGGGGCCCACCCCGATGACGCCGAGTTCGGAGCCGGCGGGACCCTGGCCCGATGGGCTGAGGGTGGATGCGAGGTGACGATGCTCGTGGTGACGGACGGGTCGAAAGGAACCTGGGACCGGGACGCCACGGTCACGAGTCTCATCGAAGAACGGCAGGAGGAGCAACGGGCCGCCGCCGACATCCTCGGTGCCAAACGGGTCATCCACCTCGACCATGTAGACGGTGAGCTGGAGTACTCGATGGGCCTGCGTGCGGAGCTGTGCCGATGGATACGAACCGTTCGACCTCAGGTGGTACTGACCCACGACCCCTGGAAGCGATACATGCTCCACCCCGACCATCGAGCCACGGGGATGGGTGCCGTCGACGGCGTCGTGGCTGCCCGCGATCACCTCTTCTTCCCCGATCAGGGCCTAGACAAGCATCGCCCCGACGTCATCCTGCTCTGGCAGGCCGATGAGCCCGACCACTTCGAGGACATCACATCGCACTTCGAGACCAAGATCGCCGCCTTGCTCTGTCACTCGAGCCAGTCGACCACCACCATGGGGGATGCCGCCCGCTCGGACGAGGCACGTTCTCGATTCGTGGAACGAGCGGCCGCCATCGCCGCCGATCAGGGTCGCCCGGCGGGACTGGACGCAGCCGAAGCGTTCAAACTGCTCCGGCCGTGACCTTCTGACCGATGGCAGCGGCGACCTCGTCGGAAGCCTCGGGAGCCACGGAATACCACGCCCACTTGCCCCGCTGCTGGCGGGTCACGAACCCCGCCTCGGTCAGGACCTTGAGATGGTGGCTGACGGTGGGTTGGCTGAGCGCCACGGGCTCCGTCAGGTCGCATCCACACATCTCGCCGCTGGCGGCGATCAGCGACAGGATGCGCAAGCGGGAGGGGTCGCCCAGCGCCCGCCATCGCGAGGCCAGCTCCTCAGCCTGGCTCTCGCCCAAGGGGGCCACGTCCGACGAACAGCATTCCATAGGTCACATATTCACATCAATCGATGCGAATGCCAAGGCCGGGCCGAGTCAGGGAACGCACGGAGAAACGGCCGGCCAAGCCAACGAGCACCAGCTAGATCGGCTCTGGTTCCCCCCAGCCGTCCTCTGCGACCGTCCCCTCAGCGGATGGCCACCCCGGTCTCCTTGTCGAAGAAGTGGATCTTCGAGGTGTCGACCGCCAGCTTCACGTCCTGGCCCGTAGTCGGGGCGAGGTCCGGGTTGACACGGGCGGTGAACTTGGTCGCTTTCCCGAGTGCCTCTTCGCTGCCGCCCTGATCCTCGAGCAGCTCACGAAGCTCGGGTGTGATGACCGGCGGGGAGTCCTTGTGGAAGTGGACAAATGCCTCGGAGCCGAGCTGTTCCACCAGACCGACATGCACCGAGATCTTGGTGGAGTCGGCGGCGTTGGGCATGGCCGCCTCGATCTCGAACGCCTCCGGGCGCAGACCTATGACCAGCTCCTGGCCGGCATAGTCGGTCAGCCCGGTGCGGTCAGCGACGATCTCCCGGTCGACGTGGAGCCGCTCTCCGGCGAACTTCACCCACATCTCACCTGCCTCTTCCTCGAGAGTTCCGTAAATGAAGTTCATCTGCGGGCTGCCGATGAAACCGGCCACGAACAGGTTGGCCGGCCGGTCGTAGAGGTTGCGGGGGCTGTCGAGCTGTTGGAGGTTCGACATCTCGTCGTGGGAAATGTTGCGCAACACCGCCACCCTGTCACCCATGGTCATGGCTTCGGTCTGGTCGTGGGTCACGTAGAGCGTGGTGGTGCCGAGACGCTCCTGGAGAAGCCCGATTTCCGAGCGCATCTGGACCCTGAGTTTGGCGTCCAGGTTGGACAGCGGCTCGTCCATGAGAAAAGCTGCCGGCTCGCGCACGATCGCCCGGCCCATGGCCACCCGCTGCCGCTGACCACCGGAGAGAGCCTTGGGTCGGCGATCGAGGTAGTCGGTGATCTCGAGGACCTTGGCCGCCTCCTGGACCCGCCTGTCGATCTCGTCAGAGGACATCTTGCGCAGCTTCAGACCGAAGGCCATGTTGTCGTACACCGTCATGTGCGGATAGAGGGCGTAATTTTGGAACACCATGGCGATGTCGCGGTCCTTGGGAGGAACGTCGTTCACGACACGGTCACCGATGCTGAGTTTGCCCTCGGTCACCTCCTCCAGGCCGGCCACCATGCGCAGAAGCGTCGACTTGCCACAGCCGGAGGGCCCGACGAGAACCACGAATTCACCGTCATCGATGTCGATGTTGACGTCGGCGATGGCGCGGGTGCCGCCCGGATAGACCTTGCCGATTCCCTCAAAGCTGATCGATGCCATGTGTCGGCTCCTTCCGCAACGGTCGCCCAGAACCTAGCATAAGGTGACAGCGCGTGACCGATCAGGAGGCAATACGTTGGCCGAGCGAGTGGCCGTAATCACGGGGGGTACCGGGGGGTTGGGTAAGGCTCTCGTGCGTCGACTGCTGGAGCGGGACATGCGTCTCGCCATCACCTATCTGCTTCCCGAAGAAGCGACCGCCTTCGAGGAGGAGTTCGAGGTCGACGAATCCCAGCTCGTGCTGCGCCGGGTCGACGCCACCAACCCCGAAGCCATCAACACCTTCATGAAGGAGGTCGCCGACGAGTTCGGGGCCATCCACACGTTGTCGTCCCTGGTGGGAGGTTGGGCTGGAGGACGCGACGTCGAGGAAACCGACGACGTCCGCTTCGAACGCATGCTCGACCTCAACCTGCGCTCGGCCTTCTACACAGTGCGGGCGGCTATTCCCCATCTCCGCCAGGCTGGTTGGGGGCGGATCCTCCTCATCGGGAGCAGGGCAGTCGAAGAGACCCCACCCGGGCAGGCCGCCTTCAACATCGCCAAGGCGGGTGTCGTGGCCTTGGCCAAGACCGCAGCCCAGGAACTGGAGGGATCCGGAGTGACCTCCAACGCCCTCATGCCTTCGCTCATCGACACCCCGGCCACCCGGGCGGCGCTTCCTTACGCCGACTATGTCGACTGGCCCACCCCCGACGAGATTGCCGCCGTGGCCGATTTCATGCTCTCGGAGGGCTCAGACGTGATGAACGGCGCCACCGTCCGCGTCTACGGCCGGGCCTAAACCCGGCTTTTTATGACCAAAACGGGGCGGAATCCGCCCCGCTTTGCAGAGGAGAACGAACGCAGACAATGGATGAGCGAACCCAACGGGAGCGTATGCTCGTCGGCGATCCGTATATCGCTCAATCACCCGAGCTGATCGCCGACAGCAGGCGGGCCGCGCGGTTGATGGAACGCTTCAATTCCAGCTCGATCGACGACGTGCAAGAGCGCCGCCGACTGCTCGGCCAGCTACTCGGGCACCTGGGTGATGACACCGAGATACGGCCGCCCCTGTATTGCGACTACGGGTATCAGATTCGGGTGGGTGCGCGCACCTTCGTCAACGTCGGCCTGGTCGCCCTCGACGTGGCTGTCATCACCATCGGAGAGGACTGCCAAATCGGCCCCAACGTGCAGTTGCTGACGCCGACGCACCCCGTCGATCCCGAGCCCCGGCGCGCCAAGTGGGAGGCGGCCAAACCGATCACCGTCGGGGACAACGTCTGGCTCGGCGGGGGGGTGATCGTCCTCCCAGGTGTGTCGATCGGCGCCAACACCGTGGTCGGGGCCGGCGCCGTGGTGACCTCGGATCTCCCCCCCGACGTCGTCGCCGCCGGCACCCCGGCCCGAATCGTGCGAAGTCTCTGATGGCCGAGGGATTGCGGAATCCCCCCTCACAGCACACCCCGGGACCCTGGGAGCCGCTCCGCAAACCGACACGGAGTCGGAACTCGCCCTAGGAGGGGCACTTACAATCGCGGGCCGGAACATGACCGACCTCGACTCCCAACCGTCCCGGGCCTCGAAAGCCCCTATGTTGGTGGCTTACGCCGTCACGTTCATCGCCTTCTTCGACACCTTCGCCCTCTTGCCGACGATCGGGCCCTATGCCGAAGCCCTGGGAGCCACCGGGCTGGGGATGGGACTCGCCCTGGGCGCTTACTCGGCCACGAACCTGATCTTCAACGTGGTCGGCGGTGTGATGCTCGACCGGGCCGGCCGCAAACGCCTGGCCCTCCTCGGCTTCGCCCTGGTCACGGCCAGCATCCTGGCCTACCCGCTGGCTTCGTCGGTGACCGCCTTGGTGGGCGTGCGTCTCTTGCACGGGGTCGGGGGCGGAATCCTCATCCCCGCCGTCTACACCCTCATCGGCGACCTGTCTGCTTCCGGGAGCCGGGGTCGGGCGATGGGCAGGGTCGGCGCCGTCATCGGTGCCGCCGCGGTGATCGCGCCGGGGATCTCAGGTGCGACCCGCGGGCGCTTCGGATTCGACACGGTCTTCGTGGGCCTGGCCGTGGTGATGTTGGCCGGGCTAACGCTGACCGCGCTGGCCGTGGGCGAGACGGCTGAGCACTCGGTCAGAGAGCGAGCCCGGGGAGTTTCGATGCGGTCGCTGCTCGCCAGCCGCGACCTGCAGGTGGCGTGCATCGCCGTGTTCGGTTTCACCTTCGGCTTCGGGGCCCTGGGCGCCTTCCTGCCCAGCCGCCTCGAGGCCATGGGCCGCAGCCCCGCTCTCAGCGGTGGCCTCTTCACGTTGCTGGCACTGGTGGCAGCTGTTCTGATGCTCACCCGCGTGGCGGGACGGGTCGACAATCTCGGTCCCCGCAAGCCAGCGTTGACCGGCCTGCCGCTCATCGCTTTCGGCCTGGTCCTCGTGGGGCTGACAGACCGTGTCGGCGTGATGATGGTCGGGGTCGTGATGTTCGGGATCGGTTTCGGCATCGTCTACCCGGCCGCCAGCGGCGCCACCGCCATCGCCGCCTCCGTTGCAGAACGTGGTCGGGCCTTCGGCGTTTTCAACGTCGCCTACAGCCTGGGGTTCGTCATTGGCCCTCCCTTGGCCGGCTTTCTGCACGACCTGGTCGGCGTCTCGCCCTTTCTGTGGGCGGCCGGTTTCTGCGTTGCCTCCCTCGCCACCATCCTCCTGCTTCCCAAACCCACGTTCTTATGACCAAGGCGGGGCGGAATCCACCCCGTCTTGTCGCGAAGAAGCCCCGACCCGGGATTCGAACCGGCGCAACCGGCCATCGACCAGAGCCCGGCGTCCAAGACAAGAAGCAGAAACCCCCGCAAAGCAGGGGTCTCTGGTGGGTGGCAGCCCCGACCGGATTCGAACCGGCACCACCGGCCATCGAGCAGAGGCCGGCGTCCAAGACAAGAAACAGAAACCCCCGCAAAGCAGGGGTCTCTAGTGGGTGGCAGCCCCGACCAGATTCGAACCGGCGTAACCGGCCATCGAGCAGAGCCCGGCGTCCAAGACAAGAAACAGAAACCCCCGCAAAGCAGGGGTCTCTGGTGGGTGGCAGCCCCGACCAGATTCGAACCGGCACCACCGGCCATCGAGCAGAGCCCGGCGTCCAAGACAAGAAACAGAAACCCCCGCAGAGCAGGGGTCTCTGGTGGGTGGCAGCCCCGACCAGATTCGAACCGCGTAACCGGCCATCGAGCAGAGCCCGGCGTCCAAGACAAGAAACAGAAACCCCCGCAGAGCAGGGGTTTCTAGTGGGTGGCAGCCCCGACCGGATTCGAACCGGCGTTACCGGCTTGAGAGGCCGGCGTCCTAGGCCGCTAGACGACGGGGCCACGCTCCGACACCTCCCAGGAGGAGCCGGATTGCTCGGGGGGAAGGACTTGAACCCTCAATAACAGGACCAGAACCTGCCGTGTTACCAATTACACCACCCCCGAACGCGCACTTCGATCGTGATCGAGTGGCGGGGACCCTCAATGATAACCGCCACCCAGGTCTCCGTCACACCGATCCCTGGTCGCGACACTGCCGGCGGGTACCCTTTACGACCATGTTCAACTTCATGTGGGGCTACGTGATGGGTCAACGATCCGCCGCTCAAGCGGCCTCGTTCGCGCGCGGAGCCGGAGCGGCCGACGCCCTCACCTCCACCATGAAGTTCAACGACGTCGAGGATCGCATCGACCGACTACTCCTATTGGTCGAGGCGATGTGGGCCCTCCTGAGAGAGCAAGGCTTGTCTGACGAGGACCTCGCCACCAAGCTCGTCGAGCTCGACCATGCCGACGGGGTGCCCGACGGGCGGCGCACTCCCATTCCGGCCACCTGTGCCTCGTGCAGCTCCAAGGTCGCCGCCGGACTGACAGCCTGCCAGTTCTGCGGACATCCGGTGGCGGACGACCCCGACCCCTTCTCGAACCTCTAGACCGCCTCGATCACTCCGCCTCCTCCACCGTCCAGATCCGCCACTCCCGACCTTCAAACACCAGAACGATCCTCCACCGGAACACCTGTGCGGCCTCGCCGGTGCGGACAAACACCACCCGCCCTAAGACGACGGCCTCGTCTTCCACCTCCGAAACCTCCACCTCGGTCAGCGACACCGAGTAGGCAACCCCGTCCACTCCGCCCCGTTTGGTCTCCTCCACGAAGCGCTCCCATTGCGGGCCCGACGAAAACCACGACGCCACTTCGTCCAGGTCGCCAGATGCTGCAAACCGACCCCACGCCTCCAGGCCACGGCGCGCCACGTCGATCGGCTCTAGAAACAGGTCATCGTTGGCAGGCGTGGTGGGGCCGGTCACGACGCCGACCGCGACGGTGGAGGGCGGACCGACAGCGGGCGGCGGGATTCGAGCCGAGGTTTCGGCCGCCGGCTGAGAAGGAGTGCTCTCGTTGCTGTGGGGCGAGGTGTCGAACACACCGGCCGCCACCACCCCGAGTGCCGAGACGACGGCAATCGCCCCCACCCGTGACAGTCGAATCACGGCCACAGGACCGGGGCTGCGCTGGCAGACGCCGACACGGTAAACCCCTCGGAGACCAGCAACGCCAGCAGGGTGAGGTCGACATGTGTCGACCCAGTCACCGTGGCGGAGAGAGCGTCGGGAGCTACGGTGACTCGAATCTGTACCCCTTCGACCGACTGGGCGGCCACGACAGCCGCCACTCGCTCATCGACGACTTCCGGGTCCAACCTGAGCTCTCCCCCTGAGCGCCACGCCCCTTCGTCGATGCCGGACCCCGCCGCCACTGCGGCGGAGTCGACCACCGTGGCCACCAGTCGGTGGGCGGTGAGTCCCCGCCACAGATCGAGCCCGATCCCCCCGACCAGGAACACGACCAACACCATGCCCACCATCCACAGCGTCACCGAACCTCTCTCACCTGCGCTCACGGCAGGCTCCGATAGGCGTCGACCGGCTCGGAGTGGGCGGCAGACACCGTCACGCCGCCCACCGCACCCCACGGGGTAACCACCAGGCCCACTTCGGTGGAGACGGCAGCGGTGACGAGAGTGCCGCGGGTCAGAACGCACGATCCGGCTCCCGTGCCGGCCGGCCCCTCGGGACCACCGCACATGCTGACCCGCACCGTCTCCAGGGCGATGCCTCGCCCCGCCGCCAGTTCTGCCACTACCGCGCTTCCTTCCGCGGCAGGGTCGCCTTCGGCCAATACCGCCGCGCGGGCGGC
>JBGTLA010000127.1:0-31088 GCA_041744375.1 Acidimicrobiia bacterium | reverse complement strand
ATGGGCTCCTCCGGAGGCAGCTGCCCACGCCATCCAGGCCAGCGCCGTGGCGGGGTCGGTCTGGCCCAGTCCTGCCCGGTGGAGGCCGAGTGCTGCCACGGCGCGAGAGGCGGTTCCTTCTACGCATACGGCCTGTGAACGTCCGTTCGAAGTGTCCACCCAATGTTCGACCAGGGCCAAGAGAGCGGGCGTGCCGTCGGGGTCGTCGACCACGAGACCGGGACCGGGTAGCGACGTGACGCGCCTTGATGGTGTCGGCGGCGTGGAAACCTCTACTCGGTCGGGGCGGTAGGTGGCGACTCGGTAGACGGGCTCCCAGGTCTGCACTTGCAGAGGAAGCTCCAGCACGGTCGGGTCGATGTCGGCGCCTGTCAGCGTCTCACCGCGCACGACTCTCTCGTGGGCGACGGTGGCTCGCTCAGGTCCGGGCGAGAGGTGGGGTTCGAGCTCGGTCCAGGTCTTGGTCGACGCCGCCACCTCGGCGAGAGGACCGAGAGTGAACCGCGTGCGCCCCTCGGTCACAGCAGGTCCGGCCCATTCTCCAGGGGCGTCCAGAGCGAGCCGGTACCTTATGTACTCGGCGATTCCCCACAGTTGTTTGCCACGTCCCACTGCTTCTTCGCATCGTCGGCGGAGGTCGACCATTCGCGACCATGCTCGGGCAGCCGTGAGGCCGTCGACGATGCGCACCAGCTCGTCGGTGTCGGACGATTCGATGGCGGCCGTGGTTCGCTCGTCGGTCAAGGCGTAGCCGTGCCCGTCTCCACAGGTCGCTCACTCGTCGACCACTCAGAAAAGGATCCTGGAAAGAGCGCCGGCCGGGGCAGTCCGGCCACCTCCAGCGCCAGGGCGAGGTGGCAGGCCGTGACTCCGCTGCCGCAGGACACTACGACCGGGCGGCGGTCGGCCCCCAAGGCGGCGAACCTGCGGCGGAGCGTTGCCGGGTGCTTGAGTCTCCCGTCGGCGGCGAGGTTCTGGGTCCAAGGCGTGTTGACGGCCCCCGGTATGTGGCCGGCTCTCGGGTCGATGGGCTCGACATCACCGCGATAACGTTCCGGAGCTCGGGCGTCGAGCAGCAGGCGGGAGGCGCCGGAGGTGACACCTTCGATGTCGATGGTACCGGTGTATGTCGGCCCCGGGGGAGGGTATGAACCGCCGGCGGGGACCACATTGCCCGTTTCGGTGGCGAACCCCGACTCGACCCAGGCCTGCCACCCGCCGTCGAGGACCGCCACCGTTCCGCGATGGCCGATGGCGCGCACCATCCACCACATCCGGGCTGCGACGCTCCCTCCGGCGTCGTCGTAGACGACCACATCGGAACCGCGGCCCACCCCCAATCGGCCGAGAGTGGAGGCGAATTCGGCCGGTGGCGGTAGGGGGTGTCGGCCGGCGCCGGGTGGGCCGGCCAGCTCCTCGTCCAGGTCGACGAAAACTGCCCCCGGGATGTGTCCCTCCAAGTAACGGGCCCGTCCGGCGGCCGGGTCGGCCAGGTCCCAGCGGATGTCGAAGAGGGCCACCTCACCGAGTTCCTCGTGCAGCTCGGGCACGGTGATGAGCGGGTCACTCATTCTCCGAGCCTCCGGATGAGCGCCAAGAGCACCGAGATCCCTATCGAGACGATGATCATCGAAGTGATCGGAATGAACACCGTCGAGTGTTCACTGCGATGTCGAATGTCGCCGGGAAGGTTGCCGAACCAAGAGAACGCCCATGGCGCCCAGGTGACGAGGATGCCCACGAGCACGACGCCGACACCGACCCAGATGAGAACGGTCCCCGTTGTCATCACTCTTCCTCGTCGGGATCGCTGGCGTCGGACGGGGAGACGAACTCGCCCAAGCCGGCGGCGATGGCGTCAACGAAGGACCCTCCGGCGCGCTTGAGGTGGGAGCGGACCTCGGGATCGGCGACCGCCTCGCTCACCGAGCCGGCCACCTGGCTCCATGCTCCGGCCAGGGTGCCGAGTGCGTCACAAATCTCACCCTCGGTCGGTCCGCTTTCGTGTGCCACCCGCAGGTAGGTCGTTCGCAACTTGTTGGTGAGGGCCACGAGCTCGTCGGTCAGCTCGGTCCAGGGGTCCACTTGCTCGTTTCCTGCGTCGGGCTCGAACATGGGCCGATGGTAGAGGCGCTTGCCGCAGAGGTGTCCTACGCTCGCGGGCGTGAAGCTGCACCTGATCGATGGGACGTTCGAGTTGTTCCGTGCCTTCTACGGGCGCAAGGACACCCGCCTCGCCCCCGACGGCACCGACATCAACGCCACCTACGGCATCCTCCGCTCGACCCTCGACCTGCTGGCAGAGCCTGGCGTCACCCACGTGGCGGCGGCGTTCGACAGTGTGATCGAGTCGTTTCGCAACGACCTGTTCGACGGCTACAAGACCGGCGCGGGCGTCGACCCGCTTCTCCTCGCTCAGTTCCCGCTAGCCGAAGAGGCGCTGGCTGCAGCCGGGGTCACGGTGTGGGGGATGATCGACTTCGAGGCCGACGATGCCCTCGCCACCGCCGCGCTGCGCTGGATGGATGAGGTGGACCAGGTGGTTCTGGCCAGCCCGGACAAAGATCTCATGCAGTGCATCGTGGGTGATCGGGTGGTCTCGTGGGACCGGATCCGGGGCCGTTGGTTCGACGAAGTCGCCGTGGTCGAGAAGTTCGGGGTGCCCCCCGAGTCGATCCCCGACTATCTGGCGTTGGTAGGCGACACCGCCGACGGGGTGCCCGGCCTGTCCGGGTGGGGAGCGCGGTCCGCCGCCGCCGTACTGGCCCGTTGGGGCAGGCTGGAGATGATCCCCGACGACCCCGCCGACTGGGACGTCCCCGTGAGAGGCGCCGCCAAGTTGGGACAGACTCTGGCCGGGCATCGACCCGAGGTAATGCTCTATCGAACCCTGACCACCCTCCGCCGCGATGTGCCGTTGCCTGAGACGCTCGAAGACCTGGAATGGCGGGGTGTGTTCCCCGAGGCGTTCTCACAGATGTGCGAGCGCTTCGGTTTCGATCCCACCGATCTCCACCCCCGTTAGGTCGGGGCGATGGCCTCCACCAGTCGGATATGCGTTCAGCCTCAGCTCAGCCAGCGGCGGTGGGCCGACAACGCCGCTAGGTGACCGCTCATGCCGTGGCCACCCGCGCCCGGGGGGGTCGACGCCGAGCAGATGAACACCCGGTCCAGGGGAGTGGTGTAGGGATCGAGGCGGGCCACCGGTCGGAACAACAGCTGCGAGATCGTGTGTGCCCCGCCGGCAATATCGCCACCGACGATGTTGGGGTTCATCGCCTCCAAGGCGGCCGGATCGTGGATCCGGCGTTGTTCGACGACATCGGGAAAATCCGGGGCGAGTTCGGTGATGAGTGTCTCGACGGCGCCGAGATGGTCGGTGGTCGAGCCATGTGGCACATGGGCGTAGACCCACAAGGAATGCCGTCCGTCGTCGGAGCGTGATGGATCGAACACCGTGGGTTGGCACACCAGCGTGAAAGGGCGGGCCGGATCCTGGCCCGCCCACACCGCAGCCTCCGCCGCCGCCACCGCTTCTGCGGTTCCGCCCAGATGAATCGTTCCGGCCCGTGCCAGCTCAGGGTTCGTCCAGGGCACCGGCTCGGTGAGGGCGTAGTCGACCTTGTAGGCAGCTGGTCCGTGTCGGAACCGCCGGTATCCCCGCAGCATGGGATCCGGCACTTTTCCGGCGAGGAGGCCGGCGAGAGCGTGGGGCGAGACATCGGCCAGGATCACCCGTGACGGCGGGAGCTCGGCGAGGTCGTTCACCATGCGGCCGGTCTCGACTCGCCCTCCCAGGCTCAGGAGATGAGCGGCGAGTGCATCGGCCAGGGCCTGGGAGCCTCCTCTCGCGAACGGCCACCCGTAGCGGTGACCCAGTGTGAGGAGCAGGATCCCGAAGGCCGACGTAGGGGGTCGGCCCAGTGGCAGGAAGGCATGGGCGGCACATCCCAGGAACAGGGCTGCCGCCTCGGGGGTCGAGAATCCTCGGGCCAGTGTGGTGGCAGGTATCAGTGCCCTCAGGCCGAAGCGGATCAGGTCGAGGGGATGCGAGGGGAGGCGGAGAACGGGACCCAAGATGGCTTCCTCCAGGTTGTCCCAGCGCCGGTAGATCGGCTCGATTAGCCGCCGGTAACGGTGGGCATCGGGTCCCAGCCCCGCGGCCGTCTCATCGAGCGAGCGATGGAGGAGCCCGGCCCGTTCTGGATCGACGGGGTGGGCAAGGAGGACATCTGGGTGGATCCACTCCAAGCCGTGAGCCGCCAGCGGCAGTGTCCGCATGAAGGGGGACCCGACACCCAGGGTGTGCACCGTGGCGCACGGGTCGTGGCGGAGCCCGGGTCCGGTCAACTCGTCGGAGCGAATGCCGCCTCCGACCTTCTGCGACCCCTCCACCACCAAGACGCTGTGTCCAAGCTCGGCCAACGTGATGGCGGCCGCCAGTCCGTTGGGTCCCGCCCCGATCACCACCGCCTCGAGCTCATTGCTCACGCGCCCGGCTCCCATACGAGGTCCCAACGGTCGCGACAGTCGGAGCAGCGATAGGTGAGGATCGTCCCTTCCTCCAGCGGCTCCTCGTCAGGGAGGTAACCGATGAAATGGCAGACCCCGCCGCAGTCGACACATGTGATGGTTTCGGGTGCTTCCGTCATCCGTCGTTCCCTGGCGAGATCCCCGGCTGCAGCCTGCGCAGCAGGACGAACCCGAGACTGCCGGCTGCGACCGATCCGGCAAAGATACCCACCTTCGCCACCGCGCTCACCGCATCGGAGGGCAGCGCCAGGCTGGTGACGAACAAGGACACGGTGAAGCCTATACCCGCCACTGCCGCCAGACCGACGATGTGCTGCCAGCCGGTGTGTGGAGGTAGGCGACCGAGGCCGGTCCGGACGGCGAGCCAGGCGAACGAGGAGATGCCGACGATCTTGCCGGCCAACAACCCCAGAGCCACACCCAGCGCCACCCGGCCGAGTCCGCCCCGAATGAGGTCGGTTCCGCGGAAGGTGATCCCGGCATTGGCCAAAGCGAACAAGGGCACGATTACGAACGATGTCCACGGGAGCAGCCGCATCTCCAAGCGGTTGAGGGGAGCGATCGACTCGGTGGCGATTTCGGTCAGCACGGCCGCCTCGTGGTCGGCCTTCTCCTCCAACTCCACGGTGCTGCCGAGGGGGAAGGTGTCGAGGATCTCGCGCGCCTTGGTATCGAATTCTGTGGCGCTGTACAAGGCGCGTGCCGGTGTCAGGAGCCCGAGCATTACTCCGGCCAGGGTGGCGTGGACCCCCGACTTGTAGGTGGCGAACCAGACGACGAGGGCGACCGGGACGTAGAACACCTGCGAGCGGACCCCGATTCGGCCTGCTGCCCATACCGCCGCCAGTGCAAGCGCTCCGGCTGCCAGCCAACCCATGCGCAGGTCGTCGGTATAGAACAGGGCGATGACGACGATGGCGCCGATGTCGTCGGCGATGGCCAGCGTCAGCACGAAGAGTTTCCCCCCGGCTGGGACCCTGCTCCCCAGCAGGGCGACGATGCCCAGGACGAAGGCAATGTCGGTTGCCATCGGTATTCCCCAGCCACGCGTCACCTCCGGTCCCAGCCCCGTGGTGACCGCCAGGTAGATGAGTGCCGGGACGATCATGCCACCGACGGCAGCTATCACGGGCAGAGCGGCCGCTTGAGGGTGGCGGAGATCTCCGAGCACCAACTCTCGCTTGATCTCGAGGCCGACCACGAAGAAGAAGATGGCCATGAGGCCGTCGTTGATGAGGTGGCTGATGCTCTCGTCGAAGGCCAGGGGCCCGAACCTCAGATGGAAGCTGGTCGACTGGAATACCCGGTAATAGCTCTCGCCCCACGGTGAGTTGGCCCATACGAGGGCGATGGTGGCTGCCGCCAGCAAGAAGATCCCCGATGCTGCTTTGGCCTGGCTGAACCGCAGGATCGGCCGCACGAAGGTGCGCGGCACGAAGCGGTTGGAGGTCGCCCAGGTGGGGTGGCGTTCGTCGAGAGCCATAGCCGCCGCAGGTTAGAGGGCGCGCCAACAAGTGAGCCATCGTGACTTTCGGCGAGTCAGGTGAGGCGGTGCCCCGCTGAGCCCAGTTCCTCAGTCGCCTCGATCACTCGGGCGCTCATGCCCTTTTCGGCCTTCTTCATGTACGACCGGGGGTCGTATACCTTCTTGTCTCCCACGGCTCCATCCACCTTGATCACGCCGTCGTAGTTCTCGAACATGTGTCCGGCCAGTGGTCGGGTATAGGCGTACTGGCAATCGGTGTCGATGTTCATCTTGACCACGCCGTAGCCGAGCGTCTCGTGAATCTCGTCTGTGGTTGAGCCGCTTCCTCCGTGGAATACCAGGTAGTGGCGGGCGGAGGAACCGAACCGCTCCTCCACTGCGTCCTGGCCGTCACGCAAGATACCGGGTTCGAGCTTGACAGCGCCCGGTTTGTAGACCCCGTGGACGTTTCCGAACACCGCGGCCAGCAGGTAGCGGCCACGCTCGAATGTCCCCAGGACCTCAGAAGTGCGCACCATGTCGGCCGGGCTGGTATAGAGCTTTTGTCGGTCGACGGCCTCGTTGTCAACGGCATCCTCCACCCCACCCACGATTCCGATCTCCAATTCCAAGATCACGTCCACGTCGGCGCACTCATCGAGGAGCGCGGAGGCGAGCTCCAGGTTCTCTTCGAGTGGAAGCTCGGAGGCATCGAGCATGTGGCTCTGGAACAGCGGCGGCCTTCCGGCTGCCTTTCGATCCCTACTCATGGCGAGGAGGGGACGGATGTAGGAGTCGACCTTGTCTGGTTGGCAGTGGTCAGTGTGCAGTGCGATCTTCATCGGGTATCGGTCTGCGACCACGTGGGCGAACTCGGCCAGTGCGGCGGCTCCGGTGGGCATGTGCTTGTGGGCCTGTCCGGAAAGGAACTCGGCTCCGCCTGTTGACACCTGGATGATGCCGTCCGAATCAGCCTCGGCGAATCCGTCGAGGGCGGCATTGAGCGTCGTTGACGACGTCACGTTGATGGCGGGGAAGGCAAACCCGTTGCTGCGGGCGGTGTCGAGCATGTGGCGGTACTCGTCGGGAGTGGCGATGGGCATGCGGTACTCCTGGTCGGATGATGTGTCTGACGGTAGTGCCGTGAGGGAGTCGAGGTTGTGGACCCGGTGGGAGTGTGAGCTGGCGAAAGAGAGCGGTCGCCGTTCACCCTCCCGACACGGCTTGGAGAAATCGGACGTCGGTGTTCGGGTCCGCCTCAACCGTCCGGTCCTCCAGCCGGCTGGGCTCGCCGTCGACGAAACAGAGCACGTGGGGGCGTAGCGATCCGCCATGGTCGAAGAGGTGAACCTCGAGCCCGGGGATCTGGCTCAGGAGCTCGTCTATCACCGCCCCCAGGGTGTTGCCCTCGACATCGAGCCTGTGAACACCTCCGGTAGCCGGGTCCAGCAGTCGCGGCAGCGAGATGATGGCCATCAGAGGAGCGAGATGGCTCCGATGCGCGGGAAGACCGGGTCGAGACATTCCCATTTGTCGCCGGCGTCGCGGGTCATCCAGATCCGCCCCCCGGTGGTTCCCAACGCAATCGCGCCGTTGCCGTCGGCGTGGACGGCGCCGCGCAGCACACTGGTGAAAGACGGTGCCTCGTCCCAGCCTCGACCGGCCACCGCCCAGCTGTCGCCGTCGTCTTCGGAGAGATAGGCCTGGAAGGCGCCGCCGACCGGCACCCGGTTCTCGTCTGATTGGAGCGGTACCACAAAGAGACGTCCCGAGGCGTGGTCGCGACGCATGACGAACCCGAAGCCAGCAGGCAGCCCATCCTCGATGCGCTCCCACGAATCTCCACCGTCGGTGCTACGGAACACTCCGGCGTGGTCCTGTCGCCACATCCGGTCGGGCTGGTCGGGGTCGTGGTCCACGTTGTGAACGCAGTAGCCGACTTCGGGTCGGGGAGCGTCCTCGGGGGTGACGACCGATCGAACTCCCTCGTCTCTGGGTTGCCATGTGGCTCCGCCGTCGTCGGAGCGGAAGAGCCCCACAGCCGAGATGGCCACCCACAGGCGGTCGGCCGCGGAGAGGAACCGGTGGGCACACAGGCCACCCGCCCCTGGCTGCCACTGGGGGCGGGTCGGGTGTTCGTTGAGCGACTCGACTCCGGCCCAGGTGTGGCCGGCGTCGTCGGATGCGAAGATCCCGGCCTCAGCAACTCCCGCATAGACGCGATCGCCGACGTTGTGGAACGTCCAGATCTCAGACACCGGCCGGGCGTCCCCGTAGGTGGGGCCGGCTTCTACCTGGGTCCAGGCGGCCATGTCGGCGCTGCGATGGATCGCCGACCCGAACCAATTCGAGCCGACCCCGGCCAAGTGCATGCCGTCCGGGGCGACTCCGAAGGCAGTCACCTTCCAACCCGGGAAAAACGGGCCCTCGACCGCGCCTGTTTCGACATCGACGAGATACCCACCCTTTTCGGTTCCTACCGCAATTCGCATCGTCCTGACGGTAGACCAGAAAGAAGCTCAGCGGTCGGCGATTTCACCGCGAGAACGGTGGGGGTCGAGCAGCGTGACCTCCAGCCACTGGCCCACAAAGGCAGCTACCGCCCGGGATCGCGGCCCGGCCAGGCTGTCGAATCCATGCTGGGCCCAGGGCACCTCGAGGTGGGTCACGGCCGCGCCGACCTCACCTAGGGAGGCCACGAACTGTCTTGCTTCTGCGGGTGGCACCAGGGAGTCGTGGGTGCCGGCGATGACGAGAGATGGGGGAGCGGCGGCATGGACGAGGTCGATGGGCGATGCCCGGCGATAGCGTTCGGGATCCTCCTCGGGGGTGGCCTGCATGACCACGTTGGGTATGAGCGGCCAGTCGACGCGTATGCGGTTCCGGTTGAAGAAATCGTAGATCCCATACATGGTCACCAGGCCGGCGACATCGGGACGTGTGAGGGCGCTGATGGCAGCCAGGTGCGCTCCCGCCGATCCTCCCATGAGCACAACCGGGCCGGTCAGGCGAGTCTGTGTTCCCACCCAGTCGAGGGCGCAGTCGATGCCGACGAGGTGCTCGGGGAAGGTGATGGCGGGTGAGAGCGGATACTCGATCGCAGCCACGGTCCATCCCACTCGAACCAGGTGCTGGATGGTGACGTGAGAAGCCTGGCGCGGGTTGCCGCTTCGCCAGCTCCCCCCGTGGACGAAGATGACCACGGGCGCCGGGGCGGTGTCGCCGTGGCGGCGATAGAGATCCAGGTGGAGTGGGCCGGTGGGATGCTGGGCGTACTCGTGGCGGGTGCGTTCGATGTCGGAGGGCAGCGAGCGTCCCCAGGCCACCCATCTGTGCAGAGGCGTAGCGGGCAAGGGCACCATTGGCCCCAGGCGCCGAGCCGCCACCCGGCTCCGACGCCAGATTTCGAGCTGGCCGAGTGCCGCCACCACCAACATCGCCATGCCGATCACGCCCACCGGTGACTCCAGCACCCCGAGGGCCGTGGCGCCCGCCGCCGTCACGGCCATGACCACGAGCCACAATCCGGCTGCTTCGGAAGCAATCATGGCGACGAGCCACAGTGGCGGCAGACGATGCTCGGGCGGTGTCGGTCGGCGGAGGGCATTGACCACCAGAAGTAGCGCCACCAGGCCGTAGGTGAAGAAGAGTCCGGGGATCATGTGCCCACGCTATATCGGATCTAGCGTCATCGGACATGAGTATCCGCCGGGTAGGCCTGGGAGTGGTGTTGGCCACGACAATGGCCATCGCCACCTTCAGTCCTTCGCTGTTTTCGATCCTGGCGACGACGCTCCGGGCCGAGTTCGGTGTCGCCCGCTGGCAGATCGGCGCGCTCGTAACGGTGGTCATGGGGACCGGGGCCGTGCTGTCGCCTTTCGTCGGCTCGGCGGTGGATCGGGTCCTTCCCCGTCACGCCACTGCTGCGACGCTGGTGGTGGCAGGCCTTTCCTTCCTGGCCATGAGCCTTGTGCCCCGATACTCCCTCTTGGCCCTGGCAGCTCTCATCGGTGGTCTGGGTCAGGCCCTGTGCAACCCATCGACCAACCGGTTGATCATGGCCCAGGCCGAGGTCGGTCGACGCGGGTTCCTCACCGGCGTGAAGCAGGCCGGGGTGCAGGCCGGGACCTTCTTCGGAGGAATCCTTCTACCGATCGGTGCCGCCTCGGCGCTGGGTTGGAGAGGCACCGTGGCCCTCATCCCGGTGGTTTCGGGGGTCGGTCTGGTGGTGCTGTGGATGCTCGTTCGTGGCCGTCCGGCCCGCCTCATGCCGATGAAGGCGCAGATCCGCCAACCGGCCGGCCCCGTGATCTTACGTCTGGCTTACTTCACCGGCGTGCTGGGAATGGCCACCGGCGGGCTGATGACCTACCTCCCGTCGTACGCCGAGGAGGTGTTCGGGTGGTCACCGGCGGCGGCCGGAGCGCTGGTCGCCGTCTATGGTGCCGTCGGCTTCCTGGCTCGCCTGATGGCCGGCCCCATCTCTGAGCGGTGGGTAGGCCATCACAGGACTCTCGTGGCCATGGCGGGGGCAACGTCGGTGGCGGGTTTGGCCCTGGCGTTCGCCCCCACTGGGCTGTGGTTGTGGCCGGCGGCGGTACTGGTTGGAATCGGCCCGCTGGCTTTCAACGTCATCGCCAACCTGGCAGTGATGGAGCTCTCGCCCGAAGGAGGCGCCGGGCGGGGATCCGGTGTGATGATGGCCGGGTTCTTGGGCGGCGTGGCAGCCGGGGCGCCGCTCCTGGGTTGGTCGGTCGACGTACTCGGAAGCTATCGACCGGGCTGGGTCAGCGTGGCGGTCCTGGGGGTGGCGGCGGCTTGGATTGGGAGGTTGGTGAAGGCACCGGTTCCATGAGTGGTCCGTCCTCTACCCTGGCGCCTCATGCGCCTCGTCATCGCCCGCTGTTCCGTCGAGTACGAAGGACGTCTCACTGCCCACCTTCCCGAGGCGGTGCGTCTGATCATGGTCAAAGCCGATGGCTGCGTTGCCATTCATGCCGACGGCGGAGCCTACAAGCCACTCAACTGGATGAATGCTCCGAATACGTTGTCGATCGATGGTGACCGCTGGGAGGTGGCGAGTCCGAAAGGAGAGCGGCTGATCATCTTTCTCCACGACGTGCTCTCCGACATCGTCCACGATCTCGGCGACGACCCGGGGTTGCACAAGGACGGGGTGGAAGCCCATCTCCAGGAGTTGCTGGCGGAGCGGCCGTGGGTGCTCGGCAAGGGCACCGAGGTGATCAAGAGGGAGTACCCGACGGCCATCGGCCCGGTGGATCTGCTGTGCACGGACGGGTCTGGGCACACGGTGGCCGTAGAGGTGAAGCGCAGGGGAGAGATCGACGGTGTGGAGCAACTCGCCCGCTACGTCGAGCGTCTGGATCTCGACTCGCGCCTGGCGCCGGTTCGAGGGTTGTTCGTGGCTCAGTCCATCGCCCCCCAGGCGAGAACGCTGGCAGCAGCCCGGGGACTGGAGACCCTGGAGGTGGATTACGACGAGTTGCGCCGGATCGAGACGACCCGCCCCCGGCTGTTCGACGTCCACTGAGCGCACAGTGTTCTCGATCGTCTTCTACCGACCCGAGATCCCTCCCAACACGGGAAACGCCATGCGCCTGGCGGCCGTGACCGGGTGTGAGCTTCACCTCATCGAACCTCTCGGCTTCACGCTCGATGACGCCCGGCTGCGACGGGCGGGAATGGACTATCGCGACCGGGCTACCGTGCGGGTCCACTCCTCTCTGGACGACTGTGCCCGCCGCCTGACCTGGCCCAGGGTGATCGCCTTCACCGTAGACGCCGGTCGGGTCTTCACCGATGTCACTTACCTGCCTGGCGATGTCTTGGTGTTCGGCCCCGAGTCGGTCGGTCTGCCGCAGGGTGTGAAGGAACATCCGTGGATAACAGAGCAGGCTCGCATCCCGATGGTTCCCGGTGTCCGTTCCCTCAACCTGTCGAATGCCGCCGCCGTGGTCGTCTATGAGGCATGGCGTCAGAACGGCTTCTCGGGGGCTGCGATTTGACGAACCGAGGCGGGTCTGTGGCGGTTGTGCGGTGAGGCTCGGGAGCTCGACCGATCCACCACCCCGACCCGCCGGCAGCAGGTTCCTGTGGTGGGTCGCCGTGCCCACGGTCAGGCTGGCCTCCAAGACGTTGTGGCGCCTTCGGGTCGACCGGGGTTCGGGTTTCCCCCGGGCACCATTCGTCATCGCCGCCAACCACTACTCGTTTCTCGACCCTGCCATCGTGGGTGTCGCCTTCGGGCGCCGTGCGGCCTTCCTCGCCTTGGTGGATCTCTTCGGCAACTATCGCATGTTGGACTGGACCCTGGACCGATTCGGTGTGATCCCGGTAGGTCGAGGGGTGGTGCCTCTGGGAGCAGTCCGAGCGGCCTTGGCCCACCTCGCCGGCGGAGGAATCGTGGCAGTGTTCCCGGAGGGCACCAGGGTGAGGCGTTTCGGTGACGTCCCCATCAGGAGAGGGGCGGCATGGCTGGCGGCCCGCACCGGCGTGCCTTTGGTGCCGGTGGCCGTGATCGGAACCGACGCCGTGCTTGGCCTGGAAAACCGCCTTCGTCGGGGATCGGTCCGGGTCGTTGTCGGACCGGCACTCACGGCGGCCGGGGCCCGTCTCGAGGACATAGAGGACCTCAGCCGTCGGTGGCAGAAGTGGATGGCCTCAGTCCTGAATGCCTAGGACAGTGCGGAAGCGATCGTTCCAGCCCATCGACGACAGTCTTCCTACCAGGCACTTCGACCCCACGGCCAACAGGGCTTCCGCTGTTGTTCAGCCGCGTCCTGGCCCGGTTGTCGCCGCCAACTCACGGAGGGCGATCGCCTCGGCCAACACGGCGCGCTCGAGATCTGCCAGGTCCTGGGATTCGTTGGGGGCGTGGATGGCGGAGGTGGGGTCGCCGGCCCCGGTCAAAAGGATGGGGGCACCGGGGAACACCTCTGAGAAGGCGGCGACGAACGGTATCGACCCACCCACACCCATTTCGACGGGTTCGGTGTTCCAGGCCTGACGCATACCCTCCTTCCAGGCGGAGTAGGCGTCGCCCGCGGTATCAAGTGCGAAGCCGTCGCCCCAGTCTGACCCTCGCACCACGACCTGGGCTCCCCAGGGAACATTGGCCTCCAGATGGGAGCGGAGCGCCTCGAGAGCGGCTTGGTTGTCCTGGTCGGGTGCCGTGCGCATGCTCACCTTGGCCCGCGCCACCGGAACGAGTTGGTTGATGGCTTCCGCCAGCGGAGGGGCGTCGATCGCCAGCACCGAGATCGCTGGTCGAGTCCACAAGCGGGAAAGTAGGCTTCCGGTCCCGATGGTCGTCAGGCCATCGACGGCGCCTGCCATCGCCGCCGCCTCGGCCTCGGTGAGATCAAGGCCGACCACCTCCTCGGACACCAGACCCGCCACGGCAACGGTCCCATCGTCATGGTGGAGGGTGGCCAGCAATCGAGAAAGGGTGATGAGGGCGTCCGGGTAGAGCCCACCGAACAGGCCCGAATGCTGGGCAGATCTCAGGGTCCTGACCTCGACCTCGACGGCGGTCATTCCGCGCAGCGAGGTGGTGAGAGCGGGCGTACCGACGCGCCAGTTGCCGGCATCGCCAATGACGATCACATCCGCTTCGAGCATGTCGGCGTAGGCGGCGAGGAAGTCGGGAAGATGGTGTGATCCAATCTCTTCTTCTCCCTCCACGAAGACCTTCACCCCCACCGGAGGGCGCCCGGCAAAGGCCCGGATGGCGCCCAGATGCATGATCACGCCCGCTTTGTCATCGCTGGCGCCGCGTCCATACAGGCGTCCGTCCTTCTGGAACGGCTCGAACGGGCCGGTCTCCCATTCGTCGGTCGGCCCGGGTGGCTGCACATCGTGGTGGGCGTAGAGGAGGACGGTGGGAGCATCTCGGGGAGCCGGGATCTCCCCGAACACGGCGGGGTGGGCTCCCTCCAGTTCCAGGAGGCGCACCCCTTCAAGTCCTTCGGCCCGCAGCAATTCGGCGATGGCGTCGGCCGACTGCCTCACTGCCGCCGGGTCGTGCCCCTCGGCGCTGACGGAGGGGATCCTCACAAGGTCGGCCAGGACCTCGGTCATGTGGTTGAAGTCTGCGTGAACGGCGGAGCGAAGGTCATCGTGCATCGCCCCGATCGTAGAGAGCCGCCGAGGCGGCGGGGCAACCCGGGGTTGGAGACGTCGCTGGGCGGTGGTTGGAACCCCGGGTTGCGGAAGAGGAGGGCGGAGCGACGAAGATGGCACCCATGATCCGGTTTTCTCTCGGAGGAATCCCCGTGAAGGTGCGCCCCACCTTTTGGCTGGTGGCAGGCTTCTTGGGGTTCGGTATCGGAGACACGCGCCTGTTGGTGGTATGGGTGGCGATCGTGTTCGTTTCCGTGCTCGCCCACGAGCTGGGGCACGCCATAACTGCGAGACGGTTCGGGGCGGATGTCGACATCACCTTGACCACATTGGGCGGTCTGACAGCCTGGCGTCTGCCCCAGGGTGACATGACCCCCGGGCGCCGGGCAATAGTCGCCGCCAGCGGATCGGCGGTGGGAATCGTCTTCGGTCTGGCGGTGTTGGGCGCATACCTGGCGTTGGGACCCGCCGGCGGGACGACCGCCTTTGTCGTGACGATGATCGTGTGGGTCAACGTGGGCTGGGGTGTGCTCAACTGGTTGCCGATCCGTCCCCTCGACGGCGGCCACCTGGTGATGTCGCTCCTCGAGCTGACCGTACCCAGACGCACGGAAAGGATCGCCGACGTGATCTTCGTGGTGACCTCGGTGGCAGCTCTCGCCGTCGCGGTCTATTTCCGATTGTTCTTCGTCATGGCCTTGGCGGGTTTGATGCTGTGGTGGGAGATCTCGCGCCACTTCTCTCTTTCGGGCGGGGGTGCGGCCAGATCGGGCGGCCCCATCGAGTTCACCTACGAAGACCAGGATGTTCCCGCTCCCCAGGGCGATGACGTCGAACCGCCCGACCGTCCCACGTCCTGAACGCAGTAAGTTTGGCTTCGGCGTCGAGATGAGGAGAGGCCGGCATGGAATTCGCGCATGGCGAAAAGGTCGAGGACTACCAACGACGATTGCTCGAATTCATGGATTCGTACGTGTACCCGGCCGAGCCCGTGTACCGCGCTCAGATGGATGCTGCCGGCGACCCGAACCACCATCCGGCCGTCCTCGAGGACTTGAAGACCGAGGCTCGGAGCCGCGGTCTGTGGAATCTCTTCCTGCCTGCCGAGTCGGGGTTGAAAGTGCTGGAATACGCCCCCCTGGCAGAGATCACGGGCCGAAGTCACGAGATTGCCCCCGAGGCCCTCAACTGCTCGGCTCCGGATACGGGCAACATGGAGATCCTCCACATGTTCGGCACCACCGAGCAGCAGGAACGCTGGCTGGCACCGCTCCTCGACGGGGAGATCCGCTCCTGCTTCGCCATGACCGAACCGGCCGTGGCCAGTTCCGACGCCACCAACATCCGGACCCGCATCGAGCGGGACGGCGACGAGTACGTGATCTCGGGACGGAAGTGGTTCACCTCCGGAGGGGCGTCGCCTCGTTGCCAAATCTCGATCGTCATGGGGGTCACGGATCCCGACAGCGACCGTCATCGTCAGCAGTCGATGGTGCTCGTCCCCATGGATACCCCCGGAATCACCATCGAGCGGGCTCCAACGGTGTTCGGATACCAGGACCGGGGTGGGCATGTCCAGATACTCTTCGATGACGCGCGGGTACCGGTGGAGAACATCTTAGGGGAAGAGGGGAGCGGTTTCGCCATTGCCCAGGCCCGGTTGGGTCCCGGCAGGATCCATCACTGCATGCGGGCGCTGGGGGCGGCGGAGCGAGCGCTCGAGTTGATGTGCCAGAGAGCCCAATCCCGCACCACCTTCGGCACCAGGCTGTCGGATCAGGGTGTGGTCGGTGAGTGGATCGCCGAGTCGAGGATCCGGATCGAGCAGGCCCGGCTGCTCGTGCTCAAGGCGGCGTGGATGATCGATGAGGTGGGGACGAAGGCCGCCCGGACCGAGATCGCCGCCATCAAGGTGGCGGCTCCCGAGACACTCAAGTACGTGACCGACCGGGCCATTCAGCTCTTCGGGGCGGCCGGCTTCACCGAGGACTGGCCATTGGCCGCGTTCTATTCCATGGCACGCTGGCTACAGATCGCCGACGGCCCCGACGAGGTGCATCGCCGTTCGGTGGCTCGAGCCGAACTCAACCGCCATGAGCCCGGAGCGCTTTTCTCGGCTAGCGAATAGCTGGCCGGCCTAGGACAGTGTTGAACAATTCGTTCCAGCCATCGACGACAGGCCTCCTACCAGGGACTTGGCCGAGTTGATGGTCGGGCGTTAATTGTCATTCGACACCGTCCTGGCCGACGAGCGCCGTGGTAGATCGCCTCCATTACTTTCAGCTGTCCCTATCCGTCCGCCCCGTACCCCTCAGCTCGCCCGGCGGGTCTCTTCCAACCAGCGGTGTCGGATCGACCGGCGTTCCATGGGTGTATGCCCGCCCCAGATGCCTTCGTTTTGGTTGGCTTCGATAGCCCAGGTCAAACACTCTCCCGCCACTGGGCAGGTTGCACACTGTGCCTTGGCAGCCGAGATCGCAGCCAAGTCCTGAGGATCGGGAAAGAAGTCGACGGTTGGTTCGGCGGCGCAAGCGGCAGCCTCGCGCCAGCTGTCGATGTATATGTCTGTGTCGGGAGTCATACGGTCCTCCGAGCCGAGGGAAAACCTTCCAACGTCCGCTGGCGTCTATTCGTTCCCGTTCGATGTCGGCTTGGCCTCACTCTGTTGCATACTCGGCGGCACGCTCTCAGGAGACCAGCCCAGAATGCGATTCGAGGTTACGTTCGACTATCTCTGCCCGTTCGCCCGCAACGCCCATGAGGCCGTGATCGAGGGGATGCGAGCCGGCGCTGATTGGGAGGTCGCCTTTCGGCCGTTCTCGTTGGCTCAAGCCCATGTGGAGGAAGGTGAACCGGATGCGCTCGGTGACCTGACTGCCTCGGGGGTGCGCGCCCTCCAATGGAGCCTGGCGGTGCGCGAGACACAACCGGAGCACTTCTCCTCTGCTCATGTCGCCCTGTTCGCCGCCCGTCACGATCGCGGGCTGGACATCAGTGAGGAGTCGGTGATTCGCCAGACCCTCGGAGATGTCGGAGTGGATGTGGACAGCGCCGCCGAGGTAGTGGCATCGGAAGCGGCGGCCAAGGTTCTGACAGCCGAACACAACGAAGCCGTGGAGCGATGGGCGGTCTTCGGAGTTCCGACTTTTTCCAAGGTGAGGTCGCCATTTTTGTCCGCTTCATGGAGAGGGGCGATGTCGGCGATCTGACTCGGGCGCTCGACATGCTCGACTGGCATGGTCTCAACGAGTTCAAACGGACGCGTGTACCCCGGTGAGGAGAGGGGTCAGCTGCGGCGGCGACGGCGCTCGGCGGGTTCGTCGCGATCGGGGCCTACCTCGGTGGCGACATGGACCAGGGCATCTCCGGGAGCAATGAGGGGATTGAGGGTGCGGGCGATCACCCACCCGTCGAGGCTGCTGCGGATCCCGCTCGGCCGGGTCCCGAAGGCGTCGGCCACTGAGCCGAGCACGTCTCCTCGGCGGATCTCGTCGCCCAACTCGACGGTCAGGTCGGCGATGCCGCCGCGCCGCGCCCGTATCCAGCGGGTCCGACGAACCCGTCGCACCGTTCCGGGCGGCTCTGTGTCGAGGTTCGGAATCATCCCCATCTCGCCCAGAACCCGTAACACACCGTGAACGCCCATCTCGATCACCTCCTCGTCGAACCGGTGGGCTTGGCCGGCCTCGTACACGAGCACCTTGATGCCTTGTTCGTTGGCGGCCTGACGGAGTGAGCCGTCGCGAAGTCGGGCGTGAACGGCGAAGGGAGCACCGAAGGCCTCCGCCAGGCTGAGAGTGTCGTCGTCGTCGAGGTCTGCTCGGATCTGGGGAACATTCATGCGGTGGTTGGTGGCGGTGTGCAGGTCGATGCCGACCGAACAGTGGGAGACGACCTGGTTCATGAAGAGGGAGGCCAAACGGTTGGCCAAGGATCCGCGCGGGGACCCGGGGAACGATCGGTTGAGGTCGCGACGATCTGGTAGGTAACGCGACTCGTTGATGAATCCGAACACGTTGACGATGGGTACGGCCAGCACGGCCCCTCGCAGCCGGCGCGCATCGAGGCGGCGGAGCACCCGTCGGATGATCTCCACTCCGTTCAACTCGTCACCGTGGATCGCTCCCGACAGCCAGACGTGGGGACCGGCGTAGCGACCGTTGAACACGGCCACCGGGAGAGATGCTTCCGTGCCGGTGGGCAGCCGTGCGAACGGAAGCTCGAATCGCGCGGTTCGCCCGGGCGCAACCGTCCGGTCCCCGACTTTGATGGGGACGTTGCGGTGTTCGTTATCCCTGGATGCGGTCACGTGTCCGTCCCGCACGCGCATTCTGTTCCACGAAGGAGATGATGCGCGCCGCGATGTCTATCCCGCTGGTCTCCTCGATGCCCTCCAAGCCCGGGGAGGAGTTCACCTCCAGAACCAGCGGCCCGTGATTCGACTGGATGAGGTCGACGCCACACACGTTGAGCCCCATGGTCTTGGCCGCCTTGACCGCAGTGGCACGCTCGATCGACGTCAGCCGGATCTTCTCGGCGCTGCCTCCCCGATGCAGGTTGGATCGGAACTCCCCTGCTGCGGCTTGGCGTCGCATGGATGCCACGGCCTTTCCGCCTATCACGATCACCCTGACATCGGCGCCGCGCGCCTCCTTGATGAACTCTTGGACCAAGAAGTTGGCGTCGAGTTGTCGGAATGCGCCGATGACAGACTCGGCCGCCTTACGCGTCTCGGCCAGCACCACCCCGACGCCTTGGGTGCCTTCGAGGAGTTTGACGATCACTGGAGCCCCGCCGACCACCTCGAGGAGCCCGTCCACGTCTTGGGTGCTGTGGGCGAATCCGGTCACTGGCAATCCCACACCCGAGCGGGCGAGCAGCTGGAGGGAGCGAAGCTTGTCGCGTGATCGACTGATCGCCTGACTGGTGACGAGTGGGTACACGTCCATCATCTCGAATTGGCGGACTACGGCTGTTCCGTAGAAGGTGTAACTCGCTCCGATCCGAGGAATGATGGCGTCGAATCGCAACTCCTCACCGCGGTACAGCACCTTGGGCCTGGCACTGGTGATGTCCATGTAACAGCGGAGATAGTCGACGACGCGAACGGTGTGGCCGGCGGCGCGACCAGCTTCGGCGATGCGGCTGGTCGAATACAGCGACGTCTTCCGAGACAGGATTCCGATGTCCATCTATCTCTTCTCCTTCTGTGGTCGTCCGCCCAGGTATGACCGTCCTGGATCGACCACGAAGCGCTCTCGGAGGCTCGTCCTTCCCAGCAGCATGCGAAACCCCATCTCGTCTCGGCGTGTCAGGTTGATCTCGGCTCGCCACGTGATGTCGGACCAGCGTAGGGCCGCTCGGATCACGGGTCGGGTCTCGCTCCGGCCACCGGGGTTGCGGACCTGGCGCTCGTCGACCACGTCAGCCTCTACCCACACGGAGGCATAAGTAGATCGTTGCCGGGGATGTATCTCGAACCGAACCCTTTCCCGGCCTGAGTGCGTGAATCGCTCGAGGTGGAAGGCGTGCAACGAGGACGAGGCCGCGCCGGTGTCCACCTTGACCTTGATGGCACTCACCCCGAACTCGGGAAGCGCCACCCACTCGCGCCAACCGACGGTGCGGATCACGGCGCCGACTCGCCCACGATCCGCGACGCCAGCCAGGTGGTGGCTGGGACGGCGGCGACCAAGCCCATGGACCCGACCAGGGTGCGCGTGATCTCGACGGCCACCACCTCGGAATTGGCCACTATCGACAACGGGAGGTCGGACAGCGTGAACAAGAGTAGGAGCGGCATTGCGGCTCCGGCGTATGCCAGAAGGAGGGTATTGACCGTGGCGGCGATGTGGTCACGACCGACCCGTATCCCGCCGCTGAACAATTCGCCCGGTGTGGCGTTGGAGTTGGCTCGTTTGAGCTCGAACACGGTCGACGCCTGCGTGACGGTTATGTCATCGAGCGCTCCGATGGCACCGAGAACGGTTCCGGCGAGGATGAGGCCCGAGACATCCAGACCCTCTACGAAAACGAGGAAGAAAGCCTCCTCGGAGGCGAACCCCGAGAATCGGGCTACCGCCACGACAATGGCCGACAGGGCGACGGTCAGAGCCAGAGCGGTAAAGGTTCCGATGGCTGCCACGTGAGTGAGGGCGTTCCAGCCGTGGGCGAGGTACAGCGTGAGCAGGGCGATGGCCGACCCGCCCACGGCCGCCACCAGTACCGGGCTGCGGCCCACCAGGATGGCGGGGGCGATGAAGCCGACCAAGATGAGGACGGAACCGACCAGGCCCGCCAAAGCAGCCAGTCCCTTCAGACGTCCCAGGGCTACGACGACGAGGGCGAACAGTGCTCCGAGAGCCCACAACATGGGCCGGCGATCGCGATCCGCGAATTGGTAGCGAAAACGAGGATCGGCTTCGGGGACGACGTTGAGCACCACCCTCTCACCCGGCTCGAAGCGGGGAGCGGACCTCGACACCTCGAATTCTTGGGAGGTGACCCTGCCGGAGTCTGCACCCTCGAGGATCTCGAAGACGACCAGGTGACAAGACAGGTCGCCCGCGAACGAGCAGCTGCCGTCGGCCGCCTCGGCCACACGCCCGGTCACGACCTGGGAGGTCAGCCCGAGCTCCTGGCCGTCGAAGACCGGAGTAGTTCGTGGCCATACCACGGCCATCCCGACGATGGTCAAGAACCCCACCCCCAGTACGGCCCACACCAGCCAGCTGAGACGCACCCGCTGGTCGGGGCCTACGAGACGCTCGAGATCGGCATGAGGTTCTTCCATGTCGCCCAGAGGCTAGGACAGTGTTCAACAAGTCGTCCCAGCCATCGACGCAGTACCAGACACTTTGGCCTGCAGCGACCGGGTTTCCGCTCTTGTCAACGACGTCGGAGGAGGACGGGGGCTGGCCCACGGGATTGGGTGGTGGGTACGGTACGGTCCATCGATGTTCGATGTCACCGCCGTCCGGTCCCTCTTTCCCGCCCTTTCACGGATGCACGGAGAAAGAACGGTTGCCTACTTCGATGGCCCTGGCGGTACTCAGGTGCCGCGATCGGTGATCGAGGCGATGGCGGCCGTGTGGGAGGCCGGGATATCGAATCTAGGTGGAGGCTTCGCCTCGTCCACGCTGGCCGAGGAGGTCGTGGACGGTGCCCGCTCGGCAGTTGCCGATCTGGTGGGAGCATCGGATTCTCAGAGCATCGTCTTCGGCCAGAACATGACGTCGCTCACCTTCGCCATGTCTCGAGCCCTGGCCCGCACGTGGCGTCCCGGCGATCGGATCGTGGTCACCAGCCTCGATCACGACGCCAACATAACCCCGTGGCGCTTGGCAGCGGCCGATCGGGGGGTGGCCGTCGACACCGCTCGCTTCGACAGCACCACCGTGCAACTGGAACCGGGCGCCGTGGAGCGGTTACTGACCGACCGAACCCGTTTGGTGGCGGTTACCCACGCTTCGAATGCTCTCGGCAGCATTCCCGACGTGGCCGCCATCGTCGATCTCGCCCACAACGCCGGCGCCCTCGTCTACGTCGACGCAGTCCATTACGCCCCTCACGGAGTGATCGACGTCGCCGGCATGGGTATCGACTTTCTCGCTGCTTCGGCCTACAAGTTCTTCGGGCCGCACACCGGCTGCCTGTTTGGGAAGCCCGAACTACTCGACCGACTCGATGCCTACCGGGTGCGGCCCGCGCCGGCGGCGGGAGCAGGGAAGTGGGAGACCGGGACACAGAGTTTCGAGGCCCTGGCCGGGGTGGAGGCGGCCGTGGACCACATGGCATCGCTGGGCGAGGGACCGACCCGTCGGTCGCGACTGGTGTCGGGGCATCTCGCCGTCGACGAGCACTTGGAAACCTTGACACACCATTTTCTGACGGGACTGGGCGATCACATCACCCTCTACGGTGTGGCCGGTACCGAGAACCGGACTCCTACGTTTGCCCTGCGGGTGAAGGGGATGACTCCCGAAGCGACGGCGGCCGCTCTCGGCGCCCAGGGGATCTTTGCGTGGGCCGGTCACTACTACGCCGTGGAACCCATGCGCCAACTGGGGTTGTTGGATTCGGGAGGCGCCGTGCGCATTGGTTTCGTGCATACCACCACTCTCGCCGAAGTAGATCGCCTGCTCCAATCACTCAACATGATGAAATCTGAGTCTTGACATAGCATATTAACTCATATACACTGTGTGATGTATGCGAAGCGTCCGAATCTAGCGTAAAGGAGGTATCAGAAATGCTGCTGCGCTTCGATCCCTTCGCCGAGTTCGACCGCATGACCCGGGGAGCCAATGCTCCCGCCACCGGGTTCATGGCAGCCGATGGGTACCGTCAGGACGATACCTTCGTCCTCCACCTCGACCTTCCGGGAGTGGACTCCGACAGCATCGACATGACGATCGAGAAGAACGCCCTCACCGTCAGCGTCGAGCGCACCTGGGAGCGTTCCGAGGAGCTGCAACTCATGATGCAGGAGCGACCCACGGGCACGTTCACCCGTCGCTTCTTCCTGGGCGAGGCTCTCGACACCGACAACGTGGAAGCCGGCTACGACCACGGCGTCCTCACGATCACCATCCCGGTGCGCGAGCAGGCCAAGGCTCGCAAGATCGCCGTCGGCCACGCCGACAAAGCCCTGACGGGCTGATCCGAGGTCGCAAGCACGTTGGCCGGCGGACGACGTCCGCCGGCCAACGGCGGACGGCTAACGGCCAACGGCCATTAGCCTCACCTCCGTGAGCGACACCTTCGGTTTCTCCACTCGCGCCATCCACGCCGGGCAGAGGCCCGACCCCGAAACCGGCGCCCGGGCCATGCCCATTTACGCCACCACCAGTTACGTCTTCGACGATGTGGCCCAAGCTGCCGATCTCTTCGCCCTCCAGACCTTCGGGAACATCTACACCCGAATCGGCAACCCGACCACTGCGGCATTCGAAGAGCGCATTGCGTCGCTCGAGGGTGGGTTGGGTGCGCTGGCCACGGCTTCGGGGCAGTCGGCTCAGATCGTGGCGATCCTCACTCTCTGCTCCCACGGCGACCACATCGTCGCCGCCAACAATCTCTACGGGGGAACGTTCACCCAGTTCGACGTCACCCTGCGCAAGATGGGCATCGACGTGACATTCGTCGACCCCTCCGACCTGGCGCGAGTGGATTCGGCCGTCACCGACCGGACCAAGCTTCTCTACGGCGAGACGATCGGCAACCCGCGCGCCGACGTGCTCGACATCGAAGGTTTCGCGGCGACGGCTCACCGTCATGGGGTCCCCCTGATGATCGACAACACGTTCGCCACTCCCTATCTGTGCCGTCCGATCGAGCACGGGGCAGATGTGGTCGTGCATTCGGCCACCAAGTTCATCGGGGGGCACGGAGCGGTCATCGGGGGAGTGATCGTGGAGAGCGGTCGATTCCCCTACGACAATGGCAGATTTCCGGCGTTGGTCGACCCTTCTCCTGCCTATCACGGACTCCGCTTCTGGGAGAACTTCCGCGAATTCGCCTATCTCATGAAGGCCCGTACGGAACTGCTGCGGGACCTCGGCCCGGCCCTCTCGCCGTTCAACAGCTTCATCCTCCTGCTCGGTCTCGAGACGCTTCCCCTGCGGATGGCCCGCCATGTCTCCAACGCTGCGATTGTCGCCCGCTTCCTGTCGGAGCATGCGCGGGTGGCGTGGGTGAGCTACCCGATCTTCGAGCACAGTCCCACCAGGCATCTCGCCGAGCGCTACACGCCCGAAGGCCCGGGGGCAGTCTTCACTTTTGGCGTGGCCGGCGGGTACCAGGCAGGAGTGAGCTTCATCGAAGGGGTGGAGCTGGCCAGTCATCTCGCCAACGTCGGCGATGCCAAAACCCTCGTCATCCATCCGGCCTCGACCACCCATCAGCAGATCCCCGAGGATGAGCGCAGGGCGGCCGGCGTTGGAGATGACATGATCCGCATCTCCGTCGGGCTGGAAGACGTCGAGGACATTCTCGCAGACCTCGACGCAGCCCTCGTCGGCGGCGAAGAAAGATGATGGCCGAAGCGTCGGCGCGTGATCGTCTCCGAATCCTCACGGGCTCGCAGGCGGTGGCCCTCGTCGGCGTGTCAGCCAACCCGTTGCGGTCCTCCAACTTCGTCGCCACCTATCTCACCCGGACCCCTCTGACGATCTACCCGGTGAACCCCAATTACGACGAAGTACTCGGCTTGCGCTGCTATCCCTCGCTCGCCGAACTACCTGAGGTACCCGATATCGTCGACTGCTTTCGTAAGACGGATGATCTGCCGGAGGTCGTGGAAGAGGCCATCGCGGTGGGGGCCAAGGTGGTGTGGTTCCAGCTCGGTTTACGCCACGACGAGGCGGCGGCCCGAGCCGTCGAAGCAGGGCTGGAGGTGGTCCAGGATCGTTGTCTCAAGATCGAGCACGCCCGCTTCGCCGGCGGGCTCCACCTGGCCGGCTTCGACACCGGAGTCATCACCTCCAGGAGGCGCCGCCAGATCTGAATATCGTCCCAGGTAGGCGCGTCAACGGACCTCCTCGTCAGGCCGAGAGGTGCCGGCTCGCCGTGACGGCCGTCTTCCCGCTCAACTCGGTTGCCGCGTCGGGTTGCCGTTGCAATCCAGACCCTCGGCGGGGCGATAGACGGCGAAGACCGAGTCTTCAACCTGTCGTCCGTCGTCGTAGGTGCGGGAACGGAAGGTGTCTACCCGGGTGCAGCGGCGGACTGAGCTCACCTCTTGATGTGTCTGTTCGACTTCCACGGATGGAGTGGAGTAGATCGACACCGTGATCGACGTCGGTTCGTATGAGGTCCAGATCAACGCCGGGTGGTTCGTGGTGTTGGTGAACTCGAGGTCGGGGAGTGGCCAGGAGATCGTCGCCTCCCGGCCGTAGGGGTAGCGGCTGAAGTAGATGGAGTGGCTCTGGTATGTGTCGAAGTCGAACCCGGCCAAGAAGGCGGCATTGAACATGGTGGTGGCGAACTGGGAGACGCCTCCACCCACGGTTGAGACCAAATGACCTTGGATGATCGTTCCCGCCGGGACGAAACCTCCCTCGGTGGTTCTCTCCCCAACGTGCTCGTTGAGAGAAAGCGACTCACCCGGTTGGAGGAGGACTCCGCGGACGATGTCGGCGAAGCGTTGGATGTTGCCGACCCGCGCTTCACAACAGTTGTGGGTGGTGGTGAACTCGGCCACCAACTCAGTGATACCCGTTCCCTGGGACCACGCCAGCAATTGGGGATCGTCGGTCTCTCTGGGGTCGAGAGGGATGGCACCGGGCTGGTCGTTGAGGATGGCCTCGGCCACCGTGGCCGCGCTCTCGGGAGCGCAGCACAACTGCGGTGGTGTCCCCGCCTCGAGGACCACCGGTGTGTCGTCGACCACGTCGAAGACCGGGTCCTCTCCGGCGATGGTCACGTCGTCGAATCTCTGCTCGATGAGCCGCTGCAGCGACTCGAGATCGAACTCGGGGAGGGTGCCATGTTCTGTTGACGTGGTCGTGTCCACTCGAACCCGGAGGGACTGTTGGGACAGCAAACGCTCCTCACCTCCGAAGACCACGGTCACACCCCCCGCCGTGAGGGCGTTCATCTGGCGGGCGAGAACCGCCAGGTCCTCGTCGGGGGCGGCGGGAGGAAAAGGCATGACGGGAGCGTCGATGTCAAAGGGACCGCCCGCCTCCACCTGGTGTTCGAGCCGGTCGATGATGGCCGCCTCGTCGACGCGGATGCCGTCTTTACCCGGTTGGACTGCCAGTGCCAGGTCCGAGGACATGACCAGGCTGGGCTCAACCGGCTCCGAGACCACGAGGTGCGCCAGCCGCCCGACCCGTGCGGTGGCGACGTCACGATCCAGCACGTAGCGGACCGGGATCCGGTGCGGGGTGGTGAACGAAGCGAGCCAGGTCACGAACCGATCGAACTGTCCCCCTATCTGGCCGTGACGAAGGGCAGCGTCGCCCATCGACCCGGTGTCGAGCGAGACCCCCAACTCAGAAGCCGTCAAGTGACGCGAGCCGTCGGGGAGATTGAGCTGGACGAGTCGCTCACCGGCCTCGGCCTCGACCTCCTCCAGCACCCGATCGAGCTCAGAGACCGCGAGATTCCCGGCGGGGGCGCCGTCGAAGCTGACGCCGCGCAGCGTTCTGGCTTCGCCACCCGTGTCGGCGACATAGGCGGCGATGACGACGGCCGCAAAGGCCGCTGCCGCTACAGCCAGGGCGATCAGCAGCGTCCGGACAGAGCGCGAGACGGCGTGACGGGGCACACCTCAGATGGTATTGCCGGTCGGCAGGATGCAATAACCCATTGAGTGCGGCGGTTCTGCCTACACTCTGGCGAAGATGACCGCCATCGCCCCGACGGAGGCCGGGACACGGGTGATGGAACGTCTGCGCTGGACGGGTCGAACGGCATTGCCGAACGAGATACGCAGAACGAGAAGGTTGTCATGCGCGCAGGTCCCGCCACCCAGCACTCAGCGCTCCTCAGGAGGTTCGAGAGGAACGCCCTCATGGCCGAGGATCTCGGCATCACCGGGGTGGTCTTCGACGACGTTGGAGACGGTGCCACCCTCAGGGTGGGCGGACGCACGATCGTCAATTTCGGGAACTGCTCCTATCTCGGCCTCAATGTCGACGGGCGGCTCAAGAAGGGAGCCATAGAAGCCACCGAGCGATACGGCCCGCTGTATTCGTCTTCCCAGACCTACTCACGCCTCGAACTCTACGATCTGCTCAAGGACCGATTTCGCCAGATCACGGGTGCCCCAGCCGTGCTGCTGCCCCCCACGACGACGCTCGGCCACTTGGCTTGCCTGCCGGCCCTGGTGGGTCCTGAGGACTCGCTGATCATCGACAGCCACAGTCATGCCTCGCTGCAGCTGACGACCCAGGTGCTGGCGGGGCGAGGCATCGAGATCGTGGCTGTTCCCCACAACGACATGGAGACTCTGTCCGACACGGTCGCCCGCCTGGAGCGGCCCGGTCGGGCGATCTGGTATGTGGCCGACGGCCTCTACTCGATGTACGGTGACCTGGCCCCGGCCGCCGAAGTCGCCCGCCTCATGGATCGGCACCCTTCGCTCCATTGTTACTTCGACGACGCCCACGGGTTCTCCTGGTTTGGGCTGCACGGGCGCGGCTTCGTGCTGGACCAGGTCGAATGGAGTGATCGGCTGGTGGTTGCCGCCGGCCTCGCCAAGTCATTCGGTAGTGGCGGAGCGGTGCTCGCCTTCGGCGACGACCGATCCGCTCGGCGGGTGAGACTCGTCGGGGGCCCTATGAATTTCTCGGGGCCGATTCATCCGCCCACGCTGGGAGCGATGATGGCCTCGGCCGACATTCACCTGTCCGCCGAGCATGTGGACCTTCGTCACAGAATGCTTCGACAGATCGACTTCGTCACTGCCACCCTCGCCCGCCACGGGCTTCCAGTCGTCTCGTGGGACCGCACTCCCATCTGGTTGGTTCGGGTGGGCACATTCGACGACATGCTGGAGGTTGCTCGCCGGTTGGTGAACGACGGCTTTTACCTCAACCCTTCGGCCTTCCCGCTGGTGCCGGTGGGTCTGGCCGGCTTGCGCTTCACCCACACACTCGCCAACACCTACGCCCAGATCGAAGACATGATCGCCGCATTTGCCGCTCATCTGGGTGAGGTCGTGGGCGACTTCGACTCCGAGGTGGACCTGGCGGCCCTCGAACGGTAAATGGCCTCGGTCGAGCAAGGTCAGAGTGGTCGGCGCAGAATCCTAAACCGGGTACTCGTGGCCGCCGATGTAGTCGTGTGGCATCTTTACTTCCGGACGGAGGATTCCGACGTTTTGCCGGGGAGTGGTCCCGGAGGCTCCTCATTGGAGTCACCGTTGTGGTGGCACTGGCCACGGTTGTCGGTTTCCTCAATCCGTCCGCCGCCGCAGAGATCGGCATCGTCGTCATGGCCATCGGTTACACCGTTGCCGGCCTGACTTTCATCGTCCGCTCTCGGGCCCATCGCGGGGACGAGCGTCTGGCCTGGAGCCTGATCGGGGTGGGCCTCCTGTTTGGTGCTTTGGGGGTGGCCGCCTTCATCGTTGCCGCCTTGAGCGGGTTCGATCCGCCCGCCTTCGGCCCTCTCGACCTGTTTTTCATAGGCGCCTACAGCTTCGTCTTGGCAGGCTTTTGGATTCTTCCCCATTTGGAAGGGGCGCCATACCGGCGGATGCGGGTCATGCTCGACGGATTGGTGGGGGCCGTTTCGGTCGCGTTGATCGCCTGGGTGTGGGTACTCGAAGACCTGCTGGACGCCGTTCGCGGAGCTCCGGTTTGGGAGCTCGTCATTGGGTCGATCTACCCCGTTTTCGACGTGGCCATCCTCATCGCTGTGATGGTGGTGACGCTGCGGCGCACAACTCTTCGTTTCGATCCGCGCATGCTCGTGTTCGGCTTGGGCGTGTCTGCTCAAGCCGTGGCCGACCTCGTCTACTTCAACCAGGGCCTGGGAGCGTCCTTCTCGGAGACCGAACCGTTCTTCCCCGCCTACATGCTTGCCACGACTTGCTTTCTGGTGGCGGGCCTCATCCTCGATCGACGGCCGGAACCGCGGGAATACGCCGAAAGACGGACCCCGTGGTGGGCAATGGCAGCGCCATACAGCGCGGCGATGCTCCTGATCGGAATGCTGGTGGTTCGGGTGATGACGGCTCCGGAGACCGACCTCCAGACGCTCGAACTCTTGGCGGGGGTGATTGTGGTGGTGGCCCTGATCATGGTGCGCCAGGCAGTGGCGATCCGGGAGAATCGCGAGTTGGTGGAGAGCCAGCGCACGGCGCTCGTGTCTTCGATATCCCACGAGCTGCGCACGCCGCTCACCGCCATCGTCGGATTCCTCGACATCCTCCGGGATCCCGACCAACACATGGAGACCGAGGCCCGTCGCGAAATGTTGGGAATAGTGGATCAGCAGGCCACATACATGGCTCGGATCGTGTCAGACCTGGTGATGCTCAACCGCTCCGATCCCGACCTCCACCTACAGGAGCGGCTCGTCGACGTCGACGGAGTGGTCTCGTCGGCGCTCGCTTCTCTCGATCTCGATGCTGCACCGGGGGTCACCACCGAGATTGACGAGGGTCTGGTGGGGTTGTTCGATCCGGCCCGCATGCACCAGGTACTCGTCAATCTCCTCACGAATGCCGCTCGTTACGGCGGCCCCAACCGTCTCGTGGTCGCCCGTCGCCACAACGACGATCTCATCTTCGAGGTGCACGACGACGGCCCCGGTGTGCCCAAACGGTACGAGCTGATGATCTGGGATCGGTTCGAGCGGGGAGCCCATCGATACGACGCCGGGCTCCCCGGCTCCGGTATCGGCCTCGCGCTCGTGTCCATGCTCATGCGCGCTCACCAGGGCACCGCTACCTATCGCACCTCCGAGCGCCTGGGCGGGGCGTGCTTCGTGGTCACGTTGCCGGACAAGGCGCACCAGCGAGAGGCGTCGTCGGGCTTGGCCGGCCCTCACGGCCGAGACGTTGGCGAGACGACCGATCACCGAGGGACTCTCGTCAACAACGATGGCCGATAGTCATCGGTTGGACCTAGACCCTTGACGAGTTTCGCGACCATGCGATAGGATGCCGCCCAGGCCATTCGGCCTCGCCGGCCTCTGGGTCGCCGAGGTAACGAGGGTCCCTTGATCGTCTTTGCGAGAGTTGGCCCTGGGGGCCACCAGCGCGGAGTGCCGATAGGCACTGCCGCCGCATTGTTGATTGCGCGTCCGCTTGCGCCTGTGTTAGCATGCGCCCTCTGCGTATCCCGTTCGTCATCACGCCAGCCCGTTACGTCGGCTTCTAGGAGGCTCCTTTGGTTTCGCGCGTCGCTGAACGTCTATCGTTCGCCAAGATCCCCGAGGTCCTTCCGTTGCCGGACCTCCTGGCCGTACAACACGATTCTTTCCAGTGGTTCCTCGACGAAGGTCTCAAGGAGATCTTCGACGAGATCAGCCCCATCGAAGATTTCACCGGTTCACTGGCACTCGAGCTGACCGAGCATCGTTTCGGCGACCCCACGATGAGTATCGAGGAGGCCAAAGAGCGAGATGCCAATCACGCCCGACCACTCTTCGTCACCGCCCGTTTCATGAACAGGTCTACAGGCGAGATCAAAGAGCAGCAGGTTTTTTTGGGAGATTTCCCCATGATGACCGACAAGGGCGTGTTCATCATCAACGGCACCGAGCGGGTCATCGTCTCCCAGTTGGTCCGGTCACCTGGCGTCTACTTCGATGTGACCAAGGACAAGACCTCCGACCGTCTCATCCACTCCGGCAAGATCATCCCGGGTCGCGGGGCATGGCTGGAGTTCGACACCGACAAGCGTGACACCATTGGGGTGCGGGTCGACCGTAAGCGCCGTCAGTATGTGTCGGGTTTCCTGCGGGCCCTCGGCATCGCCGAGACCGACGAGGAGATCCTCGACCTCTTCGACGGGGCCGAGTCGATTCGCAACACGCTCGAGCGCGATCCGGCCACGGACAGGGACGAAGCGTTGGTCGACCTCTACCGCAAGCTCCGTCCGGGTGAGCCCACCACGGTCGAGTCCGCCCGCGGGCTGATCCAGACACTGTTCCGCAATCCGAAGCGCTACGACCTCACCAGGGTTGGGCGTTACAAGCTGAGCCAGAAGTTCCAGGAAGCGACGCCCGACGACTATCGGGCCGAAGGCCTGCAGTTGCTGCGCGACGAGGACATGGTCGACGCGATCAAGTACCTCGTGGCGATGCACGCTGGACAGCCGACGATGACGACCCACATGGGCGTCGAGATTCCCGTCCTCACCGACGACATCGACCACTTCGGCAACCGCCGCATTCGCACGGTCGGTGAGCTCATCCAGAACCAGATCCGGGTCGGGCTCTCCCGTCTCGAGCGGGTCGTCAAGGAGCGGATGACCACCCAGGACCC
>JBGTLA010000126.1:0-39568 GCA_041744375.1 Acidimicrobiia bacterium | reverse complement strand
CCACGGGGAGGTCGCCACCCCGGGTTTCATGCCCGTCGGCACCCGCGCCGCCGTGCGTGCGCTGGATGTCCACGACCTGAGGCGAGTGGGGGCGCAGATGATTCTCGCCAACACCTATCACCTGATGCTCAGGCCGGGCGCCGACCTGGTCGGTCGCCTGGGCGGGCTGCACGGGTTCATGGCATGGCCGGGCCCCATCCTCACCGACTCCGGCGGCTACCAGGTCTTCTCCCTCGGTCCCCGCGTCGACGAGGACGGGGCGTCGTTCCGCTCGACCTACGACGGCAGCGCGGTCCAATTGACCCCCGAGGGCGCCGTGGCGGTTCAAGAGCTCCTGGGAGCCGACATCGCCATGGCGCTCGACGTGTGCGTGGGACTTCCGGCCGACAAGGGGACCGTCGAAGAAGCGATGCATCGGACTCTGCGGTGGGAGGAAAGGGCCCTCGCTGCGCACACCCGGTCCGACCAGGCGCTGTTCGGGATCGTGCAGGGTGGAGTCGATCCCGACTTGCGGGCCGAGTCGGCCGAGCGCACCGCCGCCCTGGGAATGGCCGGCTTCGGGATAGGCGGCCTGTCGGTGGGGGAGAGCCGGACCGAGAGAAACGTGGCCCTCGAGGCCACCATGGCACACCTGCCGGAGCGAGCGGTCCGCTATGTCATGGGCCTCGGCGATGCCGAAGGTGTGCTCGACGCCGTGCAGCGAGGCGCCGACCTGTTCGACTGTGTCTGGCCCACCCGCCTCGCCCGGCACGGTCGGGTGTTGACACCGGACGGCGACTACAACCTGAGACGATCTCAGTTCGCAGAGGATCCAGCACCGCTCCATGCCGAGTGTGGCTGCCTCACCTGCGCGACACACAGTCGCGCCTATCTCCGCCATCTCCATCAGACCGGCGAGTTGGCGGTCCACAGGCTCGTCAGCATCCACAACCTGACCTACACGTTCGATCTCCTGTCGACGACCAGACGGTCGATCATCGCCGGTTCCTTTCCCGATTTTCGAGCCGACGTGGTGGAGCGTCGCTCCGGGGGTGATTGGTGACTGCCCGATTGCCGTTCTAACCTGCGCTTCTTCCAGTTCTCGAGAGGTTCCATGCCCGCAGTCGTCCTTGCTCAAGAAGCCGCCGGTCAGAGTTCCTTGATCTTCCTGGTCGTGATGGTGGCAGTCTTCTGGCTCTTCATCATTCGTCCCCAGCGCACCCGCTCCAAGCGCCAGCAGGAGCTCGTGGCCTCCCTCCAGGTGGGTGATCAGGTCCAGACCGTAGGGGGTATCAAAGGGCGCGTCACCAGCCTCGACGGTGACGACGTCATCATCGACATCGAGCAAGGACGTGTGCGCGTCACCCGTCGGGCCATCGCCTCACGGGTGGGCGAGGGCGATTCCTCCAGCCCCACCCTGTAGACGCAGCCGTCCCTATCCCCGTCCCCTTGGTCCGGGCGTCGGCCCGATGAGGCCGATGTGAGCTGCGTCGTGCCCTAAACTCGCATCGTGGACCCTTTCGACCTCATCCGCGACATTCCCGATTTCCCCGAACCCGGAGTGGTGTTCAAGGACATCACCCCGCTGCTCGCCGACCGGAAGGGCTTCAGCCACCTGGTGACGAAGATGTGTGAGCCGTTCCACAGCGCCGGCATCACCCACGTGGCCGGCATCGAGGCCCGTGGCTTCACCCTCGCTGCTCCCATCGCCGTAACCCTGGGAGCGGGGTTCATACCCATCCGCAAGCCGAACAAGCTGCCTCATGTGACAGTCGGCGAGGACTACGACCTCGAGTACGGGACGGATCGGCTCGAGGTGCACGTCGATGCCGTCCAACCGGGGGACAGGGTGCTGCTCGTCGACGATGTCATCGCCACCGGTGGCACCGCCGCCGCGGCGCTGAGACTCCTCGAAAAGATCGGCGCCGAAGTCGCGGGCTTCTCCGTGTTCATCGAGCTCGCCTTTCTCGACGGGAAGGCGGCCCTGCCCGAAGTCCCGTTCCATGCCCTCATCGTTTACGACTGACGTGGATCCGGCTCCGGCCACGTTCGGAGACGTGGTGGAAGCCTTCACCGCCCATCATCCCGATGGCGACGTTGCGCTGCTGGAACGGGCCTACGCCCTGGCGGCGCAGGCGCACGAGGGTCAACACCGCAAGACCGGCCATCCCTACATCACCCATCCCGTGGCAATCGCCTGGCATCTCGCCCATTACGGCCTCGACGCCGCCACGCTGGCGGCCGCTCTCCTCCACGACACGGTCGAAGACACCCACGTCACCCTCGAACAGATCACCACCGAGTTCGGACCCGAGATCGCCGCTCTCATCGATGGCGTGACGAAGCTGGATCGCATCGAGTACTCGTCACGCGAAGAGGCGCAGGCCGCCACCATTCGCAAGATGGTCGTGGCGATGGCCCAGGACGTCCGGGTGCTCATCATCAAGCTGGTCGACCGACTCCACAACATCCGCACGGCCTCATCCCTGCGACCGGAGAAGCAACAACGCGTGGCCCGCGAGACCCTCGACATCTACGCACCGTTGGCCCACCGTTTGGGCGTGCAGGAGATCAAGCACGAACTCGAAGACCGCTGCTTCGCCATCCTCTACCCAGGCCCGTTCAACGAGATCGAAATGAAGTTGGCTGAGCGTGGCGTGGAACGGAGCGTCTTCATCGAGAAGATGATCGGCGAGGTCGAAGCACTTCTCGCCGAGGCCGGCATCTCGGCAGTGGTGACGGGGCGCCCGAAGCATCACTACTCGATCTACCGAAAGATGGTGGAACAAGACAGGCCCTTCGAGGACATCCACGATTTGATCGGCATCCGGGTGATCGTGGGCAGCACCCGCGACTGTTACGGCGCGCTGGGGCTCATCCACAGCCACTGGGTGCCGCTCTCGGGCCGTTTCAAGGACTTCGTGGCCATGCCCAAGTTCAACCTGTACCAGAGCCTCCACACCACGGTCGTCGGTCCCGGCGGCAAACCGATCGAAGTGCAGCTGCGGAGCGAAGAGATGCATCGTCGGGCCGAGTCGGGCATTGCCGCCCACTGGCGCTACAAGGAAGGCGGTGAGGCTTCGGCCCATCCCTGGCTGGACACCTCGGGGTTGGCGGAGTCGGAGGATCCGGCCGAGTTCCTGAGCAATCTGAAACTCGACCTCTATCAAGACGAGGTGTTCGTGGTCACCCCGGCCGGAGACGTCAAGACGTTGCCGCGCGGGGCGACAGCCGTCGACTTCGCCTACGCCGTGCACACCGAGGTGGGCCATCGGTGCGTCGGCGCCCGCATCAACGGGCGCCTGCTTCCGCTGTCGACCAGGCTGGAGTCGGGTGACGTGGTGGAAGTGCTGACAGCCCGGCGCGAGACCGGGCCCAGCCGGGACTGGCTCAACTTCACTCGCACGTCGCGGGCTCGCTCCAAGATCAAACAGTGGTTCCTCAAGGAGCGCCGCGACCAGGCCATCACCGAAGGCCGTGAGGAGCTCACCTCCGCCATGGTGCGCGAGTTCGGGGAGCTGACCGTGGCCGCCCGCCACGAGCTGCTCGACGAGACCGCCGCCGACTTGGGCTATCGCGACCTGGAGGCCCTGTGGCTGAAGGTCGGCGATGGAACGCTGGCAGCATCCTCGGTCGCCCAACGTGCCCGGCGGCTTCGGACTCCGGAAGAACCCGACGGGGCACCACCGTTCGTGGCCCGCCGCCGCAGCCCCGATACGGATCAACCCCAGATCGTGGTCGAAGGCTACGAGGACATGCTCGTCCGCTTTGCCCCCTGCTGTCAGCCGATGCTCGGCGACCCGATCGAAGGTTTCGTCACGGTTGGGCGCGGGGTATCGATCCACCGTTCGGACTGCACCAACATCGAGGCACTCCGCGTCCAGGCCGAGAGGATGGTCGACGTGCGATGGAGCGGGACCCGCCCCTCCAGCTTCGCGGTGTGGATTCAGGTCGAAGCGCTCGATCGGACCCTGCTGCTCAGGGACGTCACCGCCGTCATCTCCGATACCGGCGGCAACATCACCGCATCGTCGACGGTGACAGGACGCGATCGGGTCGCCATCCTCCGCTACGAAGTCGAGTTGTCGGACCAGGGCCAGCTACCCCGCATGTTGGCGGACATCCGAGGAGTCGACGGGGTTTACGCCGTCACCCGGATCGCGCCTCCGTCGTGACCCCGACAGTTCGACAGCTGGCCGCCCTTTTCGCCCTCCTCGCCCTCGTCGCCTTCTTGGGAGGATCGCGTCCCGGAGCCTCCATCGCCCAACCCGAAGAGCGGGCGATTGCCGGAGAGGAACTCACCACCACTACACCTTCGACCACGTCGGCACCCGCCCCGCCCCCGACGACATCGACGACATCGACGACATCGACAACGATTCCGTCGACCACGACAACGAGCTCTCCCGCCCGCACCATTCGCGTGATGGTCCATCCCCGAGACGCCGAAGTGGCCACCACCATTACCGCTGTCGACGGGACGGTCGCCACCGGCGGGGCAGAGGTATCGGCCTCGATGGCCGGCCGAGTACTCGTCACGGTCCTGAGTGAACTCCACCGTCCTGAACAGATCGAGATCACCACCGACGAGGACACCGATGTCGCCGTTTGGCTCGACCCGCCCGATCAGGTGGTGGACAGGCGACTGGTGTTCTCGACCGGCCCAGCGCCCAAACAGGTGGCGTTCACCCCCGATGCCTCGGAGCTGTGGGTGACGTTGCTGGGGGGAGCCGGGTTGGAGGCATACGATCCCTCCACCGGTGACCTCCTGGCAGCCATCGGGCTCCCCGAGGCCGGTTCCGTCGAGGTGATCTTCGACCGGGCGGGGGAACGGGCCTTCGTGAGCCAGATGGAGACGGCATCCGTGTACGAGGTCGACGTTGCCAGCCACACCGTGACCCGGCGGCTGGACACCGGAGGCTCGTGGACCAAGGTGGTCCTCCTGTCACCCGACGAGGACAAGTTGTGGGCATCGAACTGGATCAGCAATGACGTGTCGGAGTTCGATCTGGCCAGTGGGCAGCTGATTCGACGCATCCCCACCGTCGCCACCCCGCGCGGCCTGGCGCTCGACGCCGAGGGCAGACGCCTGTACGTCGCCGGCTACGACGACGGGATGATCGAGGTGATCGACCTGGAAAGCGGAGAGAGCCGGGTGATCCACCACAGTGGCGGCGCCATGCGACATCTGGTGGCCGATCCCCTTGGGACGCACATCTACGCCTCCGACATGGCCCGCGACCAGATCCTCGTCGTCGACACGGCGACGGATGCCGTGGCACAAGTGGCGTTGGTCGACCGGCTCCCGAACACCATCGACGTCACTCCTGACGGCAGGGTCCTGGCCGTCTCCAACCGCGGCCGAAACAATCCGGAGACCTATTACCTGCCCGGTCCCCAGTGGGGGTCTGTGCTCCTCATCGACATCCTCACCGGCGAGCTCCTCGACGCGATCGTGGCCGGGAATCAGCCCACCGGCCTCGATATCTCACGAGACGGGGCCTGGCTGGCCTATTCGGACTTCCTCGACGATCGGGTGACGGTGTATGCCTTGCCTACGACCGCCGAACTGGTGGGGGCGGGGGGCGGCCGCTCGGAAACCTATCGCGCCGAGCTCGACAAGTGACCCTCATCGCCAGCGCCCCGCTCTGGTTCGCAGCCACCAACACCTATGTCGTAGCTCCCGAACGCGGTGGCCCGGCCGTGATCATCGATGCCCCGCCCGACCCGGCGCGGGTACTCGAACTCCTGGTGCGTCACCGGCTGTCGCCGGTGGCGGTGCTCGTCACCCACGGGCACGTCGATCACGCCGGCGGAGTCGGGGCCCTCACCAGAGCCAAGGCCATCACGGCCTATGTGCACCCCGACGATGACTTCCTGACTCTCGATCCGGCGTCCCAGCTCCGCATGCTCTTCGGGGCTGTGCCGCCGGGCGAGTACGATCCGCCGCAACATTACGCACCGTTGGCCGACGGCCAGCATCTCACACTGGGCGGGCTCGAACTCGAAGTGGTGCACACCCCCGGCCATACCCCGGGGCACTGCTGCTTTCACCTTCCCGCCGAAGGCACCCTCTTCTCGGGGGACCAGCTCTTCGCCGGTTCTGTCGGAAGAGTCGACCTGCCCGGTGGAAACATGGTCGACCTGGCCGACTCGATGCGCAGGAAGGTGATGACCCTCGACGACGCCACCCGAGTCCTCCCCGGCCACGGGCCGGAGACCACCATCGGTCACGAACGGGCCACCAACCCCTTCCGAGCCGCATGGGAGTGACCTCGCTTCGCCGGGACGGGCCAACGGTGGCATTCTCTAACCCGACGTGACGACAACACCACGAAGCCCCAAGGGTGTGCTCGAGCTACTTCCCGCCGAGCAGGCCATCCACGATGCCATGCTCGACACGATCCGCTCCGGCTGTCGGCGCTTCGGCTTCTTGCCCATCGAGACCCCCGTCTTCGAACTCTCCGAGGTCCTGCTCACCAAGAGCGGGGGCGAGACCGAGCGGCAGGTCTACTACGTCCAGTCGGCGGGCTCGCTGGGTCGCGACTCGCCACCCGACCTGGCGCTGCGCTTCGACCTGACGGTACCCCTGGCCCGCTATGTGGCGGAGCACGAGCACCAACTCACCTTTCCCTTCCGCCGTTCCCAGATCCAGCGGGTGTATCGGGGTGAGCGGCCCCAACGGGGTCGGTACCGCGAGTTCTATCAGTGCGACATCGACGTGATCGATCGCGACGAGCTGTCGCTGCGCCACGACGCCGAGGTAGCCGCCACCATGATCGACATCCTGTCGAGTTTCCAGATCGGTGACATCACCATGCGGCTCAACAACCGGCGTCTCATGCGGGCGCTCCTATCCAAGTCAGACGTGACCAACGCCGACGCCCAGGCGGACGTGCTACGCCAAATCGACAAGATCGAAAGGAGAGGACGCCAGCATGTGGGCGACACCCTCGTGGAGGGCGGCATGTCCCGTGCCGCTGCCGACCAGCTGTTGCGACTCACTGCCACCACGGTCACCGGCCCCGACGAGATCGTGGCAACGCTCAGAAACCTCGCCGGCGACGATCCCGCCGCCGACGAGCTGATCGAGGTGGTCCGGACCATGGAGGCCATGGCGGTGCCGGCGGCGCGGTACTGCCTGGACCTGTCCATCGCCCGGGGCCTCGACTATTACACGGGCACCGTCTTCGAGACGGTCCTCGACCACCATCGCGATCTGGGCAGTATCTGCTCGGGTGGCCGCTACGACGACCTGGCGGGCCAATACACGAAGACACGCCTCCCCGGGGTGGGGCTGTCGATCGGTTTCACCCGCCTCTTCTGGCAACTCCGGGAGGCGGGGCTGTTGCCGAACCAGGCGCCTCCCCTCGAGGTCAGCGTCCTCCTGTTGGACGACGACGGCCTCGCCTACTCCCTGGAAGTGGCGCGACGTCTGCGTCACGCCGGCCTCAGCACCGCCACCACCTTGCAGCCCGACAAGCTCGACCGCCAGCTCAAGAGGGCCGACAGAGCCGGAGTACGCTTCGCCGCCATGGCCGGAGACGAAGAGAGGAGCCGGCGCACGGTCACGATCAAGGACCTCACCTCCGGCGACCAGCACGAGGTGGACCTTGCCGAGGTCGGCTCCCATGTCCGCTCCCGGCTCCGCTCCGAGACCGGGACGAACCCATGACATTCAGAACCCATCACGCAGCAGAGCTGGACCTCTCATCTGTCGGCAGCTCCGTGCGGCTGGCCGGGTGGGTTGCCCGCCGACGGGACCACGGTGGAGTCGCCTTCATCGACCTGCGCGATGCGAGCGGGCTCGTTCAAGTGGTGGCGGACCCCGCCCGCCACCCCCAGGTGAACAGCCTGCGCATGGAATACACCGTGAGCCTCAGCGGCGTCGTCTCCCAACGACCTGAAGGCACCGTCAACCCCGATCTGGCGACCGGCTCGATCGAGGTCACCGTCGACGACCTGGAGATCCTGAGCACGGCCGACCCCCTGCCGTTCATGCTCGACGACCGCACCGACGTCGATGAGCGAACCCGCCTTGCCCACCGTTATCTCGATCTGAGGAGGCCAAGGATGGCTGCGAACCTGCGGGCTCGCTCCACCGCCACGGCTACGATCCGGCGCACTCTCGACGACCTCGGCTTTCTCGAAGTGGAAACCCCCACCCTCGTCAGAGCCACTCCCGAGGGAGCGCGCGACCTCCTGGTGCCGTCACGTCTCAGGCAGGGGGACTTCTACGCACTGCCCCAGTCCCCCCAACTCTTCAAACAGCTCCTCATGGTGGCCGGAGTGGAGCGATACTTCCAGATCGCCCGCTGCTATCGGGACGAGGACTTTCGGTCCGATCGTCAGATCGAGTTCACCCAGCTCGATCTGGAAGGTTCCTTCTGGGGCCAGGGGGACGTTCTCACGGTGGTCGAAGCGGTCCTGGCCGCGACCACCGAACGTCTGCGGGGAACGGCAGTCGACATTCCCTTCCCTCGCATGACCTGGCGACACGCCATGGAGACATACGGGACCGACAAGCCCGATCTCCGTTTCGGCATGGAGATCTCCGACCTCTCCGACCTCCTGGCCTCCACCGAGTTCGGCGTTTTCTCCACCGCGCTGAAAGAGGGGGGAACCGTCCGTGGCTTCAACGCCGGCACGATGGAGCTGACCAGGTCGAAGGCGGATGCTCTCGTGGACCGCGCCAAGGAACTGGGCGCCAAAGGGCTCGTCTGGGCCCAGGTCGAAGGCGACGGGTCGCTGCGATCACCCGTGGCCAAGTTCTTGTCGAAAGAAGAGCAGGCGGGAGTGGTGCACCGGTTGGGAGCCCGGCCGGGAGAAGCCGTCTTCATCGCCGCCGACGACTGGAGAACGGCCCTCACCGTTCTCGGAACCCTGCGCAACGACCTCGGCAGACCATCGGGGCATGCCGAGCTCTCGTATCTCTGGGTGGTCGACTTCCCCATGTTCGAAGAGGACCAGGACGGCTCGCGGACCTTCAGCCATCACCCCTTCACCTCCCCCCAGTCACTCGAACAGATGCGCGACGACCCCGACAACGCCTTGGCCAACGCCTACGACGTGGTCTTGAACGGCGTCGAACTCGGATCGGGATCGATCCGGATCCATGACCCTGAGGTGCAGCGACAGGCGTTCGAGATACTGGGTATCGAAGGCGCCGATGCCGAGACCCGCTTCGGCTGGTTCCTCAACGCCCTCCGGTACGGAACGCCCCCCCATGGCGGGTTTGCTTTCGGTATCGACCGACTGGTGATGATCCTCCAAGAGGAGACCTCGATTCGCGAGGTCATTCCCTTCCCGAAGACACAAACCGGTTTCGACCCCATGACGGAGGCACCGGCCGCCGTCGACGATGCCCAACTCACCGACCTCGGCATCCAGCTCACGGCCGCGGTGGAGGCGGCCCGAGCCGAGCCAGAACCGAAAAAATAGCCTCCCGCCTCCGCGACGAGGCGAGGAAGCGGATTCGGATACGGTACCGTCGGTAGGAATGGAGGATCTCTTTTCGTCCCGGGTCGGTGACGTCCTCGACGGCGTGGCGCCACTCGCCACCCGGATGCGGCCCGCCTCCCTCGATGAGGTCGCCGGCCAGGTGGCGTTGTTGGGTCCTGGGGCGGCTTTTCGGAAGGTGGTCGAGTCCGGTCGACTGGTATCGATGATCCTGTGGGGCCCGCCCGGCACCGGGAAGACGACGCTGGCCCGGGTGGTCGCCCACCACACCGACGCCGCTTTCGAGACCCTGTCGGCCACTTCGGCGGGCGTGAAGGACCTGCGTGAGGTGCTCGGTCGGGCGAGACAACGTCTCGCCGACTCGGAACGCCGCACGGTCCTCTTCATCGACGAGATCCACCGCTTCTCCAAGAACCAACAGGATGCCCTCCTCCCCGGGGTGGAGGACGGGACGGTGGTGTTCATCGGGGCGACCACGGAGAACCCCTTTTTCGAGGTCAACTCTCCTCTCATCTCCCGGTCCACCCTCTTCCGACTCGAGCCGCTGGCTCCCGAGGCCCTCGAAGCGCTCATCGACAGGGCCCTGGGAGACAACGAGCGAGGGCTCGGGACACTCGGGTTGAGCATCGAATCGGCGGCACGGAGGACATTGGCCGAGAGGACTGGAGGTGACGCCCGCCTGACCCTCAACGCTCTGGAGATGGCAGCCGCCCTGGCAGATGAAGAGACCATCGCCCCGGGACATGTCGACGAGGCCCTCCAACGCCGAATCGTTCGATATGACAAGGCCGGGGACAACCATTACGACGTCGTCTCTGCGTTCATAAAGAGCTTGCGGGGCTCGGACCCCGACGCCGCCGCCTATTGGCTCCATCTCATGCTGGAAGCCGGCGAAGACCCCGAGTTCGTCGCTCGACGGATGATCGTTTTCGCGTCCGAGGACGTCGGTCTGGCCGACAATCGGGCACTGGGCGTGACAGTCGACGCGGCCGCCGCTCTCGCCCATGTCGGCCTGCCGGAAGCGGCATACGCCCTCACCCACGCCGCCTTGTATTTGGCTACGGCGCCGAAATCGAACTCCGTCACCACGACGATGCGTGCTGCTCGTGAGGTCATCACCGAAGGGCCCGCACCTGAGGTCCCCGCCCACCTGCGCGACGGGCACTACAGGGGCGCGGCCAGTCTGGGTCACGGAGTGGGCTATCTCTATCCGCACGACCACGCCGGCCACATCGTCGATCAGCAGCACTGGCCCGACTCCCAACCAGCTCAGATCTTGTACCGTCCGAGCCGGCAAGGTGCCGAGGCGAGCCGGGCCGAGTGGTTCGCTCAGATGGAGGAGTTGGCAGGTAGGCCGGTGCGCCCTACTGAGTGACAGACGTTGGCAGGCCGCTACTCTCACAGGATGCTCGATAGATTGTGGTGGTTCGCCTCTGGCCTCCTGGCAGGGGGCCTCGTGACGGTGCGCGCCCTGCGCCGTCGTCCCACCGCTCCCGATCTCCGTCGGGCTGCCATCCACACGGGCGCTGATGTGCTGGAACTGGCGGCACGAGCCGTCAAGCCGCCCCGTCGTCACTGACGCCGAGCGGCGGCCGTCCGACCGACCAGCACCCACCAGCTCCCCGAGGCTTTCCATGGACACCAACCAGATTCGAACTACCTTCACCGACTTCTTCTCGGCGCGCGGGCACACGCCTCGACCGTCGGCGTCGCTGATCCCCACCGATCCCACACTTCTCTTGACCAACGCCGGGATGGTCCCTTTCAAGCCGTATTTCCTGGGCGAAGAACCTGCCCCCTGGCCGCGGGCGGTGTCCGTCCAGAAGTGTGTCCGCACGGTGGACATCGACATCATCGGCACCACCACCCGCCATTTCTCCTTCTTCGAGATGATGGGGAACTTCAGCTTCGGTGACTACTTCAAAGAGTCGGCGATACCGTGGGCCTACGAACTGGTCACCGAAGGGTACGGACTCGACCCCGAACGACTCTGGTTCACCGTGTACGAGACCGACGACGAGGCCGAGGCCATCTGGGTCGACGACGTCGGCGTCCCCGCCGAGCGGGTTCAGCGCGGCGGGAAGGACAACTTCTGGCAGATGGGGGTGCCCGGGCCGTGTGGGCCGTGCGCGGAGGTGTTCTACGACAAAGGCCCCGAGTTCGGTGCCGACGGCGGGCCGATCGGAGGAGGGGAGGAGCGGTTCGTCGAGATCTGGAACCTGGTGTTCATGCAGAACATGCAAGACGAGCCGTATCACGTGGTGGCCGACCTCCCGGCCAAGAACATCGATACCGGGATGGGACTCGAGCGCCTCGCCGCCGTTCTCCAGGACGTACCCACCGTGTTCCAGGTCGACTCGGTGTGGCCGATCCTCCGGGCGGCCTCCGACTTCGTCGAGGTGGGTTACGGAGCTGCCGAGGGGACAGACGTCTCTTTGAGGATGCTGGCCGACCACGGGCGGGCAGTGACCTTTCTCATCAGCGACGGGGTGGTTCCCTCCAACGACGGGCGCGGCTACGTGCTGCGCAGGATTCTGCGCCGTGGCGTCCGCCACGCCTGGCAGATCCGACCCGACTCGGGCACCGCCCTGCTCTTCCCCCACCTCGTCGAGGCCACCATCGAATCGTTGGGCCGGGCCTACCCCGAGATCGTCGACCGCCGCGACCTCATCGTCGAGGCGGTAGCACGCGAAGAGGAACGATTTCGCCGCACCCTGGCGGCCGGTGTCGAGCTCCTCGACCGCGAGCTGGAGGACCTCGACGGTGCGGCCCTCGACGGCGAAGTGGCCTTCAAGCTCCACGACACCTACGGATTCCCCATCGAGTTGACTTCGGAGATCACCGCCGAGAGAGGCGTGAAGGTAGATCTCGACGCCTTCGACGCCGAGATGGCGGCGCAAAGGCAGCGGGCCCGGGCGGCATGGAAGGGCGGGGACACCTCGGCAGCCACCGACACCTATCGCTCGCTGCTCGACGAGGTCGGACCTACCCGATTCACCGGCTACGAGCACGAAATGGACCGGGGGACCGTTCTCGCCATTCTGCGCGACGGCGAGGCGCTCCCGAGCGCCGAGGTCGGCTCCACCGTGGAGGTCTTCGTCGATTCCACACCCTTCTACGCCGAATCCGGAGGCCAGGTGGGCGACAGCGGGAGGTTGCAGACCGAGACGGGCAGCGGATACGTCTCAGACACCCAGCATGCCGTCCAGGGGTTACACGGCCATCGGCTGCGTATCGAAGCCGGATCGATCCACGTCGGTCAAGTAGCGGACCTGTCCATCGATTCGCCCCGTCGGGAAGGCATACGAAAGAGCCACACCGGGACCCATGTCCTGCACTGGTCGCTACGCACGGTGGTCGGCGACCACGCCAACCAGGCCGGCTCGTTGGTCGAAGATGGCCGCCTGCGCTTCGACTTCTCCAATTTCTCCGGTCTGTCTCCCGAAGATCTCGCCTCCGTCGAGTGGGAGGCCAACCGCCGCCTCATCTCCAACGCCGAGGTGAGCACGACGGTGACGACCAAGGACGAGGCTCAACAGATGGGGGCCCTGGCGTTCTTCGGCGACAAGTACGGCGAAAAGGTGCGGGTGGTGAAGATCGGGGACTTCTCAGTCGAGTTCTGCGGAGGGACCCACACCCACACGGCCGGTCAGGTGGGTCCCTTGATCATCACCTCGGAGTCCTCGATCGGTTCCAACATTCGCCGGGTAGAGGCATTGACGGGCGAGGCTGCCTATCGCCACCTGGCCGGGTCGCGCGACTCGCTCGATCAGGTGGGGAGACTGTTGCGGGTGGGCCCGACCCAGGTCCCCGAGCGGGTCGAAGCACTCCTCGAGCGCATCGCCGTTCTCGAAGACCGTCTGAAGGAGTCGGCGGCAGAGGCGCGCGGTGACCTGGCGGCCGAGCTGGCCGCCAACGCCGACAGTGTGGGCGAACGCAGCCTGGTGGTGGGAAACGCGGGCGAATTGGCTCCCGGCGACCTGCGTCAACTCGCCCTAGACATCCGCAACCGGGTGCAAGGACCTGTTCTGGTGGTGGTCGGATCCCGCAACGGGGGCAAAGGCGCCATCGTCGGGGCGGCGTCGCCCGACCTCGTCGCCAACGGGATCTCAGCCGGGGAGCTGGTCGCCGCCGGCGCTTCGATCATGGGGGGAGGCGGAAGCCGCGATCCCGACCTGGCCCAGGCGGGCGGTCCCGACGGCTCTCAGCTCGAAGCGGCTCTGGATGCCGTTCGTGAGAAAGCTACCCGGGAGCTGGCGAGCTGATGGGGCGCGTGCTGGCCGTCGATCCGGGAACGGTGAGAGTGGGGTTGGCCGTCAGCGACTCGCTGCGCATCACGGCGCAACCACTCGAGGTGGTGGCGGCCGGCGAGGCGGTAGCCCGTGTTGCTCAGCTCGTGGAAGATCTCGAGATCGACCAGGTGGTGGTGGGCTTGCCCGTCACCGAGAGCGGTGAAGAAGGACACTCGGCGGCCGCGGCGCGCCTATTGGCCGCCGCCATCGCCGACCGAACCGGTATCGCCGTCTCCACCCTCGACGAGCGTTACACCTCTCGCATGGCGGAAAACACGATGATCGACGCCGGAGCGCGGCGTCGCCAACGACGGGAGGCAGTGGACAAGGTGGCCGCCGCGGTCATCCTGCGGAGCTATCTGGATCGCCCCCGGAGCGAATCGTGAGCCTGGAGCCGATCCCACCCCCCTCAGGCCTGAGCCGTCTCGGCCGGACGGGAGCAATCGTGGCAGTGGTGATCCTCGCCGGGATCGCCGTGGTCGGCAGCGCTTCCTACCTGGGTCGCCAGGTAGGGGGCGCACTCGGCGACAACGCCGGCAACGCCGCCCCAGTCGACGTCGAACCCGGCCAGGAGGTCGACATAGTCATCCCCGCCGGTGCCAGCGCCCAGGACATCTCCGTGATCCTGGCGGCACGGGGGGTGGTCCGTTCGGCCACCGAGTTCGAAATAGCCGTCCGCAGCGCCGGAGCAGCTTCCTCACTGCGGGCCGGCACCTACGAGCTGGTGACCGGCATGACCCCCGCCGACGTGCTCGAAGTGCTCCAGGCCGGCCCAGTGGCGGACACCCTGCGCGTCACCATCCGCGAAGGACTGCGCGTGACCGAGATCGTGGAGGTCCTGGCCGATCAGACCGGCCTGGACGAGGCCGACTTCTATTCCGCCCTCACCGACGGAAGCGTCACGACCTCTCTCCGTGACTTTCCGAGCGACCCCGTCCCGGGCGACTGGGAGGGTTTGCTCTTTCCCGACACCTACGACTTCTCCCGTTCCGCCTCGGCGGCATCCATCCTGCAGCGGCTCTCGTCGACTATGGAACAGAGGGTCTCCGGCGTCGACTGGTCGGCAGCCGAAGAAGCGGGCCTCGACGTGTATGAGGGCGTCGTTCTCGCCTCTCTCATCGAGTCGGAGGTGCGGGTCGCCGAGGAGCGGTCCCTCGTCGCCAGCGTCATCTACAACCGCCTGGAGGAAGGAATGCTCCTCCAAATCGACGCCACGGTCCTCTACGCCCTCGACACCCGGTTACCGCAGGACTTCGACCGAGAAGTCGACTCGCCCTTCAACACGTACATGTTCTCCGGATTGCCGCCTACGCCCATCGCCGCTCCCGGCCTCGCCGCCTTGGAGGCGGCGGCCGCCCCCGAAGATTCCGACTACTTCTACTATGTGCTGAGCGCCGAGGACGGGAGTCATACCTTCAGCACGACCCTCGACGAGCACAACGCCGCGGTGCGTCAGGCACGCGAGGAGGGCATTCTCCCCTGAGAGCACCCGGACCGGTCCGTCTTCTCGTGGTGGGCGACCCCGTGGCCCACTCGTTGTCGCCCGTCATCCATACTGCCGCCCTGGCGGCGACGGGTATCGAAGGGACCTATGCCGCCCGCAGAGTGGACGAGGCGGGACTGAGCGAAGTTATCGCCGACATGCGCCGAGGGGCGCTGCACGGGGTGAATGTGACCATGCCCCACAAACAGGCGGCGGCGCGTCTCGTGGACCGTCTCTCGCCCGAGGCACGGCGGGCCGGTTCGGTCAATACCATCGTCGCCACCCCAGACGAGCTCGTGGGCCATTCCACCGACGTAACCGGGCTGAAATCCCTCTGGCATGAACGGGGGCTTCCCCTCGATGGCCCGGTGCTGCTGTTGGGCACCGGAGGAGCAGCCGCCGCAGCCGCGGTGGCGGCCGAGGGGTCGGTCGTGTACGCCGCCGCCCGCCGGCCGGAACGGGTGGCCGAGATGGCAGCGCAGACAGGATGTCAGTTGGTCGCGATTCCCTGGGGAACGGCAGTGGCGGAGGCGGTGGTGGTGAACGCGACACCCTTGGGCATGCACGGCGAGTCACTGCCGGGGCTCGTCGTGGAAGTCGCCTCGGCCCTGGTAGACCTCGCCTACTCACACGAACCGACACCGGCCGTAGCCCAAGCCCGCACCGATATCCCTACAATCGACGGGATAGATGTCCTCGTCGCCCAGGCGATCGACTCATTCAGGCTCTGGACCGGTCGCCAGGTTCCGCCCCACATCATGGAGATGGCTGCCCGAAAACTCTCAAGCCCCCCCTCCAAGGCACCGAATGATCTAGCTGAAGGCGAGAGTCTGTAGAAGGAGACGTGATGTCGCTGAGCGGAAACCTCGAAATCTTCCCCCTCGAAGAGGTGCTTCGCCTCCTCTCAAGGTCTCATCAGAGCGGGTGCCTCAGGGTCGAGGGGCACGCCGCCGGTCGTGTCTACATGGAGAACGGCTCCGTTTCATACGCCTGCATCGACCCCGACGACGCCTTCCGGTCGGTTCTCATCGCCAACGGCCTCGTCACCGACGAGAGCTTGCGGCGTCTCGAAGGGTCGGGCGGAACCCTTTCGGAGGCACTCAGTCCCGACAACTCGACCTCGACGTTGATAGATGTCATCCGCGAGCAGGCCGTCGAGAGCCTCTATCGGATCCGGCGTCCCGCCACCGGACCTTTCGCCTTCACCGTCGACACCCGGCCGCGTTACGCCACCGGCCAGAGCTTCGACATAGAGATGCTCATCTCCGAAGCCGACCGTCGAGCAGCAGAATGGGGCGCCATCGAAGAGGTCGTTCCCGACCTGGACTCTCCCTGGCGCATGGTGCCGCAGCTCGATCAGGAGTCTGTCCAGCTGAGCGACTCCGCGTGGAGATTCCTGGCCGCGATGGAAGGAAAGGCTTCTGTCGGCGCCATCGCCGACCGGCTCGGATTCACCTCTTTCCAGGCTGCCCGCACCATGGCTGAGCTCGCTCGAACCCGACTCGTCCAGCCTGCCACCGAAGCCGTCACCCCGACGGCCCCCGAATCCCCGGTGGCCGTGACCTACCCCGAACCGGCCACGGAGTGGCCGCCTGTCGCACCAGCGCCTGCATCCGCCCCCGAAGGCGACACCACCGAATCACCCGCCGCCGAGGTTCCTCTCCACGAGCGCTCTTGGTGGGAGGATGCGATGAGTGACGAGTCGGCCGAGGCGGCCGACTCGCACGCTGTGGGCGTCGAGGACGAGGGTGCTGCTCTCGGAGAAGAGGACGTGTTCTTGGAGAAGGTGTTCGGGAGCCTGGAGAGCGACGGTCAGGGGGGCGAGGAGACATCAGACGAGACAGATACCCCCTCCGACGAGGACGACGAATCGGGCGGATTCGGACTTCTTCGCCGCCGGGGCCTGGGAGCGGCTTTCCGCGAGCTCGCCGACAGCTGAGCCGGCCTGTCTTCCGACGCTTCCTCTTGCGAGAGCGTCGCGCCCACCCTCCGGGGTAGCATCGCCGCAAGTGCAGACCGTCCTCATTTCAGCCGGCTTTGCCTTGTTGACCGGCCCTTTCCTCCACCACGTCGCCGTCGCCGCCGGCGACGACCGATCGCTGGCGCCTTCGGAGGCCCACTGCCGGCGATGTGGGGCTTCCCACGGGCGAATACTGGCCGTCTGCCGGGCCTGCGGTCTCGGACTGGCCCGCGTGTTCGCCTTCAGTGCCGTGTTCGGTGTCGTGTCTGCCGGTTTCGCCTGGGCATTGGGTCCCGTGGCCATTCTCCCTGCCTACATCTTCTTGGCGGCCATGTCTGTGGTCCTCTTCATCACCGATGTCGATCACAAGCGCATTCCCAACCGCATCACCTACCCCGGAACTCCTCTTGCGGCCCTGCTTCTGGCCGGGGGAGCGATCATCGAGAACACTGCCGACCAACTGGTACGAGCCCTGGGAGCGGCGGCCGTCTACGCCGGTGTCCTGTTCGTGGTCTATCTCGTCGCCCGGGGCGGGTTCGGTTTCGGAGACGTGAAACTGGCTGTGCCTCTCGGCCTCTTTCTCGGCTTTTTGGGGTGGGACCACCTGGTGACGGCCGGGTTCGCCACCGCCCTCTTCGGCGGCCTCGTAGCCGTGGCCGCCCTCATCGGCGGCGGCGCCAGGGCCAGGACCGAGATCCCCTACGGCCCTCCGATGATCGTCGGGGCGTGGGTGGCCATCATTGGTGGCGCCGACCTGGCGAGCTGGATCATATGACCGAACCGGAGGAGTCGCGGGGCGCGCAAGGATGCTCTCCCCACGGTCCCACCACGCCGTTACCATTCCCGGCGTGATCCGATTCTTGACCGCCGGCGAATCCCATGGACCCGGTCTCGTGGCCATCGTCGAGGGAATCCCGGCCGGCCTCGTCTTCGACACCGACGGGTTGGCGACGGAACTGGCCCGCCGCCGGCTCGGTTTCGGCCGTAGCCCGAGGATGGGCATCGAGAAGGACCACATCGAGGTCCTGGGAGGGATCCGCCATGGGCGCACGCTCGGATCACCGGTGGCCGTCTTGATCCGCAACACCGAGCATGAGCTGAAGTGGGCGGAAGAGATGGCTGTCGCCGCGGGTGAGCCCAAGCGACGGATGACGACCCCGCGCCCCGGGCACGCCGACCTCCCCGGCATGCTCAAGTACGACACGCACGACGCGCGCGACATCCTCGAGCGAGCATCGGCTCGCGAAACTGCGGCACGAACCATCGTCGGGCATCTCTCCAAGCTTCTGCTCGCCGAAGTCGGCGTGACCGTTCTCAGCCACGTGGTGGAGATCGGAAACGTCAAGGCGGCCGAGACGGCTACTCCCGGCGTCGACGACATCGCTCTCATCGACGCCTCTCCGGTTCGGTGTCTGGACTCGGCCGCCGCTGCGCAGATGGAAACGGAGATCAGCACCGCTCGCAGGAGCGGCGACACCTTGGGAGGTGTGGTCGAGATCGTGGCACTCGACCTGCCACCGGGCCTGGGGAGCCACGTCCACTGGGATCGCAAGATCGACGGGCGCATCGCCGGGGCCCTCATGTCCGTCCAGGCGATCAAGGGCGTCGAGATCGGAGACGCCTTCCACAACGCCCGCTCCCGCGGCTCGGCAGCCCACGACGAGATCTTCCACGACGGTAACGACTTCGTCCGGGTCACCAACCGGGGCGGCGGCACCGAAGGCGGCATGACGGTGGGTGGAGTGCTGCGGGTGCGAGCGGCCATGAAGCCCATCTCCACCGTGATGAAGACGTTGAACTCGGTCGACGTAGACACCAAAGAGTCGTCGAAGGCATTCTTCGAACGATCCGACACCTGTGCCGTGCCGCGCGCCGGCGTGGTCTGTGAGCAGATGGTGGCCTACGTTCTCGCCGATGAGGCCCTCCGCATGTTCGGCGGTGACACGATCGACGATTTCGTGGCGGCGTGGCGGCGCTACGGGGAGCGGGTGGCCGCCTTCTAGGTGGCGAACCGAGGGCGATGGCATCCACCTCCAATCCAGGTATCCCCACGAGAGTTGAGCCCTGTGCCGTGCCGTCGCTCTGGCTGGTGGGGATGATGGGTTCCGGCAAGACCACGGTGGGCCGGGAGACGGCTAAACGCGCCGACATCACTTTTATCGACACCGACCAGAGCGTGATCGAAAAACATGGCTCTTCGATCTCGCGTCTGTGGCAGACACACGGCGAGTCGGCGTTCCGTCGACTGGAGGACGAAGCGGTGGCGGAGGCGGCACGTGCCCGACCGGCGGTAGTGGCCACCGGTGGGGGAGCGGTCTTGAACGAGAGCAACGTGGCCACCATGCGCGCCTCAGGAGTGGTCATCTGGCTCGACGCCACCCCGTCGGTGCTGGCCCAGAGGGTGGGCTCCGACCTGGGGCGACCGTTGCTGGCCGAGCGCACATCACCCGAAGCCGCATTGGCACAACTGCTGGAACAGCGCTCGAGTAGTTACCGCCGGGCAGCCCATGCCATAGTCTCCACCGACGATCTCACAGTCGACGAGGTGGTAGAGGAGGTGATGGCCGCTTGGACCGGTTCGTGATCGGAGACTCGAGCGAAGTCCTGGTGGGCCGTGGGCTCCCACACCCGCTCCTCGGGACCTCGGCCATCCGTTCCCGCGCCGTCGTCCTCTGTCAACCTGGGGCGGAGGCCGTGGCCGAGCAGGTGGCAACTCTCATCGACGTCGACACGGTCCGAGTCGATCTGCCGGCGGGCGAGGACGCCAAGGAGCTGCACGCTCTCGAGCCCGTCTACCGGGCCTTGGCCGACCACGCTCTGTCGAGAGACGACACCGTGGTCACGGTGGGAGGGGGCGCCGCCACCGACGCCGGCGGGTTCGTGGCTGCGACATGGCTACGGGGAGTGGAGGCGGTGTACGTGCCGACCACTGTCCTGGGAGCGGTCGACGCCTCCATCGGCGGAAAGACGGCCGTCAACGTGGCAGGCAAGAACACAGTTGGGGTCTTCCGGCATCCCGCTCGGGTAGTCGTCGACCTCGACATGCTCGACTCACTCCCCGACGACATCCGTCGCCAGGGGGCAGCAGAGGCTGCCAAGGCCGGCTTTCTGGCGGCTCCGAGCATCATCGCCTCCTACCTGGAACACGGTCTCGATGCCCCACTCGAACAGGTCGTAACGCCTGCCATCGCCTACAAGGTGAAGATCGTCAACGCCGACTTCACGGAGCGAGGGGAGAGGGCCTTCTTGAACCTCGGGCACACCGTGGGCCACGCGGTGGAGTACGCCTCGGGCATGCCGCACGGGGAGGCGGTGGCGATCGGCTTGGTGGCGGCGGCGGCCGTATCGGAGCGCAAGCTCGGCTTCGATGCAACCAAAGAGGTGCGAACGGTCATCGAGAGGTTGGGGTTGCCCACCGCCGCCCCCGGCCTCGACCGGAATAGAGTCCGCGATCTCCTGTGGCTGGACAAGAAGCGCGACCGGAGGGGCATACGAATGGTGTTGCTGGCCGCGATCGGCCATCCCCAGATCCACCACGTCGACACCACCGACATCGACCACGCCCTCGCCGCGATCGGGCTATGACGGATTCGGGCGACAGAACTGCTCTCTTCGACCAGCCTATCCTGACGAGATGATCTCCACCAACGATGTCCGTCCGGGCATGGCCCTCGACCTCGACGACGGCCTTTTCACGATCGTCGAGTATCAACACGTCAAACCGGGGAAAGGCAAAGCGTTCGTGCGCATGAAGCTGAAGAACGTCGAAACGGGCCAGGTCCTCGACCGCACCTTTCGGGCCGACGAGGACGTTTCGCAGGCTTTCATCGAGCGGGCCGACCATCAATTCCTGTACCACGACGACATGGGTTTTCATTTCATGAACCTGGACGATTACGGACAGATCGCGCTTTCGTCCGATGACGTGGGCGACGCCGACCGTTTCCTGACGGACGGCTCGACGGTCACTCTGGCGATGTACAAGGGGACCCCCATCGGTGTCGACTTGCCCGCCGCTGTCGAACTGACGGTGACCTATGCCGAGCCGGGTGCCAAAGGAGACACGCGAACGGGTGCCACCAAGCCGGTGACCCTCGAGACAGGGCTGGTCGTGCAGGCTCCTCTGTTCGTGGACCAAGGCGACCGGGTGAAGGTCGACACCCGCTCCGGCGAGTATCTGACCCGGGTGTGACCAACTCCGAGCCGCGCGACCTGGTTCTCACCGCTCTCTACGAAGCCGACCGCACCGGCCACGCCCCCGAGGTCGCCGAGCTGCCGCCGAAGGCGAAACGACTGGTTTCAGGCGTTGTCGACAACACCGAGGACCTCGACCGGGCCATCGACGAAGCATCCGAGCATTGGCGAGTGGACCGGATGCCGGTCGTCGATCTCGCCATCTTGAGGTTGGGGCTCTACGAGCTGAGGTTTCAGCCCGATGTGCCCGTCGCAGTCATCGTCAACGAGGCGGTGCGACTGGCCAAGACATACTCCACCAAGCGGTCGGGCGCCTTCGTCAACGGCGTGCTCTCCACTTTGGCCGAGCAAGAACGACCCGGACGTGTTCCGGACCGAGACAAACCGAGTTCGGCGTAGGCGGGAGGGCTGGTAACGTCTCGCCACAGCCCCAGCCCCCTTTAAACCGGTCCCGCGAGGCCGGAAAGGAGCGATTTGTGACCTCGACCGACGGCGCCGTCATCGACGCGGCCGATGTCCACCGGGCAATCCGTCGCATCGCCCACGAGATCGTGGAACGACATCATGGTGCCGAAGATGTCGTCCTTGTCGGAATCCACACTCGGGGCGTCACCCTCGCCCACGCCATCGCCGAGAGCATCGCCGAAATCGACGGACTGGAATTACCCGTCGGCGAGCTCGACATCGGCCTCTACCGCGACGACCTCGACCGCCGCGCCGGCACCCGGCTCAGTCGCACCTCCATCCCGGTCGATATCGGTGGCCGACCCGTCGTCTTGGTGGACGACGTCCTCTACACCGGTCGAACGGTGAGAGCAGCCCTCGATGCGCTCTCCGACCTGGGACGCGCCTCGGCGGTCCAGCTCGCCGTCCTCGTCGACCGGGGGCACCGCCAGCTTCCCATCCGACCGGACTTCGTGGGCAAGAACCTGCCGACCGGACCGGGCCAGCGGGTGGCAGTGAGGCTCGAGCCCATCGACGGCACCCAGGGCGTCTGGATCATGGACTCGTGAGACATCTCCTGACCACAGAGGGTGTGGCGCGCGCTGAGCTGGAAGACCTGATGGACCTGGCCGGGGAGTTCGTCGACGTGCTCGGCCGCGACATACCCAAGGTCCCTACCCTCAGAGGGGCCACGGTCGCCACCCTCTTCTACGAGCCTTCCACCCGCACCAGGCTCTCTTTCGAGAGAGCCGCCCGGGCCCTGTCTGCCGATGTGCTCACGTTCAACCCGGGCACCTCCTCATCCGCCAAGGGCGAGAGCCTCAAAGACACCGCCCTCACCCTCCGGGCAATGGGGGCCGACCTGATGGTGGTTCGTCACGGCGCCGCCGGAGCGGCGCATCGCGTGGCAACATGGGTCGACGTTCCGGTGGTGAACGGCGGTGACGGCGCCCACCAACACCCCACCCAGGCGCTGCTCGACGCATTCACCCTGCGGCGCCATTTCGGCAAACTCGACGGCCTGCGCATCGGCATCGTCGGCGACATCGGCCATTCCCGCGTGGCTCGGTCGGGAATACACGCCTTCTCGACGCTCGGTGCCCACGTCGTTCTCGTGGCACCGCCCACCCTGATGCCCATCGCAACCGACGGTTGGCCGTGCCGCCTCACCGGAGACCTCGACGAGGTCATCGGTGACCTCGACGTCATCTACCTGCTGCGGATACAGGTCGAACGCGGTGGCCACAGCGGGTTCACGTCCCTACCCGAGTACGTCCGCCGGTTCGGCCTCGACGACGAGCGATTCGCCCGCCTTCACCCAGAGGCGGTGGTGATGCATCCCGGACCGATGAACAGAGGGGTGGAGATCTCCGCCAACCTCGCCGACCACCCCCGGGCACTGATCCTCGAACAGGTGCGTAACGGCGTCGCAGCTCGCATGGCTGTCCTGTTCCGGCTCTTGGCCTCCCCGCAGGAGAGCACATGATCGTCGTCCGCAACGGCCAAGTGCTGACGAAATCGGGCACGGTCACCGCCGACGTGGTGATCGAAGGCGCCGTCATCGTGGCCATCGAACCGCAGAGTCGGATGACTGGGGCTACCGAGATCGACGCCGGCGGTGCCTGGGTGGGCCCGGGGCTCGTCGACCTCCATGTCCACTTGCGAGAACCCGGTCAGGAGTGGAAAGAAGACGTCGCCTCAGGGTCGGCAGCGGCGGCGGCGGGCGGCTTCACCGCCATGGTGGCCATGCCCAACACCGACCCGCCTATCGACGCCGGCCACAGAGCCGGGTTCGTGCACGAACGGGGGAGAAGAGCGGGACTCTGCCGGGTGATGTCGGCCGGCGCCGTCACGCTCGGTCGAGCCGGACGGGAGCTGGCCCATCTCGACGAACTGTGGGACACAGGGGTACGGGTGTTCACCGACGACGGCGACACCGTGGCCGACGCCGGGATACTGCGCAGGGCCATGGAGTATCTGGCGGGTCGGGATTGTGTCATCGCCCAGCATGCCGAGGACCCGGGGCTGGCCGCCGAAGGTCACATGCACGAAGGCTCCGTCTCGTCGCGCCTGGGGATCCTGGGACTTCCCGCCCTGGCGGAAGAGACCGTCGTCGCTCGAGATCTGGCCCTCGTGAGGCTGACGGGCGCCACCTACCATGTCCAACATGTGTCGACCGCCCGCTCCGTCGAACTCGTCCGCCAGGTCAAGGCGGAAGGTCTGGACGTCACCGCCGAGGTCACACCTCATCATCTCTTCTTCGATCATCGAGCCGTGGAGTCGATGGACCCCGATTTCAAGATGTATCCCCCCTTGCGCACCGAGGAAGACGTTGCCGAGTTGCGCAGGGGACTGATCGACGGGACCATCGACGCGGTGGCCACCGATCACGCTCCCCACGCCGACCACGAAGGAGAGGTTCCCTTCGAAGAAGCCCCCAGAGGCGTCATCGGGCTGGAGACGGCTGTGGCAGCAGTCCTCACCTCCACGGCTCTCGACCAGGAGACCTTCTTCGACCGCATGTCGATTGCTCCCGGCCGGATCGGCCGCTTCCCCGACCACGGCCAGGCCCTTGCCGCCGGCGGGGCTGCCAACGTCGTCGTCATCGATCCCCGCCGAGAGTGGGTCCCCGACAGATTCGTCTCCCGTTCCCAGAACTCTCCGTTCCGCGGCCGACCACTGACCGGCACAGTCCTCGCCACGATCTTCGACGGACGCCTGACCCACACCGGGGAGCAGGCATCGTGAAAGCTGGGATTCTCGTCACCGCCGACGGAACCGTCTTCCGGGGCCGCTCTGTCGGCGTCGACGGCGTCGCCACCGGTGAGGCAGTCTTCAACACCTCCATGACCGGATACCAAGAGGTCATCACCGATCCGTCCTATGCCGGTCAGGTGGTGGTGATGACCTCACCCCACCAGGGCAATTATGGGGTCACTGCGCTGGACGCCCAACGACCGCATCCCGCCGCCGCCGGTTTCGTGATGCGAGCATTGTCCCAACGCCACTCGAGCTGGCGGGCCGACGGGTCGTTCGCCGCTTATCTGCGTGATGGCGGCGTCGTGGCCCTGGCCGACATCGACACGCGCCGGCTCACCCGCCATCTACGTGACCGGGGAGCGATGCCGGTGGCGCTGGGTTGCGACGTCGACGAAGACGACTTGGCGGCGGTAGCCGCACAGGCTCCCACAATGACCGGCCTCGACCTGGCCAGCCGCGTTTCAACCCCCCAGGCGTACGAGGTCGAAGCCACGGCGCCTCGCATCGGCTCGGTCGTGGCCGTGGACCTGGGCATGAAATCCGACATCATCGCCAATCTCGTCAGGCGAGGGCTGGATGTCACCGTCGTACCTTCGGCCACCAACGCCGACGACATCTTGAGAACGTCGCCGGACGGCGTCTTTCTGTCCAACGGCCCGGGGGACCCAGAGCCGCTCGTCGACACCATCGCCGCCCTGCGCCAGGTCCTCGGCAAGGTCCCTTTCTTCGGGATCTGCCTCGGTCACCAGGTCCTCGGGCTCGCCCTCGGGGCCGCCACGTACAAGCTCCCGTTTGGCCATCACGGTGGAAACCATCCGGTGAGGCGGTTCGTCGACGGCCGGGTGGAGGTGACTGCCCAAAACCACGGCTTCGCCGTCGACTTGTGGACGCTGAGCGAAGGAAGCCCGCCCGCCCGATCCGGGCTGGTCGGACCCGAGCTGCTCCCCGGACAGGTCGAGACTGACTTCGGCACCGTGTACCCCACGCATCAGAATCTCAACGACGGGACGCTGGAAGGGCTGACGGCACCCGAAACAAGGGCATTTTCCGTTCAGTATCACCCCGAGGCGGCTCCCGGTCCCCGCGATGCAGTCCACCTCTTCGACGAGTTCATCGACCTGATGGAACTGAGCGATGCCGGCTAGACGCGATATCCGCTCGATTCTCCTCATCGGCTCGGGACCCATCGTCATCGGTCAGGCGTGCGAATTCGATTACTCCGGCACCCAGGCCTCCAAGGTCCTGCGCTCAGAGGGATACCGGGTGGTTCTGGTCAATTCCAACCCGGCGACGATCATGACCGATCCCGAGTTCGCCGACGCCACCTACATCGAACCGATCACGACCGAGGTCGTCACCGAGATCATCGCCAAAGAGCGTCCCGACGCCTTGTTGGCGACCCTGGGTGGGCAGACGGCCCTCAACGTCGCCTCCCAGCTGGCCGCCCGCGGTGTGCTCGACACGTTCGGAGTGGAGATGATCGGAGCGGGCATCGAGTCGATCGAACGAGCCGAGGATCGGGGACTGTTCAAAGAGACCATGGAACGTGCCGGTCTGGAGGTACCTCGAGCCGGATATGCGCACTCCCTCGACGAGGCCCTCGCCATCGCCGACGACATCGGCTTCCCGATCATGGTGCGACCGTCGTACATCTTGGGTGGGGGTGGAACCGGGATCGCCCAGGATCGGGAGAGTCTTGTCGCCATCGCAAGACACGGCCTCGAAGTGTCCCCCGTCACCGAGATACTCGTGGAGGAGTCGGTGTACGGGTGGAAGGAATTCGAGATGGAGGTCATGCGCGACCGGGCCGACAACGCCGTCATCGTGTGCTCCATCGAGAATCTCGACCCGATGGGTGTCCACACCGGCGACTCCATCACGGTCGCTCCCATCCAGACCCTGAGTGACCGCGAGTACCAGGAGATGCGCGACGACGCCATCTCGGTGTTGAAGGTGATTGGCGTGGAGACGGGAGGATCGAACGTCCAGTTCGCGGTCGATCCCGCCACCGGGCGCCGGCTGGTCATCGAAATGAACCCCCGGGTCTCGCGATCGTCCGCCCTCGCCTCCAAGGCGACCGGATTCCCGATCGCCAAGATCGCCGCCCTCCTGGCCGTCGGCTACACCCTCGATGAGATCGCCAACGACATCACCGGTGCGACTCCCGCCAGCTTCGAGCCCGCCCTCGACTATGTCGTGGTCAAGGCTCCCCGCTTCGACTTCGCCAAGTTCCCTTCGGCTCCCACCACCCTCGGGACGTCGATGCGTTCGGTGGGCGAGGCCATGGCCATCGGCCGCACGTTCCCCGAGGCTCTGCAAAAGGCTCTCCGCAGCCTTGAGAACGGCCACGCCGGCTTGGGGGCGGACGCGGCCGAGGCCCACATCGCAGCTCTCGCCGACGACGCCTTGGCCGAGGCCGTGAGTGTGCCGACTCCCGACCGGATCTTTGCTGTCGGCGAAGCCTTACGCCGCAACTGGACGGTGGAGCGTGTCGCCGAACTCAGCTACATCGACCCGTGGTTCGTGGAGCAGATGACCGACATCATCTCGGTCAGGCGTCAGCTCGAGACGGCGCAGGGCGACATCGACACCCTGCGGGAAGCAAAACGACATGGCTTCTCTGACCGCCAGGTGGCCCGGTTGTGGGGGACCACGGAGGACGAGATCCGGGCCACCCGCCTCCAGACCGGCATCGTCACCACCTACAAGACGGTGGACACCTGCGCCGCCGAGTTCGAAGCGTCGACTCCGTACATGTACGGGACCTACGAAGACGAAGACGAGGTCCCGCCGGCCTCCAAGCCGAGAGTGATCGTGCTCGGTTCGGGTCCGAACCGGATCGGTCAGGGGATCGAGTTCGACTACTGCTGTGTGCACGCTTCGTTCGCCCTGCGCGATGCCGGGTACGAGTCCGTCATGGTCAACTGCAACCCCGAGACGGTGTCTACCGACTACGACACGTCGGACCGCCTCTACTTCGAGCCGCTCACGGTGGAAGACGTGATGTCCGTCGTCGAGGTCGAGCAGCCCGAAGCCGTCATTGTGCAGCTGGGTGGTCAGACACCTCTCAACCTGGCGCGAGGGCTCGCCCGGCTGGGGGTCCCGATCGCCGGGACTTCCCCCGACTCGATCGACGCCGCCGAGGACCGGGAACGATTCTCCGCCCTATGTGATCGCCTCGGCATCAAGCAGCCCCCGGCGGGGACGGCCACATCGGTGATCGAAGCCGAGGAGGTGGTCGACAAGATCGGCCTCCCGGTTCTGGTGCGTCCGTCATATGTGCTTGGCGGCCGCAACATGCGCGTCGTCTATTCATTCGACGAACTCGGGGACTACGTGCGTGAGCTGCACGGGGAAGCGGCCCTCACAGATCCCGAGGTGTCCGGTGCTCCCATCCTCATCGACCGGTTCCTCGAAGGGGCCGTGGAAGTCGACGTCGATGCTGTCTTCGACGGATCGGAGCTGTTGGTGGGGGGCGTGATGGAGCACGTCGAGGAAGCGGGGGTCCACTCGGGCGACTCAGCGTGTGTGACTCCACCACCCACGCTGTCCGAGGGGGCGCACAAGGAGATCCTCGCCGCCACGGAGGACCTGGCTCGGGGCCTCGGCGTGAGGGGCCTGATCAACATCCAGTTCGCCGTCAAGGGCGACGACGTATACGTTCTCGAGGCCAACCCGCGCGGATCGCGGACCGTGCCTTTCATCTCGAAGGCATCGGCAATTCCCCTCGCCAAGATCGCTGCCCGGGTGATGGTGGGAGCGTCGATCGGCCAGCTGCGCCACGAGGGCCTAGTCCCGGCCAGGAGGGCGAGCGGATTCGTCTCCGTCAAGGAGGCTGTCCTGCCGTGGGACCGCTTCCCCGAGGAGGACACCGTTCTCGGCCCGGAGATGAGGTCGACCGGCGAAGTGATGGGTATCGCACCCGATGTGGGTGTGGCCTACGCCAAGGCCCTGCTCGCGGCCGGCCATGTGCTCCCGACCAAGGGGCGCATCTTCTTGTCCTTCGCCGACCGCGACAAGCCGCTGGGGCTCGCCGTCGCCCAGGCCTTCACTTTGCTCGGCTTCGACATCATCGCTACACCCGGAACGGCCCGTTACCTCACCCATCATGCCGTCGAGTCCGAGTTCGTGAACAAGGTTGGAGAGGGCCCGCGTGACACCCGCGACCGGATTCTGGCCGGCGAGGTCCAGCTCATCGTCAACACACCACGCGGAGGCCGGGCCCGGTCCGACGGGCGCGTCATCCGGCACGCCGCGCACAGCGTGGGCGTCCCCTGTGTCACCACGATCCAGGGTGGCCTGGCGGTGGCGCGGAGCCTGCGTGCCGGCAAGCTTGCCATCTCTCATCCGCGCAGTCTCCAAGATTGGCACGCCGACAACGGAAACCAGGGGGGATGAGACCCGACCTCTCCGTGCATGTGGGGGATACAGAGCTAGCCACGCCGCTGGTGGCTGCCTCCGGAACCGTTGGGTCGGCCTGGGAGCTGGCCAAGGCCGCCGACGTCACCGCCTACGGGGCCCTCATCGCCAAGTCCGTCTCTTCTGAAGAGTGGCCGGGCCGGCCACCGCCTCGTCTCGCTCCCGTCGGGGTCGGGATGCTCAACGGCATAGGTATTCAGAATCCGGGCATCGAACGATGGCAGCGAGAATCCGGCCCCCGCATTCTGCGAGTGGCCGCCCCGGTGTGGGGTTCGGCCGTGGGCCGGGCACCAGAGGAGTACGCCCGGGTGGCTTCCGGACTGGAGGCTTCCGGAGTGGCCGCCATCGAGTTGAACCTGTCCTGTCCCAATCTCGAGGACGGGCGCATGTTTGCGCTCGATCCCCTTCGTTCCGGAGAGGTGGTGGCAGCTGCGACGGCGGCGGTCACGCTGCCGGTGGGCGCCAAGTTGTCTCCCAACTCCGAAGACATCGTCGCCGTCGCCCGCACCTGCGCAGAATCGGGGGCGGCCTGGTTGACGCTCACCAATACGGCGTGGGGCGCGGGGATCGATGTCGAAAGCCGACGCCCCCTCCTATCGGGCGAAGTGGGCGGCTACTCCGGCCCCCCACTCAAGCCGATCGCCCTGCGCTGTGTCATCGAGGTGGCAAGGGCCCTTCCCCATGTGCCGATCATCGGATGCGGGGGGGTGATGAAAGGTGTCGACGTGATCGAGTATCTGATGGCGGGTGCATCCGCGGTCGAGATCGGAACGATCCATTTCGCCGAACCACGGGCCGGACACCGGATCCTCGCCGAGGTGTCGGCGTGGTGCGACGCTCACAACATCCCGGCGGTTGCCGATCTCGTGGGGGCGATGGAACCGTGGTGACATCCCACAATCCGCTCATAGTGGCGCTCGACTTCTCCGAAGCTCGGCTGGCACTGGACATCGCCTCCGAACTGGTTCCTCATGTTGGAGCATTCAAGGTTGGTCTCGAGCTCCTCATGGGCCCGGGGCCGGGAACCGTGGCCGCCGTCCGGGAGCTGGGCCGCCCGGTGTTCGTCGATGCGAAACTCCACGACATTCCCAATACCGTCAACCGAGCGGCCCGCGCCCTCGGTTCGGTGGGAGCCCGTTGGATCACGGTCCACGGCGCAGGCGGAGCCGCCATGGTCGAGGCGGCCGTCGAGGGGTTGGAAGCTGGAGCAGCCGGGCACACCGCCGGGATCCTGGCTATCACGGTCCTCACCAGTCTGACGGCCGACGACCTCACGGCGACCGGCGTCAATGCTTCGCCCGGGCGCCAGGTCGCCAGGATGGCGCGCCTGTCGGCTCGGGCGGGAGCAGAAGGAGTGGTGTGTGGTGTCAAAGAGCTGGGCGATGTCGCCCAGGTGGCACCGGACTTGGTGAAGGTGACACCGGGGATCAGGCCGGCCGCCTCTGACACCGACGACCAGATGCGAGTCGCCACCCCGGCAGAGGCGGTCGGTCGCGGTGCCGACTGGATAGTGGTAGGACGACCGGTGACCCGGGCCGAGGACCCCGCTGCTGTCGCTTCTGCCATCGCCGCCGAAGTGACGGCACCGACCGCCGACAGGCCGTGAGCCATCGATCGGCTCCCAGAGATCGAGATTTTGGGTGCGAAGGGTGGATCGCCGAATCGTCCGCCTGAGCACACTCGACGCTCGGCCCCACGCTCATCGGACTCGCGCTCGTCGCCCCGAGCGCCCATCGCTGAAACGCCCGAGGAGGCGCTCCGGTGCTCGCCGCAGCATCCAGCCCAGCGGCCGCCAGGGCCACGGAGGGACGGCTACGTCCTCGGCCCGTCTGTCGATGGCGTCGAGGATGGCGCCGACTCCTTTAGTGATCGATGTCGACAGTGGTGGGCGGGCACGGGCCGTGAGTGGTGTCTGGATATAACCCGGGCGGAGCACGGTCACGTCGATGCCGCTTCCCTGTAGCTCGATGCGAAGCGACTCGCCCAACGAGGCCAGCGCCGTCTTCGATGCCGAATAGGCGGCCGCCGAACCGGGTAATCCCCGCCATGCCGCCAAAGAGGACACGAGTACCAGGTGGCCCCGACCGCGATCGCGAAACAGCGACACGGCCGTCTCCATCTGAGCGAGCGCTCCGATCAGGTTGGTGTCCAACACGGCTCGATTCTCCTCGAAAGCGCCCGTTCCGATGGGCTTGCCGCCCCCGCGACCGGCGTTGACCACGACGACGTCGATTCCCCTCACCACTTGGTCGGCCATGCGCACAACCCGATCCACGGCGGCGGGGTCGGTCACGTCCAACTCGAAGACGTGGACGGCCCCCGCAAGGTGCTCCGCCTCCGCCGCCAGGGCCTCCAGCTCTTCGATCCTGCGGGCGGCCGCCACCACCGTTTCCCCGCGTGCAGCGAGGAGGCGGACGAGTTCACGGCCGATGCCGGAGCTGGCACCCGAGATGAAATAAGCGGACACGGGGTCACCCTAGGACCTTGTCGACCAAGAACGGCCGCCCCGGGCCTCACAGTGCCTGGGGGCACGACTTTCGTCGAACGACCTGCTCAACCCCAACTGTTGTGGGATGTCGAGATGGGACGAGCTCTATCTGCGCGCCCTCCATGGCCACCTGATACAGTCGATTCGATCCGCTCGTGGGAGGATGGATGAGACCACCCGAACTGTCCGACGAACAACGTGCCGCGGCGCTGGCCAAGGCGGCTGAGGCCCGTCGTATCCGTGCCGAGCTCAAGGAGCTCCTCAAGACGGGAACCATCACTTTCGCGGAGCTACTCACTCGAGCGGAAGAGGACGACATGGTGGGTGGGATCAAGGTGGCGTCTCTCTTGGCGTCGATGCCCGGTACGGGCAAGGTCAAGGCCAAGAAGCTCATGGAGAAACACGAGATCGCCGACAATCGGCGGCTGCGCGGTCTCGGCGACAGGCAACGTGCCGCACTTCTCTCCGAATTCTCCTGAACCCAATCGCGGTCGGCTCATCGTGGTGTCGGGACCGGGCGGCGTCGGCAAGACCACCATCGTCGCTGAACTCCAGCGTCGCATCCCGTTTCACTTCTCTGTCTCGGCTACGACCCGACCGGCTCGCCCCGCCGAAGTCGACGGCTTTCACTATCGCTTCGTGACCAAACCGGAATTCCAGGCGATGATCGACGCCGGTGAGCTCCTGGAGTGGGCCGTCTTTATCGACAACTACTACGGGACACCACGCGACGCCGTGGTGGCGGTACTCGACGAGGGACGCGACGTGATGCTCGACATCGAGGTTCAAGGCGCGCGCCAGATTCGAGAGGTGGTGCCCGATGCGCTGATGATCTTCGTCGCTCCACCGTCGATCGACGCCCTGCGAACGAGACTCGAGGCCCGGGCCGACACCAGTGCTGCCGATATCGACGCCAAGATCCACATCGCCGAAGAGCAACTGGCGGCAGCACCCGGGCTGTTCGATCACATCGTGGTCAACGACGACGTCGCGCGCGCCGTCGACGTGATCCTCGAGATTTTGGACCGAGAACCACCGCTGGAACGTACCGACCTGTGATTCGGTCTCCGATCCAACTACCCTGGAGGATCACATGAACATCGAAGACGTCATCGACACCATCGGCAACCGATTCGCCGCTGTTGTGGTCTCGGCGCGGCGTGCCCGCCAGATCAACGGATATTTCCATCAGCTCGGAGCCGGGATCGGAGAGTACGTTCCGCCCCAGGTCCACTCCCTTTCCCGTAAACCCCTCACCATCGCCATGGAGGAGATCTCCGAAGGCAAGGTGGCGGTGGAGACAGTCGAAGACTGATGCTTCGAGGCCGCCGGGTGGTGCTCGGCGTGTCCGGCGGTGTCGCCGCCTACAAGTCCGTCTATCTGGCGCGGCGGTTGGTGGAAGCCGGCGCCGACGTCAGGGTCGTCATGACCCACGCCGCCGTCCGATTCGTGGGACCGGCATCGTTCGCAGCCGTGACAGGGTTCTCCCCGATCACCGATCTCTTCGACGAGGCTTCAGTCAGCCCGCACACAGACCTTGGCCGCTGGGCCGACCTGGTCATCGTCGCTCCGGCCACCGCCGCCACCCTGTCACGCCTCGCCCATGGTCTTTCCGACGAGGTGCTGAGCGCAACCTTGCTGGCAACCCGGGCGCCGCTGCTGGTGGCACCGGCCATGCACACCGAGATGTGGGAGCACCCGGCCACGCAACGGTCCATCGCCCTCATCGAGTCCGACGGGCACCACATCGTCGGCCCGTTCTCCGGTGACCTGGCGGGAGGTGACATCGGTGTGGGCCGTGTGGCCGAACCAGAACAGATCGTGCAGGCGGCCGCAGCCATGTTCGATACGTCGCTGGCTGGCCTCACGGTGCTCGTGACGGCTGGTGGCACGCGGGAGGCCATCGATCCCGTTCGGTATCTCGGAAATCGCTCCTCAGGCAAGATGGGGCATGCGATTGCCATTGAAGCCGCCCGTCGCGGGGCCATCGTCCATCTCGTCACCGCCTCTGAACTGCCGGCTGGAACCGACGTGACCGCCTACCGGGTGGAGTCGGCCCAAGAGATGGCGGAAGCGGTCGAGAAGATCCAAGCCGACGTGGCCGTCATGGCCGCCGCCGTCGCCGACTTCCGGCCCGTCGCCGCCTCAGAATCCAAGCTGTCCCGTGCGGAGGGCACCCCCTCCATCGTCCTTGAACCCACCCCCGACATCCTCGCATCTGTGCTGGCGCGGGTCGACCGCCCATTCACTGTCGGGTTCGCCGCCGAAACGGGGGGACCCGATAGGGCGGTCGAGAAGGCCCGTACCAAAGGGGTCGATCTCCTCGTGTACAACGACGTCACCGAGACAGGATCCGGTTTCGGAACTGACACCAACCGGGTGATGATCGTCAACCGCGACTACACGACCGACCAATGGCCCCAGATGACCAAACACGACGTGGCCGCGCGCCTGTGGGACCTCATTGCCGCCCGGCTGGGCGGATAGGCTGGGTCCACGATGAGCAGACGCTGGTACTTCTCCTCCGAGTCCGTGACAGAGGGCCACCCCGACAAGGTGGCCGACGCGGTGAGCGACGCCGTCCTCGACGACATCCTCGCCGTCGACCCGGGGGGGAAGGTGGCGTGTGAGACGATGGTGACGACCAATCGGGCAGTGGTTGCCGGTGAGATCAGCACCACCCACCTGCCCAACCTGGAGGACATAGCCAGGTCTACCATCGCCGAGCTCGGGTACACCGACGACACCCACTTTCGCGCCCACGACATCGACGTCGAGGTTCTGGCCCACACCCAGAGTCCCGATATCAACCAGGGAGTCGAGCGAGGGGATCTGGCCGAGCTCGGAGCCGGTGACCAGGGTCTCATGTTCGGTTTCGCTGTCGATGAGACGCCCGAGCTCATGCCCTTCCCCATCCAGACCGCTCACCGTCTGGCCGAGCGGCTGGCGGCCGTTCGCAAAGACGGAACCCTCGCCTATCTCCGACCCGACGGCAAGACCCAGGTCACCGTGGAATACGAAGGAGACCGTCCCGTCGGTGTCACGTCGGTTCTCGTGTCGGCCCATCACGCCGGGGGAATGGACCAAGACACCATGGCCAAGGAAGTCTGGAATGAAGTCGTCCTCCCCATCATCCCCGACGGGATGCTCACGGGGGACGCCAACTACTTCTTCAACCCGACCGGACGCTTCGAGATCGGTGGCCCCCACGCCGACACCGGGTTGACCGGTCGCAAGATCATCGTCGACACCTACGGTGGCTACGCCCGCCACGGCGGCGGGGCCTTCTCCGGTAAAGACCCGAGCAAGGTCGATCGTTCCGCCGCCTACGCCGCCCGCTGGGCCGCCAAGAACGTCGTCGCCGCCGGCCTGGCGCGTCGCTGCGAACTGCAACTCGCTTACGCCATCGGTCGCGCCGAGCCTTTCTCGATCAATGTCGAGACATTCGGCACATCGGTCATCGACCCCGAGAAGCTGGCCGACATCGTGGTGGGATACTTCGACTTCCGGCCAGGGGCCATCATCGCTCACCTCGACCTCTTGCGCCCCATCTATCGCGCCACGACCGCTTACGGACACTTCGGGCGGGCCCAGTTCCCGTGGGAGAACACAGAGGCCGCAGAAGACCTGCGGCGGGCCGCCGGGGGCTCCTGACCAACGCCGCCCGGGTCGTTCCGGGCGTACCCACCTTCGGGGTGGACTCGGGTTTTTGGTACTCCATTCCCTCCTCCTATTCCCCCCGGGTCAGCGTGGGCAGGATCGTGCGGATTCCCCTCGGCGGCCGCCGGGTGCGCGGGTACGTCGTGGAAGTGGGCGAACGCGACTCCGGACGCCTCAAGCCAATCGGGGGGGTATCGGGAGAGCTTCCCGTCTTCGGCCCCAAACTACGTGATGCTCTCACCTGGGCGGCGCATTACTACGTGGCGCCTGTTGCGGTCACTCTGGAAAGGTCCGCTCCACCCAACCTGCCCAGTGCACCGGCACCGCCCACTCAGCCGAAACACCCAGAACCCATCGACCACCCTTTGACGGATCTGACCAGCTCCGTGCTGGCCGGCCGGCGGCGCCCTGTGACAGCGTTCCTGGCCGGATGGGGAGACACGTCGTGGATCCCGGCTCTGGCGCCGATCGTCGCAGCCGGAAGATCCGTGATGGTGGTGGTGGCCACCACCGCCGAGGTGATCATGGTGAGCGAGAGAGCTCGCAGCGTGGTGGGACCCGGCGCCATTTCGGAGATCTCTGGCGATATGGACGATTCCGCTGTCACCGCCCGTTGGGCTGAGGCCGCGTCGGTGCCCGGCCGTTTCATACTCGGGACGCCGCGGATCGCATCATGGCCCATCGCCGACCTCGCCGCCACCGTCGTCCTCGAGGAAGGTCGAAGGGCGATGAAGGACCGCCAGACACCCACGGTGTCGGTGCGACGGCTCATCGGCACCCGGAGCCGCCTGGAGGGCTTCACCCAGGTCTACGTCGGTCCCACTCCCTCGGTCGAGCTGCTGGCGGCGGGAGCGGATCTGGTGCCATCCGAACAGAGGGCGTGGCCGCTGGTGGAGGTAGTCGATCGCAGTGAAGAGCCTCCCGGGTCAGGGTTGGTGGCGCCGAGGAGCCGGGCCGCCATCGCCAAGGCCCTCCAGGGTGGCGGGCGAGTCTTCGCGTTCACCCACCGCCGCGGTTATGCCCCCGCCTACCGATGTGGCACATGTCGCGAGCTCCGACGCTGCTCCGTCTGCGGCTCCCGACCTGAACCCGGCGAAGCCTGCCCCCGCTGTGGCGCTGCCTCCGAGCCGTGCCGTTCGTGCGGCGGCGTCCGGTTCGAAGCGCTGGGAGCGGGGGTGGGACGCGTCAAGGCGGAACTACGGGGCATGTTCGGCGACCGCGTCGGCGAAGCGGGGACAGATGCGGTCGTCACGGTCGGCACCGAACGTGATCTGGCGGCACTCGATGGAGTCGACCTGGCCGTCGCAGTCGACGTGGACGGTCTCGCCCTCGGTTCCCACTTCCGAGCGGCGGAGGAAGCGTTGAGGATCCTGGCGCGGCTGGCGGGGCGGGTGAGGCGGGGGAGCGGACGCCGGTTGATCCTCCAGACGGCGCTCCCAGATCAACCCCTGATCACGGCCTTACGCCGAGGCGACCCGTTCGAGTTCCTGAGCCATGAGCTGACAGAACGCCGAGCCATGGGATACCCGCCGGCAACCGAGATGATGGTGGTGGAGATCCGTGGAGAGTCCGCCACCGTCGACACCGACTTGCGAACAGCCGCCGACGAGTCGGTGCAGGTGATGGGCCCGGCCGACACCCACGATGCGCGCCGATGGCTCATCCAGGGAGAAGGCCTCGGCGGCTACAAGCTGGCCCTGAGACCCCTCGTGCAACGCTGGCGCGACACCGGCACCACCGTTCGTATTGACGTGGACCCTCTCGACCTGTGAAGCCCACCCAAACCCTCCCTGGGTGGGTGGAAAACAAGGGCAGTTTTAGCAACATGGCGGAGAGATGACGTTGTAGGGTTGTCAGCGTTGCCCAGCGGTTGAGGAGGAAACGTGAGCACCTTGTCCGAAGGCCGATTCGAACTCAACTACGGCATCGACGACATCCCCGAGCCCTTCCCCAAGGCACTCGGCCTGGGGATCCAACACGTTCTCACCATGTTCGGCGCCACCATCTTGGTGCCCTTGTTGCTGGGGCCGGCGATGGGTATGGACACCGTCCAGATCGCCATCCTCATCAGTTCCGTGTTCATCTGCTCGGGCCTCGCCACCGCAGTACAGGTCACGTTCGGATCCCGTCTGCCCATCGTGCAGGGTGTTTCCTTCGCGTTCCTCGTTCCTTTCTTCGCCATCATCGCCGCCCACCCCGGACCGGAAGCGATGCGCTACATCGCCGGAGCCGTCATCGCCGGAGCCGTCATCGAGATCGCCATCGGGTTCGGCGGGATCCTCGGATTCGTCCGCCGCTACGTGACGCCGATCACGATCGCCCCCGTCATCGCCCTCATCGGCCTTTCCCTGTTCGCCCCTGCCGCCCAGACGTCGGCCACGCACTGGCCGATGGCCCTGCTGATGCTGGCGCTGGTTTTCATCTTCTCGCTCATCCTGGCGCCGAAGGTGCGCTTCTTCTCGCTCTTCCCCGTGCTGCTGGCGATCGTGACGTCCTATGTCGTAGCGCTGATCCTCACCTGGGTGGGGGTCTTCGACGCCGCATCCCCAGAAGGTGTCAGCTTCGCCGGAATCGGCGACGCCACCTGGATTCGCGGTCTGGACGTGGGTGGCGGCGGCCTCCTCTTCCCGTGGGGCACCCCCTTGTTCGACTTCGGGTTCTTCATCGCCATCCTCGCTGCCTACCTGGCGTCGATGATCGAGTCGTTCGGCGATTATCACGCCGTGTCACGCATGGCGACCGGGAAGGACCCCGAACCCAACACCATCAACCGGGGCATCGGAGCCGAGGGCATCGGTTGCTTCCTCACCGGTCTCTTCGGAGGGTTCGCCTCCACATCGTACTCGGAGAACATCGGCCTGGTCGGCCTCACCAAGGTCGCCTCCCGCTACGTGGTTCTGCTCGGCGCAGGTGTCCTGGTTCTCTTGGGACTGGTCGCCAAGTTCGGGGCTGTCGTCGCCACCATCCCCACCCCCATCGTGGGTGGTGCCTACTTGGCACTGTTCGGGCTGATCGCCGCCGTGGGGCTGTCGCTGTTGCGCCGGGCCGACATGGACTCCCAGCGCAACCTTCTCATCGTGGGGTTCGTGCTGTTCTCGGGGTTCGTCTTCCCCAACTACTTCCAGACCGTCGAGGACTTCAGCTTCTTCGGGATCGGCTGGCTGACCGACATCATCTTCGCCATCGGTTCGTCGGGGATCGCTACCGCCGCCGTGTTCGGGCTCTTGTTGGACAACTTGATCCCGGGCACGCCCGAGGAGCGCGGCGCCATCGGCACCCCCCACATCGACCACCCGGCCTGACCGGCCCCACCCCGTCGCGGGCGCACCGATGCGATTCGGCCGGGCACACAGCAGTTCCTTCGGCATTCTTCTAGCCTTGGGGTAAGCAACTGCCGGCGTCGACCGGCCTCGGAGGCGAGCCTCGACGACTGATCTAAAAGGAGAGTTTGTGTCCAACACCGTGAGAGCCGCCATCCTCCAGACCGAGTGGACGGGGGACTCCGAGTCGATGGTCGAAAAGCACATCGACTACGCCCACCAGGCCGCCGAGGATGGCGCCCGAGTGATGTGCTTCCAGGAGATCTTCAATACGCCCTATTTCTGTCAGGTGCAGGAGAACGAGCACTTCGACAGCGCCGAGCCCATCCCCGACGGCCCGACGATGCAGAAGATGATCGAGCTCGCCCGAAACACCGAGATGGTCCTGGTCGTCCCGATGTTCGAGAAAGCCGACGAGGGCTTCTATTACAACACCGCCGCCGTGGTCGATGCCGACGGGACCTACCTGGGCAAGTACCGCAAGACTCACATCCCCCACGTCAGCGGGTTCTGGGAGAAGTTCTACTTCAGGCCCGGCAACTCGGGCTATCCGATCTTCGACACCAAGGTGGGGCGAATCGGCGTCTACATCTGTTACGACCGGCACTTCCCGGAAGGTTGGAGAGCGCTAGGTCTGGCCGGCGCCAAAATCGTCTTCAACCCGTCGGCGACCAGTAGGGGCCTGTCCATGTACTTGTGGAACCTGGAACAGCCGGCGGCAGCAGTCGCCAACGAGTATTTCATCGGCGCCATCAACCGCGTCGGTAAGGAGCCTTACGGCGAAAACGACTTCTACGGGTCGTCGTACTTCGTGGATCCACGCGGCCAGATTGTGGGCGAAGCCGCTTCCGACACGGACGAGGAATTGGTCATCCGCGATCTCGATCTGGACATGGTCGAAGAGGTGCGCAAGACGTGGGCCTTCTACCGGGACCGCCGACCCGATGCCTACGGGTCCCTGGTGGCGCCGTGATGATGCTCGGCCTGGCGGCCTCGCTGGGGGCTCCGCCCCCCCGCCCCCACGGCTACCCAACCCCAACCGGACCGACGCGGGGCCGCCAAGTCACTAGCCATCACCGCGATGTCCTTACCCGGCCCCGGGCCGACGCC
>JBGTLA010000125.1:0-4471 GCA_041744375.1 Acidimicrobiia bacterium | reverse complement strand
GGATCGCGGCACGTTCGTTTCGGCGTGCGGGAAGAGAGGCCTCCGGTTCTGGGGCCATGAGGTTCAAGGCACGCTGGTGGCGGCACCCTTCCCCCCGAGAGTGAAGGGGATGCCTGAGGACTTGACCCGATGCCGGGAGTGTTGGGTTGCGACCGGGAAGAAGGCTCCGCGTACGCAGTGGGTGCCGAAGGAGACAGCAGCATGAGCGCCCACTACTACGTCGGCGACGTGTTCGACGTGATGGCCGAACTACCCGACAACTCGGTCGATCTGATCTTGACTTCGCCGCCGTTCCTGGCGCTCCGCTCGTATCTGCCTGCTGATCATCCGGATAAGGGGAAGGAGATCGGGTCTGAGGCGAACCCTGCCGAGTTTGTGGATACGTTGTTGGCGTTGTCGGCGGAGTGGCGGCGGCTGTTGGCTCCGCATGGGTCGATCGCGGTCGAGTTGGGGGACACGTTCTCAGGGTCGGGTGGTGCGGGCGGGGACTACGCCGACACCGGCTTGAGGGAGGGTCAGCCGAAGTTCGACGGGAGCGCCAGGCGGATCGTGACCGATGGCGGGTTGCGTGCCTCCGCGAACAAGAGGGGCGTACGAGAGCAAACCGGGTCATACGAGAAGGGCGGTAATGGCTGGCCGCTCGCTAAGTCCCTCGCCCTCGTCCCCGAGGCATACCGCCTCGCCCTCGCCTACGGCATCAACCCCCACACCGGAGAGACTTCCCCTGCGGGACGGTGGCGGGTGCGGAACGTGATCCGCTGGGTGCGCCCGAATCCTCCTGTGGGGGCGTTGGGTGACAAGTTCCGTCCGGCTACGTCGGAGATGGTGGTGGCTGCGGTGGCGGGCGACCGGTACTTCGACCTAGACGCCGTAAGGGAACCGCATCAAGGTGCGCGCGATCGCGCGCCCGTCCAGGTGACGACCAACCACGGCGGCAACAAGGAGTCACGCAACGATCACGGCGAGGCGTTCTACAACGCCGGTAACCCTGCGGGTGCTCCTCCTCTGGACTGGTGGAAGATCAGCCCCACCGGATTTAGTGGCGCCCACTACGCCGTATGGCCTCCCGAACTGTGTGTGACCCCGATCAAGGCGATGTGTCCTGAGCGGGTGTGTACCGAGTGTGGGGAACCGTCCAGGCGGATCACCGAACAAGAATATGTTCCATTAGACAATCGGACTGCAAATAGAACCGGGGTTCGTGTTGGTCATTACTCCGGAGATGGACCCAAGCCGAAGGGCTCCAACCGCCTCGGAGTCTCGATGGAGACAATCGGCTGGACCGACTGCGGCCACAACGCCTACCGCCCCGGAGTCGTCCTAGACCCGTTCGCAGGAACCGGCACAACCCTCATGGTCGCCACCGGCCACGGACGAGACGCCATCGGCATCGACATCGACGAACGAAACGCCGACCTGGCACGCGAGCGTATCGGTGAGTTGTTCCTGACTGTGGAAGAACGAAAGGGGATCGCATGACTGTAAATCTGGACCTGCTGAGAGAACAGATGCGTGACGCCGAGGACGACATCGACGTGCGACTGCGGCCGAGCATGGAAGACGCCCTGTACGCCGTTCTGGCTGCTCCCCGCGTCTGGTGGTGCGAGACGCATCAGTGTGATGCCGGAACCGACCCCAACGAACGACCTGACGAGTGCGCGATCGTGTACGCATGGAAGGAAGGGTTCCGGGGCTGGTGGACACCGAAAGGCGAGTGTGCGATTGCGGGAGTTGTGTTGGTTCCTGTAGAGGGTGAGGGGAATCAAATGAACCGAACAGGAGACACCGATGAGCCTGCGTAAAGCCTGCGAACACGGACGATGGGAGAACCATCACCAATGGGAAGTCCACAACGACTGGGCCTGCCCCGGCGGTCGCATCGTCACCGACGCCGAAGCACTCAGGACGCTCCTGCCAGTGGACGTGGGCAGGGTGCGGTTCTTGGCGGATCGGGTGAACCGAACAGCATATGACGACCTCACGACGGGCGAGCTTCGGATGCTGTATGACCTGCTGCTGGCCGTTCTCGCCGCTTTGGGAGGTTCTGATGAGTGACGCACTGGCGATTCGACGACTGGCACAGGCCATCGAGATTCTTGCGATCCGGACTGCGGGCTACATCGGCACCAACGACGCCGAGATCGTGGTGAAGCTCTGCGGCGAGGCTCTCGACGCCCTGGGAGGCTCTGATGTCCCTGCCGCTTCGATGCTCGACCTAGAAGGAGACACCGATGAAGCGTGAAGACCTGCGGGTGAATCGCGACGACCTTGTGACAGCGATGTGGGGCGAGCAGCCCGATTACAGACCGACCACAGACGAGGATTTGGCGAGCCTTGGTTATGTGAAGGTGTTCGACGTATGCGGGGAGTGTGACGACGGGTGGATTCCGTGTCCGAATGCGCGCGGCGTCCCCCACAGCGTGGTTTGTCCTGTCTGTGACGGTTCGGGGAAGGTACTGAAAGACGGGGCGATGCGGTTCCCAGAGTCATTCGTGATGAACATGCCAGACCCACAAGGGTTCCTGTATGCGTTCCCTGCTTCATGGCTGGAAGGAGCCTCCGATGAAACGTGACAGCCTGCATCTGAGGGTGCTGCGAGTGAAGGTGACTGGTGGAGACAACCTTGAAGGGTACCGCCCTGTCACCGATGCCGAAGCACTCAGGACGCTCCTGTTCGACGTGTGCGACAACTGCCACGGCGATCCCCACAAGATCGACCGCTGGACGTGCCATGTGTGTCGTGGGAGCGGGTGGACACCGAAAGACGGGGTGAACAGGTCTGTGTGGCCCAAGTTCCTGCAACCGTCAGGCGTGGAGCAAGTGCCTTCGATCGTGTTCCCCGCTTCGATGCTCGACCCCGAAGGAGACGCATGAGACAAACGGTTCAAGGCGCATTCGATGACCACATCAAGGCGCAGGCCATCCGTGAGGCCGTCGCTTACGTCAAGGCGATGTCTGACCTTCACGGGGACCAGATGATGGAGTGGGCCGACGAAGAGGTACGGAATGCGGCGCTGAAGTACGCCGACGTACTTGAAGCCCGAGCCATTGGGGACATCACCAGCCTCGACCCCGAAGGAGACTCCGATGTCTGAATCCGCTTTGGATCGGGAACGCCGATCGCGTCGCCAAGACAAAGACGCCCAGCAGCGGCACATCGCCGCGATTCAGCTCGAGAAGGAAAGAATCCGAGCCCTCACGTCGGTATCGATGCGCGAGCGAATGGCGAAATGGGGTCCAAGCCTCGCCGATCTGATGATCGCCATCGATGCCGCCATCCTCGCTGAAGGGCCGCTCAGGGGAGCCCCCCATGAAGACACCATGCGAGTCAGTGTCCCATCGAGTGAAGGTGACGAAGGGGCAGCAACCAGGAGGATGCGAGACAAAGCCAACGACTACCGCCGGGAGGTAGCGTCCCTCGCAGCCCGTTTGGCTTCGACGTTTGGTCAGGAACTCCCCGATCGTCGGGACTTCTCAGCCCACATCCGCCATCACGCCAACAAGGGCCGGGCGTCGATGGCGTGTCAGTACTGTGTCAGCGTGGAGGCGTCATGATTGAGCGTGCCCTGTACCCGTTGCCAGAGGCGAGCAGGCTCGTTGGCGGTATCAGCCGCGGCACCTGGTACAACCTCGAAGCCCGCGGCGAAGTTCGGCTGGTCCGTATCGGCAGTCGAGTCTTCGTGCCTGCTAGCGAGATTCGGCGCCTTACTGGAGAAGACCCCGGGGGAAGTGAGGCGTCATGAGGTTATGCACTTCGGCGAACGCTGAGAATATTTCAGCTAACGCTGACAGCGAGAACCTCCACAAGGGGCGCGAATTACGCTAATGTGATTTGCCAAGGTGGTTGAGTTGACTCCCGAGCGAGCCCTCGCCACCATCCCACCACCTCCTGGAGGTACCCCCATGGAACTGTCCTTCGTCCTAATGGTCGTCGCGACCGTCTGTTTGTTCCTCGCCGCGTTCAGCGTCACCGTCTCTCGAGTAAGTGTCGGCTGGCTCGGCCTAGCCCTCTGGGCCCTAGCCACTCTGGTCTAGGCCCCCCCCATGAAGGACCCCCGGTATCGGACCCAACGGTGGCGCAACCTCACCACCCAAGTCATCCGACGCGACGGGAGGGTCTGCTCGGTCTCAGGATGCCGATCCGACATGACCGCCAAAGGCATGACCTTCGTCGACCACATCATCGAAGTCGAAGACGGGGGACCCTTCTGGGACCCCAGCAACCTCCAGATTCTCTGCAAACCACACCACGATGAGAAGAGCGCCACCGTCCGGGCCACCCGCAAGACAGGCGCCAACAGCCAGCCAAGCTCGCCCAACGCCTGATCCGTTTTTTTTTACCTCCACGAGTAGCCAAGAGCTAGCTCGGGAGTCTTCTCTCCACTTCAATTCTCCGGAGGCCGAAATGTCCCGTGCCGAGGATCTGCGTTCTGATTTCGAGTTGCTTGGCCGGCTGTTGAAGAGGGCGGAG
>JBGTLA010000124.1:0-13764 GCA_041744375.1 Acidimicrobiia bacterium | reverse complement strand
TGCGCCGGCACCGGCGGCGATGTCACCGCCCGATCCTGAGCCGGTCGTCGAGCCGGTGCCGTTGGCGGTGCGCGTGAGGATGGCAGGCAAGGTGGGGGCGTGGAGCGGCGCCGGCCTGGGCCTCATCGGGTTGGTCCTGGCATCGGTCTGGTTGCTACCGACGGCGTCTCTCATCGGCGACGAAGGAGCAATCGGTCCCGCCGTCGAGGTGAACACATCCGCCGTTTTCTTGGGTGTGACCCTCATGTCGATCGTATTCGGGGTGGTGGTGGCCACCCTGAGCAGAGGCGTGGCTGGATGGGCCGAGCCCGGCGCCGAGTTGCAGGGTCGGTATACAGTCACGATCGCCGTGGGGGCCTTGCTCGGCGTCGTGCTCGGCGCTGCCGCCGGCGCCGTGATGATCTCTGCCTTTTCGGAGGCGGTGGAAGGTGCCGAGGGTGTGGCCATGATGCGGATCGTCCCCAGTGTGTTCGTCGTTCTCATCGGCGGAGCCGTTTTGGGATGGGGGACTGCTGCCCTGGTGCAACTCGTCGGCTTCCCGGCCGGAGTGACGGACATCGAAGCCGAGGAGATCAACGACGTCAGAGGCAGATTGGCCAGCGCCGTCTCCATTCCCGTATCGGCCGTGGCCGTTCTGGCTTTGCTGGTGGTGCCGCTCGGTCTCGTTTTCATCCGGTCGAACGAGTTGGCAGCCGGCGGAGCAGCCATCCTCGCCGTCGTCGCCTCGGCCGGGATCCTTGGGTTCGCAGCCTTGTCCGCCAGCCGGCCGACGATGCGTGTCGGTTTGGGCGAGTTCATGGTGGCGGTGGCGGGGATAGTGACCGTGGTCGTGATCATCTTTGCGATCGTCTCCGCCATAGCGGGACCCGGCCACGACACCGAAGGTGCCGAGGAAGTCGATGCGGAGCCCGAAGCCTCACTCTTGGTCGTCGGCCTGACCTGATCGTTCCGGGCCGAGAGGCCGACGCCCGCTGACCACGTCAAGCGTCGTCCAAGAAAGTGGCGACGCGTATACCGTCGACCAACTCCCACCCAACGAGCACCGGGTCACCCGAGCGGAGGTGGTCCCGCAGATGGGGGAGAGGAAAGGCAAATTCGCCCCCGGGCGAGGGGACGAAGCGGACACGGTCGCCCTCGACGAGGAGTGTGAACTCTTCTACCGTCGTCAGATCGCCGGTGACGTCGACCACGATCCCCTTCATCGTCCCCGAGGTCGGCAGCCCGCACCCGGCAACGGCAAAGAGGAGGAGAATTCCGGTGAGCCCCCTCCTCACACCGAGGTCGGAGTGCGCAAGTCGGCTTCGATGCGGTCCCACTCCCGCTCGCTCGCAACCCACCGGAACCAGATCACGGCGATCGCCCCCCAGATGAGCAATCCACCGCCGATCTTCATGATGAGGCCGGCCATCGTCTGATCCACCACCGGGGTGAGACCCCAGGCCAGGGCGGCGTCACCGTAAACGGGATAGATGGGCACCGAAGAGAAGGTCAGGAACGACGCCGGGATCGTGGGTAGTAGAGAATGGAGGAAGAGGTAGAACATCGCCAGAGGCGGCCGCAGACGGGGCAGGGCCGGCGTGGGAGACCGGACCGGCATCCAGGCGACGAGGGCGGCCGCGAACAGGACGGCGTGTATGGCGAAGTGGGCGAGGCTGGAGACGAGCATCAACTCGACCACCAGCGGCCAGTGGATGCCGATGAGGACGATGGTGAGTATCGTGAATGCCGGCACCGGGTGTACCACCCGGCGCAGGACACGAGCAACGGACGGACGGCCGATCGTGATATCTGCCATCCAGCGCGGCGTCCCCAACAGGAGCAATGGCGCCGTCACGAAGACGATCACCATGTGCTCGACCATGTGCACCCAAAAGAGCGCCGTCTCGCCGATGTCGTGGACGGGCCAAGTGGAGACGGCGAACATGAAGGCGAGTCCTGTGTACCACTTGATCCATTGGCCACGGCTGGCGGGAGCTGCACCGGGGGCAACGACCTTGCGCAGGCGCCTCTCTGCGTAGGCGTACGCCACTGCCAGGACGAACACGATGGCCAGGACATCGAGGTGGAGATGGGCTTCAGGCCAGGGCAACGAGGAGGGCATGTCAACCGCCACCGTAGGACAAGATCCCGAGAGCTATGAGCACGACCGCGTACAAGATCATCGCCAGGGTGAAACCACCCGTGAAGAAACGGTTGAGAAGAGGCTTCTCGAAGCGAAGGTGCATGAACCAGCCCACCACGATCACGAACTTCAAGAGGGCGAGGATCAACAAGAGCGTCACGTTGAAGGCACCCAGTTCGTAGGCCTCGTCGATGTAGAACAGAGCCACCTCGATGGCTGTGAGCACAGCCAGGAGAGCGGCGATCTTCCAGTACTGGGCGATGCTGGGGTGGGGCGGATGGTCGGTGTGGTCGGTCATGGCGGTCAGATTTGAGAGGCGTCGATCAGGTAGACGACGGTGAAGATCACGATCCAGATGATGTCCACGAAGTGCCAGTACAGTCCGACCAGCTCGACGTTGAGGCCGCTGGACTCCGAGAGCGCACCTTTTCGCCGGGAGATACCCCACAGCGACAACAGCATGATGATGCCGATGGCGACATGGAGGCCGTGGAATCCCGTGAGGAAGTAGAAGGCCGATGTGGCCGGGTTGGTGGTCAGCCTCATGTCGTAGTGGACGACGAACTCTGTGAACTCGAACACCTGGCCGGCCAGAAAGACCGATCCCAGGGCGGCGGTGGCAAACAGCCAGGTACGGGTCTGGGCCTGGTCTCCTTGGGAGAGGGCATTGTGAGCCAGCACCATCGTCAGAGAGCTCATGAGCAGCACGAACGAACTGACCGAGGTGAAGGGAATGTCGTAGATCTCGGCCGGGTAGATGCCGAAACCCGGCCGGTTGGAGTACAGGAGATAGTTCGTGATGAGCGCCCCAAAGAAGAGGAACTCCGAACTGAGGAACAGCCACATCCCGAGCTTGCGGTTGTCGACTCCGGTCGACTCGTGCTCGTCGTGGCCTCCGTGGCCCCCCGAGGTGGCCGTCGCCTCGTGCAAAACGTCAGCCATCACTGCACCTCGGCGGTGGCTGAGGTCTCTTCATCCTGGTCGGGCGCGGGGTGCTCGTCCTCGAGAGGTTCGATCGCCCACCCGATGAGCGCCGAGATCGTCGTCAGCGCACCCACCACCATCAGCGCCAGCCCCCACATGGCCTCGTGGTAGATGATGCCCCAGGCGATGAGGGGGATTCCGCAGGCCATCAGGGCCGGGAAATATGAGGGGTTGGGCAGGTGGATAGCCTCTGGCGGGTTGTTACCGACGTGTTCGAGATCGGCGATCAATTTGTCGGCCTCCGGGCGCCGAACCGGGCGGCCTTCGGCGTCCTCGTCGTACTTCTGACGCCAGAAGTCGTCGAGAGACTCGATGACGGGCGAGACGGCGAAATTGTACTCGGGCGTGGGGTTGGGGATGGTCCACTCCACGGTTCGAGCGTCCCACGGGTCGAGGCCTGACGCCTCCCCGCGACGACGCGATTGCCACCAGTTGAACATGAAGACGAGGATCGAGACGGCAATGACGAACGCTCCCACCGTGGCGGCCATGTTCCAGGGCTCCAACCCCATCTCGGGGGCGTACTTCCAGGTGCGGCGAACCATCCCCTGCAGGCCGAGCCAATGCATCGGGCCAAACGTGAGATTGAAGCCGATGAGCATCAGCCAGAAGTGGACCTTCCCGAGCCGGTCGTTCATCAACCGCCCGGTGATCTTGGGGAACCAGTAGTAGAGGCCGGCGAAGATCCCGAAGATGGCCCCACCGAAGAGCACGTAGTGGAAGTGGGCGACGATGTAATAGGTGTCGGTCTGTTGCCAGTCTGCGGGCACGATGGCATGGGTCACCCCCGAGAGGCCCCCGATGACGAACATGGCCACGAAGCCGATCGAGAACAGCATGGGGGTGTTGAGGCGCAGTTTGCCGAGCCACATGGTGCCCAGCCAGTTGAAGATCTTTATTCCGGTCGGCACGGCGATGGTCATGGTCGACAGACCGAAGGCGGCTTGGGCGACGGGGGTGATACCCGAGGAGAACATGTGGTGTGCCCACACGCCGAAGCCGAGAAAGCCGATGGCGGCACCGGCGAAGACGATGGCTGAGTACCCGAAGAGAGGTTTGCGGCTGAAGACCGGAAGCACCTCGGACACGATTCCCATGGCGGGGAGGATGAGGATGTAGACCTCGGGATGTCCGAACAGCCAGAAGAGGTGCTGCCACAAGACCGGGTCGCCTCCCTGGGAGGCCTCGAAGAACAAGGTGCCGAACTGGCGGTCGAAGGTCACCATGAACAGCGCCACCGCGATGATCGGAAGAGAGAAGAGAAGGAGGAAGGCCACCACGGTGGTCATCCACGTGAAAACCGGCATCCGCAGGAGGCGCATTCCGCGGGCACGCATATTGAACACGGTCACCAGGAAGTTCACCGACGATATGAGCGAGGCCAGCCCCAGGATCTGAAGCCCGAGTGCCCAGTAGTCCATGACGGTCCCCGTGGAGTAGAACGGCCCCGCGTTGGGCTGGTAGCCGAACCAGCCGCCGTTGGCCGAATTGGCCAGGAAGTCGAAGCCGCCCGGGCCTCCACCGACCGGCAGATTTCCCGCCACCCCGGCCGTGTTGACCGGAGCGAATGTAGTCCCGAACACGAACGAGCTGTACAAGAAGATGCCGCCGAAGAAGAAGATCCACCACGACAAGGCGTTGAGTCGCGGGAACGCCACATCTCGCGCCCCCAACTGGAGCGGTAGCAGATAGTTGAAGAAGGCCGCCGACACCGGCATCACGAAAAGGAAGATCATCGTGGTGCCGTGCATGGTGAAGAGAGCGTTGTAGGCACCGGCGGTGAGGAACTCAGAGTTGGCCTGGGCCAAGTGGATGCGAAGCAACAGTGCTTCGAGGCCGCCGAGGATGAAGAAGAAGAAGGCAGCATATCCGTACATGATGCCGATGCGCTTGTGGTCGACCGTCGTGATCCACGACCACAGCCCGTACTCGCTGCGCGGCTTTCGGAAGATGGTGCTCGCCGGTCGTTGAACCGTGTCTGTCACGAGTCCCCCCCACGCGCTGCCTGGCTGCCTTGTTCCCGAAACGCCGGTTCCCTTTCACCCTCGGTCGCGGGCAGGGGAGCGAAGCCGGCCCTGACGTAGGTGCGAGGGTATGGCGACAGCCCTGGGGCGTGAAGGAGGTCGATGGGGCAGTTCAATCGAGGCTCCTGAGCCAGGCTATGAGGACGTCGATCTCGGCTTCGGTGAGCCCGAGGTCGGGCATGAAGCTCCCCGGCTTGATCTGCGGCGGGTCGGCCAACCACCGCTTGAGAGCAGCCTCGTAATCCTCCCCTTGCTCGGGGAGCACCGCCCCGGCGAACACGGTCCGGTATTGGTCGGCGAAGTGGGTCAAGTTGGGCCCGTTGAAGGCCTCGGGTGGCAAGACGTTGGAGGCGATGCCAGCGTCGTTGTCCGCGAACTCGACGGTGTGGCACTGGATACACCCTGCCGCCCCCAAGAACACCCCAAGGCCTTCCCACTCGGGGGTGCCCTCGTCGGGGACTGCTGCGGGTTCGAGTTGGTCGGCGACCCAGGCGTCGAACTCGGCGCGGTCTACGGCTTCGACGTGGGCGCGCATGAGGGAGTGGGAGAGTCCGCAAAACTCGGCGCAGTGGGCGTAATAGGTCCCCGGGACGTCGGCCTGGAGACGGAGCAATGTTTCCTGGCCTGGAATGAGGTACCGCTTTCCGTTGAGCTTGGGGACCCAGAAGTTGTGGACCACGTCGTCGGCGGTCATGACGGCACAGACTTCTTCGCCGGACGGTATCACCATGACGTTGGCCGTCTCGATCACCGTGCCGTCGGGTATGCCTTCGATCCCCGAGTAGCGGAACTCGAACCACCACTGGTGACCGATCACTTCGATCTCCATGGCACCCGGATCGCAGTCGGTCAGCTCGAAGACCGTCCGCACGGTGGGTACGGCTATCCCGGCGAGAATGAGCGCTGGGATCACGGTCCAGAGGACCTCCAGCTTGGCGTTGCCGTGAATCTGCTTCGGTTCCTTCCGGCCCGGGCGGTCGCGGAACAAGACGAGGGCGGCGATGATCCCCCCCTGAACCACCACGAACACCCCCACCGCGATCCAAAAGACCGGCCAGAACAGGTTGTCGATGGTGCGAGCGAAAGGTCCCTGGGGATCGAGGGAGTTGAGCGGAGCGTTCTCGACATTGGGATCGATGAATTGGCACGCCGACACACCCACGGCCAGGGCGGTCACGCCCGTGAGGCGTAGCCAGCGAGTCAGGCGCGGTCGAGCTCCCATCGGTCGGCATCATACGTTGGGCGTTCATGGGGAACCAACCCATGCGCATCCGGCGGTGGGCAGGGGGGTCAGGAGGTGACTGTTGCCAAGGCGGCACCCAGCTCGCTGACGTCGACGGTCCCTTCGAAGCGGGCGATGATGATGCCGTTGGAGTCGGTGACGAACACCCACGGCTCCGACGGCAGCGCCCACGTGTCCACTGCAGCCACCGTGACGAGATCCTCGAAGCGGGCTGCGTCGAGGTTTTCGTACACCTCGACATGGAGGAAATCAGCGCCACGCTGATCGACGGCGAATTCCTTCACCATGTCGAGAACGGGGCCACAGGTTTCGGTCGTGCAAAAAGCGGGCGTTGCGAAGACGATCACGGTTGGTCGTCCATCGCCGAGCGCCTCGTCGAGGGACAGCCGGTAAAAGGATGGGTCGGGGTCGGGGTCGGTCGTGATCTCGACGAGATCGTGGTCGGCGGATGTGCGTGTCACCACGGGGGGAGCAGGCTCACCCACCTGCGGCATGGCGACGTCCTCGGCCACGAACATCTGGGCGGGCATCGACGTGGGCAGACCGGAGGCGGAGATCTCGACGGTCCAGACGCCCGGCTGGGGGAAGTCGACCAAGGCGCGATAGAGGCCACGGCGACCCTCCAGTGCCCAGATGAAATCGAGAGGGACGCCCGCCAACACCTCGTCGTTCGGGCCGGTGAACGAGGCGGTGGCCTTCCGGTCGGGGGCGGCCAAGAAAGCCTGGCTTTCGGGGTCGACGACGCCCAAGAGCAACCGCTGCTCGCCGACGCCTATCGATCCGGGGCTGGAAGCGACGAGCGCCAGGGGCTGATCCTCGCCTCCGCACGAGGCGGTAGCGAAGACGATGATGACGAGAGCCAGCACCAGTCGCATTGCTGACGGCATCGGTCAAGTGTCGTCGGTTGCGGGATTGGTGCAACTCGACGGCCGGTACGCTAGAGGCATCGTGGAAGCGCCAGCCGTCGTCGTCGCCGATCCCCTCGCCCGAACGGGTGGCAGGCTGGCCGCCTACATCGCTCTGACCAAACCTCGGATCATCGAGCTGCTGCTCATCACGACCGTCCCGGCGATGGTGCTCGCCGCCGGTGGCTGGCCCGGATGGGCCCTGGTGGCAAACACACTCGTAGGAGGTTCGCTGTCGGCTGGTGGCGCCAACGCCATAAACAACTGGTTCGACCGTGACATCGACGGGTTGATGCGGCGTACCCGCCGGCGGCCACTTCCCCGGCGTCGGGTCGAGCCTGGCCACGCTCTCCGGTTCGGCTCAGCCCTGGGAGTAGGAGGTTTCGTATGGTTGTGGGCGACGACCAATTTGTTGGCGGCGTCGCTTTCGACCGCCGCCCTCTTGTTCTACGTCTTCGTGTACACCGCCGGGCTCAAACGACGCACTGTGCACAACATCGTGATAGGCGGAGCGGCCGGCGCGGCCCCGACCCTGGTCGGGTGGGCCGCGGTCGCGGGAGAGCTGGGATTGGCGGCGTGGCTCCTGTTTGCCGTCGTGTTCTACTGGACACCTCCCCATTTCTGGGCCCTGGCCCTGCGCTACGAGGACGACTACGCCATGGCCGGTGTTCCCATGCTCCCGGTCATCAAGGGTGTCGAGGCAACCACCCGGTCCATGCTCGTGTACTCGGGCACCATGACGATCATCTCGCTCATGCTGGTGCCCGTTGCTTCCATGGGTTGGGTCTACCTCCTCTCGGCGGTGGTGCTCGGCGGGTGGTTCATGGGGGAGACACTCCGAGTGCGCCTGGATCCCTCCCGGGCGATGAAGCTCTTCACGACCTCGACCGTGTACCTTTCGCTCCTCTTTGCTTCTGTGGTCGTCGACGTATTCGTCCGTCTCTGACCTCGAATTCCTCTTCGCCGCCAGGACAGGCCTTGCCAGGTCGGGTGCGGAGCGTGTACGGTGTCATCGACATGTTCGATCAGCGCTTCTACGGCTATTTCGTCTTTACCGGGTCCGAGCCCGGGTTGACGTGATGGCCTGACCGAAGAAGCGACCACCACCCAACCCGGAGCCGGACGCTCCGGGTTCTTTCGTTCCCGGGGTGTCCGTGCCGACAGGAGCCTGGAAAGATGGAACGCAAAGCCCACAAGAGACCGGGAACACCCCGCACCGTCGTCACCGTCGGATCGGTCCGTATCGGTCACGACCCATTCCCGGTGATTGCCGGGCCATGTGCGGTCGAGTCGGAAGACCAGATCCGCTCGATCGCGGAGGCAGCCGTGGAGGCGGGTGCCTCGGTTCTGCGCGGAGGAGCTTGGAAGTCGGCCTCCTCGCCCTACGACTTCCGTGGTCTCGGCGTCGAGGCGGTCGACCTGCTGGCGGGCGCCGGCAGGGCCGTCGGCTTGCCGACCGTCACCCAGGTACTGGAGGCCTCCCACGTCGACATCGCCGCCCAGTCAGTCGATATGCTCGAGATCGCCTCTGGCAACATGCAGGACTTCGAACTTCTGCGCCTGGCGGGTAGGAGCGGTCGCCCGGTGCTGCTGCGCCGCGGCCCGTCGGCCACCCTCGACGAGTGGCTGTGGGCGGCCGAGTACCTCCTGGCGGAAGGCAACGACCAGGTCGTCCTGGTGGAGCGCGGAATTCGGACCTTCGGCGCGGTCGGCACCGACACCCTCGACTTGGGAGCCGTTCCCTCCTTGAAGGAGATCACCCATCTCCCGGTCCTGGTGGATCCCTCCCATACCTCTGGCGGCGCCGTCAGGGTCCAGCCGCTGGCCCTCGCTGCTCAGGGAGTCGGGGCCGACGGCCTGATCATCGAGGTCCACCCTCAACCGGAAGTCGCCCGTACCTCCTACACCCAGATGGGTATCGGAGGCTTCGAAGATCTCATGACCGGGCTTGGGATCTCCCGAGTGCGGCGCCATATCGACCAGATCGACCGTCAGATCGTGCGGCTCCTCGCTCGTCGTCAAGCCTTGTCGATGGAGATCGGCGTCGTCAAGCAGGCCCGGGGCCTCCCCGTTCAGATTCCGGGACGCGAGCAGGAGTTGCTCGACATCATCAAGGACGAAGCCAATCATCTCGGTGTTGACGCCGCCCACGTCGAAGCACTCTTCGAGCTTGTCCTGGCCGAGTCGCGACGACTGCAACACGAGATGCGCGCCACCGGTGTGGTCGAGGCGGTGTGACGGCTTTCCGGTGCGCACGGGCTGATGCTTTGCTGGGGCAAAGTCGTCGATAGGAGGAGTGGCGTCGATGGCTGGAACGAATTGTTCGACCCTTTCCCAGGAGCTTCCATGTCCCGCCCCGTTCGCATCGCCATCCAACTCCAGCCCCAACACGCCGATTACCCCGCCATCCGCAAGGCGGTAGCCCAGGCGGAGGAGATGGGGGTCGATGTCGTCTACAACTGGGACCACTTCTTTCCGCTGTCGGGTGACAAGGCGGGCAAACATTTGGAGTGCTGGACGATGCTCGGGGCGTGGGCAGAGCAGACAGAACGAATCGAAATCGGTGCTCTCGTGAGTTGTAACTCGTATCGCAACCCCGATCTGTTGGCCGACATGGCGCGCACGGTCGACAACATCGCCGATGGTCGTCTGATCCTCGGAATCGGTTCGGGTTGGTTCGAGAAGGACTACCAAGAGTACGGCTACGACTTCGGCACCGCCGGATCGCGCCTCGACGACTTGGCGGCCGCCATGCCGCGCATCGAGAAACGGCTTGGCCGGCTCAACCCGGCGCCTCGTCGTGATATCCCGGTGCTCATCGGCGGGGGAGGAGAGAAGAAGACGCTGCGGATCGTGGCCCGGCACGCCGACATCTGGCACGGGTTCGGGACTACAACCACCATTGCCCACAAGCAGGCGGTGCTCGACGGCCATTGTGCGTCGATTGGGCGTGATCCGGCCGAAATCGAGCGGTCTGCCGGTGTCAATCTTCACAAACCAGAGACGGCCGGTGAGTACCACGCCGTCGGAACCCGGCACTTCACGATGGGAGTGAGTGGACCCGACTACGATCTCGCTCCGGTTGCCGAGTGGATCTCGTGGCGAGACGACATGAACCGGGCCCGTTGAGAGCCGCCGTCAGATCCCTGTCATGGTGTCGACGATGAGATGGTCGACCACCAACTCGAGAGCTTCCTGGCGGCTCGCCCCCTCGGCTTGTGCCTCCCGGAAGACGACCAGCTGGCGGTGGGCGCTTGTTCCCTCCTTGGCGATCGTGCGAATGTGGGCTAGTTCGTGGGAAATCCCCAACGTTCTGGCATCGACCGCCAGCAACTCGAGGAGCTCCTCGACAAGGTCGCGAAACTCGACCAGCTCACCCCGACCGAAGTCGATGAGGGTACCGAAGGCTCCGTAACGCTGCGCCCGCCACAGGTTCTCGGAGATGAGCATCGGCGCGTAGGTCCTCCATCTTCGGTTGCGCGTGCGGAGGCGGAACAGCATCTCCATCAGTGACAAGTACAGCGCGGCCACGGCTATTCCATCCGCCAGGCGTGTGCACATGTCGGGCACCCGCAACTCGACAGTGGGGTACCTGCTGGAAGGCCGGATGTCCCACCACAGCTTGGAGGCGTCCTCGATGATCCCGGCATCGACGAGCACTTTGACGTGGCGTTCGAAGTCAGACCACGAAGAGAATTCCTCGGGCAGGCCGGTGCGAGGCAGGGTCTGGAACACCGAGAGCCGATAGCACTTGAGTCCGGTTTCCCGGCCCATCCAGAACGGCGACGAGGTGGACAGGGCAAGCAGGTGAGGGAGGAAGTACTTGACCTGGTTCATGAGATCGATGCGTAGATCGGGGTCATCGATCCCCACGTGGACGTGCATGCCGCAGATGACGAGCCGGCGGGCCACCTGCTGGAAGTCAGAGGCGAGCTGGTCGTAGCGGGCGTCTTCGGTGTGTTGTTGCTGCCACCACTCGGCGAACGGGTGGCTGGAAGCGGCGATGATGGCCGCCCCGTAACCCGATACCACCGCCGAGAGCTCCCTCCGGAGACGAGCGAGGTCTTCGGCCGCCTCGAGGAGGTTGCGGCTCTTTTTCGTCCCCACTTCGATCTGGGCTTTGAGGAACTCGTGGCCGACCTGGGGTCCGAGCACCTCGCGCAACCCCTTCCACAGCTCGGGGTCGGGTGTGGCCACGAGGTTGCGTGACTCCCGGTCCACGAGCAGATACTCCTCTTCGATCCCGACCGTGAACGGAGGGTGCTCTACCGCCATTACTTCTCCTCGCGACCTGAATCGCCAATCTACTGCCTTGGGGCCATGGCCCCCCGGCGTTGCGCCTCACAATCTGGCCGGACCCAGCAACCCGCAACGTGATCGTTGACGATCCCCATGGCCTGCATGAACGCATAGACCGTGGTTGGTCCGACGAACGACCATCTCCGACGCTTCAAGTCCCTGGCGATGGCCGTCGACTCCCGGGTCGTGGCCGGGATGTCAGCCGGCGGGACGGGTGAGGGCTTGGCATGGGGCCAGAAGTAGGCGGCCAAGGAGCCTTCCTCATCGATCATGTCCAACGCCCGCTGGGCGTTGTTGATTGTGGAACGAATCTTGCCTTCGTGTCGGACGATGCCGGCGTCGCCCAAGAGCCGCCTGACGTCGAGTTCGTCGAAGTCTGCCACCACCCTCGGGTCAAAGCCGCAGAATGCGGCTCGGAAGGCCGGACGCTTGCGCAAGATCGTCAACCACGAAAGACCCGCTTGGAAGCCTTCCAAACAGAGCTTCTCGAACAGTGCCCTGTCGTCGAGGACAGGGAAACCCCACTCGGTGTCGTGGTAATCGCGGTAGATCGGGGGCTCGATCCCCCACCCACATCGGTCGCGTCCGTCGGTTGCGCTGACGAGGATTTCCATGCTGGGCAACCCTAGGACTGTGTTGAATAGCAATGGCAGCCCGACCTGCAGCTCGGCACGATCCCTGGCAGGAGGGCTGGCCTCGATGGCTGGAACGAATTTTCCAAGACCGTCCTACGGCCTTTCCTGTTGGGTCGGGGCGTCGATACGATCGGTCCCCATGACCAACCAAGTGCGCGCCGAAAGCAATTACGTCACCGAGGGGGCTTTCGAGCGTGATACGGCCTACATCAGAACTCGTATCACCCGAGATGGCCGCGACGGCTTCACAGTCGAGCCGGGGCGTTACCGCCTGATCGTCAGCTTGGCCTGTCCGTGGGCGAATCGCAGCATCATCGTGCGCCAGCTGCTCGGGCTCGAGGAAGTGATATCGATGGGTATCGCCGGGCCCACCCATGACGCCCGCAGCTGGAAATTCGACCTCGACCCGGGAGAGGTGGACCCCGTCTTGGGGATCGCCCGTGTCGCAGAGGCCTATGAGGCCCGTTACCCGGGCTACGACAAGGGGATCACGGTTCCGGCCATCGTCGATGTCACTACCGGGGAGGTCGTCACCAACGACTTCGCCCAGATCACCCTCGATTTTTCCACCGAGTGGGTCGAGCACCATCGGCCGGGAGCTCCCGACCTCTTCCCCGAGGAGCATCGGGCGGAGATCCTGGAGTTGGATCGTGTCATCTACCGTGATGTCAACGACGGCGTGTATCGAGCCGGTTTTGCCGGTAGCCAAGAGTCCTACGAGGACGCCTATCAGAGTCTCTTCGCGCGGCTCGATTGGCTGTCCGAGAGATTGACGCACCAGCGGTATCTCGTCGGGGACAGCATCACAGAGGCCGACATCCGCCTCTTCACGACTCTCGCCCGTTTCGACGCCGTGTATCACGGGCACTTCAAGTGCAATCGGCACAAGCTGACGGAGATGCCGGTGCTCTGGGGTTACGCTCGCGATCTGTTCCAGACCCCGGGGTTCGGCGACAACACCGACTTCGATCACATCAAGCGCCACTACTACGAAGTCCACACCGACATCAACCCGGCCGGGATCGTTCCCGCCGGCCCCGACCTCTCGGCCTGGCACACGCCTCCCGATCGGTCTCATCTGTAGACGAAGCGCGGATGGATGGCCGGCCAAGCGGCTCCGGCACCCGCCGCCGTCCCCATTCGCCCACCTCGATAGCCACGGCAATGACGTAGCGTTGGGTCGATGGCTCACAGTCGACGGTACGCATTGGCCGGCTCGGTTGCCGTTGCCGCCTCGTTGGGCCTCGCAGAGCTCGTCGCTGGAATCTTTGCCGCCGTTCCCTCCCTGCTCGAGGCGATCGGCGGGGTAGTGATCGACAACGTCCCGGTGGCGGTCAAGGACTGGGCGATCGCTACCTTCGAGACGAACGACAAGCCCGCTCTCGTGGTCGGGATGACAGTCGTCGCTCTGGCCCTGGGTGCCGGGGTCGGGTGGGCGGCGGGGCGTCGGTGGTGGATCGCCATCGTGGCATTTTGCGCCTTTGGGATCCTGGGAGCGGTGGCCGCCGTCAGTCGCCAAGAAGACATAGCCGCTTCGGTGGTTGCAGCGTCG
>JBGTLA010000123.1:0-23004 GCA_041744375.1 Acidimicrobiia bacterium | reverse complement strand
CCGGCGCCACGCCGAGCACGTGGTCACGCAGAGCGGCGATCTCCGAGGCAGCAGCTCGTCGCTGGGATTGAGGGTGGTCGGGTCGGAGTCGAGGCGGACCAGGGCTCGGAGGCGGTCGCGGGCCAGCCGCTCGGCCAGAAGCATGAGGCTCTGAAGTAAATCGCGCAAGAGTATTTTCGGCCCTGACGCCGACGACGATCAAACGAGCGCCGCCCGTCGGCGAGTGCGATGGCTCCTCGAAGGGCCTGTCCGGACTCCCAGCCGGTAGGTTCGGCATCGGACGCAGAGACCCGTCCTGACCACATCCTGACCACGGACGCGGCATGATCATCCCTTACAGGCCGTCATGGCGCGGCATGGCAGGCCGACAGAATGCCTTGCGGAGCAGGCGTTCCGGCACATCCCGCCACCAGCCGTAACCGGCCTGAGCTGCCTGGGGGTCAAGAGGTCACCGGCTCTAGTCCAACCATCCCGACCACCGAAACCGCTTGCGCGGGCGAAGGGTTTCGTCGCGTGAGGCGGAGACGTCCAAATCTGAGGCGAGGCGGCGCCTCCATTGGCCCGGTGCCGTCATCGGACGCATCGCACGGGTGCTTGTATCGGTGGCGTCAAGATGGCCAACCGGCCGCCACGACTAGCGCCGTGGTCCTTCAAGTTGTCGACGGCTTGGTCGACCGAGGCATCAACTTGGAGCCGTCGGAGATCCCCCGTCGGTGATGGCATCGTCGGGCAGGCGAGCGCGCGAGGTTCAGTCATCGCTGTTGCTGCCACCAAGACGGGCGGTGCTGTGGTGCTCCTCGGCGAGACGGCTCAGGGTGGCGAGCAGCTGGCCGAAAAGGACCTGACCCACGACCATCTGAGAGAGGAGTGAGTCGCGGTCGGCCTCGCCGTCGAGGTCTGCCACCTCGAACTGGGCAATCTGGTCGGCGGCGTCTATGTAGGCCTCGAACACTCCCAGCCGTTCCTCGTGGGTCCCCGAGGCCGACGATGGGGACGCCACCGGCAGGCGCGATGCGACGCGGGAACGAAGGACAGTCAAGTTGACAGCCGCGGTGTGTTGAGCAGGAAGGCCAGTCATGGGCGACCGCCCCACTCGCTCGATGGTTTGGTTTGGAGTGTGGCGGTCTGTTGCCAGTGCTGAGGACCCAGGCGAAGGCGACTTTTCCAGAGGAGGCGGTCGGCTAGGACCGTGTCAAATAACAATGGATGCCCGTCCAGTAGCTCGGCACAGCCCCCTGCTACGAGGACTGGGGTCGACGACTGGAACGAATTGTTCAACACGGTCCTACTAGGCGAGCAACGGCTCCCGGCAGCCATTCGCGTGGCGGTCAAACCGCCCGTGTCCAGGGTCAGCAGAGATACCGATTCCGCGAGGCGCGCCGCAGAGCCGGTGTGTACGCTCGCCTAGAGGCTGTCCCAGAGACAGGGCCGTCGACGAACAGAGGAAGGATCCCATGGCCAAGTATGTGAGTTTGTTCAAATACACCGGCGCCATCGAAGGGGGCGGCCCCGAGCGTTTCGCCAAGGCACAACAGATCGTCGCAGCGGAGAATTGCGAGATCCTCGCCGTCTATGGCCTCTTGGGCGCCTATGACCTCATGTCGGTGGCCGAGTGTCCCGACAACCGGGCAGCGATGAAGATCTCGGCCAAGATCGGCAATCTGATCGGCGCCAAGTCCGAGACGATGCCCGCGCTGGATCGTGATGACTTCCTTCAGTTGTTAACCGAGGTGTAATTCATCCATGGACCGCAATCCATTGCGAGCTCCCGGCAAGGCGTAGGGGGTTGGAGATTCCTCGGGCTTGGGGCCCCAGTCCTCATGAGCTGGCCACCAACGGGCGTGGGCGATGCTAGAGGGACCCTGAACCCGATCAGGCCGCCGGCATCAACGATCTCGCCGGATGCCACCGACAACCACCCCCGACGTTGGGGGTGGTTCTCGCACCGTGCCTGAGGTGCAACTGGCCATCGCGGAAAGCCCGACGCAGTCGACGTTGGCTTCTGGCGGGCGGTGCTCGGCTACGCGCCGATGGCCGACGACAACGCCGTCGACTCGCTCGGCCACGGATCCACCGTCTGGATGCAGGAGCTGGACTCTGCGAAGCCGCTGCGGCACGCGATGCACGTCGACGTGTCCTTCGCTCGCGAGCATGCCGGGCAACGCCTCGCGTGGGGGGATCGATACCAATGTCGACGGTAATGAATTTCTTGATTGGGTCGTCCGGAGCTGAGTTCCCCGGCGGGCAGCCTGAGTCCAGAAGCGAAGCACGCCTCTCCCGAGCCGCGCCGCTGCGATCGGATACGGGCCAGGCAGGCCATGACAGAGCCACACCAGGGGTACCAAGAGAACGAGAGCCCAGTCCGCCGCCCACCTAGTACCCCACGGTCGTGCCGGGCCTCGGGGCTGACCCAGCAAGTCATGAGCATTGGCGGCGAGGCCGGGCACCGGCGAGGCCAGGCCATTGTGACTTCAACGCAACATCCTGTGTCGTCCCGGGCAACGGTGGTGTGCAACTCAGCGGGTGTGATGGAAGCCACATTCGGTTGGGCGGTTAACAACCCTTCCCCCGCCTGTGAAGAGCGGCTTCGAGCGGGGGGTCGCAGCCAAGGTGCTCCTCAGGTCTGGTGGTCAAAAGGCCGATGAGAGGGTGCCGTCCGCCTCTAGATGGGTCTATGAACGACGAGACGATCACCTCCGAAATCGACGGCGCCGACCGTTCGTTCCTGGCGATTGTCGCCCACGAATTGCGAACGCCTCTCACCTCGGTGCTGGGGCTCCTCGCTCTGCTCGAGGACGGGAGTGTCAGGGTGACAGATCCCGAGGCCCGTGAGCTCGCCAGTATGGGGAAGGGCGAGGCCGAGCGGATGCTGCTCATAGTCGAAAACCTGCTGCTCGCCACACGACTGTCCAACGGCAAACTTGACCCAAGTGTCGAGGACGTCGAGCTCCCGTTGCTCTTGCGGGAGGTGCTGGGAGGGCTTCCTGAAGTGGCGCGCCGGTCCTTCGTTCCCATCGACCGAAGCGCAGTAGTCCGGGCGGACCGCCATCTTGTATCTCTCATCGTCACGAATCTCCTGCAGAACGTCGCCCGCTATGCCCCCGGCGGAGAGGTGGAAATCCGATTCGGTCTGCGGGATGGCCACCTGGAGATGAGCGTCGCAGACGACGGCCCGGGAGTGCCTCCCGAGAGCGTCGAGGCGGTCTTCTCGGCACCTCAGTCGGAGAAGGGACTCGGCATGGGTCTGTCCGTCAGCAGACAGTTGGCGCGGGCGATGGGAGGAGAGCTGGTGGTGGGCAGCGAACCGATAAGAAGCGGCGCCACATTCGTGTTGCGACTACCCGCAGCGCCACCCCGGCCGGCGACGGTGCAGTCCCTCGAGTCCGGTCATTCGGTCCGCGCCGACGAAGCGGCGCTCACTCCGAGCGCGCGGTTGCTGGTTGACATGACCGAGGTTCTGGCCGACCGGTCACTTGACCGACTGGTTGCCGGACTCCACAACATGTTCTCGGATCTCCTGGGCGCCTCCGCCGGGTATTTGGTGGTGAGACGTCGCGACGGAAGCCTCCAGCGGGCGGGTAGCTTCGGGTCGGTCCTCTCGGAGGAGATCACAGAGACTCCGCTCGTACAGGAAGTGCTGAACTCCGGCACCCACATCCACGTCGTCGAGCTGCCCGAGTGCGACGCGGCGTGGGCCAAGCTCCTGGGAGCGCGATCAGCCTTGTTCCTTCCCGTGTCGGGTGAGGAAGCCACTCTCGGGGTGCTGGCGGTCGGGTGGGACCACCCGGTCCAGCCTTCTCCCCGACTGCTGGCGATAGCCACGGCCCTCGCCCGCTTGGCCGCCTTCGGTGCCGACCGGGCCGCCCTCGCCGCCGACGTCGCCTTCGAGAGGCAGCTCCGATCGAGCGTTCTCGAAGCCTTCCCCATCGCCGTGTCAGTGTTCATGGGAGACCCGCCGCAGCTGGTCGATGCCAACCAAGCCGAACGGCAGATGCTGGGAATTGCCTTCGATCATCAGCGGCCGAGCCACATCGCCTTGAGTCAGCAGACATTCGACGTGCGTTTCCTGGACGGTACTCCACTCTCCCTCGACAACGCGCCAGTTACCGAAACCATCCGCACGGGACAGTCCACCGGCCCATTCTTCTTGCGAGTGCGGCGAACGGACGGGTCAGAGATCATCAGCCGCACCTACTGCGCCCCCTTCTTCAACGCAAAGGGATTAGTGGCGGGCGCTGTCGTGTCGTCCGAGCAGATCGATCCGTGGGAGGTCGGAGCCCGGGTTGCGGCGTCGTCAACCTGGATCGGCTCGGGAGTCGACTGACCGCCACGGCGTTTCATCCGGCCATCGGCTGGATACGCTCTCACTTCATGGACTGGCTCACCAACCCCGACATCTGGATCGCCCTCGTGACATTGACCGCTCTCGAGGTGGTGTTGGGGATCGACAACATTGTCTTCATCTCGATCTTGGCGGCCAAACTCCCGCTTGAGCAGCAAGGGCGGGCTCGTACGCTGGGCCTGACCATGGCCATGTTCATGCGGATCGGTCTTCTGCTCGGCATCTCGTGGGTGATAGGACTGACCGACACCTGGTTTGCGATCTTCGCCAACGAAATCTCGGGACGCGATGTCATCCTCATCTTGGGAGGGCTCTTCCTATTGGGGAAAGCGACGTTCGAGATCCACGAGAAGCTCGAAGGCACCGAGGGTCATGCCTCGGCCGTTGCCGCCACAGCCACATTCGGGGTGATCATCTTTCAGATCGTTCTCCTCGATGCCGTGTTCAGTCTCGATTCGGTCATCACGGCGGTGGGCATGGCCGATGAGATTGGCGTCATGGTCGCCGCGGTGGTCATTGCCATCGTCGTGATGTTGGTGTCGGCCAAGGCCATCAGCGAGTTCGTCAACCGGCATCCGACTGTGAAGATGCTGGCTCTCAGTTTCCTCCTGTTGATCGGGATGGCACTGGTGGCGGAGGGATGGGAACTGCACATCCCCAAGGGATACATCTATTTCGCCATGGGCTTCGCCGTTTTCGTCGAGGCTCTCAATCTGAAGCTCCGTCGGCGCCGCCACCCGACCGAGCCCGTGGAGTTGCGCGCCACCTTCGTCAAGCAGGCAGAGGCCACGGGGGCTGTCGGTCGCTACACCCGTCCGGCGCCTCCCTCGCGCTGACGGTGGAACGCCGATCGAGACCGAGGTCACGTGCCCGTGAAATGGGGCGGTCGTCGCTCGGCGTAAGCAGCCATGGCCTCGGTCAAGTCGTTGGAATGAAGAAAGGCGGCGTTCCACAAGGCGACGTGATCGAGGGCCTGGTCGGTTGTCATCTCCGCTCCCGCCGCCAGGACGGCCTTGGTCCCCGCGACGGCGAGGGGTGAGTTCGCCGCGATCTCCTCGCCCAGCTCCTGAGCGGCCAGATGGAGGGCGGCGGTATCGGGATGGAGCCTGTTCACCAGACCAATCCTCTCCGCCCGAGCCGCGTCGATGTCGCCGCCCGTCAACGCCAACTCGGAGGCGTGGCCCACTCCCACGATCCCAGGCAAACGTTGCAGAGTCCCCACATCCGCAACCAGCGCCAGTTTGGTTTCGCGCACTGAAAACACCGAGTCGACAGCAGCGAGACGGATGTCACAAGCTGTGATCAGGTCGATTCCTGCCCCCAGGCAGTAACCGTGTACGGCAGCGATGACTGGTTTGGGGCTGTTGGCGAACGAGCTCATCGTCCCCTGGAGCCGCCTGATCTCCCGGTACAGAGCCATCCTGGTCTCCGTCTGGGAGCGGCCCGGAGGCTGGAGTGAGCTCAGCATGTCGATGTCGATGCCGACCGTGAAGGAGGGACCCTTGCCGGCGACGACGATGACCCGTGCCTCTTCGGCAGCAGACAGCTCAGAGACGGCCGCAGGGATCTCCTCCCACATGTCGGCACTCAGGGCATTGTGCTTTTCCGGGCGCGCCAACCACAGCCACCCGACACCGGTTCTCGTCTCGACCTCCAGATGAACATATGCCATGCCGGGAGCCTATCTCGTCTCCTGAGGTCGCTTGGCGAAACCGTGGGCCATGCGCACCCGCGCCATCGCCGACTCCGTCGTTGAGCGATTCTCGCCAGGGTGGCGGCGGGGATAGGGTCCATCCTGTGGTCACCGCAAACGAAGCGGGCGCGATCCGCCCCGGCTCATGAGACGTCTTCTCGTTTCCATCACGACCCTCGTCCTGACGGTGGCGTGCACGGGCGGCGACTCACCGGCTCCGCCGACGTCAACGGTTGACGGGACCAGCCCATCGGTCACGACCTCGACCGGAGCCTCCCCACTCGATGAGAGGCTTCTCTTCGTGGTGGGACTTCTCAACGGGGACGAGTTGACAGAGTCGGCGTATGTCACGGCTTTCACACCTGAATTCATCGCCAACGTGCCATATGCAGATTTCGTCGCAGTGGTCGACCAGCTCTCGGCAACCGGTGATGATTGGTTCGTCTCGGAGGTCGAGGAACGCGACGATCTGAGCACCGTTGTCGTTCTGGCCCCTTCGGCTGGGGAACCGACCTATCGCCTGCATGTCACATTGGAGACCGTCATCCCGTTTCGCATGATGGGGCTCCTGCTGCAACCGACCGAGCCGCCCACCCTCGAGGATCCACCCATGGACCTCGAGTCGGGTGCCGACCGCTTGAGCGCTCTGGGTATGGTGCGCATCCTGGCAGCGGAGGTCTCCGACTCATCCTGTATCCCGATCTTCTCCCGAGACGCCGACGAGAGCGCCCCTATCGGGTCGATCATCAAGCTCTATGTCCTTGCCGCGGTGAGCGAAGCCGTGGACGCAGGCACCCTCGACTGGTCCGACGACATAGTCATCACCGAATCCCTGAAGTCGGTGCCGACCGGGGTGCTCCAGAACGAGGAGGCGGGGGAGGTGTTCACCATCAGGGAGATGGCTGAGGCAATGATTGCGATCTCGGACAACACCGCCACCGATCATCTCATCGAGGCGCTCGGCCGCGATGCTGTCGAAGATGTCTTGGGAACGGCGGGGATGGAGGAGCCAGCGCTCAACGTCCCGCTTCTCAACACTCTGGAGTTGGTCGCACTCAAGATCGGGCCGGCGGCGGGATTGGCCGACCAGTGGGTCGCATCCGACGAGGAGGGCCGCCGAGAGATCCTCGACCAGATATCTGACCTGACGCCGGCCGATCTGCCTTTGGCGGAGTTCGATCATCCCATCCGTCCCGACGAGATCGGATGGTTCGCCAGCCCGAGCGACCTGTGCCGAGTCATGGTCCGGCTGGTCGACAGTGGTCGGCCGGTGACGGACATCCTCGCCCTCAACCCGGGGGTGCCGGACCGCGGCGAACTCTTCGAAACTGTCTGGTTCAAGGGTGGTTCTGAGCCTGGTTTGGTGGCGATGAGCTGGCTCACCGAGCTCGTTGACGGTCGCCGCTTCTTCCTCGCCGGTTCCGTCGTCGACTCCCAACAGGAGCTGGATCAACTCGAGGCCACACTTCTCCTCGCTGCCATGCGCGACCTCCTCGCCGACAACTGAGCCGGAAGCGGATTTCCTTCTGGCGAAGTCTGCCCTTCCGGCCCTGACAGGCCACCGGCTTGTCCCGCTTGAGCGGATCGCAGGAGAGGGGGTAGAAGAAATCCCCCTCCTGGGGGAAGACCGCGTGAATGGGTGAGCCATCGTGCTGAGATTTCTGCTCAACACCGAGCGTTGTGGCTGGCAGGGGCCAACACGCACGAGCCTACTTGCGCGCCCTCTGATTCCCGTTGTCGCGAGCAGGGGAGGCTGACAACACCCATCGCCACAGGAGACCTAATCTCGCGGGATGGAACTCTTCGAAGCCCTGTACACCACTCGCGCCATGCGTCGCGTGTCGCCCGACCCGGTGGATGAGGGGGTGGCGGCTGCCATGCTCGATGCGGCGGTACGGGCCCCCTCTGGTGGGAACAGTCAGAACTGGCGGTTCCTGGTGGTGACGGATCCGGAGGTTCGCTCCGGCTTGGGCCCGATCTACCGGTCGGCGTTCGAACGGTTACAGGAGACGGTGTACCAGGGCCGGTGGGAGGAGGCGAAACGTTCTGGGGGCGCCTCTGCTCTGGCCGTGATGCGGTCTTCGGGATGGTTGGCCGAGAACTTCGAACGGGTGCCGATGTGGTTCCTGGCTTTCAGCCGAAATGATCCGTGGGGCGCCTCGATATATCCGGCGGTCTGGAACGCCATGCTCGCCGCCCGGAGCTACGGGATCGGAACGTGTCTCACCACCATCCTCGGAATCTTCGAAAGCGCAGCCACGTTCGAGGCACTCGATGTGCCCACCGATCGGGGCTGGGTTCTCAATGCGGCGGTGTCGTGTGGTCATCCGACAGGTCGCTGGGGCGTGGCGAAGCGGACGCCGGTGGAGAGGGTCTCGTTCTCTGATCGCTGGGGTCGGGAGCTGGCGTTCTCCGTGAGCGGGCCGCTGTGGTCCGAAGAGAGCTGAGGAGTTCTCGCTCTACCGGTAGTGCGAGCGTCACGTTTCCATAGGTGTCTCGACGAAGGGTGAGCATCCGTGGAACGGTTACGAGATCGGGTTGCCCTGGTTACAGGAGCAGCCAGTGGTATCGGTTCGGCATCGGCGATCAGACTCGCCGAAGAGGGAGCATCGGTGGCCGTTACCGACATTCAAGAAGAGGCCGGGAATGAGGTGGCGGGCTCGATTCGTGAACGCGGTGGCCGGGCGGTGTTCTTCCGGCTCGACGTGACCGACGAGGGGGAGTGGATCGCCGGGGTGGAGAAGGCGATGGAGGAGTTCGGCGGATTGGGGATTCTCGTCAACAACGCCGGAGGCGGTGACCTGGCCACGATCGAGGAGACCGAACTTGGCGACTTCGAGCGCACCATCGCGATCAACCAGACGAGTGTGTTCTTGGGAACCAAACACGCGGCTCGGGCCCTCAAAGCGTCCGGCCACGGCTCGATCGTCAACATCAGTTCGATCTTCGGGACCAGCGGAGGGTTCGGGACGTCGCCCGGCTATCACGCCGCCAAAGGCGCGGTCCGCACGCTGACCAAGAACGTCGCCATGCTGTGGGCGCAAGAGGGGATTCGGGTGAATTCGATCCACCCCGGGTTCATCGACACGCCGATCCTCGAATCTGCCAAGGGCACTGAGATCGAAGACGGAATGATCGCCATGACACCGATGGGTCGTTTGGGCCTACCCGAAGAGGTGGCTGCGGCCGTGGCCTTCTTGGCGAGCGATGACTCCTCGTTCGTGACGGGAGCGGAGCTCTACGTGGACGGAGGATTCATCGCCCGCTGAGTTACGCCGAGTCGGGCTGGCTCTCACGCCTCGGCCCGTCCGATCCGCGCTTCTATCCATGCCAGCAGGCGTTGCTCCTCTCCTGCCGCGAGCCTCGTTCCCGGCAGGTAGTTCGTCGAGCGTTCTCGACGGTCGTGCCAGAACTTGCCGGTGCTGGAGCCGGCCTCGGTGGACGTGGCGAGCCAAACCATTGTGTCCGCCCCCTCGGCGGGGCTTCTGAGCAACGGTCGCATGAGTCGCTCGAACGCCGGGATTCCGGTCGACACGCCGGGGGTGGCGACCCAGCCGGGGTGCATGCCATGGACGACCAACCGCGAGCTGTGCCGGCGAGCGAGGGCCCCCACCAGCACCACCTGCGCCCGTTTGGCCCGGGCATAGGCCACTGTTCCCCGATACGTCTCTTGCGGCATCTCCAGCTGGTCGACGTCCAGGCCCTGTGTGTACATACCGCCACTCGACATGAACAGAACTCGAGCTCCCTGGCGGAGGCGCCGGTCGAGCAACTGTGTCAGCAGGTAAGGGCCCAGGAGGTGGGTGGCCACGGTCGCCTCCACACCTTCAGAAGTCACCCTGCGGTCCTGGGTGAGCGCGCCGGCGTTGTGGATCAGCACGTCGATACCAGGGGTCTCCCGCTGCAGGCGATCGGCGAACTGGCGCACCTGTTGAAACTCGCCCATGTCCACGGCGTGAGCCACGGCGAGCCCTTTCGTCGTCGAGCCGATCTCCTCGGCACTTGCCCGCGCCCGGTCGAGCGAACGACTCGTCACCCAAACCTCGGCTCCCAACCCGGCCAGCGAAGCAGCGACGGCCCGTCCGATGCCGCTGGACGATCCGGTCACCACTGTCACCTTCCCTGCCATCGCGACGTGAGGTTGCTCCCATCCATCCATGCGAGAGCGGACCTGCGATCCGATACGCGAGAAGCTCCCCACGATGGTTGCTTCCAGCGTCCGGTCTAGCAGCGTCCGAATGTGAGCTCCTTCAGAACAGTGTCGGGCGGAAGAGGCGATCGTGGGTGCGGAGGGCGTAGCGATCCGTCATACCGGCCACGTAATCGATCGCCCGTGTGAGCGAATCCGCATCGGCGACGGTGTACGAGTCGGGAACTTCGGCTGGATGCCGTGAGAAGTGCTCGACGAGGTCGCGTATCACCTTGACCGCCCGGTTCTTCTCGCCGTCCATCTGGGGACTCAGGTAAACGCGCTCGAACATGAAATCGCGCAGCTCGGCCATCACCTCCAACACGGCGGGATCGATGCCAACCGCTCCCATGCGAGCGGAAGTCTCTATGACGGAGTTGATCATCACATCGATCCATTGGCGCGAAGTGGCCCCGAATGTTGCGAGGGCACGAGTGGGGAGCTGTTGGTAGTCGATCACCCCTGCCCGGAGCGCATCGGCTACGTCGTGGGTGAGGTAGGCGATGCGATCGGCGAATCGACACAGCTGACCTTCAGGGGTGGCGGGGGGTGGAACGATCCTCCAAGAGTGTGCGCCAACCCCGTCCAGAACCTCCCACGTCAAGTTGAGCGGCTCCAGGATCGAGAGGGTTCGGACCCCGTGGGCCGAGTGGAGCCACTCTCCCGCCGCGTATGGGCTGAGGGCGTCTTCGCCGGTGTGCCCGAAGGGCGAATGCCCAACGTCGTGTGCCAGGCAGATTGCCTCGGTGAGCGTCTCGTTCAGGCCCAGACCGGCCGCCATCGCCCGACCCACCTGAGTCACCTGAAGGGTGTGGGTGAGACGCGTCACATAATGGTCGCCCTCCGGATTCAAGAAAACCTGGGTCTTGTGCTTCAGTCGGCGGAAGGCCTTGCTGTGTACGACGCGGTCGCGATCGCGTTCGAAATCGGTCCGATAGGCGTCGGGAGGCTCGTCCTCTACCCGTCCACGGGAATCGGATGCCTTGGTGGCTTCGGGAGAGAGCAACTCGTGCTCGAGTCGCTCTCGTTCGTGGCGATAGCGCGTCAACATTCGTCGAGAGGCTAGGCCCGAAACGCCGGAAACGACACAGGGGAGAGGGCTCTCACCCCAGCGGTGTCGCCGAGTCGGGCCCGAAGACCGTGTCGGTGCGGCCCGCAAGAGTGCCGTCGCCGCCGCCGATGTCCACCGCCCGGGTGGGTCCATAGATGATTCGGCGCCGGATCCGACCCGGCACCGTGTCGATGAGGATGGTGACGGCGATGACTACGAGGAGCACCATGCCGGCGGCAGCCCAGTCGCGCGTGAACCGCAGGAGTTGCTGAAGGAGAACTCCTACGCCTCCCGCACCCACGACGCTCAGCACCGCCTAGGCATGATTCAGGGCTTTCCGGCAACCTCACCCACGAGTTCGATGAAGCTTTCCCAGTCGTTCACTTGGCGGGTACCTTCCACACGCTCGTTCCAAGGACGGATGAAACGGCACACGACTCGATCGGGCCGCTCGCTCACGAGCGAGGCCAGGTTGTGGACGGCGTCATCTAGATAGATGTCGCAATCGACCTGCCACTTCTCTTGGAGAATGTGGACCTCTCGCGTGGGAAGGCGATGCTCGGACAGCCAGGCGAAGGTGTCGTGGATCGCCCAGGGTGGCTTGGTCGTGAGGATCACGACGTGATGACGTTTCCTGGTGAGCCGCCACAAGGCTTCGACCGCCCCGTCGTAGGTCTCGAGATGACGAAAGAGGCTGTGCCCATCGTGGTCTTGGGCCCACCGCCAGAAATCGGACATGTGGCGAAAGTGCGTGAGTGAGGGGATGGCGTCCCAAGCTTCGACGGCATCGAAAGCGACATCGGCCCCGAAATCGGCGTTGTACCTCCGAATCCAACCGCTGTTGAAGTCGGCCACCACCCCATCGAGATCGATCCCGAGCCGCATGACCCGCCAGCCTAGGAGACCGAAATCTCAGGACAGTTCTGGCCGAATTGGGTCCGACCGATCGTTTGGAACTCGATCAAGCGACCTGCACCCAACCGACCACTTCGGGAACCCTGCGCCGCAGCAACCAGCCGGCGAGGAGAAGGGACACTCCGTACCAGAAGGCTCCCCACACCAGGGCGATGACGGTCGTCACCCACGGGTTGACGTTCTGGCCGAACTCGACCGTCAAGACGACGGCAGATGCCGGTATCACCAGCAGCAGGCCGATCACGAAGAAGGACACCATCTGACTGAACAGCGCCAGGAAGCCCTGTTCCGTGGTCTGGGCGAACACGTCCGTTCCCTCCCGAGGGAGACGAAGGGGAGTGAGTATCGAGACGAGGTTCCCCACCGCCAGCAGACAGGCGATGGCCCCGATGGCCACCGGGCCCACCAGAGGAAGCCATGACCAGCTGGACGAGAACCAAGCGAACAAGACACCTAGGAATACCGTCTCTACGGCGAGGCCGGTGAAGGCGGCCAGGTTCTTGCCGAGGATGATGGAGCGGGGTCGGGCGGGTAGCGCAAACAGGTACGAGGCAGCGTTCCTCTCCCATCCGAACTGGTTGAGTGCCACCGGTAGACCCACCATCAACACGAGCACCGGTGCCAGCAGCGGGAGCCACTCGCGGGTACGGAACTGGGCGAGCCCCTCGGACCCGACGACGATCGCCGCCACAGCCAACCCGACGAAGATGACCGTGCCTGTCCACACGAGGCGCTGGCGTGGATCGCGCATGTAGAAGCGCAGTTCTTTCCTCGCCATGACCACGGTCGTTCCCCAGAATCCACGCGCCAAGCCACTCGACCGTCGAACGGACGCTCTTGGTGACTCCTGACGAGGCGTGACGATCATCCAACGCAGAACTCTCTCCCAGAGCGTCCCCACGGCAACAATCCACACGATTCCCACCAACAACCCTCCCACCGCCCCCAGCCAGTCGCCGGCCCAGGCCGACGTGACGGAATGGGCGGGAGCCACCGGCGGAATGGCCCACCACCAAGAATCGATCCGATAGGAGAGAACGGCTCCTTCGACTCCCAGAGCCCCCACGGTGGTGCGCACCGTCTGATAGGCGGCGAAGCTCCCCAGCCCGATCGCCATTATGACGAATATGGCCAGGTCCCGGCCGCGTCTCGAGTGAAGAATGGCAGAGATGACGCTGGTGAAGGCCTGTGATCCCACGATCAACATGACCACGAAAACCACAGCAGCAGCCAAGGTGAATAGGGCGGCGGTCGGTTGATGGGCGACCGTCATCCCGATGAGGATGATCAACCCGAGTACTGGCGGGGAGATCAGTCCCGCCGCGACGAGCCCTGCCGCCAGCCGGGGTCGGGACACGGGCAGGCTCGCCAGCTGTTGGGGATCTAGGCTGTCGTCGAGGGGAAAGATCACGACGGGGAGGGCGACCCAGGCAACGAAACCCACCACCGCCGCCCACGCCAGATATTCGACGGTTCCGGCCGGGTCGAGCCGCCCCAGGATCGAGAGATGTGCCGTTCCCAGATTCCACGCCCACCAGAGGATGAGGCCAACTATGAGAGGGAGTCCCACCTGACGCTGACGGTCCGTGCGCAGCCCGTTCCAGAACAGGCGTGCTTTCAGGCCGACGAAGTTTCGAACCATGCCAATCCCCGCTCATCGTCGACCCCACCCACGGCGGCAATGAAGGCGTCCTCCACGTTTGAGACACCCATGCGTTCACACAAGCCGGCCGGGGTGTCTTCGAGCATGAGTTCGCCGTGACTCATGATGCCGATGCGGGTGCACAGTTTCTCGACCAGATGCATCTCGTGGGAGGAGAAGACGACGGTGGCCCCCAGTTCGGTGTAGCGAGAGAGCATTCGTCGGATGAGGCGGGCAGAGACGGCGTCCACTCCTTCGAAGGGCTCATCCAGGAACAACACCGGAGGGCGAGAGATGATGGCTGCCGCCAGCGCCACTTTCTTGCGCATTCCCCGCGAGTACTCGCCGACGAGCTTGCCGGCATCCTTCTCCAGATCCATCATCCCCAGAAGATCGTCGCGACGCGTTACGGCGTCGGCCTTTCCTATGCCGTGCATCGCGGCCGTGAAGTCCAGGAGTTCGGCTCCGGTGAGGCGTTCGTAGAGGTTGAACTCCTCGGGGAGGACGCCGATCCGTCGTTTTACCTCGAGCGGCGAGTCCCACGTCGAGTAGTCGCCGATGCCGGTGCTGCCCGACGTCGGGCGGAGGACTCCCACGATCATCTTGATCGTGGTGGTCTTGCCGGCACCGTTCTGGCCCAAGAGACCATAGAACTCGCCGGGGCGGATGGAGAGGCTGACACCGTCGACGGCGTTGACCTTGCCAAAGCGTCGCACGAGGTCTTTGGTCCACACGGCCGGGGCGCCATCGTCGAGTGGACGGTCGAGGGAGGTGATCACGGAACCCAGTATCGGCCTTTTCGGGCCACAACGTGAGCCCGAAGCGCTGTGAGCGTTCGTCGGACTGAGCGGGGCGACGGCTCTCCAGTCCGCCACCCCGTATGGCCCGAGGTCTCGGGGAACGCGTTACCGTCGGTGCCGCATGGAGTATCAGGCGCTATATCGCAAGTACCGCCCCTACACCTTCGAGGACGTCGTAGGTCAGGGCCATGTCACGACAACCCTGGCCCGCGAGATAGTGGAAGGGCGCGTGGCCCACGCCTATCTCTTCGCTGGACCCCGAGGCACCGGCAAGACCACTACCGCCCGTATCCTCGCCAAGGCGCTGAACTGTGCCGATCGCAACCCCGACGGTTCTCCTTGCAACCGTTGTGAGAGCTGTGTGGCCATCACCGAAGGGTCATCGCTCGATGTGATGGAACTTGACGCCGCCAGTCACAACTCGGTCGAGGACATAAGAGATATTCGGTTGTCAGTCACCACCGTTGCTTCCCAGGCCGGGTCTCGGCGGATTTTCATCCTCGACGAGGCGCACATGCTGTCGAAGGCAGCCGGTAACGCACTCCTCAAGACCTTGGAAGAGCCTCCCGAGCACGTGCACTTCGTTCTGGCCACGACTGAGCCGTACAAGCTGCTCGACACGATTCGGTCCCGCAGCCAGCGTTTCGATTTCCATCCAATACCGGTGGAGGCCCTCGCCGCCCACCTGGGCAGGGTGGCCGACCAGGAGGGGTACACGACCGATCCCACCGCGCTGGTGGCGGTGGGAAGACACGCCGCCGGGTCGGCGCGCGATTCCCTGAGCCTCCTCGAGCAGGTGGCGGCGCTCGGTGGCGGCACCGTCGACATTGCTGGAGTTCGGCGGGCGTTGGGGCTGGCCGACGCCGAGGCCTACCCGCTCCTTGCGAGCGCAGTCGGCAACCACGACGCCACGGCCGCCCTGCAGCTGGTCGCCGAACTCGCTGCCGACGGAGTGGATCTCCGTCGATTCGTGGCGGAGGGGGTGGCCTTCTTCAGAGGCGTCTTCCTCGCCCATTACGCCCCGAACCTCGCCGAGATCGCCGACGAGCCGCGCGACGTGCTCGAGTCATGGCGCAAAACGGCGGCCGAGTTGCCCGCCGCCGACGTCCTGCGGGCAGTGGATCTCCTCGGTGACGCCCTCATTCGGCTGCGTGAGGGTCGCGAGGAGCGCCTGATGACAGAGCTTGCCCTCATAAAGTTGACCCGCCCCGAGGTGACCAGTGACCCCGATGCCATGGCCGCCCGTATCGGCCGTCTCGAAAGGCGATTGGAGAGCCTGGGAGAGGTTTCCGCTGCGCCCACTCCGCGCCCGGCGTTGGGCGAGGTGACTCCCCCTGCTGTTGAAGAGCCACCCGAACCAGTACCTTCTTCAACTCCTGGCGAGGCGAGTACGGCGAGCATAGAGCCGAAGTCGTCGGAGCCGTCGGAGCCGGCTCCGGAAGCGCATGTGCCGGCGGTGTCACCCGAAACGGAGGCGCCACTCCAGTTGGCGCAGCTGCATTCGATATGGCCGGCGCTGTTCGGCGGCTTGCGGGACGTCCTCGGAGCGAGGCGGTGGGCCCTGTTTCGAGAGGTCGTCCCTGGGTCGGTTGACAGAGCCACCGTGATCCTCCACGTCCCCCATGTCTTCCATCTCGAGGCCCTCCAATCGGACCCGGCTGTTGCCAAAGTCGTCGCCACCAAGGCAGGGGATCTGATGGGCCGTCCCGTTTCCGTCCGGTTCGAAGCGCCCGACGCCGGTGAGTCTGGTGGCGAGGTGGCCAGCCTCCCGCCGGAAGTGGATCTGGAGTCGGAGCAGCTCTTCGAGAGCCCGGCGGAGGAGAGTGATCCCACCAAGCTCCTCGAGGCGGAGCTGGGAGCCGAACTCGTCGACGAAATCGACGACTGAGCGCGCCTCCCCCTGGGGGAGCGAGGCGCCCTCTCTCGCGGGTCGGTGCAAGGTCGGGACCAGACTCGGGGTGAGACCTCATCGAACCGTACTGGCTGTCACCGGTCCTCACGAGGGGGCACAGGTAGAGATCGCGGGTTCTGCCCCTCCAGTCGCAACAGCCGGTTTCGAGCAGAAGTCGCAACACGATGGCTCACCTATTCACGCGCCCTCTAACTACCCTGGACGCACCAGACATCGACGATCGGATGACCGATGAATCGCCCGCCCGACATGCGCCAGATCATGAAGCAGGCACAGCAGATGCAAGAGCAGCTGGCCGCCGCCCAACAGGAGCTCGCTACCCGAACCTTCCAGGGCACGGCGGGAGGGGGAGTTGTCACGGCCACCGTGTCCGGGGCCCAGGAGCTCTTGAGCATCTCCGTGGACCCTTCGGTGGTGGATCCCGGCGATGTCGAGATGCTCGAAGACCTGGTGGTAGCGGCCGTGAACCAGGCGATGAAGGCGGCTACCGAGGCTGCCGGGGACCAACTGGGCGGGCTGACGGGTGGCCTCGATCTTGGGGGATTGCTCGGCTGATGTTCGAAGGACCCGTGCAGAGGCTCGTCGATGAGCTCGCCCGCCTGCCAGGGGTGGGTCGCAAGACCGCCCAGCGGTTGGCCTTCCACCTGTTGGCGGTTGACGACGCCGATGCCCGACGGCTGGCCCAATCCATCCAGGACCTGCGCGACCAGGTCCATCCCTGTCGTCGTTGCTTCAACATGACCGGCTCAGAGGAGTGCTCCATCTGTCGAGATGCGCGGCGCGATCCCAATGTCGTGTGTGTGGTCGAACGACCCCAGGACATACCGGTGGTTGAGCGCACCCAAGAGTTTCGGGGCCGGTACCACGTACTCGGAGGTGCGATTTCGCCCATCAACGGAGTCGGCCCCGATCAACTCCGCTTCGCCGAACTGAAAGACCGTATAGCCCACGAGGAGATCTCCGAGCTGATCGCCGCCACCAACCCGACGATGGAGGGCGACGCCACCGCCATGTACCTGGCCAGAGAGTTCAAGCCCCTCGGAGTGCGTGTCACCAGGCTGGCCTCGGGTCTTCCCGTGGGCGGCGACCTCGACTATGCCGACGAGTTGACCCTCGGGCGCGCCCTCATCGGCCGTATGGAGTTGTGAGCGACGCGCCCTCGGTGCTGCTCATCGAGCCCTACTACGGAGGCTCGCATCGCATCTGGGCCGACGGTGTCGTCTCTCACTGTGGTCACCCCGTGGACCTCATCACGCACCCGGCTCGCTGGTGGAAGTGGCGCATGCGGGGCGCCGCCGTGACCTTGGCTGAACGCTGTGCTGATCTCACTCGCCCCCCGGCCGCGGTGTTGATGAGCGACATGGTCGACGTTGCCGCCTTCCGGACCTTCGCCCGGCCCTACCTGGGCGATGCCCCGGTGGGGGTGTACTTCCACGAGACCCAGCTCGGGTATCCCGATTCCCCCCAAACGACATCTGACGTCCATTTCGCAGTGACCAATTGGACCTCGGCGCTGGCCGCCGACCGTGTCTACTTCAACTCTGAGTTCCACCGGCGTTCCTTCTTCGACGAGACCCCCCGCCTCCTTCGACACTTTCCCGACCTCACGCATGAACATCTGATCGCAGGGGCCGCTGCCAAGGCGCAGGTGCTCGAAGTGGGCGTGGATCTGTCGTGGGTGGAGCCGACGGCCGTTGGCGATGGTCCGGTGAGGATCGTGTGGAACCATCGCTGGGAACACGACAAGGATCCACAGGCCTTCTTCGCCGCTGTCGATGTCCTGGCCGGCGAGGGCCTCGACTTCGAGGTGGTGGTTCTCGGCGAGAACTTCCGGGTGGCACCTGACGAGTTCGCCGCTGCCGCGGCCCGCCACGGTGATCGGATCCTCCACATGGGGCTGGCCGATCTGGATGCGTATCGCAAGTGGTTGAACTCGGCGGATGTGGTCGTCTCGACGGCCCTTCAGGAGTTCTTTGGTGTGTCGGTGGTGGAGGGGATGGCAGCGGGGTGCATGCCGGTGCTACCTGCGCGTCTTTCCTACCCCGAGCTGGTGCCGGTGGAACAGCACGAACTCTGCCTGTATCCCGAAGGCGGGCTGGTCGATAGGTTGCGGTGGGTGATCGTCCATCCAGGGGAGGCACGCGAGGTCGGCAGGCTCATAGCTCCCAGCATGGTTCGTTTCGGCTGGGACTTGATGGGCCCTCGATACCGGGACGCGCTCGAGGAGCTGATGGGCTCTGCCCGATGACCGACACAACTTGTGGGAATGGAACGAGGGGTGATGCGGACGCACCCCAGCGCCGCCGCCGCAGGTCTCCGATTCCAATGGCATCACATCGACTCGCGGCCCTAAACCCATCGAGACCTATTCACGTCACGCTCGATGAGCGCGGAGGGCGATCTCAGCCAGCTCGGCGTGGTTGAGGTGCCATTCGTCGACCTCGTCGATGTGGAGCCACTGGGCCTCGATGACTTCATGAGGCTGGGGGCTGTGTGGCCGCCCGCCACTCGACACAAATAGACAACACTCACGGTTGAATGCGGTCCCGCCTCTGCCCCGGCGGGGCGGTGCCCGATGCCCGCCAGCCGAATCACTTCGATGTCGAGCCCAACTTCCTCGGCGGCTTCGCGCACCACTGTGGCCGCGGGATGCTCATTGGGCTCCACCCATCCGGCGATGAGACCCCAACGACGGTCATCGGTGCGGCGCACGAGCAGGATTCGGTCGTCTTCGTCGATGACGGCGGCGTCGGCGCCGACCTTGGGGGTGATCGTCCCCACTTCGGCGGCGAAACGCTCACGGAGTTCGTCCTCCGCCACACCGAGCCGTTCTTCGTACTCGGCCGCGGCCAAGTCGAGCAGGCACCGGTACCGCTCCCGATCGTAGGGGTTGTCGGCGAAGTTGAGACCGGTGCGGGCAATGGCCTGAACCGCTTCGAGCAACGTGAACACATCCATGCGTTCAGAGGGCGCGAAATCGAGCTCGTGCGTTCTTGACATCTTCCAGCCACAACGTCGGGTGCTGAGTAGAAATCGCAGCACGATGGCTCACCTCTTGCGCGGTCTCAGCGCCCGAGGGCGTAGGCCGCCAGCCTTTCGTACAGGGGTGTCGCCTGGGTGAGAAGACCGGCGAACCGGTCTGGCACCCTCGTCGCCTTGGGCCGGTAGGGCGCAAAACCGGTGGAGCGGTGAAGGGCGTCATACCAATGAGGCGCCCACACTCCGTCCTCGGGCACGGGTCCGGGCTCCCAGGCCAGCATCGCTGCGTCGAAGTCGATGGCGACACGCCGACACAATGCGATGAGAGTGGACTCGGGATCCTCCAGGAGAATGCGCGAGTCAACCACGATGGGATCCTCTCCCCGGTCCAAGATGGCGTCGAGCAATTCTACCTGAACGGGGAGGCCGGTTCCCTCCAGGTCGGGCTCGGGGAACTGTTCGATGAGGGAAGGGATCATCTCGGCGGGGTCGCGTGTCAGGATGACGTTGCTGAGGCCGGCGAGAAATGACCAGTCGAGGCCCCGCAGGTGGTGGGCCATGTTCTTGAAGAACATCACCGGCGTTGGCGCCTGGCCCAATATGAGGTGGCGGACCACCGCCTCTCCGTCGGTGTCCTGGGCGGCGAGGACGTCGTCACGACCTGGGTGGTCGACGCCCGACCGGGCTAGATAGTGGGCGTAGAGAGGTTCGTCCACCACGGTGGTGTCGCGCCGCTGGCGGAAGGAGTACATCAGAGCGGTGGAGATGTTGCGCGGCCCCGACCACAGCGAGATCCTCGTGACCGTCACGATGCCACCGATCGCTCGACGGCACGCTGATACAGCCCGCGCAGACGCGACGTCATGGCGCCCTCGGCTCCGGCACCGACGGTGCGTCCGTCGATCGACCTCACCGGGGTCAACCCCCCGAAGGTTCCGGTCACGAACGCCTCCTCGGCTGAGTAGACGTCGGTGAGCGAGAAAGCCGTTTGGCGAGTGGTGATCCCGGCTGAAGCGGCTTCCTCCAGGACCACCCTGCGCGTTATGCCGTGCAGGTTGTAGTGGCCCGTCGAGGTCCACACCTCCCCGCCGGTGACGATGAAGAAGTTGGTGGCGTTGCAGGTGGCCACGGCCCCCGTCGGGTCCAACATGAGCGCCTCGTCGGCGCCGGCCTCTGTGGCCTGGATCAGGGCGATGACCTCATGGAGTTTCGAGTGGCAGTTGAGGCGCTGGTCCAACGTATCTGGTGGTGGACGGCGGATGGTGGCCGTGAACAGGCTGATTCCAGCGGCGGCGATGTCGGGGTCGGCCCGTTTGTGCTCGGCGATGATGACCATCGTCGGCCCCGAAACAACGTTCGACGGATGTTGGGACGGTGTGGACTTGTCACCCCGTGTGATCATGAGGCGCACGTGAACGCCGTCCGTCATCCGGTTGCGTGCGACGGTCGAGTAGAGGGCGGCTGCAATGCCGTCGCGATCCATTCCCAGCTCCATGCGGGTGGCTGCTGCAGCCTGGAGAAGGCGATCGAGGTGGCGGTCCAGGAAGGCGAAGCGGCCGTTGTGAAGGCGGAGACCCTCCCAGATCCCGTCGCCCACCAGGAAGGCGCTGTCGAACACCGATACCTTCGCCTCGGGTCGCGGGAAGAACTCGCCGTTGATGTAGATCTCCACCGACTCGTTGCGAGCGTCGGGCACAGCGGCATGGGTTCCGGCAGCCATACGCCGACGTTACCTCGGTTGCGCCGGGCTGCCGCCGCCACGTGCGGCGCTTGTCAGACAGCGATCCCTCCGCCACGGCGGCTATGACCCAGATCGACTCGCGACTCGCTCCGTTGCTCGCAGAGGGAGGGGGGCAGTAGGGCCGAAAGCGGACCCTTCTCCGTGATCAGTCCAAGACAGTGGCGGAGATCTTGCGGAGCTTCGTCAGATTGTGGAAGGCGTCCATATAACGGATCGAACCCGTCTTGGAGCGCATGATGACCGAATGCGTCGAGCATCCTCCCCCGTAGAAGTCCACGCCGCGCAGGTATTCGCCGCCGGTGACTCCGGTAGCGGCGAAAAAGATGTTGTCGGAGCTGACCAGGTCGGTGGTGGTCAGGACCTGGTCGAGGTCCAAGCCCTCGTCTTTTGCCAGCTGCACCTCAGAATCGTTGCGGGGCCACAGCTTGCACTGGATCTCGCCGTCCATGCAGGCGAGCGCAGCAGCCGAGAGGACGGCCTCGGGGGAACCACCGATGCCCAACAGCACATCGATGCCGGACTGGGGGTCGGCGCAGGCCACCGAGCCGGCGACGTCACCGTCGACGATGAGCCGGATGCGCGCCCCGGCGGCACGAGTGTCGTCGATGTATCGCTGATTGCGCGGCCGGTCGAGGATCATGACTCGCAGATCCGAGATCTTCTTGTCCATCGCCTCGGCGACACCGGCCAGGTTGTCTGCAACCGGCGCCTCCAGATCGATCGAACCGGCCGCCTCCGGTCCCACCGCGATCTTGTCCATATAGACGAGGCTCCCCGGCGCGTACATCGTGCCGTGACCCTCAGCCAGGGCAATTACGGCGATGGCGCCGGGCATTCCGTCAGCGGTGAGAGTCGTGCCGTCCACCGGATCGACCGCCACGTCCACCGGCATGCCGCCACCTGACCCGACGCGTTCGCCGTTGTACAGCATCGGGGCCGCGTCCTTCTCCCCTTCACCGATCACCACTATCCCATCGATATCGAGGGTTGCCAGGTGGGAGCGCATCCCATCTACGGCCGCCTGGTCGGCTGCCTCCTTGTCGCCGCGCCCTTGCCAGCGGGCGGCACCCATGGCGGCCGTCTCTGTGACACGCACCAGGTCCAGTCCGAGATTGCGTTCGATCGGCTCGGCCATCAGGGCACCCGCACGATCAGGGCATCGCCTTGTCCGCCGCCGCCGCACAGGGCAGCGGCTCCGATTCCCCCACCTCTGCGCGCTAGCTCGGAGACGAGGGTGGCCACCACCCGGGCACCGGAGGCGCCAATGGGGTGGCCGAGGGCGACCGCGCCGCCGTTGGGGTTCACCCGCTCTTCGGAAATCTCCAGGAGGCGCGCCGACCACAGCGCCACGGCAGCGAAAGCCTCGTTGATCTCCACCACGTTGAGGTCGGCGGGTTGCAGATCGGCCTGCTTAAGGGCGACTCGAATGGCTTCGGCGGGACGCTCGTGCAAGGTGGCATCGATACCCCCAATCTGGCCGTAGGCGAGTATCTCGGCCAAGACGGGCATCCCCGAAGCCTCGGCTGCCTTCCGATCGGCCAGGACCACGGCGGCCGCCCCATCGGAGATCTGTGAGGCGTTACCCGGAGTGATGGTGCCGTCGGCGTGGAAGGCGGGGCGCAGGCTTGCCAGCGTCTCGTCGGTGGAGTCCGGGCGTACGCCTTCGTCCCTTGTCACCGCCCGGGGCTCGCCGCCCTTCTGGGGGACCCCTACGGAAACGGTCTCGGCGTCGAACCGACC